>NZ_JBEZAQ010000019.1:0-50137 GCF_040646655.1 Streptomyces sp. NPDC045431
CTCCCACTGGGCGGTGACGACCTCCTGCGGGACGCCGCCGAAGTCCTTGGTGTCGAGGACCTCGGCGCGGAAGGCGAGGGTGGTGGAGCCGGAGCGGACGACGGTGAGGTACTCGTACAGCCTGAGGTCCTTGTTCTTGACGTCCTGGAGGGTGAAGCGGAACGCCTTCGCCTCGTCGCCGACGGCGGGCGCCTTCACCGGCTCCACCTTCAGGTAGCGCCCCTCGGCGAGGGTCCGCTGCTCGGTGAAGCCGGCCGCGCAGGCGGTGCCCGCCTTGCCGAGGGCGGCCATGACGGCGGTGGCGTCCCCGGCCGCGTACGAGCGGAGCTGGACGGTCACCTGGACGGAGCGCGGCCCGCCGTCGGCGGAGAGGTCGCGGTGCACCTCGGCGACGGGGTCGTGGGCGGTCGCGCCCTTGGCGAGGCTGACGAGCGGCTGGCAGACGGCCGGGTCGGCGGTGTAGTGGTCGCTGAAGGGCGCTTCACCGACCCGGTAGGGGCTCGTGGTGTACGCGCCGGCCTTCTCGTCCCCGGCGAAAGCGGCCGCGGTCAGCTGGGCCTCGGTGAGGGGCGCGGGGGCTTTCGCATGCGCGGAGGGCTTGGCCTTGGGGTCGTCGGGCTCCCCCGCGCCGCACCCGGCCAGCAGGAGCATGCCGCCGAGCGCGGCGGCGACGCGCCCGGTCCGTCCGTACCGCTTTCCCGCCCCGTACATCCGTGCTCCCGTTCGTCGTCGAGATCGTGGTGATCGCGGCTCGATTATGGGTGCCGGACGTGCCGGGGCGGGCCCGGGGGCCGAAACCGGCGGGTCAGCGGATCGGGCGGTGGACGTTCTCCCTGGTCGAGGGGCCGGGGGTCGCGTCGGCGATCCAGGGGCCGTCGCCACTGGGGTCGAGGACGCCCTCCTCCAGCCAGGTGTACGTGCCCGAGAGCACGCCCTGGACGACCTTGCGGTCCAGGTCGTCGGTGTTGTGCCAGAGCCGGCCGAAGAGCTCCTCGACGCGGATGCGGGACTGGCGGCAGAACGCGTCCGCGAGCTGGTACGCCTCGCGGCCGTGCTCGTCGGCGGAGCGCAGCAGCTCGGCGCGGACGCACGCGGCGCTCATGGCGAAGAGCTCGGCGCCGATGTCGACGATCCGGGCGAGGAAGCCCTGCTTGGTCTCCATGCGGCCCTGCCAGCGGGACATGGCGTAGAAGGTGGAGCGGGCCAGCTTGCGGGAGGTGCGTTCGACGTAGCGCAGGTGGGCGGCGAGGTCCGGGTGGCCGGCGGGGTGGAACTCGGCGTACGAGCGCGGCAGCTGGCCGGGGCCGGCGACGAGCTTGGGCAGCCAGCGGGCGTAGAAGGCGCCCGCCTGGACGCCCGCCTTCGCCTTGTCGCCGAGCGTCTTGTCGGGGTCGATGATGTCGCCGGCGACCGCGAGGTGGGCGTCGACGGCCTCGCGGGCGATCAGCAGGTGCATGATCTCGGTCGAACCCTCGAAGATGCGGTTGATGCGCAGGTCGCGCAGGAGCTGCTCGGCCGGGACGGGGCGCTCGCCGCGGGCGGCGAGGGAGTCGGCGGTCTCGAAGCCGCGGCCGCCGCGGATCTGGACCAGTTCGTCGGCCATGAGCCAGGCCATCTCGGAGCCGTACAGCTTGGCGAGGGCCGCCTCGATGCGGATGTCGTTGCGGTCCTCGTCCGCCATCTGGCTGGAGAGGTCGACGACGGCCTCGAGGGCGAAGGTGGTGGCGGCGATGAAGGAGATCTTCGAGCCGACCGCCTCGTGGAGGGCGACGGGCTTGCCCCACTGCTCGCGGACGCCCGTCCACTCGCGGGCGATCTTCAGGCACCACTTGCCGGCGCCCACGCACATCGCGGGCAGCGAGAGGCGCCCGGTGTTGAGGGTGGTCAGCGCGATCTTCAGACCGGCGCCCTCGGGGCCGATGCGGTTGGCGGCGGGGACGCGCACCTGGTGGAAGCGGGTGACGCCGTTCTCCAGGCCGCGCAGGCCCATGAAGGCGTTGCGGTTCTCGACGGTGATGCCGGGTGACTGGGCCTCGACGACGAAGGCGGTGATGCCGCCCTTGTGGCCCTCGGACTTCGGTACGCGGGCCATGACGACGAGCAGGTCGGCGACGACGCCGTTGGTGGTCCACAGCTTCACGCCGTCGAGGACGTACTCGTCGCCGTCGGGGACGGCGGTGGTGGCGAGGCGCGCGGGGTCGGAGCCGACGTCGGGCTCGGTGAGGAGGAAGGCGGAGATGTCGGTGCGGGCGAGCCTCGGGAGGAAGGTCTCCTTCTGCTCGGTGGTGCCGAAGATCTTCAGCGGCTGCGGTACGCCGATCGACTGATGCGCGGAGAGCAGGGCGCCGACGGCCGGGCTGACGGAGCCGACCAGGGCCAGGGCCTTGTTGTAGTACACCTGGGTGAGTCCGAGGCCGCCGTACTTGGGGTCGATCTTCATGCCGAGGGCGCCGAGCTCCTTGAGCCCGTCGATCACGGCGTCGGGGATGCGGGCCTCGCGCTCGATCAGCGCGCCGTCGATCTTCGTCTCGCAGAAGTCCCGCAGTTTGGCGAGGAACTGCTCGCCGCGCTGGACGTCCTCGGCGGGCGGGAGCGGGTGCGGGTGGATGAGGTCGAGCCGGAAACGGCCGAGGAACAGCTCCTTGGCGAAGCTGGGCTTGCGCCAGTCCTGTTCGCGGGCGGCCTCGGCGACCTGGCGGGCTTCGCGCTCGGAGACCTTGGGCTTGTGGTGGGGGCCGGACATGGTGGGCTCACCTCGCCGCAGTCGGGGGCGGCCGGCCGGTGCTCGGGCCGACCGGTTACTCGACCGTACCTACCCGATTCCGGCCCAGACGAAAAGGCGGCCGGAGCCCCCGCACAGTGGGCTCCGGCCGCCGGTCTGGGCCGTACGAGTGACGGGCTGTTACAGCGCCAGGCCCGTGAGGACCAGCACCCGCTCGTACGTGTAGTCGTCCATCGCGTACCGCACACCCTCGCGGCCGACGCCCGACTGCTTGACGCCGCCGTACGGCATCTGGTCGGCGCGGTAGGACGGGACGTCGCCGACGACCACGCCGCCGACCTCCAGGGCGCGGTGGGCGCGGAAGGCGGTCTGCAGGTCGTGCGTGAAGACGCCGGTCTGGAGGCCGAACTTGGAGTTGTTGACCTCGGCGAAGGCGGCGGCCTCGCCGTCGACCTTGTGCAGGGTCAGGACCGGGCCGAAGACCTCCTCGCAGGCGAGGGTGGTGTCGGCGGGCAGGTCCGCCAGGACGGTCGGGGCGTAGGTCGCGCCCTCGCGCTTGCCGCCGGTGAGCAGCGTGGCGCCGCCCTTGACGGCCTCGTCGACCCAGGACTCGACGCGCTTGGCGGCGTCCTCGCTGACCAGCGGGCCGACGTCGGTGGTGTCGTCGGACGGGTCGCCGGTGCCCTGCGCCTCGACGGCGGCGACGACCTTCGGGACGAGCCGGTCATAGACCGACGCGTCGGCGATCACGCGCTGCACGGAGATGCAGGACTGGCCGCCCTGGTAGTTCGAGAAGGTGGCGATGCGGGTCGCCGCCCAGTCCAGGTCCTCCTCGGAGGCCCAGTCGGCGAGGACGACGGCCGCGGCGTTGCCGCCGAGCTCCAGGGTGCAGTGCTTGTGCGGCACCGACTCCTGGATGGCGTAGCCGACCTTGTCGGAGCCGGTGAAGGAGATCACCGGCAGGCGCTCGTCCTTGACCAGGGCGGGCATGGCCTCGTTCAGGACGGGCAGGACCGACCAGGAGCCGGCCGGCAGGTCCGTCTCGGCGAGCAGCTCGCCGAGGATCAGGCCGGAGAGCGGGGTGGCCGGGGCGGGCTTGAGGATGATGGGGGCGCCGACGGCGATGGCCGGGGCGACCTTGTGGGCGCACAGGTTCAGCGGGAAGTTGAACGGCGCGATGCCGAGGACGACGCCCTTGGGGAAGCGGCGGGTCAGGGCCAGGCGGCCGACGCCACCGCCGTCGGTGTCGAGGCGCTGGGCCTCGCCGCCGTTGAAGCGGCGGGCCTCCTCGGCGGCGAAGCGGAACACGGACACTGCGCGGCCGACCTCGCCGCGGGCCCACTTGATCGGCTTGCCGTTCTCGGCGGAGATCAGCTGGGCGATCTCCTCGGTGCGCTCGGCCAGGCGCTTGGACACGTGGTCCAGGGCGGCGGCGCGGACGTGGGCGGGGGTCGCGGCGAACTCGTCGACGACCGCGTGCGCGGCGGCCACGGCCTCTTCGACCTGGGCCTCGGTGGGAACGCTGACCTGGCCGACGAGGCGGCCGTCCCACGGGGAGGTGACGTCGAAGGTGGTCTCGCCGGTGGCCTGGCGGCCGGCGAGCCAGAAGGCGGTGGCAGTCATGTGCGATCCCGGCCCTTTCGAAGCTGTGCGGAGGTTGGGGGGCTGCTGTGCTGTTCACACGGTAGGGCCGGGTGGCCGGGCCGTGGTTTGTCCGGGATGGAGTGGTGCGGGGAGTCGGTTTCGCCGTTCCGTACGTTACGGCCGGCGCGCGGGGCTTCCCGGGCGGCGCTCCGTGCTCACGATGAGGCACACGCCCGCCACGACGATCGCGCCACCGAGGGCGATGGGCCAGGTCACGGCCTCGCCCAGGACCAGCGCACCGAGGGCGACGGCCACGACGGGGTTGACGTAGGCGTACGTCGCGACGAGCGACAGCGGGGCGGTGTGCAGGAGCCAGGCGTACGCGGTGAACGCGAGCAGCGACCCGAAGAGGACGAGGTAGGCGAGCGCGGTCCAGGAGCGGGCGGAGAAGGCGGTCGCGTCCAGGCCCCGGTGCTCGCCGCGGACGAGCCCGAGCGCGAGGCAGCCGAGGCCGCCGACGACCATCTCGTACGCGCTCGTGGTGAAGGGGTTCTTCGGCATGGGCAGGCGCGAGGAGGAGAAGGAGCCGACGGACCACATGACGGTGGCCACGATCACCGTGAGCACGCCCGCGATCCGTACGTCGCCACTGAGGCCGGGGAGCGTGAGGATCGCGAGCCCGGCGAGGCCGAGCAGCACCCCCGCGTACGCGCCGGGGCCGGGACGCTCGCCCGCCGCGGTGCGCAGCACGACGACCCAGGCGGGCACGACGGCGATGAGCAGGGCGGCGAGGCCGGAGGGGACGGAGGTCTCGGCGAGGACGACGAGGCCGTTGCCGCCGAGGATCAGCAGCAGCCCGACGACGGCGGTGGAGGCGAGCTGCGCGCGGGTCACCTTGAGTACGGCGATGCCGTGCCGCCAGGCGAGCAGCGCGGCGAGCAGCACGCCGGCGACGACGAAGCGGGCGCCGGCGGAGAGGAAGGGCGGCATGGTCTCGACGACGACCCGGATGCCGAGGTAGGTCGAGCCCCACACGACGTACACGATCGCGAGGGCGGCCCAGACGGCGCCGCTGATGCGGCGGCCGGCGGGTGGAGGGGGCGGGAGTGCGGGGGTGCCTGCGGCGGCCGGGTCGACGGCGGGACTTGTCATGCACCGGAGATTATGGATTCCAGGCGCCCGACATCAAGAAATCTGCCCGATTCCGGGCAGGGATTCGGGAATTGGCCGCTTTCTCGCCCCTCTCCGGTTGGGGCGCGGTCGCCAGTTCACGGGCGGTGCGGACGAACTCCCGCACCGCGCCCGTCGCGTGCGCGGCGCGCCACACCAGGCCGTAGCCGAGGGGGGCGGCCCCCGCGAGCGGTACGTAGGCGACGCCGGGCCAGGCGTGGTACGTGGCCAGGTGCGCCGCGGCGAGCAGGCCGCCCCGGCCGCCGGCGACCATCGTCAGCGCCTCCTGGAGGTTGGTCACGGCGGGGCCCCGGCCGATCGGGCGGCCGCCGGGCGTGCGCGCCGGGCTGTGGAGCTCCCGGCGGTAGGGCGGGAGATCGCCGTCGACGGTGAGCAGCGGCAGGCCGGCCAGGTCCTCGTACGCCACCGACGCGCGCGCCGCCAGCGGGTGGCCCGAGGGGAGAGCCAGCACCCGGGCGTCCGACAGCAGGGCGGGGCTCGCGGCCAGGTCGTCCTCGCGCACCGGGAGTTCGATCAGCTGGACGTCGAACTCGCCCCCGCGCAGCTTGCCGTACGGGTCGGCGAGCGGCACCTCGCAGACCTCGACGGCCAGCCGGGGGTGGCGGGCGCGCAGGGTCTCCACCGTGCGCATCACCAGCTCCCCCGTGAGCGGCGTGGAGAACCCGGCGTACAGCACCCCCGTCACGCCGCGCGCCTCGGCGGTGGCACGGGCCATGGCCTCCCCGATGGCCCGGTGGTGGGGCGCGATGTCGTCGCGCAGGCGCCGGCCCAGGTCGGTGAGGGCGACGCGGCGGCTGGTGCGGACGAAGAGCGGCGCGCCGACGCGGCGCTCCAGCCGCTGGACGAGCTGGCTGACCCGGGCCCGGGACAGCCGCATCCGGTCCGCCGTACGGCCGAAGTGCAGCTCCTCGGCCAGGAGCAGGAAGCACTCCAGTTCGTCGCGTTCCACGGTCGGTCCCCCCGCATGAGCCTCGATCGGTAAGCGTGACTGAACGAACGTCGCGCTCTTCGCCGTTGTTCCCCCGGACCGGCCCGCCGAGGGTGGTGGGGACACCGACTCCCTACTCTCCCAAGGGACTTCCATGAGCACGCAGACGACAGAGACGAGAACGCGGACGGGTACGCCGGGGCTCCGGCCACGCGAACGGGGCATGCTCTTCGTCCTGTGCGGCGCGATCTTCCTCGAAGGCATCGACGTGGCCATGCTGAACGTGGCGCTGCCCGCCATCCGAGCCGATCTGGGCCTGTCCACCGGCGCGCTGCAGTGGGTCATGAGCGCGTACGTCCTCGGCTACGGCGGCTTCATGCTGCTCGGCGGGCGCGCCGCCGACCTCTTCGGCCGCCGCCGGATGTTCGTCTTCTGGCTGACCGTCTTCCTCCTCTTCTCCGGGCTGGGCGGCTTCGCCACCGAGGGCTGGACGCTGATCACCGCGCGGTTCGTCACCGGCGTGGCCGCCGCGTTCATGACCCCGGCGGGCCTCTCGGTCATCACCACGCACTTCGAGGAGGGTCCGCGCCGCACCAAGGCGCTGCTCGTCTACTCCGGTACGGCGGCCGGCGGCTTCTCCATCGGGCTGGTGGCCGGCGGTCTGCTCGCGGCGGCCGACTGGCGGTGGGTGTTCTTCGCGCCCGTAGCGCTGAGCGCCGTGATCCTGCTGGGCGCGCTCGTCTTCGTACCGGCGTCACCGCGCCCGGACCGGACGGGGCAGGGCGTGGACCTCGCGGGCGCGGTCAGCGTCACCGCCGCGATCGTGCTGCTGGTGCTGGGCGTCGAGCGGGCCGCGCACGGCGGGCTCGGTGCCACCCTGGCGACCGTGGGCGGGGGCCTCGTGTGCCTGGCGGTCTTCGTGGCCGTGGAGCGCCGCTCCCCGGCGCCGCTGGTGCGGCTGGGGATCCTGCGGTCCGGGGCGCTGGTGCGGGCGAACCTCGCCGGGCTGCTCTTCGCCGCCGGTTTCTTCGGCTTCCAGTTCCTGGTGGTGCTCTACCTCCAGGAGCTGCGGGGCTGGTCCACGCTGCAGACGAGCTTCGCGATGATCGTCATCGGGGTCGACGCGATCCTGTCGCCCACGCTCACGCCGAGGCTGGTGAACCGCTTCGGCAACGGCCGGGTGATCTTCGGCGGGCTGCTGCTGGCCGCCCTGTCGTACGCCCTGTTCCTGCCGGTCGGCCCGGACTGGACGTACCTCGCGATGTTCCCGAGCCTGATCGTCCTCGGGCTCGCGTTCTCGCTCGCGTACGGGCCGCTGACCATCGCCGCCACCGAGGGGGTCGACGAGGAGGAGCAGGGCCTGGCCGGGGGGCTGCTGTACACGTCGTTCCAGTTCGGCGCGGCCCTCGGGCTGTCCGCCGCGGCCGCGGTCAACGCCGCCGCGACCGGGGACGCGGGTACGCCCGAGGCCCTGCTCGACGGCTACCGGGCGGCCCTGTGGGTGCCGCTCGCCACGGCGCTGGCGGCGGTGGCCGTCGGCGCGTTCGGGCTGCGGGCGCGGGCGCGGGGCGGCACGCAGGGGGCCGGGGGGCCGGCGGACGTCTCGGAGCCCGCCGCGGCGCGCTGAAACGAATCAGCGGAAGCGGATCAGCGGAAGCGTCAGCGGGGCGCCGGGGCCTCGCCCGTGGCCTTGAGGGCGAGCCACAGCTCCATGCGCGCGTCCGGGTCGTCCAGGGAGCGGCCCAGGATCTCCTCGACGCGGCGCATGCGGTAGCGCAGCGTGTGGCGGTGGACGCCGAGGTCCGCCGCCGCCGCGTCCCACTGGCCGTGGCGGGAGAGCCAGGCGCGCAGCGAGGCGACCAGGTCGCCGCGGCCGGTCGCGTCGTGTTCGTGCAGCGCGCGGAGCAGGCCGTCGGCGAAGGCGCGTACGGCGTCGTCGGCCAGCAGCGGGAGCACCGAGCCGGCGGCCAGCTCCTCGTGCTCGACGAGCGCGCGGCCGCGGCGGCGGGCCACCGAGAGGGCCTGCTCCGCCTGCTTGTACGCGGAGGCGGCGGCCGTCGGGCCCGTGGGGGCGGACAGGCCGATCACCAGCCCGGCCTCCTCCGCCTCCTTCTCGGCGTACGCGTCGCACGCGGCGGCCACCGCTCCCCCGTCGGCCGCGAGCACCACCAGCCGCTCCTCGCCCTCCGGCACCGTCAGCACCGTCTCGCCGGTGCGGGCGGCCGCCGTCTCCAGGGTCTCGGCGAGCGTGGTGAGGGCGGGCTCCGCGCCCGGGTCGCGGTCGCCGGCCGGTTCGGCGATCAGCAGCCGGAACGGGGCGTCCAGGATCCCGCCGTACAGGTCGCCCGCGACCGCCCGGGCGTGGTCGGGCTGGCCCGCGAGCATCATCCGCAGCACGGCCGCGCCGAGCCGCTGCTCGGCGGCCTGGAGGGAGCGGGACCGTTCGGTGGTGAGGGTGAGCAGGGCGATGGCGGAGTGGACGGCGTACCGCTCCGCCGTGCCGAGCGGGGCGCCCGTGCCGACGGCCAGCGCGCCGCGTACGCGCCGCCCCGTGCCGAGCGACTGGAGCTCCACCCGGTCGTCGGTGCCGCCGACGACCGCGCTCGCCGGGGCCGACCGCTCCCGCAGCCGCTCGACGTCGGCGGTCAGCCGGGCCGCGCGCCGGGCGGCCCAGTCGGGCGCCGCCGCGAGGACCTGGCCGGAGGCGTCGTACAGCGCGGCCCAGCCGTCGACGTGCGAGGCGAGCCGCGCCACGACCGCCGCGGGGCCCTCCGCGAGCGCCGCCCGCGTCATCTCGCGCTGTGCCTCGAAGCCGGCCGTCACGGCCCGGTACTGGTCGGCCGCGAGCGCCGCCGAGACCGCCTTGGAGATGGCGAGGAACGGCGTGCGGCGCGGCACCTCCAGCAGGGGCAGGTCGGCCTCGCGCGCCGCTTCCAGCAGCGCGTCGGGGATCTGGTCGTAGTTGACGCCGACCGCGAAGCCGAGCCCGACCACGCCCGCGTCGGCCAGCCGCTTCACGTAGCGGCCCATGGCCTCGCGGTTCCCGGCGTCCAGCTTCATCGCGGTGACCAGGAGCAGCTCGCCGCCCTCCATGTACGGGACGGGGTCGGCGAGCTCGCTGACGTGCGCCCAGCGGACGGGTGTGTCGAGGCGGTCCTCCCCGGCGCGGACGGTGAGCTTCAGCGCCGAGTGCTGGACGAGCGAGGCGAGCGTGAGCGGCATGGCGGAACCGTCGGACTTTCGAGGAGGGATTTTCGCCGTCCCGTATGAACGGCTCCCTTCAATTCTGCCAGCACGTATGACAACCGTCTTACGTGCGCAGATCGACCAGAAGCGGAGGGGTGTGTTCCCCTCGGACGCCTGTCAGGGACAGTACGGCATGCCCGGGCGGCACCGCGTGGGCGAGGTCCGAGGCGGACCAGCGCTGCCGCTCCACCTCCCGCACCGTGACCGCCTCGGCCGTCGCGGCCTTGCCGGTCACCAGGCGGCGCAGGAAGTGCAGCGCCTTGGTGAGCGGCTCCTCCGCGATGATCTGCCGGTTGGTCACGTCCCGGGTCTGCACCCACTCCGTGCCCCAGGTCTCCGCGAACCGGCCCCCGTCCCACGCCGCGAGCCCCGCGAACGCCATCCGGCACCCCACCGCGCCCAGCAGCGGCCCGCGCAGCGCCTCCGGTACGTCCTCCAGGGTGCGCAGCGCCAGGACGACACCGGCGTGGGCCGAGCGCAGCCGCTGGATGGCGCGTACGGAGTCGGCGGTGACGGTGTACGTGGCGTCGTCCAGCACCAGGCAGGCGAAGAGCGACCGGTCGCCGCGCGCGAGGGCCGCCTCGGTGAACTGCGCGAGCAGCAGCCGCGCCACGATCCGGGAGGCCTCGGCGTGCCCGCGCTCGGGCAGGTCGACGCGGACGCGCAGCGGGTGCTCGATGGCGCGCAGCGAGAACGCCGGGGTGGAGCCCCTGCCGAAGAACCGGGCGAACGCGGGCCGGTCCAGGAACGCGATCCGCTCCGCGAGCAGCACCGCGACGTCGTCGCCCCGCTCCGCCTGGCGCGCCCGGGCGTCGAGCTCCCGCAGCTGCGCGGGGTCACCGGCGACGGCCGCGCGCAGCCCGGCCAGCACCTCGGGCGCCCCGCCGAGCAGCTCGCGCAGCTCCGGCACCGCCGGGAAGTGGCCGTACGCGGCGCGGTACGGCCCGATGAGCTGGGCCAGCGCCGTCGCCGCCCGGCGGCTGTCCGGCACGAGGTCGCCGACGAGCGCCTCGGCGAGCATGCGGGCGGCCTCGTCGGGGTCGTCGGCGCCGCCGTACAGGTCCAGGTCGTGCGTGGAGTCCGGGCGCCCGACGCGTACGACGACGTCGAAGGCGGCGTCCGGCGCCAGGGCGGCGCCCTGGGCGGTCACCGCGACGACAGCGGCGCGGTTGGCGAGGGCCTGGAGGCACAGGGACTCCACCACCGGCCGGATCACCCGGACGGTCTTGCCGGACCCGGCGGGCCCGACCGCGACCAGCGAGGTGCCGAGCACGCCGGGCTCCAGCGCGACGCCGGTGGTCCGCCGCGCGTAGGGGTTGCGCGGGTGGTCGGCGGCGGTGCCGATCCGCACCTGCCCGGTCGCCAGGTCGTGCACGGCGGTCCGGACGGGCAGGTCCCGCACGCCCGAGGGGTGCGCGCAGGCGGCGGCGCCCTGCGCCCGTACGGCGTCGGCGAAGGCCGCGAGCCGCTCCGGGTGCGTCCGTACGCCCTGCCAGGCGCGCCGGATGCGGGCGTAGTCCACGTCGCCGAGGGCGCCGGAGCGGGTGGCCTCGGCGAGCAGCGCGGCGGCCTCGGCGAGCCCGGCGGCCCGCAGCTCGGGCCAGTCGGCGGGGTCGGCCTCGGGCGGCGGGGGCGGGGGCGGGGTGTCCTTCCTGCGGACGTACCGGCGCCAGATCTCGGGGACGTGGCCGATGCGCGCGAAGAAGACGAGCAGGCCGGCGGCGACGAGGCCCACGTACACGTACCAGGCCACGACGAAGGACATCGTGCCGCGCCAGGCGTCGGGGGTGAGCAGGTACAGGGGCCAGAGCCAGTAGTCGCCGAGGTAGTTGTTCCACAGCAGCGACCACAGGAGCCAGCCGCTGAGCAGTGCGATGAGTGCGCCGGCGAAGAGGCGGCGGGCCGGTACGGCCTCGGGCTCCTCCTGGGGCCGGGGGCGGTGGCCGAACCGCCACACCCCGGGCTCGGCGTCCGGCCGCGGGGTGCGCAGCCAGGCGACGACGCCGCCGGTGCCCCCGCCGGTGGGCGCGGCGGGCGGGTGCGCGGGCCGCGGCGGGTGCGCGGGCGGCGGTACGGCGGGGGCGCCGGCGGTGCCGCCGCCGGACGCCCCTTGCGTCCCCTGTGCCCCCTGCGTTCCGTACGTGCCGTACGTACCGTCGGTGTCCATGAACCCCTGCCCCCTGACCAGCCGGGTCGCGCGCGTCTGTGCACCTGTCAATCTAGTGGGCGGACCCCTCCGGGGACGCGGATCGGCGGTCCTATGTCCGCAGCGGACAACGACACGCCCTTCATCACTCCCTATCGGCGCATGCCCCCACCCCTTCCACCCGCCTAGCCTGCGGAAGAAAGAGCAATAGCGTCCGAAAGACCCCTTCCCAGGAGCCCCGCATGACCGAAATCCCGCAGGAGCGCCGCGTCGTCACCGCCATTCCCGGCCCGAAGTCGCAGGAGCTTCAGGCCCGCCGTCTGTCCGCGGTCGCGGGCGGCGTGGGCTCCGTACTGCCGGTGTTCACCGCCCGCGCGGGTGGCGGCGTCATCGAGGACGTCGACGGCAACAGCCTGATCGACTTCGGTTCCGGTATCGCCGTGACGTCCGTCGGCGCGTCCGCCGAGGCGGTCGTGCGGCGGGCGAGCGCCCAGCTGGAGCAGTTCACGCACACCTGCTTCATGGTCACGCCGTACGAGGGCTACGTCGAGGTCTGCGAGGCGCTCGCCGAGCTGACCCCGGGCGACCACGCCAAGAAGTCCGCGCTGTTCAACAGCGGCGCCGAGGCCGTCGAGAACGCGGTCAAGATCGCCCGTTCGTACACCAAGCGCCAGGCCGTCGTCGTCTTCGATCACGGCTACCACGGCCGTACGAACCTGACGATGGCGCTCACCGCCAAGAACATGCCGTACAAGCACGGCTTCGGCCCGTTCGCCCCCGAGGTCTACCGCGTGCCGGTGGCGTACGGCTACCGCTGGCCGACCGGCCCCGAGAACTGCGGCCCCGAGGCCGCCGCGCAGGCGATCGACCAGATCACCAAGCAGATCGGCGCCGAGAACGTCGCCGCGATCATCATCGAGCCGGTGCTCGGTGAGGGCGGCTTCATCGAGCCGGCCAAGGGCTTCCTGCCGGCGATCGTGAAGTTCGCCAACGACAACGGCATCGTCTTCGTCGCGGACGAGATCCAGTCCGGCTTCTGCCGCACCGGCCAGTGGTTCGCGTGCGAGGACGAGGGCATCGTCCCGGACCTGATCACGACCGCCAAGGGCATCGCGGGCGGCCTGCCGCTCGCCGCCGTCACCGGCCGCGCCGAGATCATGGACTCCGTGCACGGCGGCGGCCTCGGCGGCACCTACGGCGGCAACCCGGTGGCCTGCGCCGGTGCGCTCGGTTCCATCGAGACGATGAAGGAGCTCGACCTCAACGGCAAGGCGAAGCGCATCGAGGAGGTCATGAAGGGCCGCCTCTCCGCCATGCAGGAGAAGTACGAGATCATCGGTGACATCCGTGGCCGCGGCGCCATGATCGCCATCGAGCTGGTCAAGGACCCGGCGACCAAGGAGCCGAACCCGGAGGCCGCCGGCGCGCTGGCGAAGGCCTGCCACGCGGAGGGCGTGCTGGTCCTGACCTGCGGCACCTACGGCAACGTGCTGCGCTTCCTGCCGCCGCTGGTCATCGGCGAGGACCTGCTGAACGAGGGCCTGGACGTCATCGAGGCCGCGTTCGCGCGCATCTGACGTACGCGCTCGGCACACGTGCTCCGACGTACGTGTGAAGAGGTTGTGGGGGGCCGATGGCGGGATGGAGATCCCGCTGTCGGCCCCCCGCTTCTCTGCCGTACGGTTTTCGCAGATGAGAGAGACACCTTCCAGGCCGGAGCCTCCCCAGCCCCGTCCTGGGCGTGCCTTCGCGCACACCACCGGGGCCTTCGGCTCCGGAACTCCTCACCGATCGGACAGTCGCCCGCCCCATACCCCCCGGGGCGTGCGGCGCACCGGTCACGGCGACCGCCCCGGAACAACCCCCCCTGTTCCGGGGCGGTCGGCATTCCTCCCCGTGGCGGCCCTGGCGCTGTTCGCGGTCGTCACCTGGCAGGTCGCGGTCCACGGGCCGCTCGCCCGGCTGGACGAGCGCGCCGGGCGCGCCGTCGCCGGACGCGGACCGGCCCCCCTCACCGAACTCCTCGCCGACCTCGGCAACCTCCAGGTCGCCCTGCCCGTCCTCGCCGTCGCCCTCGCGTACGCGGTGTGGCGCGGGCGCCGCCGGGCGGCGCTGTGCGCGGGGCTGGCGATGGCGCTCGTACCCGCCGTGGTGGTGCCGCTGAAGGTGCTCGTCGACCGGGTGGGGCCGCTGACCGCCGAGACCGGCTACTACCCGTCCGGGCACACGGCGACGGCGCTGGTGGCGTATGGCGGGGCGGCCCTCCTGGTCCACCGGCGACGGCTGCTGCCCGTCGCCGCCCTGCTGACGGTGGCGACGGGCGTCGGGCTGGTGCTGCGCGGCTACCACTGGCCGCTGGACGTGCTGGGCAGCGCGTGCCTGTTCGCGCCGGTGCTCCTGGGCCTGGGTTACGCCGCCCGCCGCTGAGCCAGCAGCTCCGCCAGGCGCCCCGCCGCGTGGTCGGTGAACGGCACGCTCTCCATCAGCGCGCAGGGCGCCGCCCCGATCGTGCGGGTGCGGACCAGACCGGCGGCGCGGGCCTCGGCGCCCAGGCGGGGGAAGAAGGTGCCGTTGTCGTCGCCCACGTCCGGCACCTCGACCCACACCCGCCGCCCGCCGATCGGGTACGGGAAGCGACGCAGTTTGCGGCGGTGGTGCGGGACCAGCGACTCGGCGTAATGGAGGAACGAGTTCCGGTTGTGGCCGACGCCCAGGAGGAGGATGTGGGCGCCGAGTTCGTACAGCCGGGCGAAGGCGGATCCCGCGCCCAGGGCGTACGCCAGGGGCCGCCCCTCCGTGAGGGCGCGGGCGTGCGGGCCGATGGCGGCGACGGAGGCCTGGGGGTGGCCGCCGCGCAGCCGGCCGGGGTGGGCCAGCACCGCGTTGGGGAGGGCGCCCATCGGGGTGGGCAGCGCGTCGTGGAAGTCCGGCACCGCCCGGCGGGCGCGCTCCACCTCGGGGTCGAAGGGGTCGCGGGCGTACGGCGCGGGGTCGGCGACCTGGGGAGTGAAGGTGGGGACGGCGACGGTGCCGGAGTCCCCGACGCAGCCGAGCAGCGCGTCCAGGACGGCACGGGCCCCGCCCTCCACCTGACCGAAGGCCGACAGCGACGAGTGCACCATCACGACGGCCCCCCTGCGCAGGCCGAGGGCCTGGAATTCCGCCCGCAGCCGGGGCGTGTCGAGAGCCACCTACTCCGCCCAGGGGGAGCCGGTGATGACGTCGACGAAGTTCGGGCGGACGTAGCCCTCGGTGTAGCGCTCCAGGACATCGGCCTTGACGTTGCCGAAGGTGGTGTGGGGCCGGTGCGCGATGCCGTCGTTGAACGCCTGGAGGATGCGGCGCTTGAAGTCGGGACGCGGGTGCGCGGCGACGACCGCGGCCCGCTGCCCGTCGGAGAGGTCGTCGTAGCCGATGCCCAGGACGTCGAGCTCGACGCCTGCCGTGACCAGGGCGATCTCGGGGGCCATGTACGCGGGGATCTCGGGCGTGGTGTGCAGGGCGATGGCCTCCCACACCACGCGGGCGCTCTCCTCGGGCACCCCGTGCCGGAGCAGGAACGCCCGGGCGTCCTCGGCGCCGTCGATCTCGAAGCGGCGGGTGGACCCGCGGTGCGCCTCGGTGAGTCCGAGGTCGTGGAACATGGCGCCCACGTAGAGCAGTTCCGGGTCGAAGACCAGTCCGCGGTTGCGGCCCTGGAGCGCCCCGAAGAGGTAGACGCGGCGCGAGTGGTGGTAGATCAGCTCGTCGGCGGTGTCGCGTACGAGCTCGGTGGCCTCCTTGGCGAGGGCGCTGTCGGGGATCGCGATGTCGGCGATGGTCATGCGGGGCTCCCTGAAGAGAGGCGGAGGGCGGGCCGTGTTGCCAGGACAGTAGGGGCGGCGCGCCCGGCGCCGCCCGTCCCGGAGCGCCACTTCGTCAGGTCGCGCTCCGGCCCGCTCCCTCGCTCACGGCCTGTGCCGCTGCCTCGCCAGCCACCCCGCCGCCTCGTGCAGCGCCACCGGCCCGCTCCCTCGCTCACGGCCTGTGCCGCTGCCTCGCCAGCCACCCCGCCGCCTCGTGCAGCGCCAGCTCCAGCAGCGCCGGGTCCGTGAGGGTCCCCGCGCCGTCCGGCCACACCAGCCAGCGCGTGCCGCCGGCCGCCCGGCCCGGGCAGGGGTACGGCACGACGAGCCAGGTGCCGCGCCCGGCGGCGCGCATGCCGGTGCCGACCCAGCGGGCGGCCGTGCCCGGCGGGACGAAGAAGCCCATGCGGGCGTCGCCGAAGTCGGCGAGGACCGGGCCGGGGTGGTCGACGAGCCGGGAGAGCACGTCGAGGGCCGGGTAGCCGAGCTCGCCGGGCACGATCAGCACGTCCCAGCGCCGCCCCGCCGGGAGCAGGACCACCCCCGCGGGGCTGCGCTCCCACTCCCACCGGCACGCGACGGGGTCCGGCGCCGCCGACACCAGCCACTCCACCGCGCCCTTGCCACCCGAAGCCCCCCAAGCCCCCGAACCGGTCATCGTCCACAGCCTCCCTGTCCGTGCCTGTGCCTGCCCTGCCGGGCAGTGCGTTCACACGGGGAGAGGCGGGTGAACCCGGATCATTACGCGGGTCGCGCGGATGACGTGGTCAGCTGTCGAAGCCCAGCCCCAGCCGGTCCATCGTCCGCAGCCACAGGTTGCGCCGGCCGCCGTTGGCGTCGGCCCTCGCCAGGGACCACTTGGTCAGGCCGATGCCCGCCCACGCGAGGGGTTCCGGCGGGAAGGGCAGCGGCTTGGAGCGGACCATCTCCAGCTCCGTGCGCTCGGTGCGCTCGCCCGAGAGGAGGTCGAGCATCACGTCCGCGCCGAAGCGCGTCGCGCCGACGCCCAGGCCGGTGAAGCCGGCCGCGTAGGCGACCCGGCCGGCGTGGGCCGTGCCGAAGAAGGCGGAGAACCGCGAGCAGGTGTCGATGGCGCCGCCCCACGCATGGGTGAAGCGGACGTCCTCCAGCTGCGGGAAGCAGCGGAAGAAGTGCTCGGCGAGGGTCAGGTACGTCTCGGGGCGGTGGTCCAGCTCGGCGCGCACGCGCCCGCCGAAGGGGTAGACGGCGTCGTAACCGCCCCACAGGATCCGGTTGTCGGCGCTGAGCCGGAAGTAGTGGAACTGGTTGGCGCTGTCGCCGAGGCCCTGGCGGTTCTTCCAGCCGACGGCCTCCAGCTGCTCGTCGCCGAGCGGCTCGGTCATCAGGGCGTAGTCGTAGACGGGGACGGTGTACGCGCGGACGCGCTTGACCAGCGACGGGAAGACGTTGGTGCCGAGCGCGACCTGCCGCGCGAGGACCCTGCCGTACGGGGTGCGCACGGCCATGCCGCCGCCCGCGCGGACCAGGTCGAGGCCCGGGGTGTTCTCGTAGACGCGTACGCCCTGTTCCAGGCAGGCCCGCTTGAGGCCCCACGCCAGCTTGGCGGGGTTGAGCATGGCGACGCCGCGCCGGTCCCACAGGCCGCCGAGGAAGGTCGGGGAGTTCACCTGGGCGCGTACGGCGTCGCGGTCGAGGACCTCCAGCCCGTCGGCGAGGCCCAGGCGGGCGGCCGCCTCGTACGCCTCCGTCAGCTCGGCGAGCTGGTGCGGTTCGGTGGCGACGTCGATCTCGCCGGTGCGCTCGAAGTCGCAGTCGATGCCGTACGCGGCGACGGCGGCCTCGATCGCGTCCAGGTTCTGCTCGCCCAGCCGTTCCAGTGTGGCGAGCTCGTCCGGCCAGCGGGCGAGACCGTTGCCGAAGCCGTGGGTGAGGGAGGCGGCGCAGAAGCCGCCGTTGCGGCCGGAGGCGGCCCAGCCCGCCTCCCGGCCCTCGATGAGCACGACGTCCCGCTTCGGGTCGCGCTCCTTGGCGAGGAGCGCGGTCCACAGGCCGCTGTAGCCGCCTCCGACGACCAGCAGGTCGCAGTGGTCGGTGCGGGTGAGGGCGGGCTGTGGGGCGGGCTTGCCGGGGTCTTCCAGCCAGAAGGGGACGGGCTGGGCGTCCGAGAGTGATTGTGCAGCGGTACGCATGGCGGCTGGGGCCATGGTTTCCAACTCCCTCAGGTTTCTAGGGTTGTGCGGTGCGCTTCCGCCGGTTGGCCGCGACCTGTCCGGCGAGGACCACCAGGACGGCGATGACGAACATCGCCGTGCCGATGACGTTGATCTGTACGGGCGTGCCGCGCTGCGCCGAGCCCCACACGAACATGGGGAAGGTCACGGTCGAGCCCGCGTTGAAGTTGGTGATGATGAAGTCGTCGAACGAGAGCGCGAAGGCGAGCAGCGCGCCGGCCGCGATGCCGGGTGCGGCGATGGGCAGCGTGACCCGCAGGAAGGTCTGCACGGGACCGGCGTACAGGTCGCGGGCGGCCTCCTCCAGGCGCGGGTCCATCGACATCACGCGTGCCTTGACCGCCGTCACGACGAAGCTCAGGCAGAACATGATGTGCGCGATGAGCACCGTCCAGAAGCCCAGGTCGGCGTTCATGTTGAGGAAGAGCGTCAGCAGGGAGGCGGCCATGACGACCTCGGGCATCGCCATCGGCAGGAAGATCAGCGAGTTGATCGCGCCGCGCGCCCGGAAGCGGTAGCGGACCAGCGCGAAGGCGATCATCGTGCCGAGGACGGTGGCGCCGAGCATGGCCCAGGCGGCGATCTGGAGGGAGAGCGCGAGCGAGCCGCACAGGTCGGCGACGCCGCACGGGTCGCGCCACGCCTGGGTGGAGAACTCCCGCCAGGTGTAGTTGAAGCGCCCCGCCGGGTCGTTGAAGGAGAACACCATCACGACGACGTTCGGCAGGATCATGTAGGCGAGGGTCAGCAGACCCGCGATGACGACGAGGTTCTTGCGGAGCCAGCGCATCAGACCAGGTCCTCCGTTCCGGCCCGGCGGATGTAGACGGTGACCATGATCAGCACGATCGCCATCAGGATGAAGGACAGCGCGGCCGCCGTCGGGTAGTCGAGCACCCGCAGGAACTGCGACTGGATGACGTTGCCGACCATCTTGGTGTCGGTGGAGCCGAGCAGCTCGGCGTTGACGTAGTCACCGCTGGCCGGGATGAAGGTGAGCAGCGTGCCGGAGACGACGCCGGGCATGGACAGCGGGAAGGTCACCTTGCGGAAGGTGGTGGCGGGCGACGCGTACAGGTCCTTGGCGGCCTCGTGCAGCCGGCCGTCGATGCGCTCCAGCGAGGTGTAGAGCGGCAGGATCATGAAGGGCAGGAAGTTGTACGTCAGGCCGCAGACGACCGCCATGGGCGTGGCGAGGACCCGGTCGCCCTGGGTCCAGCCGAGCCAGTTGGTCACGTCGAGGACGTGCAGCGCGTCGAGCGCGCCGACGACCGCGCCGCCGTCCGCGAGGATCGTCTTCCACGCCAGCGTCCGGATGAGGAAGCTGGTGAAGAACGGCGCGATGACGAGGACGAGCAGCAGGTTGCGCCAGCGGCCCGCCTTGAAGGCGATGAGGTACGCGAGCGGGTAGCCGAGCAGCAGGCACAGGAAGGTCGCGGTACCGGCGTACAGCAGGGACCGCACGAACTGCGGCCAGTACTCGGTGAAGGCCTCCCAGTACGTCCGGAAGTGCCAGGTGACCTCGAACCCCTTCTCCAGGGAGCCGGTCTGCACGGAGGTGGAGGCCTGGTAGACCATCGGCAGCGCGAAGAAGACGAGCAGCCAGAGGATGCCGGGCAGCAGCAGCCAGTACGGGACGAGCCGCTTGCGGGCGGCCGGCTTCCGTACCGCCGGCTTCCCTGCGGCGGCGACGGGTGGTGCTTCCGTGGTCGTCACGCGGCGTCCTCCACCTTTTCCACGCCCGCGTCGATGTCCTGTGCCGCGTCCAGGCCGAAGGTGTGGGCCGGGTTCCAGTGCAGGACGACCTCGGCGCCCGGCGCCAGCCGGGAGTCGCGCTCGATGTTCTGCTCGTACACCTGGAGGCCCCGGCCGGCCGGGCCGTCCACGACGTACTGCGTGGAGACGCCGATGAAGGAGGTGGCGACGATCCGGCCGGTGACCCTGTTGCGTCCGGTGGCGATCGCGCTCGCGTCGTCGGCGTGAGCGAGCGAGATCTTCTCCGGGCGGATGCCGACGAGCAGCTTCCCGCCGGTCGCGGTGGGGGCGGAGCACCGGTCGGCGGGCAGCCGCAGCGTGGCGCCGCCGGCGGTGACCGCGAGGTCGGAGGCGGCCTCGACGACCTCGGCCTCGATGAGGTTGGAGGTGCCGAGGAAGTTGGCGACGAAGGTGGTGCGCGGGTTCTCGTAGAGGTCGGCGGGGGCGCCGAGCTGCTCGACGCGTCCGCCGTTCATCACCGCGACCGTGTCGGCCATGGTCATGGCCTCCTCCTGGTCGTGCGTGACGTGGACGAAGGTGATGCCGACCTCGGTCTGGATCCGCTTGAGCTCCAGCTGCATCTGGCGGCGCAGCTTGAGGTCGAGGGCGCCGAGCGGCTCGTCGAGGAGGAGGACCTGCGGGTGGTTGATGAGCGCGCGGGCGACGGCGACGCGCTGCTGCTGGCCACCGGAGAGCTGGTGCGGCTTGTGCCCGGCCTTGTCGCCGAGCTGGACGAGCTCCAGCATCTCGTCGACCTGCTTCTTCACGGACTTCACGCCGCGGCGGCGCAGCCCGAAGGCGACGTTCTCGTAGATGCTCAGGTGCGGGAAGAGGGCGTAGCTCTGGAAGACGGTGTTGACGGGCCGCTTGTACGGGGGCAGGTCGGTGACGTCCGTGTCGCCGAGGTGGACGGTGCCCGTGGTGGGCTCCTCCAGGCCGGCGATCATGCGCAGGGTGGTCGTCTTGCCGCAGCCGGAGGCGCCGAGGAGGGCGAAGAAGGAGCCCTGCGGGACGGTGAGGTCGAGGGGGTGGACGGCGGTGAAGGAGCCGTACGTCTTGCTGATCCCGGAGAGGCGGACGTCGCCGCCGGTGGTGTTCGTGCTGTCAGTCATGGGTTGCGGTCCCCAGGGGGTGTCGAGGTCGGACGAGGGTGGTGGGCTCAGGCACCGATGAGCTTGGCGAACTTCTCCTCGTACGCCGTCTCTTCCTCACCGCTGAGGGAGCGGAAGGCGCGGGACTTCGCGGCCATCGCCTTGTCCGGGACGATCAGGGTGTTCGACGCCAGCTCGGGGTCGATCTTCGCCAGCTCGTCGCGTACGCCCTCGACCGGGCAGACGTAGTTGATGTACGCGGCGAGCTGCGCGGCGTTCGGAAGCTCGTAGTAGTAGTCGATGAGCTTCTCGGCGTTGGTCTTGTGCCGGGCGTTCGCCGGGACCAGGAGGTTGTCGGTGGAGGTCATGTAGCCGGCCGCCGGGATCGCGAACTTGATGTCGGGGTTGTCGGCCTGGAGCTGGATGACGTCGCCGGCCCAGGCGAGGCAGGCGGCGATGTCGCCCTTGTTGAGGTCGCCGGTGTAGTCGTTGCCGGTGAAGCGGCGGATCTGCTGGGTGTCCACGCCCTTCTGGAGGCGGCCGACGGCGACGTCGAAGTCCGCGTCGGTGAACGTCCCGGGGTCCTTGCCCATGTCGAGGAGCGTCATGCCGATCGAGTCGCGCATCTCGGACAGGAACGCCACCCGCCCCTTGAGCTTGGGGTCGTCGAGCAGCTGGGTGACGGAGTCGACCGTGCGGCCGCCGGTGGCCTTCGTGTTGTACGCGATGACCGTGGAGATGCCGGTCCAGGGGTACGAGTGGGCGCGGCCGGGGTCCCAGTCGGGGCGGCGGAACTGGCTCGACAGGTTCGTGTACGCGTTGGGGAGGTTCGCCGGGTCGAGCTTCTGGGCCCAGCCGAGGCGGATGATGCGGGCGGCGAGCCAGTCGGTGACGCAGATCAGGTCGCGGCCGGTGTCCTGGCCGGCGGCGAGCTGCGGCTTGACCTTGCCGAAGAACTCGACGTTGTCGTTGATGTCCTCGGTGTACTTGACCGTGATCCCGGTGCGCTTGGTGAACGCCTCCAGGGTGGGGCGGTGCTTCTCGTCCTCGCTGATGTCGATGTACTGCGTCCAGTTGGAGAAGGCGAGCTGCTTCTCCTTCGCCGAGAAGTCGGTGGAGGCGGGACCTTCGCCCTCGCGCTTGGCGGGTGGGATGCCACAGGCGGTCAGGCCGGTGAGTCCGCCGAGCGTGAGCGCACCGACGCCCGAGGCGCGCAGCATCGAACGGCGGGTGAGGGCTCCTCTGCCGTTCGTCAGACTGCGCCGCATCGCGGCGAGTTGTGCCGCGGAGAGGCTGTCGGGCTCGTACTGCTCCATGCGCTGTTGCCTTTCGGTGCGGGCCGTTACGGGCTATCGGTCCCCGAAGATCGTGCGGTGCCAGTCCTTCCGGGCGACCGCCGTGTTGTCGTACATCACGTGCTTGACCTGCGTGTACTCCTCGAAGGAGTAGGTTGACATGTCCTTTCCGAAGCCGGATGCCTTGTAGCCCCCGTGCGGCATCTCGCTGATGATCGGGATGTGGTCGTTGACCCAGACGCAGCCCGCCTTGATCGCGCGGGTGGCGAGACCGGCGCGGTAGACGTCGCGGGTCCAGGCGGAGGCGGCGAGGCCGTACGGCGTGTCGTTGGCCAGCCGGATGCCCTCCTCGTCGCCGTCGAAGGGCAGCACGACCAGCACCGGGCCGAAGATCTCGGCCTGGACGATCTCGCTGTCCTGCGGAGCCCCGGTGATGAGCGTCGGCCGGTAGTAGGCGCCGTCGTTGTGGGGCGCCACGCCGCCGGTGACGACGGTGGCGTACGCGCGGGCCCGGTCCACGAAGGCGGCGACGCGGTCGCGCTGGGCGTGGCTGATGAGCGGCCCGAGGTCGGTGCTCTCCTCGAACGGGTCGCCGAGGCGTACGGTCGCCATCAGGTCGGCGACCTGCTCCACGAAGGCGTCGTACAGCGGGCGCTGCACGTAGGCGCGGGTGGCGGCCGTGCAGTCCTGGCCGGTGTTGATGAGCGCGCCGGCGACCGCGCCGTGGACGGCTGCCTCCAGGTCGGCGTCGTCGAAGACGACGAAGGGCGCCTTGCCGCCGAGTTCGAGGTGGAGGCGCTTGACGGTGGCGGTGGCGATCTCGGCGACACGCCTGCCGACGGCGGTGGAGCCGGTGAACGAGGTCATCGCCACATCCGGGTGCCCGACGAGGTGCTCGCCCGCCTCCTTCCCCGCCCCGGTGACGATGTTGACGACACCGTCCGGGATGCCCGCGTCCGTGGCCGCCCGCGCGAACATCAGCGAGGTCAGCGGGGTCAGCTCGGCGGGCTTCAGCACGATGGTGTTGCCCGCGGCGATGGCCGGCAGGACCTTCCAGGCGGCCATCTGGAGCGGGTAGTTCCACGGCGCGATGGAGCCGACGACGCCGATGGGCTCCCGGCGGACGTACGAGGTGTGGTCGCCGCTGTACTCGCCCGCCGACTGGCCCTGGAGGTGGCGGGCCGCGCCCGCGAAGAAGGCGGTGTTGTCGACGGTGCCGGGCACGTCGAACTCCCGCGTCAGCTTGATGGGCTTGCCGCACTGCAGCGACTCCGCCTGCGCGAACTCCTCGGCGCGCTCGGCGAGTACGCCCGCGAAGCGGTGCATCGCCTCGGACCGCTCGCCCGGAGTGACGCCCGCCCAGCCGGGGAACGCCTCACGCGCGGCGGCGACGGCCGCGTCCACGTCGGCCGTCCCGGCGAGCTCGTAGGTGAGGACGTCCTCGCCCGTCGCGGGGTCCACGACGGTGTGCGTACGCCCGGAGGTCCCGGCCCGCGCTCGCCCGCCGATGTACTGCGCGCCGACCGCGAAGCGGTCCCGCACGTCCTTCACCTGGAAGCGGTTGCCCATGACGCTCTCCGTTGTCCCGGCTCGAATTGAGTGCCGATCCTGACAGAGGCACGCCTACCCAACAAGGGATTCCGTTGTTGCCTTTTGGTTACGCGACGGAATCGGTCGACCATGTGTCGCGTGGGCGCGGGAAACCCGGTACGGAGTGTCCGTGGCGGCTGTCAGACTCCCGTGCATGGAGAAGATCGAAGACCTGTTGGCACAGGTCAACCGGGGTAAGCCGGTGAAGTACCTGCACTTCTGGGGCCACCGGCCGAGGCCCGACGGCACGATCGGCGCGAGCTGCCTGAGCCAGTGGTGGCCGGCGCCGTTCACCGTCGACGGCGTGCGGTACGCGACGGCCGAGCACTGGATGATGGCCGAGAAGGCGAGGCTCTTCGGGGACGCGGACGCCGAGCGGGCCGCCGTGGAGGCGCGCAGCCCGGCGGCCGCGAAAAAGGCGGGGCGGCTGGTGCGGGGCTTCGACGAGGCGATATGGGAGCGGGAGCGGTTCGCCATCGTGGTCGCGGGCAGCGCGCACAAGTTCGGGCAGCACCCCGAGCTGCGGGAGTACCTGCTCTCCACGAACACCCGCGTCCTGGTGGAGGCCAGCCCGCTGGACCGCGTCTGGGGCATCGGCCTCGCCGCCACGGACCCCGACGCCTCGAACCCCGCGAAGTGGCGGGGCCTCAACCTCCTGGGGTTCGCGCTGATGCAGGCGCGTACGACGCTCCGCGCGGCGGGGGCCTGACGGACCCGCGCCGCGAGGCCCCGCCGTACGGCCGGAGGTCAGTCGCGGGAGACGACCAGCGACGTGGCGAAGGGGTCGCGGTCGTCCCGAGAGCTCTCGCTCTCGACGATCGCCCAGATGATGAACGCCAGGAACGCCGCGCTGATCACCATGCCGATCGCGCCGAGGATGATGCCCGCCGTCGCCATCTCACTGTTCGTGGCCTCGCCGCGCTGCACGCGCTTGCGGCCGATGATGCCGAAGATCAGCGCCAGGACGCCCGGGATGATGCCGAGTCCGTAGAAGCAGAACCCGACGACGGCGACGATGCCGAGGACCATCGCCGCGATGCCCAGGCCGTTGGCCGGGGCGGGCGTCCAGCCGGTGTGGCGGCCGTAGGACGGGGGCGGGTAGGCGGCGGGGGCCGGGTAGGGCTGGGTCGGGTAGCCGTAGCCACCGGGGGACGTCGGGGCCGAGGCGGGCGCCGGGTAGCCGTACGGCCCCGGGGCCGGCTGGGCGGGCCCGCCGGGGGCTATCGGTGGCGGCGGTATGTCCCCGCCCGCCGGCATGGACGTCACCGTCGGCTGCTCGTGGACCGCCGGCGGCTTGACCGGCTCGACCCGGTCCTGGGGCGGCCTGCCCTCCGGCGGAGCCCAGGGATCGTTCGCTTCGCTGTTCTCTGGCATGGGCCTCCCCCATCGTGTCCCGCCATGCTAACGACCGCCCTACGATGATCCCTGACCAGCCCGGCCGCGCACCCAGGAGGCCCCGATGACCGATCCGCACCCCTTCATCGCGGGGCTGCCCAAGGCCGAGCTCCACGTCCACCACGTCGGCTCCGCCTCCCCCCGCATCGTCGCCGAACTGGCCGCCCGGCACCCCGACTCCAAGGTACCGACGGACCCCGAGGCGCTCGTCGACTATTTCGTCTTCACCGACTTCGCGCACTTCATCGAGGTGTACCTGTCGGTGGTGGACCTGATCAGGACGCCGGAGGACGTCCGGCTGCTCACCTACGAAGTCGCCCGCGACATGGCCCGGCAGAACATCCGGTACGCCGAGCTGACGGTCACGCCGTTCAGCTCGACGCGGCGCGGCATCGACGAGAAGGCGTTCATGGCGGCCATCGAGGACGCCCGCCTCGCGGCCGAGAGCGACCTCGGGGTCATCCTGCGCTGGTGCTTCGACATCCCCGGCGAGGCCGGTCTGGAGGCCGCCGAGGAGACCACGCGGCTCGCGGTCGACCTGCGCCCGGAGGGCCTGGTGTCGTTCGGGCTGGGCGGCCCGGAGATCGGCGTGGGGCGCCCGCAGTTCAAGCCGTACTTCGACCGGGCCATCGCGGCCGGCCTGCACTCGGTGCCGCACGCGGGCGAGACGACCGGGCCCCAGACCATCTGGGACGCGCTGCGCGAGCTGCGCGCCGAGCGCATCGGCCACGGCACCAGCGCGCCGCGGGACCCGGAGCTGCTGGCGTACCTCGCGGAGCACCGCATCCCGCTGGAGGTCTGCCCGACCTCGAACATCGCCACCCGCGCGGTCACGGACATCGAGCAGCACCCGATCAAGGAGATGGTCGCCGCCGGGGTGCTGGTCACCGTCAACTCCGACGACCCGCCGATGTTCGGCACCGACCTCAACAACGAGTACGCGGTCGCCGCCCGGCTGCTGGAGCTGGACGAGCGCGGCATCGCCGAGCTCGCCAAGAACGCCGTCGAGGCGTCCTTCCTGGACGCCGCCGGCAAGGCGAGAATCGCCGCCGAGATCGACGACTACACCGCCGCGTGGCTCGCCCGCTGATGCCCCCGGTCACCGTCGTCGCGCACCGGGGCGACCCGTACCGCGTCCGCGAGAACACGACGGCGTCGATCCGTTCGGCGCTCGCGCGCGGCGCGGACGCCGTCGAGATCGACGTACGGCTCACCCGCGACGGCGTCCCGGTGCTGCTCCACGACGACACGCTGAAGCGGCTGTGGGGCGTCGACCGGCGGCTGGACCGGCTCACCCTCGCCGAGGTGCGCGAGCTGACCGGCTCGGAGGGCGTGCCGACGCTGGTGGAGGCGCTGGACGCGATCGGCGGCGGGCACCGGGTGATGATCGACCTGCCCGGCGCCACGGACGCGGCGGTGCGGACCATCGTCGGGACCGTGCACGACTGCGGCGCGGCCGAGCGCGTGTACTACTGCGCCGGCTCCGCCGCGATGCTGCCGGTACGGGCGGCCGACCCGGCCGCCGAGATCGCGCTGACCTGGACGACGCTGGCCCCGCCGCGCCCCGTCCTGCTCGACGCGGTGGCGCCGCGCTGGCTCAACTACCGCTTCGGGCTGGTCAGTCCCGCGCTGACCGAGCGCGTCCACCGCGACGGGCTGCTCGTCTCGGCGTGGACGGCCGACACCCGCAGGACCATGCGCCGGCTGGTCGCGTGCGGGGTCGACTCGATCACCACCAACCGGGTGGACACGCTCACCTCGGTCCTGCGCGGCCGGTAGCGGTCGTCTCAGACGGGGAGCGCGCGGCGCGCCCCGCCGACCGGTTCCGTCAGCGATTCCAGGCGCTTGATCATGCGGTGGACGATCAGCAGCGGGATGACGCCGAAGACCCCGAAGGACATGTCGATCACCGACCACCAGAAGGGGATGTCGCGGATGGGTCCGCAGATCAGCGCCAGCGGGACGATCCCGGCGCAGGCGATCATGCCGAACTCGATGACCCAGATGTTGCGTACGGGGTCGCGGTAGGGCCCGTAGAAGGCGACCGCGATGACGAGGTGCGCGAAGGCGAGCCAGTCGGTCCCGTAGAGGAGGAAGGGGTAGCGCTGGTCGGCGGTGTCGAGGCCGGCGCGGACGCGCCCGATCCACTCCGCCAGACCGGGGAAGGTGTCGGCGACGGGTGACGCCCAGCCGTTCAGGGCGCTCTCGGCGAGGTGCAGCTCGGTGACGAGCGGAAAGGCCGTCAGACCGCTCAGCACCAGACAGACGATGAAGAACACCAACCACATGCGTATACGCCGCAGAAGGGCGCGGGTCTCGCTCATGTCCGCAGCGTACGCCGGTGTTTACGCGGCCTTTACCCCACCCCCGGCACTCGGGGCGCCGCTGTGCGAAGATCCGAGCGTGCAACCGATCACCGCTGAAGACCCGGCCTGGATAGGCCCGTACCGCCTTCTCGGACGCCTGGGAGAGGGCGGGATGGGCCGTGTCTACCTCGCGCGCAGCGAGGGCGGCCGGACCGTCGCCGTGAAGCTGATCCTCCGTCAGCTCTCGCAGGACGGTGAGTTCCGGCAGCGGTTCGCCCAGGAGGTCGACGCGGCGCGGCGGGTCGGCGGGCGGTGGACGGCACCGGTTCTCGACGCCGACACCGGGGCCGCGATGCCCTGGGTGGCGACCGGGTACATCCCGGGCCCCTCCCTCTCGGAGGTCGTCGGCAAGGACCACGGGCCGCTGCCCGAGGAGTCGGTACGCGCCCTGGCGAGCGGGCTGTCCCAGGCGCTGGGGGCCATCCACTCCGTGGGCCTGGTGCACCGCGACCTGAAGCCCTCCAACATCCTGGTGACCGTGGACGGTCCTCGGGTGATCGACTTCGGCATCGCCCGCGCGCTGGACGCGCACAGCGCCGCCGGTGACGTCAGGACCCGTACCGGCGCGGTCGTCGGCTCGCCCGGTTTCATGGCGCCGGAGCAGGTGCGCGGCGGGGCCATCACCCCGGCGTCGGACGTGTTCTGCCTGGGTGCGGTGCTCGCGTACGCGGCGACGGGGCGGACGCCGTTCGGCAGCCTCGACAGCGGCGTGCACAGCGTGATGTACCGGATCGTGCAGGAGGAGCCGGACCTGACGGGTGTGCCGCCGAGGCTCGCCGGGCTCGTCCGGGCCTGTCTGATCAAGGACCCGGCCGGGCGGCCCTCCGTCGCGGAGCTGATCGAGGCCACGCGGGACGCCGAGCCCGCCGGGGCCTGGCTGCCGGGCGCGCTGCTCGCGCAGCTCGGGCAGCGGGCGGCGCGGCTGCTGGACGCGGAGGCGCCCGCCTCGGCGGCGGCCACCGTCGTGCCGGGGCCCGCCCCGGCGCCGGCGCTCCGGCAGGTGCCGCAGCAGCCGACGCCGCCGCCGCACCCGGGGCCGTACGGTCCCACGGCGTTCCCGACCCCGCCCCCCGGGCCCGGCCCGTATCCGTACCCGCACCAGCCCACCCCGCCCCCGGCCACCCGGCCGCCGATGAGCGGCGGCCGGGTGACGCTGATCGTTCTGGGCATCGTGTTCGGGCTGCCTCTGGCGGTCATCGTGCTGCTGGTGATCATCGGTGTGCTCGTCGGCGAGGAGGAGGAGCCCGAGATCAAGGAGCCGGTGGGCGCCGTACCCGGCGCCTATCTCGGCTCCTGGGAGGGCACGATGGGGTCCGGGACCAAGAGCGAGTTCGCGGGGCGCCTCGACATCGTCCAGGGGCAGAAGAACGAGACGGTCGCCACGGTCACGTACACCCTGCCCCACGCCCTGTGCGAGGACCGCGTACCGCTGGTGTCCGCCGGTCGCGAGAAGATCGTCCTGGGTGCGGGCACCCGGGTCCGGCACGTACCGGAGGACACGAAGGACTGCGACGAGCCGGCCGCCGAGCAGACTCTCAAGGCGCAGCCGGACGGCACACTGCTGTGGCAGGTGGGGGGAAAGTCGACGACGCTCCGCCCGGCCGAAACGGGCGACACCGCCGTGCCCGCGCGGTTCCTGGGCACCTGGGACCTGACGACCACGCCCGCCGACAAGCGCCTGCGGTTCACGATCGAGCAGGGCGCCGTCGGCACTCAGGCCGTCACGCTGGACCGCTTGGGTTCGGCGGAGGGCTGCCAGTGGAAGGGCGAGCTATCCGGCGCGCAGGGCGACCGGCTCGTCACCGGGCCGCTCCTCCCGGCCAAGGGCGGCTGCCGCGAGCAGGGGTCGATGGTGCTCACCCCGGCGGACGACGGGAAGCTCTACGTGAGCCGTCCGGAGGCGCCGGGGGGCGTCGGCCGGGAGGAGCTCAAGCGCGTCCCGACCGCTACCGGCGGCCCGGGGGTCGCCCGGTGACCGCGGGCATTCGCCACGACGGCCCGGGGCGCGCCTACTGACCGTGGGCGTGGTGCTCGACGGCCCGGGGACGCCCATTGACCGTAAACGTCGCTCTCGACGGCCCGGGGGTCGCCTACTGGCCGTGGGCGTCGTCCTCGTCCGCCTCTACCCCCTTGAGCGGCTCGCCGCCGCCCGTGCCCTCACCGGGGCGGAAGCCCTCCGCGGCGCTCGCCGTACCGGGGACGGTGCGGCGGCCCGCCTGGCGCTCGGCGCCCGAGTGGGCCCCGGGCTCCTTCTCCGCCCGCTCGCGGGCGCGTTCCTGCGGCGTCTTGTCCGGTGTCCTGTCGGGCGTCTTGTCGTTCATGGTCCGCGAGTACCCGCACGGGAGACGCCCATACGCCGGAGAACGCGGGCCGGAAAAACGCCGACGGGCGGACCGGGAAACCCGGCCCGCCCGCCCGCGACGGCATCCCCGAGGGGATCAGCCCAGCGAGGTCATCACGTGCTTGATGCGCGTGTAGTCCTCGAAGCCGTACGACGACAGGTCCTTGCCGTAACCCGACTTCTTGAAGCCGCCGTGCGGCATCTCCGCGACCAGCGGGATGTGGGTGTTGATCCAGACGCAGCCGAAGTCCAGGTTCTTCGACAGGCGCATGGCGCGGGCGTGGTCCTTGGTCCAAACGGAGGAGGCGAGGGCGTACTCGACGCCGTTCGCGTACGCGACGGCCTGCTCCTCGTCCGTGAAGGACTGGACGGTGATGACCGGACCGAAGACCTCGTTCTGGATGATCTCGTCGTCCTGCTTGAGGCCGGAGACGACGGTCGGGGCGTAGAAGTAGCCCTTGTCGCCGACCCGGTGGCCGCCCGCCTCGACCTTGGCGTGGGCGGGGAGGCGCTCGATGAAGCCGCTGACCTGCTTCAGCTGGTTGGCGTTGTTGAGCGGGCCGTACAGCACGTCCTCGTCGTCCGGCTGGCCGGTCTTCGTCTCGGCGGCGGCCTTGGCGAGCGCGGCGACGAACTCGTCGTGGATGGACTCCTGGACGAGCACGCGCGTGGCCGCGGTGCAGTCCTGGCCGGCGTTGAAGAAGCCCGCGACCGCGATGTCCTCGACGGCCTTGGCGATGTCGGTGTCCTCGAAGACGACGACCGGCGCCTTGCCGCCCAGCTCCAGGTGGACGCGCTTGACGTCCTTGGCGGCGGACTCGGCGACCTGCATGCCGGCGCGTACGGAGCCGGTGATGGAGGCCATCGCGGGGGTCGGGTGCTCGACCATGGCGCGGCCGGTGTCGCGGTCGCCGCAGATGACGTTGAAGACGCCCTTGGGGACGATCGAGCCGATGATCTCGGCCATCAGCACGGTGGACGCCGGAGTGGTGTCCGACGGCTTGAGGACGACGGTGTTGCCCGCGGCGAGGGCCGGGGCGAACTTCCAGACGGCCATCATCATCGGGTAGTTCCACGGCGCGACCTGGGCGCAGACGCCGACCGGCTCGCGCCGGATGATGGAGGTCATGCCCTCCATGTACTCGCCGGCGGACTTGCCCTCCAGCAGGCGGGCGGCGCCGGCGAAGAACCGGATCTGGTCCACCATCGGGGGCACCTCTTCGGTGCGGGTGAGCGCGAGGGGCTTGCCCGTGTTCTCGGACTCGGCGGCGATGAGGTCCTCGGCGCGCTCCTCGAAGGCGTCCGCGATCTTGAGGAGGACCTTCTGGCGCTCCGCCGGCGTGGTGTCCCGCCAGGCGGGGAAGGCGGCCGCGGCGGCCTCCATGGCGGCGTCGACGTCGGCCTGCCCGGACAGCGGGGAAGTGGCGTACACCTCGCCCGTGGCCGGGTTGACCACGTCGATGGTCCGTCCGTCGGCGGCGTCCCGGAACTCCCCGTTGATGTAGTTGCGCAGACGACGCAGCTCGGTGGTCACTTGCCACCCCTCCTGTCGATCTCGTGGTGCTCGGTGACTCAATGTCCGAAGTCCAAGTAGTGGACAGGCCCACCCTAGTCGCTGCGGTGACGGTTTCGACAGGCCCGACGCCCCAGAACTTCGGATTCAGTGGTATTCGATCACCGGAACAACGAATTTCCTCGTTCTCGGCTTGCGCGAGTGACGAGACTCGGTGCACAGTGGATGCGTGGCCAGTCGAAGCGCAGAGACCAGGACCGGGAATGGATCGTCCCCCGCGATCGATGCCGTGTCCCTGGCGATCATCGAACAGCTCCAGGAGGACGGACGCCGTCCGTACGCCGCCATCGGCAAGGCCGTGGGCCTCTCCGAGGCGGCCGTGCGCCAGCGCGTCCAGAAGCTCCTCGACCAAGGCGTCATGCAGATCGTCGCCGTCACCGACCCGCTCACCGTGGGCTTCCGGCGGCAGGCGATGGTCGGCATCAACGTCGAGGGCGACGTGGAGCAGGTCGCGGACGCCGTGACGGCCATGGCCGAGTGCGAGTACGTGGTGATGACCGCGGGCTCGTTCGACCTCATGGTGGAGATCGTCTGTGAGGACGACGACCACCTGCTGGATGTGATCAACCGGCGCATCCGCACACTCCCCGGCGTGCGCTCCACCGAGAGCTTCGTCTACCTCAAGCTCAAGAAGCAGACCTATATGTGGGGAACCCGATAGCCGTGAGCAAGGACCTCTCCAAGACCGCCTACGACCACCTGTGGATGCACTTCACCCGCATGTCGTCGTACGAGAACAGCCCCGTCCCCACCATCGTCCGCGGTGAGGGCACCTACATCTACGACGACAAGGGCAAGCGCTACCTCGACGGCCTCGCCGGCCTGTTCGTGGTCCAGGCCGGCCACGGCCGCAAGGAGCTCGCCGAGGTCGCCGCCAAGCAGGCCCAGGAGCTCGCCTTCTTCCCGGTGTGGTCCTACGCCCACCCGAAGGCCGTCGAGCTGGCCGAGCGCCTCGCCAACGAAGCCCCGGGCGACCTCAACAAGGTCTTCTTCACCACCGGTGGCGGCGAGGCGGTCGAGACCGCCTGGAAGCTCGCCAAGCAGTACTTCAAGCTGGTCGGCAAGCCCACCAAGTACAAGGTCATCTCCCGCGCGGTCGCCTACCACGGCACCCCGCAGGGCGCCCTGTCGATCACCGGCCTGCCCGGCCTGAAGGCCCCCTTCGAGCCGCTGGTCCCCGGCGCGCACAAGGTGCCGAACACCAACATCTACCGCGCGCCGCTCTTCGGTGACGACCCGGAGGCCTTCGGCCGCTGGGCCGCCGACCAGATCGAGCAGCAGATCCTCTTCGAGGGCCCCGACACCGTCGCGGCCGTCTTCCTGGAGCCGGTGCAGAACGCCGGTGGCTGCTTCCCGCCGCCGCCCGGGTACTTCCAGCGGGTCCGCGAGATCTGCGACCAGTACGACGTGCTGCTCGTCTCCGACGAGGTCATCTGCGCCTTCGGCCGCCTCGGCACGACCTTCGCCTGTGACAAGTTCGGCTACGTGCCGGACATGATCACCTGCGCCAAGGGCATGACCTCGGGCTACTCCCCGATCGGTGCCTGCATCGTGTCGGACCGCCTGGCCGAGCCGTTCTACAAGGGCGACAACACCTTCCTGCACGGCTACACCTTCGGCGGCCACCCGGTCTCCGCGGCCGTCGGCCTCGCCAACCTCGACATCTTCGAGAGCGAGAAGCTGAACCAGCACGTGCTCGACAACGAGGGCAACTTCCTGTCGACCCTGCAGAAGCTGCACGACCTGCCGATCGTCGGCGACGTCCGCGGCAACGGCTTCTTCTACGGCATCGAGCTCGTCAAGGACAAGGTCACCAAGGAGTCGTTCAACGACGACGAGACCGAGCGCGTCCTGTACGGCTTCCTCTCCAAGGCGCTGTTCGACAACGGTCTGTACTGCCGTGCCGACGACCGTGGCGACCCGGTCATCCAGCTGGCTCCGCCGCTGATCTCGAACCAGTCCACGTTCGACGAGATCGAGCAGATCCTCCGGGCCACCCTCACCGAGGCCTGGACGAAGCTCTGATCGAAGAAACGTTCCGGGACCGCCCTCACGGTCCTTGATCGTCCGACCGTAGGCTGAACGCGGCCCGGGTCTGCCCCATCCGAGTGATGTGGGCGACCCGGGCCGTGTGCTTTTCGTACGCCCGGTCATGTATTCCTACGGTGCGCAGTGACCGATCGGCCTGACCTTCGTTCCCCCGTACGGGGGAATCCGATACGAGCTGAGACCGAGGTGTACGCCATGGTGGCCCCGCCGGACAACGACGTGCTCTGGGCACGTTCCCTCCACCACACCCACAGCGGCTCCCCCGCCCTCAGCGGTGTCTCGCTCGGTGTCCGCGAGGGCGAGATCCTCGCCGTGACGGGCCCCCGGGGGTGTGGCAAAACGACACTGCTGCGCTGCCTCTCCGGCCAGCTCGTCCCCCAGGACGGCGAGGTCTGGTTCAACAGCACCCCCGTCCACACCATGAACGCCCTCCAGCGCGAGCGGCTGCGCCGCGACCGGCTCGGCTGGATCGACCCGCACCCCACCCTCCTCCCCGAGCTGCGGGCCTGGGAGAACGCCGCCCTGCCGCTGCTGCTGCGCGGCTCCTCGCACCGCGCCGCCAAGGCCGCCGCCATGGAGTGGCTGGAGCGGCTCGACATCGGCGACTGCGCCCGCAAGCGCCCCACCGCGCTGACCCAGGCACAGCGCCAGCGCGTCGCCGTCGCCCGCGCCCTGGTGCCCATGCCGACGCTGCTCTTCGCCGACGAGCCCACCGCCCCGTTGCACCGCGCCGACCGGGCGCAGGTACTGCGGACGCTGACCGCCGCCGCCCGCTCGCACCGGATCACCGTGATCCTCGCCACGCACGACGCGGACGTGGCCGCCGTCGCCGACCGCACCCTCCACCTCCTCGACGGGCGGCGCGTCAACGCCGACGCCGTACGGCTCCACGACGCGGAGGGGCGCGACGCGTGCTCGCTCTCCGTCTAGCCCTGGGCGCCCACCCCCTGGTCCTGCTCCGCAGGCTGCTCGTCGCGGCCGCCTCGGCCGGGGTCGGCTTCCTGCTGCTGTGCGCGCTGGGGTACGCCGTCGGCCACCCCGGCGAGTCCGCCGCCGCCCTGCGGCGCCTGCTGTGGTGCGCGCTGCCGCTGGCGGCGACCGTGCACCTCGCCGTCGCCGTGGCCCGTACGGACCCCGGTACGCGGCCGCGCCCGGGCCTGTCGGCGATCGGGCTCGGCCCCGCGCGCATGACCGCGCTCGCCGCCGCGTCGACCGCCGTGTCCAGCGCGCTCGGCTCGGCGGTCGCCCTGCTGGTCTTCCTGCACCTGCGCGGCGACCTCACGGGCCTGCCGTTCGACGGGGCGGCGTCCGAGCTGCTGGCGGCCGGGCAGCCGCTGCCCCTGGCGGGCGCGCTCACCCTGCTCGCCCTCGTCCCGCTGACCGCCTCCACGGCGGCGGCCCTGGTGCTGCGCCCGCGCCGCACGCCCCTCCCCCGGGACGGGGCCGCCCCGCGGGAGCGCGAGGAGCCGGCCGCGCGCCGCCCCCTGACCACCCCGGCCGACCTGCCGTGGGGCGTGGCCCTGATGGCGGTCGGCCTCGCCCTCGGGACCTACGCGGCGCGCGGCGCCTCCGCCGAGGCGGCGGTGCCTCCCCGCGGCGTGCTGGCCGGGTGGGTGCTCACCGCCGTGGGCCTGGCCCTCACCGGGCCGGGCGTCGCCCACCTGTGCGGGCGGGCCCTGCAGGCGCTGCGGCCGGGCGCCACGCGACTGCTGGCCGGGCGGGCCCTGATGGCGGAGGCGCGGCGCATCGGGCGGCCGCTGGGCGTGGCCTGCGCCGTGGCGTCCGCCACCCTCACCGCGACGATGCTGTACGGCGACGGGGGCGTGCGCCCCTTCGGCCCGCTGACCGGACTGGGCGCGAGCCTCGTCCTCGGCTGCACCGCGGCCACCCTGCTCACGGCGGCGCTGGAGTCCCGCCAGACCCGTGTCGACACCAAGGACGCGCTGCTGCGCCTGGGTGCCTCGCGCGCCCTGCTGCGCATGGCCGCGGGCCTGCGCGCCCTGGTGCTGCTGGTGGTGTTCGCGCCACTGACCTGGGCCGTCGCGGAGCTGGCGGCGCTCCCGCTGCGCCGGTGAGGCGCTCGGCTCCGGTGCCTCCCCCCGCCCCCCGGACGTAGGGGGCCGTCCGTCCCCGGAACGACGGGGGGCCTGCGGTCCGCCCCAGGACGGACCGAGGGACGGGCTCGCGGGAGGAGGCGGCCGCAGCACCCGCTGCCTAGCGTGATCCGCATGAACCGACTGCCCCGCGGCGCCACCGCCGCCCTGATCGGCCTGTCCCTCCTCGCCCTCGGCGCCGGCACGGCCCAGGCGTTACCCGCGCCCGCCACGCCGCCCCACGCCGTCGCCTCGCCCGCCGTGGGCGAGCGTGTACGCCTCGAACTGCCCCGCCCCACCGGGCCGCTGGCCGTGGGGCGCGACACCCTGCACCTGGTGGACTCCGGCCGCCCGGACCCGTGGATCCCGGAGGCCGGGGCGCGGGAACTGATGGTCTCGCTGTACTACCCGGCCCGCCCCGGACACGGCCGGACGGCGCCGTACATGACCACCGAGGAGGCGCGGGCCTTCCTGGAGGACCGGAAGCTGACCGGCACGGTGTCCGCCGAGACGCTCGCCGGCACCCGTACGCACGCCCGCCCGGGCGCGGCCCCGGCTCGCGGCACCTTCCCGCTCGTCGTCCTGTCGCCCGGCTTCACCGTGAACCGCGCGACCCTCACGCTGCTCGCCGAGGACCTGGCGAGCCGGGGGTACGTCGTCGCCGCCGTCGACCACGCCTACGAGTCGTGGGGCACCGCGTTCCCCGGCGGCCGGCTCCTCACCTGCGTCGCCTGCGCCAAGGTGCGGGAGGTCGGGATGGAGGCGGTTCCGCGCGCCCGCGCCCTGGACGTCTCCTTCCTGATCGACCGGCTCACCGGCCGGCATCCGACGTGGCGGCACGCGCGTCTGATCGACCGCACCAGGATCGGCATGGCGGGCCACTCCATCGGCGGCGCCTCCGCCGCCGCCACCATGGCGCGCGACCCGCGCGTACGGGCGGGGGCCAACCTGGACGGCGGCTTCTACGGCGCGGTGCCCGACGACGGTCTCGGCGGCCGGCCCTTCATGGTGCTGGGCACCGACGAGGACCACGGCTCGTGGGCCGAGAACTGGCCGCGCCTCGACGGCTGGAAGCGCTGGCTGTCGGTGACCGGCTCGGGGCACTTCACGTTCACCGACGTACCGGTGCTCGCCGACCAGCTGGGCCTCCTCCCGCCGGACGAGCCGCTGTCGGGCGACCGCTCGCAGGCGATCACCCGCCGCTACGTGGCGGCCTTCTTCGACCTCCACCTCAAGGGCGCGGCGCAGTCCCTGCTGGACGGCCCGTCGGCGGAGCACCCGGAGGTGGTTTTCCACAGGTCCGGCCGACCGGCTCGGTGACGCCTATCGTGGCCGCATGGCACACACTCACCGGCACGGCCACGACCGTGAGATCGAGACCCTGCGGGAGTTCGACGAGGTCGTCGCGCGCGGCGGTCTCGTGGGATACCGCGTCCAGTCCGTCGACCTGACGGACCGTACGTCCGCGCTGCTCGCCACCCCGGTGACCGGCGCGATATTCCTCGGCTGCCCGATGGAGCCGGACGCGGCGGCGAAGGTGCGCGCCGAGGGGGCGCTCGTCTTCCCGCCCGTACCGGACCTGCCGTTCGACCCCTACCGCGGCTTGCTGTACTCCCCCGACGAGCTGTACGCCGGCCTCGACGGCGACGGGTACGAGGCGACGGCCGACGCCCGCGCGTACGCGTGGTTCCAGCGGACCAAGGCGGACGGGGACGTCTTCGCCTCGATGCTGCGCGCCGTGCACGACGACTCGGTCTCCGACGCGCTCGACGAGCACCTCGCCGGGGCGCGGGTCGTCGGCGTGATGGGCGGCCACGCCATGGCGCGCGGCACCGACGCGTACGCCGGTGCCGCGCGCCTCGGCCGCACCCTCGCCCGCACCGGGCTGACGGTCGCGACCGGCGGCGGGCCCGGCGCGATGGAGGCGGCCAACCTGGGCGCGTACGCCGCCCCCTTCGAGGACGCGATGCTGGAGGAGGCGCTGCTGCTCCTCGGCAAGGAGCCGTCGTACGGCGCGTCGGTGGGCGACTGGGCGCGCGCGGCGTTCGAGGTGCGGTCGCGCCGGCCCGGGGGCGGCGACTCGGTGGGCATCCCGACGTGGTTCTACGGGCACGAGCCGCCGAACGCGTTCGCCGCGCACATCGCCAAGTACTTCTCCAACGCCACGCGTGAGGACGGCCTGCTGGCCCGCTGCACCGCGGGCGTCGTCTTCCTGCCCGGCGCGGCGGGCACCGTGCAGGAGATCTTCGACAACACGACCCCCAACTACTACGAGTCGCGCGGGGAGCCGACCCCCATGGTGCTGGTGAACCGCACGCACTGGACGGACCACCTGCCGGCCTGGCCCCTGCTGCGGGCACTGGCCGCCGAGCGTTCGATGGAGGCGCGGATCGCGCTGGTGGACACGGTGGACGAGGCCCCGGAGGCGCTGGCGCGGCTGACGGCCGCGTAGGAGCACACGGGAGGCGGTGGGCCGGGCGCCGTTTCGGGGGCGGAATCGGGGCAACCTGCGAGACCAACAGCCTTTGGGCACAAGCGGATCGAGGAAGGCAGTCAATGTCCACTGTCCTGATCGTCGTCGCCCTCGTCGTGTTGGTGGCCCTCGCGGGCGCGGCGTTGTACTTCTGGAAGAGCCGGTCACGCGGGCTCGACGGCCCCGCGCTGAAGCGGCGGTTCGGGCCCGAGTACGACCTGGCCGTCGCCCGCCACGGCGGCGACACCGAGGCCGCCGAGCGGGAGCTCGCCGGACGGGTCGAGCGGTACGGCCGCCTGCGGCTCCAGCCGCTCGCGCCCGAGGCGCGCGAGCGGTACACCGAGCGCTGGGAGGCGCTGCAGAAGCGGTTCGTGGACGCGCCGCGCGAAGCGGTCGTGGAGGCGGGCGCGCTGCTGGACGGCCTGGCGCAGGAGCGCGGCTTCCCCGCCGCCGCCGACCACGCCCACGACGAGCAGGTGGCCGCCCTGTCGGTGCACCACGCCGGAAGCGTCGACGCCTACCGCCGCGTACGCGGCCGGGCCACGGGCGCAGCGGACGACGTCGGCGCCGGTACCAGCGCCAGTACCGGCACGGAGCAGCTGCGTACCGAACTGCTCGAAGCCCGTCGGCTCTTCGACGAGCTGATAGCCGAGGGGCGCCGGACGCCCCACCGGCACCCGGAGGCGCGCGGCGGCCGCCATGTGCCGCGCCCGCGCCTGTCGCGGTCCTGAGCGGAAGGCCGCTGTGACGACCTCCACTCGCCCGCCGGCCTCCACGGGCCCGGCCTCCACGGGCCCGGCTTCCACGGGCACCGGGGCCGCCGCCCGCCCCGGTGCCCCTTCCCGGCGCCCGCGCCTCCGGCTGCGTGACGTCGTGCTGGCCGCCGGGCTGGTGGGCATCGTCCTCTGCGGCACCGCGACCATCGCCCGCGCCGCCGCCGACGACGCGTCGGGCGTGCCGGGCGCCGTCCTCGCGGCCCTCGGCCTGGTGGCGGTCGCCGCGGTCCTGGTCCGGGCCGCGGCGCGCCACCGCCGCCGGGCCGCCGCCGCGAAGGCTCCCGCGGACCCCGTCGACTACGACGCCATGGACCCGAACGCGTTCGAGCTGGCCGTGGCGGAGCTCTGCGCCCGGGACGGCTGCGTCGACGTCGAAGTCGTCGGCGGCGCGGGCGACCTCGGCGCCGACGTGGTCGCCACCGCGCCCGACGGGCGGCGCGTGGTGCTCCAGTGCAAGCACTACGGCCCGGGCAACAAGGTCGGCTCCCAGGACCTCCAGCGCTTCGGCGGCACCTGCTTCGCAGTGCACGAAGCCGACGTCGCCGCCCTCGTGACGAGCAGCGACTTCACCGAACCGGCTGCGGAGTACGCCGCCCAGTGCGGCATCGTCTGCTGCGACCGCGCGGCGCTCGACGCCTGGACGGAGGGCACGGGCCCCGCTCCGTGGTCCCCCGGCCGGTGAACCCCGCGGAAAGAGCCGCGCCGGAAAATCCGGTGCCCCGGGCCCACCCGGCTCGCTACTCTCGCTGACGCGCCGCCACACGATCGCGGCGCGCCAACCGGCCATCGAGCCGACCGGACATCGAAGGGAGCCCGACGTGCGTGACCACACCGCCGTCGCCGTTCCCCGGTCGCGGTACGACGTGATCCCGGTGTCCTCGTGGGCCCGGTGGCGGCTGCGCGGCCGCCACCGGATGCCCGTGACGAGCATCTGACACCTCACCCTCGCCGCCGCACGCCGACGCACGCCCGCGTCGGCGTGCCCCGGTCCGCCCGTCCCGGGAATCGCGCCGCCCTGTTCGCGATCACCCGAAAGGCCCCAGGCCATGCGCACGCTCATGCGTACCGTACGCAACCTCGGCATCCTCGCCCACGTCGACGCCGGGAAGACCACCCTCACCGAACGGATCCTGTACGCCACCGGCGCCACCCACAAACGCGGCGAGGTCCACGACGGGACGACCGTCACGGACTTCGACCCGCAGGAACGCGACCGGGGGATCACCATCTTCGCCGCGGCGGTCGGCTGCGTCTGGGACGGTCACCGGATCAACCTCATCGACACACCCGGCCACGTCGACTTCTCCGACGAGGTGGCCAGATCGCTGCGGGTCCTCGACGGAGCGGTCGTGGTGTTCGACGCCGTCGCGGGCGTCGAGCCGCAGAGCGAGGCGGTGTGGCGCCAGGCCGACCGGCACGGCGTGCCGCGGATCGCCTTCGTCAACAAGCTCGACCGCGCCGGCGCCGACCTCGACACGGCGGTCGCCTCCCTGCGGGAGCGGCTGGGCGCGGTCCCCCTGGTGGTCCAGCTGCCGATCGGCCGCGAGGGCGGTTTCACGGGCGTGGTGGACCTGGTCCGCATGCGCGCGCTGCTCTGGGAAGGGGAAGGCGCCGGCTCGTACGCGGAAGGCCCGGTCCCCGACGCGCTCCGCGACGAGGCGTACCGGCGCCGCCGGCTGCTGGAGGAGGCCGTGGCGGAGCTCCATCCGGTGGCGCTGGAGGAGTTCTGCACCGGGTCCGGGGTCTCGGACGGGACGCTCGCCGCGGCGCTGCGCGACCTGACCCTCGGTGGCGAGGGCGTGGTGGTGCTCTGCGGTGCGGCGTACCGCGACTGCGGGGTCGAGCCGCTGCTGGACGCCGTCGTGGCCTACCTCCCGTCGCCCGCGGACGTCCCGCCGGTGCGCGGCACGCTGGACGGCGCGGTGCGGGAGCGGCCCGCCGACCCCGGGGCGCCCTTCGCCGCGCTGGTCTTCAAGGTGCAGGCGACCGCCACCGGCCGGCTGTCCTGCCTGCGCGTGTACGCGGGCACGGTACGGAAGGGGGATGCGGTGCTGGACATGGGCACGGGCCGTACGGAGCGGATCGGCCGGATCCTGCGCGTCCAGGCCGACCGGCACGCGGAGGTGGACCGGGCGTCGGCCGGGGACATCGTCGCGGTGGTGGGGCTGAAGGGCGCCCGCGCCGGGACCACCCTGTGCGCGCCCGGCGACCCCCTGGTCCTGGAGCCGCCCACGGTGACTGACCCGGTCGTGTCGGTGGCGGTGGAGCCCCGCCGCGGCCTGGACACCGACCGGCTGGCGACGGCGCTGGCCCGGCTGGTCGAGGAGGACCCGTCGCTGACGGTGCGGACCGACCCGGAGACGGGTCAGACGGTGCTGTCGGGGATGGGCGAACTGCACCTGGAGGTGGCGGTGGAGAAGGTCCGCCGGGCCCACGGCCTGGAGGTCCGGGTCGGCCGGCCGCGCGTGGCCTATCGGGAGACGGTCGTGCGCGGGGTGTCCGGGCTGACGTACCGGCACGTCAAACAGGACGGCGGCGCGGGCCAGTTCGCCCATGTCGTCCTGGACGTCGAACCGGCGGACGGCGAGCACGAGAGCGGGGACGAGGACTTCGTCTTCCGGTCGGCCGTCGTGGGCGGGCGCGTACCGCAGGAGTACGTGCGGGCCGTGGAGGCCGGCTGCCGGGACGCCCTGGCCGAGGGGCCGCTGGGCGGCCATCCGGTGACCGGGGTGCGGGTGACCCTGACCGACGGGGCCACGCACGTCAAGGACTCGTCCGAGACGGCCTTCCGCACCGCCGGCCGGCTGGCGCTGCGTGAGGCGCTGCGCGCGAGCGTGGTGACGCTGCTCGAGCCGGTCGTCGAGGTCACGGTGACCGTGCCCGACGACGCCGTGGGCGGTGTGCTCGGCGACCTGGCGGCACGCCGCGGCCGGGTGTCGGGCTCCACCACCCGGGCCGGTACGGCCGTGCTCACGGCGACCGTGCCGCTGGCGGAGCTGTTCGGTTACGCGTCCCGGCTGCGGGGCCGCACCCAGGGCCGCGGCACCTTCACCACGCGGCCGGCCGGGTACGCGCCCGTACCGGCGGGGGTGTCGGAGCAGGTGCCGAAGGCGGCGTCCCGCGGCTAGGTGATCCGCGGGCGGCCCCGCCCCCCTGCCGGGCGGGGCCGCCTCCCCACGTTCGACCTACCGCTCCCGCAGGAAGGCCCGCAGCGGCTCCACGTGCCGGTCGGGGCGGCGCCACTGGGCGCGCAGGTCCTCCAGCAGGTGGCGCTCGGCGGCGATCTCGCCGTGCCGGTAGCGGCGGATCACCGGGTGGAGGAACGCCGATTCGTGGGCCCGCTCGGGCACGGGGCTGCGGCGGATGGCGAAGATGTCGGCGTGCTCCTGGCGGCCCCAGCGCAGGCCCAGGGTGTAGAAGTGCTCCCGGTCGCCGAAGCGGGCCACCGCGTAGTCCTCGGGCAGGTCCTCGTAGTGCCGTACGAGGACGCGCCCGTCAGCGGTGTCGAGGACGAACACGTCGACCAGGTACTCGAACTGGGTCCACAGCGCCGAGGACCAGTTGACGCGGTCCAGCATCGTGTCGGCGAGGCGGTCGGGGCCTGCGTCGACGACGGCGTACTCCAGCGGGCGACCGTCGTACCGCTCGGCGAGGAGGCGTGCCAGGGTGCGCAGGTTGTAGCGGAAGCCGTCGATGAAGGGCGAGGCGGCGTGCTTGGTGTCGCGGGCCTGGGCGAGGGTGCCGGCGAAGTAGAGCCCGTCGACGTTGGCCGACTGCCAGTCCGGCCCGGTCGCGGGAAAGCGCCCCGACGCCACGAGCTCCGGGCGGCAGTCCTCGCCGAAGGGCGTGTCGTCCATCCGGAAGCCGGTGCACCGGATGACGGTGTCGTACTCCAGCGACTCCCGCTCCCCCTCGGCGAGGGTGTAGGTGATGTCGACCCGGTAGGCGTCGCCGGCCGGGCGTATCTCGTCGATCTCGCACTCCAGGACCCCGTGCAGGGTCTTGAACCAGTAGCTGTCGAGCAGCGCGCCGTACTGTCCGCGTACGTCGCCGGGGTGCTTGCTGTGCCAGGCCAGGCGCGTCGGGTGCGGGGAGGCGAGGTGGACGAGGGCCGCGTGGTCGAGGAGCGGGGTCGCGGTCTCGAAGGCGGAGTTGCCCTTGCCGATGATCAGGACGCGCTTGCCCCGGTACGCCTCGGGGTCGAGGGGCGCGGACTCGTAGCCCTGCGCGTACTCGATCCCCTTGACGGCGGGGACGTACGGGCCGCCCCACCCGGTGGCGACGATCAGGCAGTCGCAGGTGAAGAGGCGTCCGTCGGCGGTGGTCAGGCGGAAGCCGCCGCCGTCGCGGCGGATCTCCGTGACGTCGGCCCCGAAGCGTACGTGCGGGACGTGGGCACGCTGGAAGTCCTCCAGGTACGCGGTCATGGTGTCGGCGTGCGGGAACCAGTCGCCGCTGTAGTCGGGGAACAGCGGCCGCGCGGTGGGCGACAGCAGCGAGTTCCAGTCCCAGCGGAGCCGGATCTCCGGGTCCTCCTCGATGGTGTGCACCTTGTTGAGGGAGATCAGCCGCCGGTGGCGGGGGTAGCGCCGGAAGAAGCCGCCGGGCGCGTCCTCCCGTTCCAGTACGACGTGATCGGCGCCGGCCGCCGTCAGGAAGCACCCGAGCTGTAGCCCCGCCGGCCCCGCACCGAGCACCACGTAGCGGTGGTGCTCGCCCGTCCCGTCTTTCCCGTCCGCTGTCACCATCGGCGCCTGCCCCCTCCGCCGCGCTCCGGATCGCATGGTGCCGCCATCATCACCCGGCGGCGGCCGCCGCGCAGGGCGGTCACCGGCCACTGCGCCACGCCTACGCCGTCCGTCCCGCGCGCGGGACCGTCCTGTGCGTAGGGCCCGTCAACGGCGGCCCGGATCGGGGAATCCCTCCGCCCCCGTCTGCGCGGCCAGCCACCGCACGGCACCGGCGAGCGAACCCGCCGCGGCGGCCGCGGCGCGCTGCCGCGCGGCCCCGCAGCCGTGGCGCAGGAGCCACCGCAGCCCCGTCTCCACCAGGTCGGCGTCCCCGTGGCGCACCAGCGCCGGGCGGGCGTACGCGACCATCCGCTCGGCGAGCAGCGGCGCGGGGACGGCCCTGCCGGTGGCCACGTCGAGCCCCATGCCGTCCAGCCCGTCCCGGGCCGCCCGCCAGTAGGCGGCGCGCAGCACCTCCGCCGACGGCGCGGGCGCGGGCTCCCCGCGCTCGGCCTCCCGCAGCGCCACCGTGACCAGGGCGCGCACCAGCACCGCGAGGAACGCCGACTCGGCCGCGGTGCCGGTCATGTCGGCGACGCGCACCTCCAGGGTGGGCAGCCGCGCCGAGGGGCGTACGTCCCAGAAGACGGTCCCGCGATCGACCAGCGCGCCCGACTCGGCCAGCGCGCCGAGGACGTCCTCGTAATGCGCGGGCGAGTGGAAGTACGGCGGCGGGCCCGCCACCGGCCAGCGCCCCCAGGCGAGCGCGCGCCAGGTGGCGTAACCGGTGTCACGGCCCGCGAAGTACGGGGAGTTGGCCGCCATCGCGAGCAGCACCGGCAGCCAGGGGCGCAGCCGGTTGCCGACGTCCAGGGCGCGGGGCAGGTCGGGGATGTCGACGTGCACCTGGAAGGCGCACATGGACATCTCGTCGTGGAGGGCCCGGTAGGTCGCCATGCCCTCGGCGAAGCGCTCCCCTTCGGTGAGGGGCGGCGGGACGACGTCACCGAGGACGGGCAGCCCGGACGCGACGACCCGGAGCCCTTCGCGCTCGGCGGCGCGTGCGACCGTGCGCCGCAGGGCGAGCAGTTCCCCGCCCAGGGCGCGGGCGTGGCGGTGCGGGGCGCTCTTGGTCTCCACCTGCAGCGTGGTGATCTCGGCGGAGAACCGGCCGGCCGCGCCGGGGGCGCTCGCGCAGTGCTTCAGTACGGCCGGGGCGCCGGGCGCGGCGGCCAGGGTCGCGGCGTCGACGAGGAGGAGCTCCTCCTCGACCCCCATCGCCGGCATGTCGTACGCGTCCATGGAGCCCTCCCACCACGGTTCGGGTGCCGTGCGGACCGTGCTCACCATGACAGCGAGGTGACGGACCGTCAACGACGCGCCGCCGCCTCAGTCCAGGACTACGACCTCGTCCGCCGCGAACGTCACCCCGACCACCGCGCCCTCCTCCGGCGCGTCGCGCAGGGCGCACTCCGCCTCCAGCGGCGGGCCGGTCTCCGGGCGGAGCCGTACGGCGACGTGGTGGCCGCGGAAGGTGCGGGCGTCGACCTCGCAGCGCAGGCCGTCCGCCGGGTCGCCGAGCCGGACCCCGGCGGGGCGGACGAGCAGGCGGGCGGCGCCCTGCGGGACGCCGGCGGGCACGGGGACCTTGCCCCACGCGGTGTCGGCCGCCTCGCCGGCGACCGTCGCCGCCACCACGTTGTCGAAGCCCAGGAAGCGGGCGACGAACTCGGAGGCCGGGCGGCGCCACACCTCCAGCGGCGTGCCGCTCTGTTCCACGCGCCCGTCGCGCATCACCACGACCCGGTCGGCGAGCGCGAACGCCTCGCCCTGGTCGTGCGTGACGGCGAGCACCGTCGTCCCGAGCCGCCCGAACAGGTGCCGCAGCTCCACCACGAGCCGCTCCCGCAGCCCCCGGTCCAGCTGCCCCAGCGGCTCGTCGAGCATGAGCACCCGCGGGCTGGGCGCCAGGGCGCGGGCGAGGGCCACGCGCTGCTGCTCGCCGCCGGAGAGCGCGGCCACCGCCCGGCGCTCGGCGCCCGGCAGACCCACCAGCTCCAGCAGCTCGGTCACGCGGGCGGCCTGCTCCCGCTTCGGGGCGCCGCGCATGCGCAGCCCGAAGGCGACGTTCCCGGCGACGTCCCGCTGGGGGAAGAGCTGGTGGTCCTGGAACATCAGCCCGACGCCGCGCCGGTGCACCGGCACCCCGGCCTGGTCCGCGCCGTCCAGCAGCACCCGGCCGCCGTCCACGGGCTGGAGACCCGCGACGACCCTCAGCAAGGTCGACTTGCCGCTGCCGCTCGGGCCGAGCACGCACACGATCTCGTGGTCGGCGACCGCGAGGTCCACCGCGTCGAGGGCGGCGCGGGCCCCGAAGCGTACGGTCACGCCCTCTAGGCGCAGCATGGTCAGAACTCCCCGGAGCGGTTGACACGGATACGTTCGAGCAGCAGCAGCGCCACCGCGCACACCACCATGAGGATCGTCGACAGGGCCATGGCCTGTCCGTAGTTGAGCTCTCCGGGCCGGCCGAGGAGCCGGGCGACGGCCACCGGCAGCGTCGGGTTGTCGGGCCGCGCGATGAAGACGGTCGCCCCGAACTCCCCCAGCGACACGGCGAACGCGAACCCCGCCGCCACCAGCAGCGCCCGCCGCACCAGCGGCAGGTCCACCTCGCGCCACACGCGCCACGGCGACGCCCCGAGCACCGCCGCCGCCTCGCGCAGCCGCTCGTCCACGGCCCGCAGCACCGGCAGCATGGTCCGTACGACGAAGGGCACGCCGACCAGGGCCTGGGCCAGCGGCACCAGGATCCACGACGAGCGCAGGTCGAGCGGCGGCTCGTCCAGCGTGATGAGGAAGCCGAAGCCGACGGTGACGGCGGACACGCCGAGCGGCAGCATCAGCAGCGCGTCGAAGCCGCGCACCAGCCGCCCGGCCCGCCGGGTGAGCGCCGCGGCCGCGAGCCCCCCGACGGCCAGCGCGATCGCGGTGGCGGCGAGGGCGTACTGGAGCGAGTTCCCGATCGCCTCGACGGGCGGCACGAGGAAGGTCCCGCCGCCCGCGTCGGCGTCCTGGAGGGCCCGGTAGTAGCCGAGCCCCCCGGCGAAGGAGCGCTGCACGAGCACCGCGAGCGGCAGCACGAGCAGCAGCGCGACCGTCACGAGGACGGCGGCGAGCAGCGCCCACTGCCCGGCCCCGCGCGGCCGCCGCGCGGTCTGTCCGGCGTCCACCAGCTTCAGCGCGGTCTCGCGCCTGCGGACGGTCCAGGCGTGCACGGCGAGGACGGCGCCCACGGCGGCGAACTGCACCAGGGTGAGCACGGCGGCCGTCTCCAGGTCGAGCAGCTGGGCGGTCTGCCGGTAGATCTCCGCCTCCAGCGTGGCGTACGCGGGCCCACCGAGGATCTGTACGACGCCGAAGGAGGTGTACGTGAAGAGGAAGACCATCAGCGCCGCGGCGGCCACGGCGGGCGCGAGCGCGGGCAGCGTCACCCGCCGCCACGCCCCGAACCGGGAGGCGCCGAGCACCCGCGCGGCCTCCTCCTGGCGCGGGTCGAGCTGCGCCCACAGGCCGCCGACCGTGCGGACGACGACGGCGTAGTTGAAGAAGACGTGCGCCAGCAGGATCGCCCACACGGTGGTGTCCAGCCGTACGCCCCACAGCTCGTCGAGGAGCCCGCCCCGCCCGACGAGCGCGAGGAAGGCGGTGCCGACGACGACGGTCGGCAGCACGAACGGCACGGTCACCACCGCCCGCAGCACCTGCTTGCCGGGGAAGTCGAAGCGGGCGAAGACGTACGCGCCCGGCAGTGCGACCAGCAGGGTCAGCGCGGTGGAGGCGAGCGCCTGCCAGGTGGTGAACCAGAGCACGTCGAGGACGTCGGGGCGGCCGAGCACCTCGCCCAGCCGCCCGACCTCCCAGGCCCCCTCCCCCGTCCGCAGGCCCCGGCCGACGATCGCGGCGACGGGGTAGGCGAAGAAGAGGGCGAAGAAGGCCACGGGCAGGACCATGAGCCCCGCCCGCAGGCCCGTACGCCTTACTTCAGGACGAGCGAGGACCACGACTTGATCCACTGGTCACGGTTCTCGGCGATCTTGGCGGGGGCCAGGGTGTGCGGCTTGTCGACCGTCACGCCGTGCTTGGTGAACAGCTCCGGCAGCGTCGCGTCCTTCGCGACCGGGTGCACGAACATCTGGAGCGGCATGTCGTCCTGGAACTTCTTCCCGATCAGGAAGTCGATCAGGGCCTTGCCGCCCTCCGGGTTCTTCGCACCCGTCAGCAGGCCGGCGAACTCGATCTGGCGGAAGCAGGTGCCGGTGGACACCCCGGTCGGCGCCTCGGCCGGCTGCGGCGTGGCGTACAGCACCTCGACCGGCGGGCTGGAGGCGTACGACACGACGAGCGGCCGGTCGCCCTTGGCCTGCTTGCCGCCGGCCGAGCCGGAGAACTCCTGGTTGTAGGCGAGCTCCCAGCTGTCGACGACCTTGACGCCGTTGGCCTTCAGCTTCTTCCAGTAGTCCTGCCAGCCCTCGTCGCCGTACTGCGCGGCCGTGCCGAGCAGGAAGCCGAGGCCGGGCGAGGAGCGCTCCGGGTTCTCGACCACGAGGAGGTCCTTGTACTGCGGCTTGGCGAGGTCGTCGAAGGTCTGCGGCGCCGCGAGCTTCTTGTCCGCGAAGTACTTCTTGTCGTAGTTGACGCAGATGTCGCCGGTGTCGACGGGCGTGACGCGGTGCTTGTCCTTGTCGAGCTGTACGTCTGCGGGGACCCGGTCGAGGCCCTTGGCCTCGTACGGCTCGAAGAGGCCGTTGTCGAGGGCGCGCGACAGCAGGGTGTTGTCGACGCCGAAGAAGACGTCGCCCTGCGGGGCGCCCTTGGTGAGGATCGCCTTGTTGACGGCCTCGCCCGCGTCGCCGCTCTTCAGCACCTTGACGGTGTAGCCGGTCTCCTTGGTGAACTCCTTCAGGACCTCCTTGGAGGCGTTGAAGGAGTCGTGGCTGACGAGCGTCACGGTCTTCGACTTCGTACCGCCGCCGTCGGACGCCTTGTCCGAGCCGCCGTCGCCGCAGGCGGTGAGCGTCGTGACGCCCAGCGCGGCGGCGAGGGCGCCGACCGTGATCTTCTTGGTGGTGCTCACTGAGATTCCTCCTGGGGGTGTCCAGGAAGAGACGCGGCCCCGCCCGCCGCGGTCGTGCGGCGGGCAGGGCGCAACAGCTCGAGTAACGACCGAACTTCCTACCCAGAATGACCTGGGCGAGGTTCAGAGGGTCTGCGGCCTGGACGGTTGCCGCACTCTCAGCGCTGTGGCGCTCCCCTGTCGGAATATGCAGATGTGTTCGAGCTCAGACTACAAGGTCAGCGTTCCGCGGCCGCGAGCTGTCCACAGGCGCCGTCGATCTCCTGCCCGCGGGTGTCCCGGACGGTGACCGGTACGCCGTGGGCGGCGATCGCCTCGACGAACGCCTTCTCGTCCTCGGGGCGCGAGGCGGTCCACTTCGAGCCGGGGGTCGGGTTCAGCGGGATGAGGTTGACGTGGACGCGCTTGCCCTTGAGGAGGCGGCCCAGCAGGTCGCCGCGCCAGGCCTGGTCGTTGATGTCGCGGATGAGGGCGTACTCGATCGAGACGCGGCGACCGGACTTCTCGGCGTACTCCCAGGCGGCGTCCAGCACCTCGCGGACCTTCCAGCGGGTGTTGACGGGCACGAGGGTGTCGCGCAGCTCGTCGTCGGGAGCGTGCAGCGAGACGGCGAGGCGGCACTTGAAGCCCTCGTCGGCGAAGCGCAGCATCGCGGGCACGAGGCCGACGGTGGAGACGGTGATGCCGCGCTGCGACAGGCCGAGGCCGTCGGGCTCGGGGTCGGTCAGCCGCCGGATGGCGCCCACGACCCGCTTGTAGTTGGCGAGCGGCTCGCCCATGCCCATGAAGACGATGTTGGAGAGGCGGGCGGGGCCGCCCGGCACCTCGCCGTCCCTGAGCGCCCGCATGCCGTCGACGATCTGGTGCACGATCTCGGCGGTCGACAGGTTCCGGTCGAGGCCGGCCTGGCCGGTGGCGCAGAAGGGGCAGTTCATGCCGCAGCCCGCCTGCGACGAGATGCACATGGTCACCCGGTCCGGGTAGCGCATGAGGACCGACTCGACGAGCGTGCCGTCGTGCAGCCGCCACAGGGTCTTGCGGGTGGTGTCGTCGTCGCACGAGATGTGCCGTACGACGGACATGAGGTCGGGCAGCAGCTCGGCGGCGAGCTTCTCGCGCGAGGCGGCCGGGATGTCGGTCCACTCGGCGGGGTCGTGCGCGTACCGCGCGAAGTAGTGCTGGGAGAGCTGCTTGGCGCGGAACGGCTTCTCGCCGATCGCGGCCACGGCTTCCTTGCGCTCGGCGGGCGTGAGGTCGGCGAGGTGCCGTGGCGGCTTCACGGCCCCGCGGGGGGCGACGAAGGTGAGCTCTCCCGGGGCGGGGCGTGGCATGACCTGGTACTCCTCAGTAAAGACGAGGCCGCGGTACGTGAGCCGGGTGACCTCACCGGATGGTCCCCGTCCCGAAGGGGCCACGGGGCCGAAAGGGCCCGCCGCTCCGATGCGACGAGCCCTTCCAGGGTAACCGGACGGCGGTTCGGCCTGTTCCCGTCAGCCGGCGCCCACGAACAGCACCAGCAGCAACCACACCACCGGCGCCGTCGGCAGCAGCGAGTCCAGCCGGTCCATACCGTGCCTATATGCGGCTACCGCCGCGTG
>NZ_JBEZAQ010000019.1:50232-114302 GCF_040646655.1 Streptomyces sp. NPDC045431
GCGTGGCGCCGTGGCCACCGTCAGCCGGCGCCCACGAACAGCACCAGCAACAGCCACACCACCGGCGCCGTCGGCAGCAGCGAGTCCAGCCGGTCCATACTGTGCCTATATGCGGCTACCGCCGCGTGGCGCCGTGGCTACCGTCAGCCGGCGCCCACGAACAGCACCAGCAACAGCCACACCACCGGCGCCGTCGGCAGCAGCGAGTCCAGCCGGTCCATACCGTGCCTATATGCGGCTACCGCCGCGTGGCGCCGTGGCCACCGTCAGCCGGCGCCCACGAACAGCACCAGCAACAGCCACACCACCGGCGCCGTCGGCAGCAGCGAGTCCAGCCGGTCCATGATGCCGCCGTGGCCCGGGAGCAGGGTGCCCATGTCCTTGATGCCCAGGTCCCGCTTGATCATCGACTCGCCGAGGTCGCCGAGCGTGGCGCTCACCGCGACCGCGAGGCCCAGCAGCAGGCCCTGCCACCAGGCACCGCCGTCGATGGCGAACTCCATGCACAGCGCGCCCGCCGCCATGGCGAACGCCACCGCGCCGACCAGGCCCTCGCGCGTCTTGCCGGGGCTGATGCGCGGCGCGAGCTTCCGCTTGCCGAAGCGCCAGCCGACCGCGTACGCCCCGGTGTCGCTGACCACGGTCAGCAGCAGGAAGGTGAGCACCCGCCACGAACCGTCGTCGGCGGTGAGCATCAGCGCCACGAAGGTCGCCAGGAACGGCACGTAGAAGGCGGCGAAGAGACCGGCCGTGACGTCCTTGAGGTAGCCCTCGGGCGGTTCCGTCATCCGCCACACGAGCACGGCGAGCGCGGTCAGCGCCATCGCCACCCACGCGCCCTCGGCGCCGCGTACGTACCCGGCGACGACCATCGCCACGCCGCCCACCGCGAGCGGCACGAGCGGGGCCTTGATGGACTTGCGCTCCTGAAGGCGCGAGGTGAGTTCCCACAGCCCGACCACGACGGCGACCGCGACGACGCCGACGAACACGTCCTTGAGGATGAAGAGCGACGCGATGATGACCGCGCCGAGGCCGACGCCGACCCCTATGGCGGCCCGCAGGTCGCGCCCGGCCCGCTTCTTCGGCGGAGACTGGTGGGGCTGACCCGGCTGACCCGGCTGCTCCGGAGGCTGCGTCGCTCCCGACGGCGGCGTGGGCATGGGCTCCTGCGGCATCTCGTCACGGAACAGGGGACCGCTCAGCCGAGCGGTCCCCCGGTCACGGTGGTCGTCGTCCTGGTCTCCGCCGACGTGTCCTCCGGCGTATCCGCCAGGGGGAACATCGGCGGGTACGACGGGCATGGGGCGGGTCCGGCCCGCTTCATGCCCCTCATATGCGGGGCCCGCCGGGGTCTCCGGGGCGTGTACCCCCGGAGCGTACCCCTGGTCGGGCGGACCCCAGTGGCCGCCTTTCGGCGGGGTCCCCCAGGAAGAGTCGTTCATCAGACCTCGAGCAGCTCGGCTTCCTTGTGCTTGAGCAGCTCGTCCACCTGCGCGACGTACTTGTGGGTGAGGTCCTCGAGGTCCTTCTCGGCGCGACGGCCCTCGTCCTCACCGATGTCGCCGTCCTTGACCGCCTTGTCGAGGGCGTCCTTGGCCTTGCGGCGCACCGAGCGGATCGACACCTTCGAGTCCTCGGCCTTGCCCTTGGCGACCTTGATGTACTCGCGGCGGCGGTCCTCGGTGAGCTCGGGGAACACCACCCGGATGATGTTGCCGTCGTTGCTCGGGTTGACGCCGAGGTCCGAGTCGCGGATGGCCTGCTCGATGTTGCGCAGCGCGCTCTTGTCGAACGGGGTCACCACGGCCATGCGCGGCTCCGGCACGGAGAACGACGCCAGCTGGTTGATCGGGGTCACCGCGCCGTAGTAGTCCGCGACGATCTTGTTGAACATGGCGGGGTGCGCCCGTCCGGTACGGATCGCGGCGAAGTCCTCCTTGGCGACCAGGACGGCCTTCTCCATCTTCTCCTCTGCCTCGAGGAGGGTCTCTTCGATCACCACTTGCTCCTGCGTGTCTTGAGTAGGCGCGTCTTTACGCTCTGCACGGTGTCCGACCGGCAGGGCTTTGTCCATCCCCGGGATCAGGGCACCGGGGAGGGTGGGTCAGTTCCTGGTGCCCTGGTCGCTCACGAGAGTGCCGATCTTCTCACCCTTCACCGCGCGGGCGATATTGCCCGCCGCGAGCAGTTCGAAGACCAGGATCGGGAGGTTGTTGTCGCGGCAGAGGGTGATGGCGGTGGCGTCGGCGACCTTGAGGTCGCGCGAGAGGACCTCGCCGTACTCCAGCGCGTCGAACTTCACCGCGTCCGGGTTGGCCTTCGGGTCGGAGTCGTAGACCCCGTCCACACCGTTCTTGCCCATGAGAAGCGCCTCGGCGTCGATCTCCAGGGCGCGCTGCGCGGCGGTGGTGTCGGTGGAGAAGTAGGGCATGCCCATACCGGCGCCGAAGATGACGACGCGGCCCTTCTCCAGGTGACGGACGGCGCGGAGCGGGATGTACGGCTCGGCGACCTGGCCCATGGTGATGGCGGTCTGGACGCGGGAGTCGATGCCCTCCTTCTCCAGGAAGTCCTGGAGGGCGAGGCAGTTCATGACCGTACCGAGCATGCCCATGTAGTCGGAGCGGGCCCGGTCCATGCCGCGCTGCTGGAGCTCGGCGCCGCGGAAGAAGTTGCCGCCGCCGATCACTACGGCGATCTCCGCGCCGTCGCGTACGACCGCGGCGATCTCGCGTGCGATGGCGTGTACGACGTCGGGGTCGACGCCGAGGCCGCCTCCGCCGGCGAACGCCTCACCGGACAGCTTCAGCATGAAGCGGCCGGCCTTTTTGCCGTGGTTGTCGTCGCCTTGTGCGGCGCCCTGATTCATGGAGATCTCCTCGTGCACATACGAAGAAGGCCATTGCCGGGGTAACTGCTCTCCCTAGCGGCAATGGCCTCCTCGTCAGATCTGCGGGCGTCCGGTCGCTCACGCGCCGACGTCCACGTGGGCAACCCTACTGGGCGGCCCGGTCGATCGCGTACCGGCTCAGATGCCGACCTTGATGCGGGCGAAGCGCTTCAGGGTGACACCGGCCTCGTCCAGGACCTTCTGGACGGACTTCTTGTTGTCCAGCGCGTACGGCTGGCCCAGGAGGGTGGCGTCCTTGAAGAAGCCGTTGAGGCGACCCTCGACGATCTTCGGGAGCGCGGCCTCGGGCTTGCCCTCGGCGCGGGTGGTCTCCTCGGCGACGCGGCGCTCGGCCTCGACGACCTCGGCCGGGACGTCGTCCTTGGAGAGGTACTTCGGGGCGAACGCGGCGATGTGCTGCGCGATACCCTTCGCGACCTCGGCGTTCTCCTTGTCGAGCTCGACGAGGACGCCGATCTGCGGGGGCAGGTCGGGCATGGTGCGGTGCATGTACGCGGTGACGAAGCCGTCGCTGAACTGCGCGAAGCGGTCCAGGACGATCTTCTCGCCGAGGTTGGCGTTGGCCTCGTCGACGTACGCCTGGACGGTCTTGCCGGGCTCGATCTCGGAGGCGAGGAGCGCCTCGATGTCGGCCGGGGAGGTCTTGGCGACGTGCTCGGCGATCGCGTTGGCGACGGCCTGGAACTTGTCACCCTTGGCGACGAAGTCCGTCTCGCACTTCAGCTCGACGAGGACACCGGAGGTGTTGTCGCCGGCGATGAGGGAGACGACGGCGCCGTTCTCGGCGGAGCGGCCCTCGCGCTTGGCGACGCCCTTCTGGCCCTTGATGCGCAGGGCCTCGACGGCCTTGTCGACGTTGCCGTCGGACTCGTCCAGCGCCTTCTTGCAGTCCATCATGCCGGCGCCGGTGAGCTCGCGGAGCTTCTTGACGTCAGCGGCGGTGTAGTTCGCCATGATCTGTGAGTCTCTCTCGAAGTCTGGAAGATCTACGAAGATCTGCGGGTGGACGGCGGGGGCTTCGTGGGCCCCCGCCGTCATCCGAACCTTGAAAGGTCAGGCCTGCTCGGCGTCCGCGGCCGGAGCCTCGGCAGCGGCCTCGGGGGCCTCGGCGGCCTCAGCGGCCGGAGCCTCGGCGGCGGCCTCGGCCGGCTTCTCGGCGGCCTCGGGAGCCTCCTCGGAGGCCTCCTTCTTCTCGCCCTCGAGCAGGTCGCGCTCCCACTCGGCCAGCGGCTCGCCGGCGGCCTTGTCGCCCGGCTTCTGGTCGCCGGTGGCGGCGCCGGAGCGGGCGATGAGGCCCTCGGCGACGGCGTCGGCGATCACGCGGGTGAGCAGGGTGACGGAGCGGATCGCGTCGTCGTTGCCCGGGATCTTGTAGTCGACCTCGTCGGGGTCGCAGTTGGTGTCGAGGATCGCGACGACCGGGATGTGGAGCTTGCGCGCCTCACCGACGGCGATGTGCTCCTTCTTGGTGTCGACGATCCAGACGGCGCTCGGCACCTTCTGCATCTCGCGGATACCGCCGAGGGTCTTCTCCAGCTTGGCCTTCTCGCGCGAGAGCACGAGAAGCTCCTTCTTGGTCAGACCGGACGCGGCGACGTCCTCGAAGTCAATCGCCTCGAGCTCCTTCAGACGCTGAAGGCGCTTGTAGACGGTGGAGAAGTTGGTGAGCATGCCACCGAGCCAGCGCTGGTTGACGTACGGCATGCCGACGCGGGTCGCCTGCTCGGCGATGGCCTCCTGGGCCTGCTTCTTGGTACCCACGAACATGATGGAGCCGCCGTGCGCGACGGTCTCCTTGACGAACTCGTAGGCGCGGTCGATGTACGACAGCGACTGGAGCAGGTCGATGATGTAGATGCCGTTGCGCTCGGTGAAGATGAAGCGCTTCATCTTCGGGTTCCAGCGACGGGTCTGGTGACCGAAGTGGACGCCGCTCTCCAGCAGCTCCCGCATCGTGACGACGGCCATGGCCGTATCTCCTTGGAATCTCGGTTGTGTCCTGACGCCCCGACGCGCTGCTGCCACAAGGGACCGAAGAGCGCTACCACGACTTTGAGGGCGGTGGCGGGGCGTGCGAAGTCGACCCGGTGGCCCGGGTCGCCAGAAGAAGTGTACGGGACCCAGGCACCGCCGGGTGACGGCGCTGTCCACAAGACCTTCGGAATCCACAGCCCCCGGCGGGCGCGGCTCCGGTGCCCCACAGTCGCCCCATGCGCCTGATCACTCTGCTGCTCACGCTCGCGACCGCCCTGACGGGCTCGGCCGTCCCGCCCGGCCCGCCCGGCTCGGCCGTCCCGCCCGGCTTGGCGGGCACCTGGCCGGTGGGGCCGCCGCGACCACCGGTCGTCCGTGGCTGGGAGCCGCCCGCCTCCCCGTACGGCCCCGGCCATCGGGGCGTGGACCTGGGCGCCGCACCGGGCACCCCGGTCCGCGCGGCGGCCGCCGGCCGGGTCACGTTCGCGGGGCCGGTGGCGGGCCGCGGCGTCCTGACGATCACGCACCCGAGCCCGGGGCCGCCCCTGCGTACGTCGTACGAACCGGTCGAGCCCCTGGTCCGTGCGGGCGCCGAGGTCGCGAAGGGCCAGGTGGTGGCGGTCCTGACCGCCGCGCGGCCCCACTGCGCCCCCACCTGCCTCCACTGGAGCCTGCGCCGGGGCGACACGTACCTGAACCCCCTGGCGCTGGTACCGCGCCGGCCGTCGCGCCTGCTGCCGCTGACGGGCACCTGAGGCTCCTCGGCGGCGCGCCTGCCGGGCAGGCCGCCCGGCAGCCCGGCGGCGCGGCGTACCGGCCGGGTGGGAGTCCGGCGGCGCGGCGGTCAGCTCGCGGAGCCGCCCACGCCCCGCAGGGCCAGCGCCACCGCGGCCTCGGCGATGGACGACGGCTCCTCGGCCGCGCCGAGCTCGATGCGGCGGACCGCCGCGTCGACCATGCCCTGCAGCAGCATCGCCGTCAGCCGGGGCTGCTCCTGCCCCAGCTCCCCGAGCGCCTCGACGATCATGGCGATGAGCCCGCCGTGCGCGGCGCGGATCTTCTCGCGCGCGCCGTCGTCCAGTTCGCCGGCCGAGATCGCGACGACGGCCCGGTGGCGCCGGTCCCCGACCAGCTCCAGCTGCTTGCGGACGTACGCCTCGACCTTGCCCTCGGGCGTGTCCGCCCGCTCCATCGCCGCCTCGACCTCCGCCGCCCACACGGGGAAGTCCACCGCGCACAGCTCCTCCACCACGGCGGCGCGCGAGCGGAAGTACTCGTACACGGAGGACCGGGCCAGGCCGGTGCGCTCGGCGAGGGCGGGGAAGGTCAGCGCCTCCGTACCGCCCTCGGACAGCAGGGAACGCGCGGCGTCCAGCAGGGCGCCGCGCTGCATGGTCCGGTGCTCGGCCACGGAGGCCGCTCGAATCCTGGGCACGGCTCCACTTTACGGTTTACGGCCGCCCGTTCGACCTCGGCGTGAGAGATCGCCGGCTCAGCGGCCGACGTCCGCCAGCTTGGCCCGCAGCTGGAGCACGGACTTGGTGTGGATCTGGCTGACCCGGCTCTCGGTGACGCCGAGCACGTTGCCGATCTCGGCGAGGGTCAGCCCCTCGTAGTAGTACAGGGTCACCACGGTCTTCTCCCGCTCGGGCAGCGTGTTGATCGCCCGGGCGAGCAACCGCCGCAGCTCGCGGTCCTCGGCGACCTCGACGGGGTCGTCCGCCGCGGTGTCCTCCAGCGTGTCCATCAGGCTGAGCCGGTCGCCGCCCTCACCGCCGACGTGCAGCAGCTCCTCCAGGGCGACGACGTTCGCCAGCGACAACTGGCTGAATACCGCGTGCAGTTCCTCCAGTGCGATGCCCATCTCGGCGGCGACCTCGCTCTCGGAGGGGGTGCGCCGCAGCTGCGCCTCCAGCGTGGCGTACGCGCGCTCCACGGCCCGCGCCTTCTGCCGCACCGACCGGGGGATCCAGTCCAGCGCCCGCAGCTCGTCGATCATCGCGCCCCGGATCCGGGTGATCGCGTACGTCTCGAACTTGATCGACCGACCGATGTCGAACTTCTCGATCGCGTCGATCAGCCCGAACACCCCGGAGGAGAAGAAGTCCGCCTGCTCCACGTTGGACGGCAAACCCACGCTGACCCGCCCGGCCACGTACTTCACCAGCGGCGAGTAGTGCAGGATCAGCTGTTCCCGCAGGCGCTCGTCGCCCGTGTCCTTGTACGACCGCCACAGCTCCTCGAGCGACGAGGGGGCGGGCGGGCGCACGGCGCCCCGTGCAGCGGGGGGCACCGCTGCGCGGTCGGACCCGGAGGTGTGCTGGGGCATGCGTCGCCTTGAGCCGTTCTGGGTGTGCGGGGGGACGGGGGAACGAAGGGGGGCCGAATAGCGGAAGGGGTAATTCTGGTGAGCGTAGCGTGACTGGCCGGTCGCAGTGCGCTAAGGAATGCGCATCATGCCTCCTCGGGGGCGTGCCGTCGGCCGCATCTTCGAATAGTCCGCACGCTTCGAAAACATCGGCAGCCACGAGGGGGGCCGGCGGGGCCGACGGCGCGCACACCGGCCCCTCGGGCGGTTCCGGGAGCGCTACGGACGTCATCGGCATCACCTTTTCACCCGAATGCTGCAGGTCAAGCACCGCCTCGCCGGGTGTTCGGGCGGCGCATGGCCTCCGCGGTCAACTGCCAGCCCTGGCCGTGGCGTTCGACGTACCCGAGGGAGTGGAGTTCGTACAGGCTGCCGAGGGTTTCGTCAACGCCGGTGCCGGCGCCGCGCGCCGCGTCCCGCGCGGTGACGGGCGTGCCGCGCGGCGGGAGGGCTTCGAGTACGCGGGCGCTCACCGGGCCGAGCAGGTCGCGCGGCAGTACGGGTCCGCGCCGGGCGGGCGCGAGCTCCCCGATGTCCCCGACCAGTTCGGCGACTTCGGCGGCGTCGGTGACGAGGACGGCCTCGCCGCGCAGCAGTTCGTGCACGCCCGCCGACAGCCCGCTGGTGGCGGGCCCCGGCACGCCCATCGTGTACCGGCCGAGCCGCTGCGCGCTGCGCGCGGTGACGAGCGACCCGCTGCGGTACTCGGCCTCGACGACGACCGTGCCGCGGGTCAGCGCGGCGATGACCCGGTTGCGGAGGATGAAGCGGCTGCGTGTCGGATGCGCGCCGGGTGGCAACTCGCCGACGAGGAGCCCCTGTTCGGCGATGCGCCCGATCAGGCCGGCGTGGCCGCGCGGGTAGGGGACGTCGACGCCGCAGGCGAGGACGGCGACGGTGGCGCCGTCCACGGCGAGCGCGCCGCGGTGCGCGGCCCCGTCGACGCCGAAGGCGGCGCCCGAGACGACCACCCAGCCGCGCTCGGCGAGCCCCGAGGCGAGGCTCGCGGCCATGTGCGCCCCGTACGGCGTGCACGCCCGCGCGCCGACCACGGCGACGGAGCGCAGCGCCCAGGGGCGCAGCCCGGCCCGCCCGCGCACCCAGAGCCCCACGGGCCGGGCGTCCCCGAGGTCGTCGAGCTGACGGGGCCACTCCGCGTCGCCGGGCACGACGAACCGCCCGCCGACGGCGTCCACCGCCGCCAGGTCCCGCTCGGGTTCGGCGTCGGCGGCCCGTATCCGCAGGCCCTGGAGCCGCCGCTCGGTCACGCCGCCGAGGGCTCCGCGCCGGTACGGCTCCGAGGTCAGCCGGGCGAGCAGCTCCCGGGGCCCGAGCTCCCGCAGCCAGCGCCCGCCGTGCTCGTCGCCCGGCTCCAGGACCCGCGTCAGCGCGGCCCGCGCCAGCCGCTCCTCCTCCCCCACGCCGCCGCCCCCGCTCTCCGCCCCGTTCGTGGTGCTCACGGCGCCGCCCCCGCCTCCACCGGCACGCCCCGGGCGATGCCGGTGCGCAGCTCCAGCGCCAGGGCGACGTCGCCCGCCCCCGGCCGGTCGCGGCCCGCCAGGTCGGCGAGGGTCCAGGCGACCCTGAGCACCCGGTCCAGGCCCCGCGCGGTGAGCAGGCCGCGCTCGACGTCCCGCTCCGCCGCGTCGAGCGCCCCGGGCGCGACCCGCCAGCGCGTGCGCAGTTCATGGCCGGGCACCTCGGAGTTGACGGTCCACGGGGTGCGGTCCAGGCGGGCGGCGGCGCGCGCCCGGGCCTCCAGCACCCGCGCGGCGACCGCCGCGCTGGGCTCCCCGCGCCCGCCCTGCCCCATCAGGTCGGCGCGGCCGACCGGGGCGACCTGCACGCGCAGGTCGACGCGGTCGAGCAGCGGCCCGGACAGCCGCGCCTGGTAACGGCGGATCACCGAGGGCGGGCACTCGCAGCCGGCCCCTTGCAGGGTGTGCCGTCCGCACGGGCAGGGGTTGGCGGCGAGCACCATCAGGAACCGCGCGGGCAGCCGCACCACGCCCGCGCTGCGGGCGACCACCACGTGCCCCGACTCCAGCGGCTGGCGCAGCGCGTCGAGCGCCTTGCCGGAGAACTCCGGGGCCTCGTCCAAAAAGAGCACCCCGCGGTGAGCGAGCGAGACCGCGCCCGGTCTCGGCAGCCCGTTGCCGCCGCCCACGAGGGACTGCATCGTCGCCGAGTGGTGCGGGGCACAGTACGGCGCCCTGCGCACCAGCGGCTCGCCGGGCGGGAGGATGCCGGCCACCGAGTGGACGGCGGTCACCTCCAGGGACTCCTGCCGGGTCAGCGGCGGCAGCACGCCGGTCAGCCGCTCGGCGAGCATGGTCTTGCCCGCGCCCGGTGGCCCGGAGAGCAGCAGGTGGTGCCCGCCGGCCGCCGCGGCCTCCAGGGCCAGGCGCGCGGCCCGCTGTCCGGCGACGTCCGCGAGGTCGGGGGCGTCGGCCGGGTCGGGCGCGAGCCCCGTGCCGACCCCGGCGCCGGGTACCAGGAGCCCGGCGAGCATGGCGTCGGGCCGGCCCTCCTCGTCGGGGTCCTCCTCGGGCACCGGCTCGTCCGCGAGCACGGCGATGAGCTGGCGCAGGGTGCGCACGCCGAGGACCGAGACGCCCGGCACCAGCGCGGCCTCCCCGGCGGTCCGCTCCGGTACGACGACCTGCCGGTAGCCGGCCTCGGCGGCGGCGAGCACGGCCGGCAGGACGCCGCGTACGGGTCTGACCCGGCCGTCCAGGCCCAGTTCGCCGATGAGGACGAGATCGGCGATGGTCCTGGGGTCGATGCGCTCGGCGGCGCCGAGCACTGCCGCGGCGACGGCGAGGTCGAAGCCGGAGCCACTCTTGGGCACGGAGGCCGGGCTGAGCCCGACCGTGAGCTTCTTCTGGGGCCACTCGGCCTCCGAGTTGACGATGGCGGCCCGCACCCTGTCCCGGCTCTCCGACAGGCTCTTGTCGGGCAGTCCGACCAGCGTGAACGCCGCGACGCCCGGCTCCAGGTCCGCCTGGACCTCGACCACGACTCCCTCGACGCCGACCAGCGCCACCGAGCACGTACGCGCGAAGCCCATGTCAGGCCACCCCCCGCGCGTGCTCGACCACGGGGGCGCCGCGCCGGGGCAGCAGCACGCCGATCAGGTCGATGCGCAGCCCGCCGGGCGGCGGGCCGCCGTGCCGGTCCAGCCAGCAGGCGGCGAGCCGTCTGAGGCGGTCCGCCTTGGCGGGCGTGAGCGCCGCCATGGGGTGCTGGTAGTCGCCCGCCCTACGGGTCTTGACCTCGCAGACGACCACCGTGTCGCCGTCCCGGGCGACGATGTCGATCTCCCCGGTCCGTCCGCACCGCCAGTTCCGTGCGAGCACGGCCATCCCGGACTCGCTCAGCCGGCGCACCGCCAGCCCTTCGCCGTACGCGCCCAGTGCCCCCGTCGCGTTCATTCGGCACCACCTCCGGCACCGACTGTGGCGGGTCGGCGCCGGACTATTGGATCTTGGTGGATAACCGAACACTTGTGGACAACCTGCTCACCCACACCGGTGAGCTGGGGACCCCGGGCTCAGCTGCCGGGCAGCTCCAGATCGCTCTTGTTGAGCTCCTCGATGTTCACGTCCTTGAACGTCAACACCCGTACCTGCTTGACGAACCGCGCCGGCCGGTACATGTCCCAGACCCACGCGTCCGCCATCGACACTTCGAAGAACACCTCGCCCTGCACCGAGTGCACCTGCATCTCGTAGTCATTGGTGAGGTAGAAGCGACGCTCGGTCTCGATCACGTATTTGAACAGACCGACGACATCGCGGTACTCCCGGTAGAGCTTCAGCTCCATCTCGGTCTCGTACTTCTCGAGGTCCTCGGCGCTCATGGCATGTTCCCCTTCAGCCGTGCGTCCCCCCATTGTGCGCCAGTCACCTGCACCCCTAGACGATTTCCGGAGCCAGGACCACCGGCGCACTCGGGGGCCCCTCGACGAGCAGCGTGCGCAGCAGCTCGGCGAGGCGTGTCGGGTACACCGTCTCACGGGCCGCCGACAGTTCGGCGGAGGTCCACCACCTCAGCCCCGTGACACTGCGCGCCTCCAGCTCCGTGGGGTCCGCCAGGGCCACCGCCGCCGCCGGCCGCCGCGTACGGGCGAGGTAGTACCACTCGTCCTGGTCCCACCGCCGCCCGGCGAACGGGAAGGAGCAGAACCGCTGCCACACCACCGGCCCCAGCTCCACGTCCGTGAGCCCGGTCTCCTCGGCCAGCTCCCGCAGGGCGGCCTCCTGGCGGGTCTCGTCGCCCTCCACCCCGCCCCCCGGTGTGAACCACCAGGTCACGGCGGGGTCGTCCGGCTCGTACCCGTGCAGCAGCAGGATCCGGTCGTCGGGGTCGAGCAGCACCACCCGCGCGACCCTGCGTGCGGCCTCACCCACGGGCGACCGCCCCCGCCCGGGTCCGGCGCCGCGACAGCAGCCCCGCGACCGGCCCGTACGCCGCACCGGCGAGGATCAGCACCGCGCCGGCGACCACCGCGCCCACCACCAGCACCACCGGCCCCGGTTGTGACACACCCCCGGGCAGCGCGGCGAACGCCCGCGGCCGCTCCACCATGCCTTCGGTCGGCCACGCCACCGCGTCCACCCGGGCGCTCACCGCGCTGCGCGGCACCGACCCCCGGGCGGCGTCCTGGAGGTGCACGCGCGAGTCCTGCGAGCCCATGCGCTCGTCGCCGAGCAGGAAGAGCCGCCCCTCGGGCACGGTCACGGAGAACGGCGACGAGGCGGCCGCCTGCGACCGCAGATACGGTTCTTCAATCGACGTGCCGTTCACGGTCAGCCGGCCGTCCGCGCCGCAGCAGGCGACCTTGTCGCCGCCGACGCCAACCACCCGCTTGACCATCGGCAGATCGCCCCACGTCGAGTCGGTGAAGACCACGACGTCACCGCGCCGCACCTCGGCGCCGTCGATCCGCTGCGCCAGCACCCGGTCCCCGGCGGTGACGGTCGGCGACATGGAGTCCGTCGGCACGGTGTACGGCTGGTACTGGACCGCTCCCCAGGCGAATCCGCCGAGGAAGAGCACACAGCCGACGGCCACGACCAGTCCCGACAGCACACTGCCGAGACGGCCGCGGCCGTCGTCCGTTCGCTCACGTCGCGTTCGGCTCATCCCAGCGCTCCCCACGTTCGGAGATCGACGATCTGGGACGGAACCCTACCCGCGGTGCCCTACCAGGCGGTACGCCTCAGGCCGTACGCCTCAGGCGGCGGTACGCCGCTTCCTGCGCCACAGCACGACCGGCAGCGCGCCCGCGAGCCCGAGGGCGCCCGGCCCGACGGCCGCCGCGGCGGCCGCGCTCAGGCCCGGCTGCTCGAAGGTGTCCGGCACCGGCAGCGTGGACCAGCGGTCGAGCGGCCAGGCCACCACGACCGCCCGCCCGACGACCCGCTCGGTGGCGACGGTGCCGTTGCCGGGCAGCTCCTGGTGGTAGCGGGAGTCCAGCGAGTTCTGCCGGTTGTCGCCCATCACCCAGATGCGGTCCTGGGGCACCTTGATCGGCCCGAACGGCTCGTCGTCGCACGGCGTGGAGCCGGGCGCGATGTACGCCGTCTCGTCGAGCGGCTTGCCGTTGAGGATGACCTTGCCGCCCTTCTTGCACTCCACCGTGTCGCCGCCGACCGCGATGACCCGCTTGATCAGGTCCTTCTCCTCCGAGGAGGGCATCAGCCCGATGAAGCTGAGGAACTCCTGGAGGATGTTCGGCTCCGGCGTCGGTTCGCCCTCCAGCCAGCCGCCCGGGTCGTGGAAGACGACGACCTCGCCGCGCTCGGGCTCCGAGCCGAACCACGGGGTGAGCTTGTCGACCAGGACCCGGTCGCCGCGCTGCAGCGTGTTCATCATCGAGTCGGACGGAATCGAGAAGGCCTGCACCAGGAAGGTCTTGATCAGCAGCGCCAGCAGCAGCGCGATACCGATCAGCAGGGGCAGCTCCTTCCAGAAGGAGCGGGGCTTCTTCGGCCCGTCGTCACCCGTGCCGCCGTCCGCGTGCGCCGCATCCGCCGGGGGGCCCTCAGCGTGCCCGGTTCCGGGGGAGGGCTCCCCGCCCGACCCGGAAGGCCCTGCGGCAGAGGACGCGGAGGGCTGCTCCGGCCTCTCCTCCGGCCCGTCGTGTCCGGATCGTGCGCCGACCGCCAAATCCCCCACATCCACTCCTCACTCCGTGCAACCGCCCGCCCCACAGCAGGGGTGGGCCCACCACTCCCATAACGAGCGGGAGTTCCGCAGGGCTCGGGAGCCGGATGGTTCCGTTCGTTCCATTCAAAATCTGAGAGGACCACACTATGCGAAGCGCCGAGCGACATCGCAGTCCCGCCCCGCGAGTCCCCCGAGTCCCCGTGTCCTCCGTGTCCTCCGTGTCCCCCCGACTCAGCCCGGCTGCCCGGCCTCCCCCACTACCCCGAGTCCGCCAAGCCTCCGGGGACGCCCGGACCCCGCCCGTCCGGGACGGAGGCGAACGTCCCCGGCTCCTCCAGCCGGCGCCAGTGGTCGAACGGCCAGGCGATGACGAACGCCGTCCCCACCACCTCCTCCTCCGACACCGTGCCCTGGAACGCCTCGTCCAAGTGGAACCGCGAGTCCGCCGAGTTGGAGCGGTGGTCACCCAGCACGAACAGCCGCCCCTCCGGCACCTTCACGTCGAACGTGATGGTCGAGGGAACGTTTCCGGGGTGCAGGTACGGCTCGTTCAGCGGTACGCCGTTGACGGTGACGCGGCCGTCCGCGTCGCAGCACTTGACGTTGTCCCCGCCGACCGCGACGACCCGCTTGATCAGGTCCTGCTCGTCGTCGGACGGGAGCAGCCCGATGAAGGTGAGGGCCTGCTTGACCTGCTTGACGACGACCGGGTCGTCCTTCTTCGGAGCGTTCTCCTCCTGGAGCCAGCCGCCGGGGTCCTTGAAGACCACGACGTCCCCGCGCTGCGGCTTGGACCCGAACCAGGGCGTGAGCTTGTCGACCAGCACCCGGTCGTCGATCCGGATCGTCTGCTCCATCGATCCCGAAGGGATCACGAAGGCCTGCACCAGGAAGGTCTTCAGTACGAGGGCGATGACCAGCGCCACAGTGATGAGGAGCGGTATCTCCTTCACCGCCGACCTGCGCCTGCGCCGCTTCACGCGCCGGGCGAGCTTGCGCCGCTCCGCGCGCCCGGGCAGGGCGCGGGCGCCGTCCGTGGGCCGCGAGCCGGTGGGCAGCCGCGTATCGGCCCGGTGGCCGCCGCGCCTGGCCCGGTTACCCATGGCCCCCGCCCGCCGGATGCGCCGCGCCGGGTACGTCGCGGAAGGCCGGGGTCGGCTCGATCGACGACCAGCGGCCGAAGGGCCAGCCGATCCAGTCCGCGCGGCCGATCACCTTCTCCACCGGGACCACGCCGCCGCCCGGTTCGCCGAGGTGGTCGCGGGAGTCGCGCGACTGGCTGCGGTGGTCGCCCATGACCCACAGGGTGCCCTGCGGCACGACGATGTCGAAGGGCACCTGGGAGGGTGCGTCGCCGGGGTGCAGATACCCCTCGCTCACCGGTACGCCGTTCACCTCGACCCTTCCCCCCTTGTCGCAGCACTTCACGCGGTCGCCCCCCACGCCGACCACGCGCTTCACGTAGTCGGTCTCGGCGGGCTCGGTGAGGCCGAGGGCCGCCCCCGCCGCGTGCAGCAGCGCCGTGAGCGGGTTCTCCTCCGGTGCCTCGCGTACGAAGGACCCGGTGCCGTCGAAGACGACCACGTCCCCGCGCTGGGGCTCGGAACCGAAACGGTACGCCAACTTGTTCACCAGCACCCGGTCCCCGACCTGGAGGGTGGGTTCCATGGAGCTGCTGGGGATCTGGAAGGGCTGCACCACGAAGTGGCTGAACAGCAGCAGGAACACGGCGCAGGCGACGCCGATCAGCCCGGGCGTCCGCCACGGGGACCCGCCGCGCCCCTCGCGCCCGCCGGAACGCACGGAGCGCACGGAGCGCGACCCCTCCCCCGTATCGGAGGAGGAGCCGCGCTCGGTGTGCTGTGCTTCGGTGTCCATCGGGGCCAGATGCTATCCGGCCCTCCTGTGGACGCCCGAACGACGGAGCTGAGCCGGGGCTCAGTTCTCGCGCTTCTCCTTGATCTTCGCGGCCTTGCCGCGCAGCTCACGGAGGTAGTACAGCTTGGCGCGACGGACGTCACCGCGGGTCACGAGCTCGATCTTCTCGAAGATCGGGCTGTGCACCGGGAAGGTGCGCTCGACGCCGACGGAGAAGGAGACCTTGCGGACCGTGAAGGTCTCGGAGACGCCCGAGCCCTGGCGGCGGATGACGACACCCTTGAACTGCTGGATACGGGAGCGGTTGCCCTCGATGACGCGAACGTGGACGTTCACGGTGTCACCGGGACGGAACGACGGGACGTCGGTCCGCAGGGACGCGGCGTTGACGGCGTCAAGCACGTGAGACATGGTTGTCTGCTTCCTCGCTGATGCCACAGGTCATCAGCGGCAACTAGAGATGGGGTTGAAGAGCCGTACCGTCGGGCCGGCGCGTGTCCCCCTGTGGCAGGGGCGCCGCTCGGACGTACAGCAGCCGCCTATTCTTCCACGCCGCCGGGCCTGCGCCAAAATCGGCCACCCGGCTCCGGTGCCCAGCCCAGCAGGGAGAGCGTCTCGCGGTCCTTCTTGTCGAACGCGGCCGGGTCGGTCCGCTCGATGAGCTCGGGCCGGTTCGCGGCGGTCCGCCGCAGCGCCTCGTCCCGCCGCCAGCGGGCGATCTTCCCGTGGTGGCCGCTGAGCAGGACGTCGGGGATGCCGCGCCCGCGCCACTCGGGCGGCTTGGTGTAGACGGGGCCTTCCAGGAGGTTGGCCATGGCGCCGGGGGCGAAGGAGTCGTCGCGGTGGGACTCGGCGTTGCCCAGGACGCCGGGCAGCAGCCGGGCCACGGCCTCGGTGACCACCAGGACGGCGGCCTCGCCGCCCGCCAGGACGTAGTCGCCGATGGAGACCTCGTACACCGGTATCCGGGTGGCGTACTCGTCGATCACGCGCCGGTCGATGCCCTCGTACCGGGCGGGCGTGAAGACCAGCCAGGGGCGCTCGGACAGCTCGACGGCGAGCTCCTGGGTGAAGGGCCGCCCGCTGGGCGTGGGCACGACCAGCGCGGGGCCGTGGGCGCCCGCCTCGTACCCGGCGGCGAGCGTGTCGTCCAGGGCCTCGCCCCAGGGGTCGGTCTTCATGACCATGCCGGGGCCGCCGCCGTACGGGGTGTCGTCGACCGTGTGGTGGCGGTCGTACGTCCACTGGCGCAGGTCGTGTACGTGGACGTCGAGGACGCCGCGCGCACGGGCCTTGCCGACGAGCGAGACGTTCAGCGGGTCCAGGTACTCGGGGAAGATCGTGACGACGTCGAGCCGCATCAGGCCCCGTCCTCCTTGCCGGAGGGCTCGGCCGCGTCGCGCGACGAGGCGATCTCGGCGCGGTCGTCGATCAGGCCGGGCGGCGGGGTGATGACCGCCTTCTGCTCGGCGAGGTCGATGTCGGTGACGATCTCCTCGACGAACGGGATCATGACCTCGCTGCCGTCGGGCCGCTCCACGACGAACAGGTCCTGGGACGGCAGGTGCGAGATCTCGGTGATGCGGCCGACCTCGGTGCCGTCGGCGAGGACGACGTCCAGGTCGATGAGCTGGTGGTCGTAGTACTCGTCGGGCTCCTCCGGCCGCTCGTCCGGGTCCACCTCGGCGATCAGCAGGGTGTTGCGCAGCGCCTCGGCGGCGTTGCGGTCCCGTACGCCCTCGAAGCGGAGCAGCAGCCGGCCGCTGTGCACCCGGCCGGTCTCGATGGTCAGCGGTCCGGCGGAGGCCGGGTCCGTGGCCAGTACGGCGCCGGGCGCGAGCCGCAGCTCCGGCTCGTCCGTCCGCACCTCGACGGTGACCTCGCCCTTGATCCCGTGGGCGCGGCCGATCCGTGCGACTACCAGCTGCACTGCTCACCTCTCCAAACGACGTACACGCGACGTACCACACGAACACGGGCCGGGGAGGGCCGTAGCCCTCCCCGGCCCGTGCCGGTGCATCTAACGCAAAACAGCCAACTTGTTCAGCGGACCTGGTCCACGTCGACGAGGTCGACCCGGATGCCACGACCGCCGAGGGCCCCCACGACGGTCCGCAGAGCACGAGCGGTGCGGCCGTTGCGGCCGATCACCTTGCCGAGGTCGTCGGGGTGGACCCGGACCTCCAGCACGCGCCCGCGGCGCAGGTTGCGCGAGGCGACCTGCACGTCGTCGGGATTGTCGACAATGCCCTTCACGAGGTGCTCGAGAGCCTCCTCGAGCATGCTCAGGCCTCGGTCGACTCGGTGGACGCGGCGTCCGCCTCGTCCGCCTTCTTGTCGGCCTTCTTGGCCTTCGGGGTGATGGCCTCACCCTTCGCCTCGTCGCCCTCGAGCGCCTTCGCGAAGGCGTCGAAGGAGGCGCGCTTGTCTTCCTTGGTCGCCGGGGCGAGCAGCGGCTTCTCCGGGGCCGGCAGGCCCTTGACCTTCTGCCAGTCGCCGGTGAGCTTCAGGATCGCGAGGACCGGCTCGGTCGGCTGGGCGCCGACGGACAGCCAGTACTGCGCACGCTCCGAGTCGACCTCGATGCGCGACGGGTTCTGCACCGGGTGGTACAGGCCGATCTCCTCGATGGCCCGGCCGTCACGGCGGGTACGGGAGTCGGCGACGACGATGCGGTAGTGAGGCGAACGGATCTTGCCCAGACGCTTCAGCTTGATCTTGACTGCCACGGGTGTGGTGTCTCCTGGTCTTGACGTGGTTGGGCACGACGAGATGCCACGTGGGGTTGCGGTACTCGGGTGCCCGATGGACGCGTCAGCCGGAGGAGAGAGGGGTCCTGTTCGACTGTCGAGTACAGCTAGCCATTGTGCCACACCACGCGGGGTCAGCTCGCCGCGCCCACCGCTTCGGGAATACGGAACGGCTTCCCGCAGCCGCCGCAGACGATCGGCGCCTGTGCGAGGACCGAGGGGACCACGCGGACGTTCCGCCCGCAGTCGCAGACCGCCTTGACCCGCACCCCGCCGCCGGAGGAGCCGTGGCGCGCGGCCGGCCCCCGGAAGGAGCGCTTGGTGTCGGCGGCCGTGGCGGCCGTGTGCGCCTTCAGGGCGCGCTGGAGCCGCTCGATCGTCGGACGGTACCGGCGCTTGGCCTCGGGGCTGAGCGTGACCAGCGAGAAGCCGCTGCTCGGGTGCGGCTCGTCCGGGTGGTCGAGGCCCATCTCCTCGGCGATCGCCAGGAATCTGCGGTTGTGGTAGCGGCCGGCGCGCGAGGTGTCGCGGACTCCTCGGGCGGCGGCGATGCCGTGGACTGCCTCATGGAGCAGTCGCTCGAACGAGAGCTCGGCGCCACAGGCGGACGACGACTCTCCGATCAGGGATTCGGGCGCGGCGAGATCGGGCAGCTCGGGGTGGTGCCGCTGAATGTCGGCCCACGCCTGTGCCAGCTCTGCGGCGAGAACAGGTGGTGTCGTGCTCACGTCGTGACAACGAGCCGGAGTGCCTGTGGGTTCCATTCCGGGGCATCCCAAATAATTTGCACGTACCCGTCAGTTGCCGTTGATGCGTCCTGACGAGGGCCAGTGCGCCGATGTACGGAGAAGGCTCACAGCTCGCACCAAGGTGGTACGTAGTGCCGCGCACGCCCCCGCGCCCACACTCCGGCGCGGAGCGCTCGCGGAGGGCGGCCGCGGTGTGACAGTACTCCGGCGCGCGGAGGCGCGCGGCACCGGCCCGTTGCCATGGCGGGATTCGCTCGCCGCCCCCACTATGAGAGAAGTTCGTGCCGACTCGGGGGCGCACGCCCGGGGCACGCAAGCATTGCGTCCCGACCCCTGGACACCGGGGGCGGATGCGGAGTTCCCTGGGCGTCGGGGAGTGCGCGCGCACGCACACGGGGGCTGTCAATCAGGGCACAGACGCACAGATGGACCTCTCGGCGGATTGGGGCGCTTTCGATGACACCTATGCTCGTCCAGCACCACCCCCACCCGGCTTCGGCTCCTCCGGCGACGGATGGGCCCGGCCGAGCCCGCGACTGGGCGGAGATCCAGGAGCGGATGCTCGTCCCGCTCTACGAAGCGGTGTACCAGCACCTGGAGGTCGGCACCGGGACGCGGCTGCTGGGTCTCGGTTGCGGCTCGGGACTCGCCTTGCTGATGGCCGCCTCCCGCGGCGCGCAGGTCACGGGCTGCGACACCGACCACGCGCGCGTGGAACTGGCCAAGGAGCGGCTGCTGCCCGGCACGGGGGCGCACGCCTCCGGGGCGCAGGACTCCCCGCGCTGCGGCGAGCCGAAGCTCCTGTACGGCGGGCCCGCCGAGAACGCGGACCCCACCCGTCCGGCGTACAACCTCATCACCGCCTTCCAGCCCATCGGCTGCACCGCCGGGGACTCCGAAGGGCTGGTGCCCGCCCTGGTCAGCGGCGTACGGCTGGCGGAGCGCGGCAGCGCCGTGGTGCTGGCGGGCTGGGGCCCGCCGGAGCGGTGCGCCACCTCCACCGTGCTGCGGGTCGCGGGACGGCTCACCGAGCGGCTGCGCACGCGGGCCGGCTGGCGCCCGGCGAACCGCGACGACCTGGAGGACGTGGCCGCGCGGGCGGGGCTGAACCCCGACGGCTCGGGACGGGTGGCCTGCCCCTTCGGGTACGCCGACATCGAGAGCGCCGTCCGCGGCCTGTTCTCGACGGGCCTCTTCGACGCGGCGGTGGAGGCCTCCGACCAGGAGACCGTCGAGAAGGAGGTCACCGAGGCCCTCCACCCGTACGTACGGCCCGACGGCACGGTGTGGATGCCGAACGTCTTCCGCTACCTGGTGGCCAGAACGCCCTGAACCGTCACTCCTCCGCGTGCGCCTTGGCGAGGCGGGGGATGCCGGCCGCACGGTAGGCCTCGGCCTCCTCCAGCGTCTCGTTCTCCAGGAGCGCCGCCGCCAGCGCGTCCAGCTTGGGGCGGTGCTCCTGGAGGAGCCGGCAGGCGTGTTCGTAGCACTCGTCGACGATGCGGCGCATCTCGTGGGCCACCGCGTCCAGGGTCGCGGGCGCGGCGGAGAGCCCGTACGCCTGCTGCGCGTCGCCGGGGATCGCGCTGAGCCGGCCGACCCGGTCGCTCATGCCCCAGCGGCCCGCCATCCCGCGGGCGATGTTGGTGACCTGCTCCAGGTCGCTCTCCGAACCCGTCGTGACGACCCCGAAGACGACGTGTTCGGCCGCCATCCCGCCCAGTGCGCCGATGATCCGGCCGCGCAGGTAGTCCTCGGTGTACGCGTACTTGTCGGCGTCCGGCGTCGACAGGGTCACGCCGAGGGCGCGCCCGCGCGGCACGATGGTGACCTTGCGGACCGGGTCCGCGCCGGGCTGGAGCATGCCGAGGAGCGCGTGACCGCTCTCGTGGTACGCGGTGCGGCGGCGCTCCTCCAGCGGCATGACCAGGGCGCGCTCGGCGCCGAGCTGGACCTTCTCCAGGGCCTCGGAGAGGTCCGTCTGGGTGACGCGCGGGCGGCGGCGCTTGACCGCGATCAGGGCGGCCTCGTTGGCGAGGTTGGCCAGCTCGGCGCCGGTCATGCCGGGGGTCGTACGGGCGACGTGGGCCAGGTCGACGTCCTCGGCGAGCGGGATGTCGCGGGTGTGGATCCGGAGGATCGCCTCGCGGCCGCCCCGGTCGGGCGGGCTGACGTGGACGATCCGGTCGAAGCGGCCGGGCCGGGTCAGGGCCGGGTCGAGGACGTCGGCGCGGTTGGTGGCCGCGATGACGATGACGCCTTCGGAGCCCGAGAAGCCGTCCATCTCGGTGAGGATCTGGTTCAGCGTCTGCTCGCGCTCGTCGTGCCCGCCCATGGCGGCGGAGCCGCCGCGTACGCGCCCGATGGTGTCGATCTCGTCGATGAAGATGATCGCGGGGGCGACCTTGCGGGCCTCGTTGAACAGCTCCCGTACGCGCGAGGCGCCGACGCCGACGATCATCTCGATGAACTCGGAGGCCGACGCCGAGAAGAACGGCACCCCCGCCTCACCGGCCACCGCCCGCGCGAGGAGCGTCTTGCCGGTGCCCGGCGGGCCCGCGAGCAGCACACCGCGCGGCATCTTGGCGCCCATGCGCCAGTACGCGTCCGGGTTCTTCAGGAAGTCGACCACGTCGTTGAGCTCGCCCTCGACCTCGTCGATGCCGGCGACGTCGGCGAAGGTCGTGCGCTGCCCGGCCGTGACCTCGACCGGCTTCGGCGGCGCCTTGCGGCCGAGCATGCCCCCGGCACCGCCCAGCCCGGCGCTCATCCGCCGCGAGATGAACACCCACAGCAGGACCAGGAGGAGGATCGGCGCGAGTGAGAGCAGCAGGTTGGCGACGAAGCTGGGCCTCTCGACCACCGGCTCGGCGGTCACCGTGACCTTCTGCTTGGTCAGTTCGGACCAGAGGCCGTCGTCGGCGAAGGCCGGCCGCTGGGTGGTGAACCGCTGGCCGTTCTCCAGCTCGCCCTCGATGGCGTCACCCTTGGAGTAGATCTTGGTGACCTTGCCGTCGGTGACCTGCCGGCTGAACTCGGTGTACGAGATGGTCTTCCCGTCGCCGTCGCCGAAGTACGACAGGGCGAGGTTGGTGAGGACGAACACGGCCACCGCGGCGAGGATGAGCGCGATCCACCCGCCGGGCATCTTCCGGCGCGGCGGCGGTGGCGGAGGCGCGCCCTCGGAGCGCCAGGGCTGGTCGGTGCGGTCGCGTGGGGGTACGGAATTGGCCACATTGCCATCATGCGAGACCGCCGTGAAAGCGGCATTACGGGCGCCGCGCGCCGTGGTGGGCGTACGGCGAAGAGACCGAAGGGGCGCCCACCACCTGGTGGACGCCCCTTGCGCTCAGCCGTCGTACGCGGCCGTCAGACCGTGATCAGCCCATGAACTTCTTGAACTCGTCCGGAAGCTCGAAGTCCTTGCCCGGCTGGCCGGGCGGCAGGCCGAAGGCGCCGCCCTGCTGGGCCGCCTGCTCGCGGCGGGCGGCCTCGGCCGCCTCCTCGGCCTTCCGCTTCATCGGGTTGCCGCTCTTGCGCTTGCCCTTGGCCTGCTTCTGCTGCTTCTTCTGACGGCCGGGGCCGCCGCCCATGCCGGGGATCCCCGGCATGCCCGGCATCCCGCCGCCCTGCGCCATGCGGGACATCATCTTGCGGGCCTCGAAGAACCGCTCCACCAGGTTCTTCACCGCGCTGACGTCGACACCCGAACCACGGGCGATACGCGCCCGGCGCGAGCCGTTGATGATCGTCGGGTCCTGGCGCTCGCCGGGCGTCATCGACTTGATGATCGCGGCCGTGCGGTCGACGTCCCGCTCGTCGATGTTGTTGATCTGGTCCCGCATCTGCGCCATGCCCGGCAGCATGCCGAGCAGCTTGGAGATGGAGCCCATCTTCCGGACCTGCTCCATCTGGGCCAGGAAGTCGTCGAGGGTGAAGTCCTTGCCCTTGGAGGACGCCAGCTTGGAGGCCATCTTGGCGGCCTCTTCCTGGCTGAAGGTCTGCTCGGCCTTCTCGATCAGCGAGAGGACGTCACCCATGCCGAGGATGCGGGACGCCATGCGGTCCGGGTGGAACGCGTCGAAGTCGTCCAGCTTCTCGCCGTTGGAGGCGAACATGATCTGGCGGCCGGTGACGTGCGCGATCGACAGGGCGGCACCACCGCGGGCGTCGCCGTCGAGCTTGGACAGCACGACGCCGTCGAAGCCGACGCCGTCGCGGAAGGCCTCGGCGGTGTTGACCGCGTCCTGACCGATCATGGCGTCGACGACGAAGAGGACTTCGTCGGGCGAGACCGCGTCGCGGATGTCCGCGGCCTGCTGCATCAGCTCCTGGTCGATACCGAGGCGGCCCGCGGTGTCGACGATGACGATGTCGTGGAGCTTGGTCTTCGCGTAGTCGATCGAGTCCTTGGCGACCTGCACCGGGTCACCGACGCCGTTGCCCGGCTCGGGCGCGTACACGGCGACGCCCGCGCGCTCGGCGACGACGGCGAGCTGGTTGACGGCGTTCGGCCGCTGGAGGTCACACGCGACGAGCAGCGGCGAGTGGCCCTGGCCCTTGAGCCAGAGGCCGAGCTTTCCGGCGAGGGTGGTCTTACCGGCACCCTGGAGACCCGCGAGCATGATCACGGTGGGCGGGTTCTTGGCGAACCGGAGGCGCCGGGTCTCGCCACCGAGGATGCCGATGAGCTCCTCGTTGACGATCTTGATGACCTGCTGCGCGGGGTTCAGCGCCTGCGAGACCTCGGCGCCGAGGGCCCGCTCCTTGATCTGCTTGATGAAGGCCCGCACGACGGGCAGGGCCACGTCGGCCTCGAGCAGCGCGATACGGATCTCACGTGCCGTGGCGTCGATGTCCGCCTCGCTGAGGCGGCCCTTGCCTCGGAGGTTCTTGAAAGTCGCTGCAAGGCGGTCGGAGAGGGTATCGAACACGGCGGTCGCGGATCCTCGGGTGTAGGGGGCGGGCGGACAGTCGAACCCAAGGGTATCGGGCTTGAGCCGATCCGTAGCAGCCCCGTCATGCCCGCAGTGCTGCTTCCAGGGTGCGTGCCACTTCCGCCGCCTCCTCGGGGGCCAGCGGGGCGCCGGCGGCGTCCGTGACGTAGAAGGCGTCCACCGCGTTCGCCCCCAGCGTCGAGACGTGCGCGCTGCGCACCCGTACCGCCGCCGACTCCAGCGCCCGCCCGATGCGGTGCAGCAGGCCCGGGGCGTCGTGGGCGCGGACCTCGATGACCGTGGCCAGCGCGGAGCCGGCCGGGGCGACCGTGACGCGGGGTGGCGGGGCCGTGGCGCCGTGGCGGCGGGGGTAGGCGGCCTCGCGTTCGGCGAGGCGGGAGCGGATGTCGAGGGAGCCGTCCAGGACGCGGACGAGGTCGGCGCGCAGCCGGGTGGCCTGCGGCAGGGAGCCGTACTCGGCGGCGACGCGCCAGTTCAGTACGAGGACCGCCCCGCCGCCGCCGAGCCCCGTCGGCAGGTCGATCGCGCGGAGGTCGGCGGAGCGGACGGTGAGGCGGTGCAGGGCGAGGACGCCGGCCACGGCGGGCAGGACGCCCGGCCGGTCGGGGAGGGCGATGAGCAGCTCGACGCCGACGGGTTCGGGTGCGTCGCCGTCGGCCGGGCCGTCGGCGTGCAGCGTGAGGACGGGTTCCCCGGTGCGCAGGGCCTCCACGGCGAGGCGCTCCTCCTCGGCGCCGGGCGCGGCGGGTTCCGGGGCCGGGGGTGCCTCGCCCGCGAGGGCGCCGGCGACCCGCTTGACCAGGTCCGCGACGAGGGAGGCGCGCCAGGAGGACCAGGCGGCCGGGCCGGTGGCGAGCGCGTCGGCCTCGGTGAGGGCGTGCAGGAGCTCCAGCGTGGACGCGGAGCCGACGGCCGCGGCGACGGAGTCGACGGTCGCGGGATCGTCGAGGTCGCGGCGGGTGGCGGTCTCGACGAGCAGGAGGTGGTGGCGTACGAGGGTGGCGACGACGGCGGTGTCGTGGGGGTCGAAGCCGATGCGGGCGGCGATGTCGCGGGCGAGGGGCTCGCCCACGACCGAGTGGTCGCCGGGGCGGCCCTTGCCGATGTCGTGGAGGAGGGCGGCGACGAGGAGGAGGTCGGGGCGCCCGACGCGGCGGGCCATGGCGGAGGCGCGTACGGCGGTCTCGACGAGGTGCCGGTCGACGGTCCAGGTGTGGACGGGGTTGCGCTGCGGGCGGCAGCGGACCCGCTCCCATTCGGGCAGCAGGCGGCTGATGACGCCCTCCGCCTCCAGGGCCTCCCATACGGGCACGGTGGACTCCCCCGCGCCGAGCAGGGTCACGAGCGCCTCGCGGGCCTCGGCGGGCCACGGCACCGGCAGCGGCTTGGTGGCGGCGGCCAGGCGGCGTACGGCGTACGGGGAGAGGGGCAGGTCCGCCTGGGCGGCCGCCGCGGCGGCGCGCAGCGGCAGGGCCGGGTCGCGTTCGGGGCGGGCGGTGCGGGCGAGGACGGCCTCGCCGTCCATCTCGACGACGCCCTCGGCGAGCGGGGAGCGCACGGCGGGCTGCCGTCCGAGGAGGGCGCGCAGCCGGGGGCGTACGGCCCGGGCGCGCAGGACGCGGTTGACCTCGCGCCAGGTGACGTCGCCCGCGTACGAGAGGGTGCGGGCGGCTTCGTAGACGCTGCGGAGCAGGGCGTCGGCGTCGGGCAGGCCGAGGGCGGCGGCGACCTGGGGCTGCTCCTGGAGGGCGAGCCGGTCGGTGGCGCGTCCGGTGACGAGGTGGAGGGCGTCGCGGGTGTCGAGGAGGGTGCGGCGGGCCTCGGCGAGCCCTTCGCGGGGGGCGTCGGCGAGCCAGGAGGCGGCGACGGCGCGCAGGGCGGTGGCGTCGCGCAGGCCGCCTCGGGCCTCCTTGAGGTCGGGTTCGAGGAGGAACTGGAGTTCGCCCTGGCGTTCGGCGCGCTCGCGGCAGAGCGCGTCGAGTTCGGGGAGGCGCTTGGGGGCCTGGTTGCGCCAGTCGGCGAGGACGGCGGTGCGCAGGGCGGTGACGAGGCCGAGGTCGCCGGCGAGGTGGCGGGCGTCGAGGAGGCCGAGCTGGACCTTGAGATCCTCGGCGGCGGTCTTGCGGGCCTCGGCGAGGGTGCGTACGGAGTGGTCGAGGGCGAGGCCGAGGTCCCAGACGGGGTACCAGATCCGGTCGGCGAGCGCGGCGATGGCGGCGGGGTCGGCGGTGCCGTCGTGGAGGAGGAGCAGGTCGAGGTCGCTGCGCGGGGAGAGCTCGCCGCGCCCGTACCCGCCGACGGCGACGAGCGCCACGCCGCGCGCGGGGGCCGCCGGGGCGAACAGGCCGGTGAGCCAGTGGTCGGTGAGGCGGGAGAGGGCGGCGCGGCGCGGCGGCCCGGACCGCGCCTCCCGGGTCAGGAGGTGCAGCCGGGCCGCCGCGTAGCCGCTGGGTCCCGAGTCGTCGGCTTTCACATCGTCGGTGCTCGTCACCCAGGGGCTCCTTGGAAGGCGTGTTCTACAGGGCGTCGGGGCCGCGTTCGCCGGTGCGGACCCGGACGGCGGTGTCGACGGGGACGCTCCAGACCTTTCCGTCACCGATCTTGCCGGTGCGGGCGGCCTTGACGATGACGTCGATGAGCTGTTCGGCGTCGTCGTCCTCGACGAGGACCTCGATGCGGATCTTGGGCACGAGGTCGACGGTGTACTCGGCGCCCCGGTAGACCTCGGTGTGGCCGCGCTGGCGGCCGTAGCCGCTGGCCTCCGTGACCGTCAGTCCCTGGACCCCGAAGGCCTGGAGGGCCTCCTTGATCTCGTCGAGCCGGTGCGGCTTGACGACCGCCGTGATCAGCTTCATGCGTCCACCTTCTTGTTCTCCACTGCGGGAAGGGTCTCCGGGGCCGGGGCGGGCTTGCGCGAGCCGGTTCCGCCGCCGGCGCCGCTGAAGTCGTAAGCCGTCTCGGCGTGCTCGACGCGGTCGATGCCGGAGACCTCGTCATCCTCGCTGACCCGCATGCCCATCGCCTTGTCGATGACGAAGGCGAGCAGCGCGGAGACGATCAGGGAGTAGGCGAGGACGGCGAAGACGCCGATGGCCTGCTTGCCGAGCTGCTCCAGGCCGCCGCCGTAGAAGAGGCCCTTGGCGTCGGACTGGACGCCGCCGGTGGCGAAGAAGCCGACGAGCAGGGAGCCGGCCACGCCGCCGACGAGGTGGACGCCGATGACGTCGAGGGAGTCGTCGTAGCCGAACTTGTACTTCAGGCCGACGGCCATGGCGCAGAGCAGACCGGCGATGGCGCCGATGGCGATCGCGCCGAGCGGGGAGCAGGAGCCGCCCGCCGGGGTGATGGCGACGAGTCCGGCGACCGCGCCGGAGGCGGCGCCGAGGGTCGTGAAGGCGCCGTGGCGGATCTTCTCGTACGCGAGCCAGGCGCACATGGCGGCGGCGGTGGCGACCTGGGTGTTGAGGAACATCACGGCCCCGACGCCGTCGTCGTTGCCGAGCCAGGAGCCGGCGTTGAAGCCGAACCAGCCGAACCACAGCAGCCCGGCGCCGAGCATGACCAGCGGGAGGCTGTGCGGGCGCATCGGGTCCTTCTTGAAGCCGACGCGCTTGCCGATGACGAGGATCACGCCGAGGGCGGCGGCGCCGGCGTTGATGTGGACGGCGGTGCCGCCCGCGAAGTCGATGACACCCATCTCGAAGAGCCAGCCGCCGGCGCCCCAGACCCAGTGGGCGACCGGGAAGTAGACGACGGTGACCCAGAGGGCGATGAACAGCGCCCAGGCGGTGAACTTCACGCGGTCGGCGAGGGCGCCGCTGATCAGGGCGGGGGTGATGATGGCGAACATCAGCTGGAAGGCGGCGAATACGTACACCGGGATGGTGTAGCCGTCCCAGAGCTCGGTGATGCCGATGCCGCTGAGGCCGACGTACTCGGACGACCACCCGATGAGGGAGCCGGAGTCGGTGCCGAAGGCGATGCTGAAGCCGTACAGCACCCACAGGATCGTGACGATCCCGAGGCTGATGAAGCTCATCATCAGCATGTTGAGGGTGGACTTCACCCGGACCATGCCTCCGTAGAAGAAGGCGAGGGCCGGTGTCATCAGCATCACCAGGGCGGAACAGATGAGCATGAACCCGGTGTTCGCGGCAGACAGCGTGGGTGCGTCTGCGGCAAGGGTCGTGATGCCTGGGGGCATCGGCGTCTCCTCGTCTCGGTCGGCCTGTGCGGGGCGGTGCCGGTGGTGGCTACACGGCTATGAGGGGTGGCCGGTTATGAGCACCGAGGTTGGCGCAGCGCGGTTTCGGTCGATGCCGCACGATGTTTCGCCGCAGTGACGAAGAGCCCCCGCGTGTTACGCGGCGGTGAAGCGCAGGGTCACGGGAATGTAACGCGGGTACCGTGCGGGCGCGGCCCGGCACCAGCCCCGCGCGGAGTCCGGCACGGCGCGGGACCGGCCGCGACGGTCACCCTGTTGACCTGGCGTGAGGGAGCCGAGTCGGGCTGTACAGGGGTGACGGTCGCGGCCGGGGTCTGGGTGGCTCGCGCGGTCAGACCGCTTCGGCGGTCTCGGGGAGCTGGGCGGTGAGCTTCTCGGTGAGCCGGGCGACTTCCGGTACGTCGCCGAAGTCGCGGGCCGCCGTGTCGACGGTCTTGCGCAGCCGGGTGTTGACCCGCTCCGACCGGACCCGCTTGGCGACGTGCAGGGCCTGCTCGGCGAGGGCGGTGGACTGCTCGGGCTCGCGCTTGAGCAGGTGCACGGTGGCCATGCCGATGAGGTTGAGCGCGTACGACCGCTGGTGCTCGTCGTCCTTGCGGAACAGCTCGACGGCGCGCTGCATCACGGGCTCGGCGAGGGAGGCGTACGTGGGACTGCGGCCGGCCACATAGGCGAGGTCGCGGTAGGAGTGGGCGTTCTCGCCGTTGAGCTCGGCTTCGGAGAAGAAGCGGATCCAGTCGGGCTCGGGCTCGCCGTCGAGGCCCGCGTCGGCGAAGGTGTCCTCGGCCATCCGTACCGCGCGCTTGCACTTGCTGGGCTGGCCCATGTTGGCGTACGCGCGGGCCTCCATCGCATACAGCATGGCCTGGGTGCGCGGGGTGGCGCAGTCGCGGCTGCCGTACTGGGCGAGGTGGATGAGTTCCAGCGCGTCGTCGGGCCGCCCGAGGTGGATCATCTGGCGGCTCATGGAGGAGAGGATGTACGAGCCGAGGGGCTTGTCGCCGGCTTCCTTGGCGGCGTGCAGCGCGAGCACGAAGTACTTCTGGGCGGTGGGCTGGAGGCCGACGTCGTAGCTCATCCACCCGGCGAGCTCGGCCAGTTCGGCGGCGCAGGTGAAGAGGCGGCGGGCGGTGGCGGCCGGGTGCGGCTCCTGCAGGAGGTCGGTGACCTCGTGGAGCTGGCCGACGACCGCCTTGCGGCGCAGTCCGCCGCCGCACTGGGCGTCCCACTGGCGGAACATGGCGGTGGTGGACTCCAGCAGGTCCAGTTCCGGTGTGGACAGCCGGGTGGGGCGGCGCGGTCCGCCGGACTGCTCGGTGCGGCCGCCGGTGTCACCGGCGGGGGTCGGGACGAGCCAGCGCTGCATGGGCTCGATGAGGGCGGGGCCGGCGGCCAGGGCGAGGGACGTGCCGAGGAAGCCGCGCCGGGCGAGCATGAGGTCGCTGCGGGAGAAGTCGCTGAGCAGGGCGACGGTCTGGGGTCCCGCCCAGGGCAGGTCGACGCCGGACACCGAGGGTGACTGGTGGGCGGTGCGCAGGCCGAGGTCCTCGACGGCGACGACCGTGCCGAACCGCTCGGAGAACAGCTCGGAGAGGATGCGCGGAATGGGCTCGCGCGGCTGCTCGCCGTCGAGCCAGCGCCGTACGCGCGAGGTGTCCGTGCTGATGTGGTGTGCGCCCATCTGGCGCGCCCGGCGGTTCACTTGGCGCGCGAGCTCGCCCTTGGACCAGCCGCTGCGCACGAACCACGAGCTCAGTTGCTCGTTCGGGCGCTTGCCGGCATTCGTACCGTCTGCGCCGCTGCCGCCCACTGGAACGCCCCCATCCGCTGTCGTCGCTTGTCGCGCGAACCGTTGTCAGAATGCCGTCGATCGCGACCGTCCGCGTACGAAACGCGGAACCGGCTTGCCCCCGGCATACCCAAGAGGAACGGCCACCACCCCGGTTTCATGTACCGAAAGTAATCCTACGATCACCGATCAGGCGAGGTCGTTTCCATAAACGCCACCATTCGCCACCCCTTCGAATGAACTCGCCCCGCCCCAGGCGCGATTCACTTGACGCACGACGACCAGGAGCCGGCGGATCGTCGTACCGCGAGGCGCGCGTGACGGCTCGCACGACCCTCGATGCCTCCGCGCGCCACCCGTCGGGGCATGGCGGCGACGCAGCGTCACGAGAAGACTCCGGGTCGTAACCACCGGCGAGTTCACCCGTTGGAGGGGGCATGGGCTTCACGATCGGCTCGACCCGCACCCGCACCCGCATCCGCGACATCCGGCGCCGCGGCATGCGCACCGCGGAGTGCACCGTGGTGGCGGAGTACACCGGCCTGTGGGGCTGGGACGTGGTCCCGGGCGCCCGCGCCGCCTCGGGCCGCTGCTCCTGCGGCGACCCGGCCTGTACGGCCCCGGGGGCGCATCCCCTCGACTTCGCGCCCGAGGTGCCGGCGGGCGCGACGCTCGACACCGTCACCGAGGCGTGGTCCCGGTTCCCCGGCGCCGCGCTGATGCTGCCCGTGGGGCGGACGTTCGACGTGCTGGAGGTCGCCGAGCCGGCGGGCCGCCGGGCGCTCGTCCGCCTGGAGCGGATGGGCCTGCCCCTGGGGCCGGTGTGCGCCACCCCGACGGGGCGCGCGCAGTTCTTCGTGGCGCCCGGCGCGGCGGCGGAGCTGCCCGAGCTGCTGTACCGGATGGGCTGGGACGACGCGGACCTCGACCTGCAGTGCCTGGGCCCCGGCGCGTACATCACGGTCCCGCCGTCCGACCACGCGGGACTGGGCCCGGCCCGGTGGCTGCGGCCGCCGTCGCTCGACGCGGGGGCACCGCCGCAGGCGCGGCTGCTGCTGGGGACGCTGGCGTACATCTGCCACCGCTCGGCGGGCTGACGCGAAAAAAGGGGGGCCCGGGGGTGGACCCCGAGCCCCGGACCCCGCGCTGGGGTCAGTCGCCGATGAGCGCGTCGACGAACGCCTCCGGCTCGAAGGGAGCCAGGTCGTCCGGGCCCTCGCCGAGGCCGATGAGCTTCACCGGGACGCCCAGCTCGCGCTGGACCGCGACGACGATGCCGCCCTTGGCCGTGCCGTCCAGCTTCGTCAGGACGATGCCGGTGATGTCGACGACCTCGCGGAAGACGCGCGCCTGCACCAGGCCGTTCTGACCGGTGGTGGCGTCGAGGACCAGCAGGATCTCGTCCACCGGGCCGTGCTTCTCGACGACGCGCTTGACCTTGCCGAGCTCGTCCATCAGGCCCGTCTTGGTGTGCAGCCGGCCCGCCGTGTCGATCAGGACGACGTCGGCGCCCTCCGCGATGCCCTCCTTGACCGCGTCGTAGGCGACCGAGGCCGGGTCGCCGTTCTCGGGGCCGCGGATCGTGCGGGCGCCGACCCGGTCGCCCCAGGTCTGGAGCTGGTCGGTGGCGGCGGCGCGGAAGGTGTCCGCCGCGCCCAGGACGACCGAGCGGCCGTCCGCCACCAGTACGCGCGCGAGCTTGCCGGTGGTCGTGGTCTTGCCGGTGCCGTTCACACCGACGACCATCACGACGGCCGGGGTGTCGAGGTCGCTCTCCGTCTTCAGGGAGCGGTCGAAGTCCGTGCCGACGAGGGTGAGCAGCTCCTCGCGCAGCAGCGCGCGCAGGTCCGCCGGCGTCCGCGTGCCGAGCACCTTCACGCGCTCGCGCAGCCGCTCCACCAGCTCCTGGGTGGGCGCGACGCCGACGTCCGCGGTGAGGAGGGTGTCCTCGATCTCCTCCCAGGTGTCCTCGTCGAGGTGCTCCCGGGACAGCAGGGTGAGCAGCCCCTTGCCCAGGGAGGTCTGCGAACGGGCCAGCCGGGCGCGCAGCCGGACCAGCCGGCCCGCGGTGGGCTCCGGGACCTCGATCTCGGGCGCGGGCGGCGCCGCGACGAGCGGGTCCTCGACGGCCGCCGGCGCGTCGAGCGCCTCTTCGGCCGTGGGGAGGTCCACCTCCTCGATGGTGCGGCGCGGTTCCTCCCGCGGTGTCTCCGCCTCCTCGCCGACGTGCGGCTCGGCGGGCGGAGCGGTGATGGTCGGCGTGGACGACGGCGCCTGGGGCGGCGGCAGCTGCTTCTTCTTGCGGCTGCTGACCACAAGGCCGCTGATCGCGCCGACCGCGACCAGAGCGATGACTACAGCAAGGATGAGGATTTCCATAACGCGACCAGTATCCCCCAGGGCCGTAGGCCCCTATCTGGAGCTTTTGGGGTGAATGTACGATGTCGTGAATCCCCCACCTCTCGCACGGAGCTGATCCATGCCCCACGCCTCCGAAGCCGAAGGCGCGATAGAGACCCGCGGCCTCGAACCCGTCCCCGACGGGGAACGCACCGGCCATGTCCGGGAGCTGTTCCCGACCTGGGTGGCCGCGAACATCAGTGTGCTGCTCCTCACCATGGGCGCCGGCCTCATCGTCTTCAACGGCCTGAACATCTGGCAGGTCCTGGTCGTCGCGCTCGCCGCGCCCCTCCTGTCGTACGGGATCGTCGGTCTCATCTCGATCGCGGGCAAGCGCGGCGGGTCGCCCGGCATGGCGCTGTCGCGGGCGGTCTTCGGCCAGCGCGGCAACCTCTTCCCCGGCTCGCTCATCTGGGTGGCCCGCTGGGGCTGGGAGACGATCAACGCGGTCACCGGCGCGTACGCCGTGCTGACCGTGCTGGACCTGCTGGTCGGTGTGAAGAGCAGCACGCCGCTGATCGTCGTCACGCTGCTGTTCTTCGTCGCCGCCACGTTCGTGGTGTCGGGGCTCGGCATCAACGCGCTGCGGGTGTGCAGCACCTGGTCCACGTACCTCTTCGGCGCCTTCTCCGTGCTGGTGATGGTCTACCTCGTGGCCGACACCGACTGGGGCGCGGTCTTCGACAAGCCGGCCGGGTCGACGGCGATGCTGATCGCGGGCATCGGCACGATCGCGGCGGGCGGCATCAGCTGGGTGCCCTCCGGTCCGGACTTCACCCGCTACCTGCCGCGTACGGCGTCGAACCGGGCCGTGGTCGGCTCGACGGTCGGCGGCGCCGGGATCGTGGTGCTGCCGATGGTGCTGATGGGCGCGGTGATGGCGGTGTCCACGCCGGACCTGGCGTCCGCGCAGGACCCCGTGTCGTTCATCGGCGAGCTGCTGCCGGCCTGGATCTCGGTGCCGTACCTGATCATCGCCCTCATCGGCATGCTGCTGATCAACTCGATGTCGATGTACTCGGCCGGCTTCACGGCCCAGACGCTCGGCATCAACGTCCCGCGCGCCTGGGCGGTCAGTGTGAACGCCGTCATCTCGCTGGTCTTCGGCTTCCTGCTGATGGTGGTGGCGACCAGCTTCATCGGCTCGTTCATCTCCTTCCTGACGCTGCTGGCGGTGGCGTTCTCGGCGTGGATCGGCGTCTTCGGCGTCGACATGCTGCGCCGCCGTTCGTACGACGGCCAGGCCCTGATGGACACCACGCGCACCAGCGCCTACTGGTACCGGGGCGGCTTCGCCCCGCAGGCCATGGCGGCGTGGGCCGTGGCGCTGCTGGTGGGCCTGGCCTTCACGAAGGTCGACTGGTTCGCCGGGCCGCTCGCGGAGTCCTGGATCGGCCGCAACGGGCTGGGCTGGCTGGTGACGATCGTGGTGGCGGCGGTGCTGTACGCCGTGCTGCCGCGCGCGGCCGCGGCGGCTCCCGTCGAGGCGTCGGACGAGCCCGAGCGGGCCGCGGTCTCGGCCTGAGCCCCGGCGCCGCGCCGACTGCTGCTCCGCCTGTGCCCCTTCGCCGGACGTGTTTCCGGTGAAGGGGCGTCTCCATGCCCGAGTCAAGGCGTCGGCGGGGCCGCGCCCGTGTCCGACCTGCACTGGTATGCGTTGGCGGTGCATGAACCGTATGCACGTCACTGGCGCGCTGGCGCTGCTCACCGCCGCCGGCAGCCTTCTCGGCATCGCTGCACCCGCAAGCGCCACCTCTATCATCGGCTTCGGCAACGCGGCCTTCGACAACGCCTGCGCCAACATCGGTGGCCCTCGTGCCGGCGGCGCCACGCAGCAGCACAGCGGCATCATCACCGGCCTCGGTGTCGCCGTGCCCGCCGGCAGTCCAGGCAACCAATGCGGCACCCTGGGACTGCCCAGCGTCATCCACGAGATGGGTGGTGTGGATGTGATCGGCACATTGACGGGCGGGGAAGTTTAGCCGCACGGCTGCGAGCGATCACCTCGCCCCACGCCGACACCGCCCCACGCGTACTGCCCCGGCTCGCACCTTCGCAGGCGCGGGCCGGGGCAGTCTCGTGGGTGAGGAGAGGGGCAGCGGGGTTTAGCCCATCTCCTCCAACGCCTTGCCCTTGGTCTCCTTCACGTACCGCAGTACGAAGGGGATGGAGAGCACGGCGAAGACCGTGTAGATGATGTACGTGCCGGAGAGGTTCCAGTCCGCCAGGGACGGGAAGCTCGCGGTGATGGCCCAGTTGGCGATCCACTGCGCGGAGGCGGCGACGCCGAGGGCCGCGGCGCGGATGCGGTTGGGGAACATCTCGCCGAGGAAGACCCAGACGACCACGCCCCACGACAGGGCGAAGAAGAGCACGAAGAGGTGCGCGGCGATCAGGGCGACGATGCCCTGGGTCTCCGGGAGCTTGCCGCCGACCAGGTCCGCGGAGAAGGCCCAGGCCTCGAAGGCGAGGGCGATCGCCATGCCGGCGGAGCCGACGAGGGCGAGCGGCTTGCGGCCCACGCGGTCGACCAGGACCATCGCGATCACGGTGCCGATGATGTTGATGATCGACGTGGTGAAGGAGTAGAAGAACGAGCTCTCCGGGTTGACGCCGACCGACTGCCACAGCGTGGACGAGTAGTAGAAGGCGACGTTGATGCCGACGAGCTGCTGGAAGACCGAGAGGCCGATGCCGACCCAGACGATCGGCAGGAAGCCGAAGCGACTGCCGAGCAGGTCCCGGAAGCTGGACTTGTGCTCGCGGCGCATGGCCGTCTCGATCTCGGCGACGCGGGCGTCCAGGTCGACGCCCTTGCCCTCGACCTCGGCGAGGACCTCCTTGGCGCGGTCGTGGCGGCCGACGGAGATCAGGAAGCGCGGCGACTCGGGGATCGCGAAGGAGAGCAGGCCGTACAGCACGGCCGGGACGACCATGACGCCGAGCATCCACTGCCAGGCCTCGATGCCGGCGATCTCGCCGCGCTGATCGCCGTCGGCCATGTTGAGGATGGCCCAGTTGACGAGCTGGGAGACGGCGATGCCGATGACGATGGCGGCCTGCTGGAAGGAGCCGAGCCGTCCCCGGTACGCGGCCGGGGCGACCTCCGCGATGTAGGCGGGGCCGATGACCGAGGCCATGCCGATGGCGAAGCCGCCGATCACGCGCCACATGGCGAGGTCCCACAGCGCGAACGGCAGCGCGGAGCCGATGGCGCTGACGGTGAAGAGCACCGCGGCGATCTGCATGCAGCGGATGCGTCCGATGCGGTCGGCGATCCGGCCCGCGGTGGCGGCGCCGATGGCGCAGCCGATCAGGGCGATCGCGATGACCTGCGCGAGGGTGCCGGAGCCGATCTCGTACCGGTGGCGGATCGCCTCGACGGCGCCGTTGATGACGGAGCTGTCGTAGCCGAAGAGGAAGCCGCCCATCGCGGCGGCGGCCGTGATGAAGATGACATGGCCGAGGTGGTCGGGGTGGGCCTCGCGGGCGCCCGACGCGGGTGGCTGCGCGGCGGGTGGCTGGGCGGTGCTGGTCACGTGAACTCCTGGGCCCGGCAGCGTCGCCGAGCATGGGGGGCGAGCCCTTCCAGTGGCGCACAACATGACGCCGCCCACCACTTGAAGGTAAAAGCAACGTTGCAGAGACTATGCCTTCAAGTTTCGAAGTCAAGGGCTGAAGGTCTGTGAATTTGCCCGGACGGCGTGTCGGCTTGCGTTCAGGACTTGAAGACAACTCAGCGAAGGCGCTGGCTGATCACCTTGGACACGCCATCGCCCTGCATGGAGACGCCGTAGAGGGCGTCCGCGACCTCCATGGTCCGCTTCTGGTGCGTGATCACGATCAGCTGTGAGCTCTCCTGGAGCTCCTGCATGATCCGGATCAGCCGCTGCAGGTTGGTGTCGTCGAGCGCCGCCTCGACCTCGTCCATCACGTAGAACGGGCTGGGCCGGGCCTTGAAGATCGACACGAGGAGGGCGACCGCGGTCAGCGACCGCTCCCCGCCGGACAGCAGCGACAGCCGCTTGACCTTCTTGCCGGGCGGGCGGGCCTCGACGTCCACGCCCGTGGTCAGCATGTTGCCGGGGTCGGTCAGGACGAGCCGCCCCTCGCCGCCGGGGAAGAGGCGGGAGAAGACGCCTTCGAACTCGCGGGCCGTGTCCCGGTACGCCTCCGTGAAGACCTGCTCGACGCGTACGTCCACCTCCTTCACCACCTGAAGAAGGTCGGCACGCGTCTTCTTCAGGTCCTCAAGCTGCTCCGAGAGGAACTGGTGGCGTTCCTCCAGCGCCGCGAACTCCTCCAGGGCGAGCGGATTCACCTTCCCGAGCTGTTGGTACGCCCGTTCGGCGGTCTTCAGGCGCTTTTCCTGTTCGGCGCGGACGAAACGCCGGGGCTGGTTGCGCGGATGCTCCCCCGCGGCGGAGCCGCTATCGGACGCAGTGTCCGGCAGCTCCTCGCCCTCGGCGGGCGGGGAGGGCGGTACCGGCTGGTCGGGCCCGTACTCGGCGATGAGGACGGCCGGCTCCACGCCCAGCTCCTCGAGCGCCTTGGTCTCCAGCTGCTCGATCCGCAGCCGCTTCTCGGCACCGAGCACCTCGCCCCGGTGGACCGAGTCCGTGAGCTTGTCGAGCTCGCCCTTGAGGTCCCGGCCCCGGGCCCGGGCGGTCGCCAGGTCCCGCTCGCGCGCCGCCTTGGCGGACTCGGCGGCGGCCCGCTCCCGCTCGGCCCGTACGAGGGAGACCTCGACGTGCGCGAGGAGCTGGCGGGCGCCGGAGGCGACGGCCGTGGCGACCTCGGCCTCGTGGCGCAGCCGGGCGCGGCGCTGCTCGGCGCGGGTGCGGGCCTCGCGTTCGGCGCGGGCGGCCCGGTCGAGGGAGTCGGCGCGGCCGGCGAGGCCCTTGACCCGCTCCTCGTGCGTCCGGACCTGGAGGCGGGCCTCCATCTCGGTCTGGCGGGCGTTGGCGCCGTCGGCGGCGAGCCGGTCGCGTACGGAGGTGTCCGGTTCCTCGTCTGTCGGCGCCTCCTCGGCGACCGCGAGCCGCTCGGCGAGCTCCTCGGCCTCCTCGGTCGCCTTCTCCAGGGCCTCCTGCGCGCGGGCGGCGGCCGCGGCGGTCCGTTCGGCCTCGCCCGCGGCGCCCCGGGCCTGGCCGGCGAGCCGCCCGAGGGCCTGCGCGACCTGGGACTTCTCGCGGTCGGCGGCCCGGCGCCGGTCGCCCAGCTCCTCCACGCGGGCGGCCGCGGCGCGGCGCCGCTCGGCCGCCTCGGTCTGCGCGGCGGCGAGCTCCTCGCACCGTACGGCCAGCTCGGCCAGCTCGGCCGCGGCCTCGTCGACGGAGGCCTGGACCTCCAGGAGGCTGGGCGCCCCGGCGGAGCCGCCCTGCGCGACGTGCGCCCCGAGGACGTCGCCCTCGGCGGTGACGGCGACCGCCTCGGGGTGCGCCGCGACCAGGTCCTCGGCGTCCTCCAGGGTTCCGACGACCACCATGCCGCGCACGAGCCTGCGCACGGCGGCGACGAGCCCTTCGGGGCCCTGCACGAGGTCGGCCACCCGCGTCCCGCCGGGCACCGGGGGCTCGGCCTCGTACGCGGGCGCGCCGGCGACCAGCAGGGCCGCCCGGCCCGCGTCCTGCTTGCGCAGCAGGCGGATGGCGTCGGCGGCCGTCGCGGGGTCGCGGACCGCGAGGGCGTCGGCGGCGGCCCCCAGGGCTGCGGCGACCGGGACCTCGTGGCCGGGCGTCACGGTGAGCAGCTCGGCCGCCGGGCCCAGCAGCCCGGCCAGCCGGTCGCCGGCGGCGAGCACTGCGCCGGTGCCGTCCTTGCGGCGCAGCCCGAGGGCGAGGGCCTCGTGGCGGGCCTGGGTGGCGGCGCGCTTGCGTTCCGCCGCGGTGGCGGCCTCGCGGGCGGCCGTGAGCGCGGCCTCCGCGTCGGCGAGCTCGCGCTTGGCTGCCTCGTGGCGCTCGGCGAGTTCGGCGTCGCCCGCGTCGAGGCCGTCGACCTCGGCCTGGAGCGCCTCGTACTCCTCCTGGGCGGCGGCCGCGCGCTCGCGGGCCTCGTCGCGGGCGGCGGCCAGCCGGTCGATCTCGGCCTGGGCGGCGGCGGCGCGCGACCGGGCCGCGCCCACCTGTCCGGACAGCCGGGCCAGGCCCTCGCGCCGGTCGGCGATGGCCCGGGCCGCGTCCTTCAGTCGCCGCTCCTCCGCCGCGAGCTCCCGCTCCAGCTCGGCGCGGTGCGCGACGGTGTCCTCCAGGGCCCGCTGCGCCGCCTCCAGCGCGGCCTCCAGCTCCGCCTCCTGCTCGCGGACGCGGGCGGCCTCACGCTCCAGGTCCTCGGGGTCGCGGCCGCGCCGCTCCTCCACGGGGGGCGCGGTGGCGCTCTTCACACGGGCGTCGGCCAGCGAGACGGTCCCGCGTACCCGCTCGGCGAGCTGCGACAGCTCGTACCAGGTCTGCTGGGCGCGCTGGAGCCGGGGGGCGAGCCGGCGCACCTCGTCCTCCAGGTCGGCCTCGCGGGCGAGGGCGGCCTGGAGCTCGGCCTCGGCCCGCTCCTTGCGCTCCTTGAGCGCGGCCTCGTCGGCGAGCTCCGTCCGCAGCGCCTCCCGGAGGCGTACGAGGTCGTCGGCGAGGAGCCGGAGCCGCGCGTCGCGCAGGTCGGCCTGGATGACGGCGGCTCGCCGTGCCACGGCCGCCTGCCGCCCGAGGGGCTTGAGCTGGCGCCGCAGCTCGTCGGTGAGGTCCTGGACCCGGGCGAGGTTGGCCTGCATCGCGTCGAGCTTCCGCAGCGCCTTCTCCTTGCGCCTGCGGTGCTTGAGGACGCCCGCGGCCTCTTCGATGAACGCCCGCCGTCCCATGGGATCGGCGTGCAGGACGGAGTCGAGCTGGCCCTGCCCGACGATCACGTGCATTTCCCGGCCGATACCGGAGTCGGAGAGGAGTTCCTGGATGTCCAGCAACCGGCAGGTGTCGCCGTTGATCTGGTATTCGCTGCTGCCGCCGCGGAACATGATCCGCGTAATGGTGACTTCGGCGTAGTCGATGGGGAGCGCGCCATCGGAATTGTCGATGGTGAGGGACACCTCGGCGCGGCCCAGCGGCGGCCGCCCGGTGGTGCCGGCGAAGATGACGTCCTCCATCTTTCCGCCGCGCAGCGACTTGGCGCCCTGTTCGCCCATGACCCAGGAAAGGGCGTCCACCACATTGGACTTCCCGGAACCGTTCGGCCCCACGACACACGTGATGCCCGGTTCGAACCGCAGGGTGGTGGCGGAGGCGAACGACTTGAAACCACGCAGGGTCAGGGCCTTGAGGTGCACGCCCCCGGACTCTACCGGGCGTCCTCCGTTTGACCCATGAACACGAAGGGCAGACCAGACCGTAAGGAGCGGGGATACAGCAGATGAACATGGGGAACCCGAGGTCCATGGGGCTGGGTGGGTCCCATGGGGCGGGAGCGGAAAAGAAAGAAGGGACGCCGCAGGAGCGTCCCTTGCATATCTAGGGAGAGTGTTTCTCACCTGCCCGTGGGGGCTGTGGTCAGGTGAGCGCAGGCTCCGCCTTGGATACGTCGATGTCGATGCCGTCGAGCAGCGACTCGCCGCTGTGTGCGGCAGCTGCATTCAGCGCGTCGTTCTCGGACTGGATCCGTACGAGCTCGGATTCCAGGTCCTGGACGCGCTGCTGAAGCCGCCGCATCTCGGCGAGAAGTCGCGGGTCGGAACCGCCGACATAACCGAGAAGCGCCTTTGCCATGATGGATGGTCCTCCACACTGAGTGACCGACCGAAGCGGTGTGGGTCGTGAGGGTTCGCACCCGCGGTGTCCGGCAGCAGAGAGTGGTGCCGCTGCGGTTCCCACTGCCAAACAGCTAAGGTGCGCGGGGCTTCCAGAGTCTCACCAAAAAGTTTGACGGTCAACACGATCACGCCCCGCATCAAGGGCCAACCGGGGGGTCTGCGGCCGCGGATGCTGCGGCGGCGCCTCGCGCACGGTGCCCTCGGGGGCGTGTCGATCATCGTTTCCCGCGCAGCCTGGCACGCGGCGCCGTTCTTGGCAACCACCAGGGGCTTTTCCCCGCACGGGGGAACGCGCGGCACTGCGTGCCGGGGGCCGCGCGGGGGTTTCCCGGCGCCCCCCGACACCCCCGGACCAAGATCGTCAGCGGACCTCGAAGCCGTCGTAACCACCGCGCGGCGTGTCCCAGATCTCAGTGACTCCGTCAACACGGCCGGGAGTGTCGCCGGAGCCGAGCCACTCCAGCAATTGGTGGCAATTCTCACTCGGCCCCTCGGCCACCACCTGGACCCTCCCGTCTTCGAGGTTCAGGGCGAATCCGGTGAGCTCACCGATGCGCAATGCGTTTGCCCTGGTGAACCAGCGGAAGCCCACTCCCTGTACGCGGCCGCGCACCCAGGCGGTGAGCCTTACGTGATCATTCATGGCTGCACGCTAACCGGCGAATTGCTCAAGCGGCACTTCTCCCCCACGCGTCATGGCGTACAGTCCCGACGCAATGAGCGTCACCCATACGGGTGAGTTAGTCATCAGGAAGGCAGAGCAGATGGGACGCCACCGGAAGAAGCGGGCCATGGTCCCCGTACGCACCGGTCTGCTCGGCGCCTCCGCCGCGGTGGCGGTGGGCGCCGTCGCCGTCGCCTCCGGGCTGCTGCCGGGCGGCGACACGTACAAGGTGGGCGGCGGCCCGTCCGCCGAGCACATCCGCACCGGGGCCCCGGAGCTGCGGACCCAGGGCGAGGCGAGCGCCACGCCCACCGGCCGCGCGCCGGCCTCCCCGAGCCCGAGCCGGAGCGCCGAGCGCCCGCAGACGCCGTCGAAGACGCCCACGGCGAAGCCCACCCCCACCCCCAGCCCCACGAAGCCGTCGGCCACGCCGTCGAAGCGCGCGAAGGCCCCGGAGCCGTCGGCGTCCACGCAGCGGGCCACGCCGAAGAGCGCGAGCCCCTCCCGTACGGCCACGCCGAAGAGCGCGAGCCCCTCCCGTACGGCCACGGCGACGCCCCAGCGGACCGTCGAGTCCACGACGGCCCGCGTGGCGAGCAAGGAGCGGGCCGCCGAGGCCGCCGTGCTGAGCCTCGTCAACGCCGAGCGCGCCAAGGTCGGCTGCAGCCCGGTCCGCCCCAACGCCGAGCTGGCGTCGCTGGCGGGGGCGTTCAGCCTCGACATGGCGCAGCGGAACTTCTTCTCGCACACCGACCCCGACGGGGACTCCCCCTGGGACCGCGCCTCGCAGGCCGGCGTGTCCAGCCTCGCCGCCGAGAACATCGCCCGCGGCCAGTCCGACGCCCAGGCGGTGATGGAGTCCTGGATGAACAGCGACGGCCACCGCGCCAACATCCTCAACTGCGACTACACGACGCTCGGCGTCGGCGTGCACTTCGCCGAGGGCGGCCCGTGGTGGACGCAGGACTTCGGCTTCTGAGCCGCTACGGCGCCACGGCGCGCGGCGGGCGCTGGCAGCGCGGGCAGAAGTAGCTGGACCGGTTCATCCAGGGGCGGCGGCGCATCGGGGTGCCGCATCGGCGGCAGGGCTCGCCCTCGCGGCCGTAGGCGTCCAGGGAGCGGTCGAAGTAGCCGGACTCGCCGTTGACGTTGACGTACAGGCTGTCGAAGCTGGTGCCGCCGACGGCGAGCGCGGCCGTCATCACCTCCCGTACGTGGCCGAGGAGCTCGGCCGAGCGGGGGCGGGTGAGGGTGGCGGTGGGCCGGTCGTAGTGGAGGCGGGAGCGCCACAGCGCCTCGTCCGCGTAGATGTTGCCGACGCCGCTGATCAGCGACTGGTCGAGCAGGGCCCGCTTCACCGTCGTACGGCGCAGGCGCAGCGCGGTGTGGAAGGCGGCCTCGTCGAACGCGGGGTCGAGCGGGTCGCGGGCGATGTGCGCGATGGCCTGGGGCAGCCCCTCGGGGGTGTTCTCGTGGAGCGAGAGCCCGCCGAAGGTGCGCTGGTCGACGAAGCGCAGCTCGGTGCCCAGGGCATCGTCGAAGCGGACGCGTATCCGCAGGTGCTTCTCGTCCGGGGCGTCCTCGGGCTGGACGAGCAGCTGGCCGCTCATGCCCAGGTGTCCGAGCACGGACGCGTCGGTCTCCTCCAGCGGCAGCCACAGGTACTTCCCGCGCCGCTGTGCGACACCGAAGCGCCGCCCCTTCAGCCGGGCCGCGAAGTCCTCGCCGCCCGCCAGATGCCGCCGTACGGCGCGGGGGTGCAGGACCTCCACCTCGCGGACGGTCCGCCCGCTGATCCAGCGCTCCAGGCCGCGTCGTACGACTTCGACCTCGGGCAGCTCGGGCACGGGGCACCTCCGGTGGGCGATGTGGAGGGGGATATGGGGAAACCCCGCCGCACCGCGGAAACGGTGCGACGGGGGCGGAAGCGAGCAGCGGCTCAGGCCGTGGCCGAGTCCGCGGTGTGCGCGGCCTCGGGGACCGAAGAGGTGTCGGCGGCCTCTTCGGAGCCGGAAACAGAGCCGGAAACGGAGTCGCGGCCGGTTTCGGAGCCCCCGGAAGCGGAATCCGTGCCGGATTCGGCCGCGGCCTTCGCCGCCGCCTCCCGCTCGTCCGCGGCGGCCCGGATGGCCCGCCAGGCGGACTCCGCGGCCTGCTGCTCCGCTTCCTTCTTGCTGCGGCCGGTGCCGGTGCCGTACGAGACACCACCGACGCGGGCAGCAGCAGTGAAGGTCTTCTCGTGGTCCGGTCCGGTCTCGGTGACCAGGTACTCCGGAACGCCGAGGCCCTCGGCCGCGGTCAGCTCCTGGAGGCTGGTCTTCCAGTCCAGGCCGGCGCCGAGGTTCGAGGACTTCTCGATCAGCGGGTCGAAGAGCCGGTGCACCAGCTCGGACGCCGCTTCGAGGCCCTGGTCGAGATAGACCGCACCGATCACCGCTTCGAGGGTGTCGGCGAGGATGGAAGCCTTGTCCCGGCCCCCGGTGCCCTCTTCACCCCGGCCAAGCCGGATGAAGGAGCCCAGGTCGAGGCCGCGGCCGACCTCCGCCAGCGCACGCGAGTTGACCACCGCGGCCCGCAGCTTGGCCAGTTGGCCCTCGGGCAGGTCGGGGTGGGTGCGGTACAGCGTGTCCGTGACCACCAGGCCGAGCACGGAGTCCCCGAGGAACTCCAGCCGCTCGTTGGTGGGCAGACCGCCGTTCTCGTACGCGTACGAGCGGTGGGTCAGCGCACGCACCAGAAGGGCGGACTCGAGCTGATACCCGAGCCGCCCTTCCAGAAGCGTGTGGGACGAGGCCGTGTTCTCCGCCTGCTTCTTGGCGTCATCCGCCGTTTTGTGGCTAGACACGGTGCCTCTCACCAGCCCGCTCAGACCGAGAGGACCTGGCGCTTGTTGTACGTGCCGCAGCTGGGGCACGCGATGTGCTGCTGCTTCGGCTCCTGGCAACGCTCACACGAAACCAGGGTGGGGACCGCAGCCTTCCACTGCGACCGGCGGTGGCGCGTGTTGCTGCGCGACATCTTCCGCTTCGGAACAGCCACGGCTACTTCTCCTGCTTCTCGTCGACGCCCGGTTCGGCGCCGCTCATGTTGTCCTTCTCCCCGGTCCCGAGTGAACCGGCGAGTCCCTGCAGTGCCGCCCAACGGATGTCGACGGCGTCATGGTGGTGGTCCGGGTCGTCGTTCAGGCTGACCCCGCAGTCGGGGCACAGGCCGGCACAGTCCTCCCGGCACACCGGCTGCAACGGCAGTGCGAGCACCACCGCGTCACGCAGCACGGGCTCGAGGTCGAACATGCCGTCCTCGAGGGGGGTCATGTCCTCGTCGTCCTCGGCATCGTCGTCCGCGGCCCCCTTGCGGTGGCCCCGGTCATCGGTGTCGGGGTACGAGAACATCTCCTGGAAGTCCGCCACAACGTCCTGGTGCAGCGGCTCCAGACACCTTACGCACTCCCCCTCGGCGCGTGCACGGGCGGTGCCCGTGACGAGCACCCCTTCCATGACGGACTCGAGGCGGAGCTCCAGCTCGACCGGCGACCCCTCGGGCACGCCGATGACCTCGGCGATCCCGAGGTCGGCCGGGGCCTGGACCGAGCGGGAGAGCCGCTGGAGGGCACCAGGACGCCGCCCCAGCTCGTGCGTGTCGAACACGAGGGGGTTGCGGTGGTCGAGGCGCGTACTCAGGGCTCTTCCTGCTTTCGGAAATCGTCTGGGGGGCGGCCCGGCATCAGGACTGACGCCGACGCGGGCACGCCGAATCGCGGATGTACTCGCGACCGAAGAGCCAGGATACTTGACGCTTCGCTCACAGCCCAATCCGGGGCCGTCCGCTCCGGATGTGCGGGCCGCTCAGCGCCCCTGCTCGTAGCGGCGCAGCTGCTCCATGTCGATCATGCTCGTGTCGAAGAAGCTGGTCTCGTCGAGCGCGGCGGCCTGCTGGCCGCCCTCCGGCACCGGCTGCGGCTGAGGCTGCTGCTGGCCGTGCTGGCCGTGCTGGCCGTACGCGTACGGATCGGCGTACGCCTGATCGTAGCCACCCTGCTGCTGGTAGCCGGCGTAGGGGTCCTGCTGCGGGTAGCCGTACGCCTGCTGGGGGGCGCTCTCGGGCACGTACGTATACGGGTCGGGCGTCAGGGCCGGGGCCGCCGGGACGGGCGGCGTGGAGGCCGCGGAGGCGGTGGAGGCCGCGACGGGCTGCCGGCGGGCCGGCTCGGGGTCGGCCAGCTCGGCGAGGCCGGCCAGGTAGTCCGCGTCGCTGGTGTGCCGCTGCTGGGGGAAGCCCGCCGCGTCCTGCGCCGCCATGTGGGCGCCGAGCTCGTCGGTGGCGATCCGGCCGTGCAGCTTCTGGCGGCCGCGGCCGACGGCCTCCAGGGTCTTGGAGAGGACCGCCTCGAAGGCGCCGAGCTTGGCGTCGACGTACTCGTCGGCGCGGTGGATGAGGGTCTGCGGGTCGGCGCTGTACTCGGGGGCGTCATCATCGGAATATTCCGCGTACCGCGCCTGCGCGTCGACGCCCGGGCCCCGTCCGAGGAGCTTCTCGCGGCCGCGGTCGACGGAGCCGATGGTCTTGGTGAGGACGACCTCGAAGTTGGCCAGCTTGGAGTCGACGTACTCGTCGGCCTCGGCGCGGATCTCCTCGGCCTCTCGGCGGGCCTCGGCGAGGATGCGGTCGGCCTCCTCCTGGGACCGCCGGGCGATCTGGGTGTCGGAGATCAGCGAGCCACGCTCGGCGTGGGCGGCCTCGATGATCCGCTCGGCCTCGGCGCGGGCCTGCTCGACCAGCTGCTCACGGCCGCCGATCAGCTCCTGGGCCTGGGCCAGGGAGCCGGGCAGGGCCTGGCGGACCTCTTCGAGCATCGCGAGCAGCTCGGCGCGGTTGACCACGCAGGAGGCCGACATGGGCATGGAACGGGAGTTCCTGACCGTCTCGACGATCTCGTCGAGCTTCTTCTGCACGTCCACCGTGTGCTCGCCACTCTCTACAGCCGGGTTGGAGACGGACGGGTCGACTGTACGGCCAGAGGGCGCGGCCCCGACAGCGGGTGACGGGACGTCAGTCGCTCACTGCCCGCGCAGGCGCCGCACGAGGGCCTCGTGGACCACCGGGGGCAGCAGGTGCGAGACGTCGCCGCCCCAGGCGGCGACCTCCTTGACCAGGGAGGAGGAGAGGAAGCTGTAGGTCGGGTTGGTCGGCACGAAGAGGGTCTCGACGCCCGAGAGGCCGTTGTTCATCTGGGCCATCTGGAGCTCGTAGTCGAAGTCGCTGACCGCACGCAGGCCCTTGACGATCGCGGGGATGTCGCGTTCCTTGCAGAAGTCGACGAGCAGGCCGTGGTGGGACTCGACCTTGACGTTCCCGTAGTCGCTCGTCACCTGGCGGATGAGGTCCATCCGCTCCTCGACGGTGAACAGGCCCTTCTTGGACTGGTTGATCATCACCGCGACGTGCACGACGTCGTACAGCTTGGAGGCGCGGGCGATGATGTCGAGGTGTCCGTTGGTGATGGGGTCGAACGACCCCGGACAGACTGCGCGGCGCAACTGAAGTCCCTCGCTCCCAGGTCCGGTCATCGTGCGTCTTCGCACGGAGAGGCGGCGCGACCGTACCAAAACGTTCCCTCGCCGTAGCGACGGGACCGCAACGGCTCGAAACCGTCCGGCCAGGGGAATTCCCCGCCTCTGGTGCTGCGCTCCACGGTGACGAGCGCATCGTCCGCGAGCCAGCCCTGCGCGCGGAGTGTGAGGAGTATCTCCCCAAGATCGCCGTCGGCGACGGCGTAGGGCGGGTCGAGGAAGACGACGTCGTACGGCGTCGTCGGCGCCGGTCCCGTCACGATCTGTTCGGCTTTGCCGTGGCGGACCTCGGCGCCGGGCAGGCCCAGACCGCGGACGTTCTCCCGGAGGGTGCGGGCGGCCCGGGCGTCGGCCTCGACGAGCAGGGCGTGGGCCGCGCCGCGTGAGAGCGCCTCCAGGCCGACGGCGCCGGAGCCGGCGTACAGGTCGGCGACCCGGATGCCGTCGAGCGTGCCGAGGAGCGCCTCCCAGGTGGAGAAGAGGCCCTCGCGCGCCCGGTCGGAGGTGGGGCGGGTGCCCTGGCCCGGGGGCACCGCCAGGCGGCGTCCGCCGGCGACGCCGGCGATCACGCGGGTCATCTCGGTCCTTGTCGTCGTCCCTGGTGGTCTGTGTCTCCACGATATGGGCTCGGGCCGCATGTGCACGGGTCAGCCCTTCTCCAGGAACTCCTCCCGCTCCTTGTCGACCAGCGCGTCGAGCGCCGTGCGCAGCTCGGGCAGGTGCTCCAGGTCCGGGTCGGCGGCGACGACCGCGGCGGCCTCCTCGCGGGCGGCGGCGATGATCTCCTCGTCCTCGATGACGGCGAGCATGCGCAGGCTGGAGCGAGCGCCGGACTGGGCCTGGCCGAGAACGTCGCCCTCGCGGCGCTGTTCGAGGTCGATGCGGGAGAGCTCGAAGCCGTCGAGGGTGGAGGCGACGGCGGCGAGGCGCTGCCGCGCGGGGCTGGCCTCCGGCATGTCGGTGACGAGGAGGCACAGACCGGGGGCGGAGCCGCGGCCGACGCGGCCGCGCAGCTGGTGGAGCTGGGAGACGCCGAAGCGGTCGGCGTCCATGATGACCATGGCGGTGGCGTTGGGGACGTTGACGCCGACCTCGATGACGGTGGTGGCGACCAGGACGTCGGCCTCGCCCGCGGCGAAGCGGCGCATGACGGCGTCCTTGTCGTCGGGGGCCATCCTGCCGTGCAGCACCTCGACGCGCAGTCCGGCGAGCGGGCCCTTGGCGAGCTGGTCGGCGACCTCCAGGACGGCGAGCGGGGGCCGCTTCTCCGCGTCGTCCTCGGGGGACTTCCTCTTGGGCTGGGCCGCCTCGTCGTCGGAGTCGCCGATCCGGGGGCAGACGACGTACGCCTGGTGGCCGTTCTCCACCTCCTCGCGGACCCGCTCCCAGGCGCGGGCCAGGAAGTGCGGCTTGTCGGCCGCCGGGACGACGTGGCTGGCGATCGGGGAACGGCCGGCCGGGAGCTGGTCGAGGACGGAGGTCTCCAGGTCGCCGAACACGGTCATCGCGACCGTACGGGGAATGGGCGTGGCGGTCATGACCAGCAGGTGCGGGGGCTGCTTGCCCTTGCCCCGCAGGGCGTCGCGCTGTTCGACGCCGAAGCGGTGCTGCTCGTCGACGACGACCAGGCCCAGGTCGTGGAACTGGACCTTGTCCTCGATCAGGGCATGGGTGCCGATGACGATGCCGGCCTCGCCGGTGACCAGGTCCAGCAGCGCCTGGCGGCGGGCCGCGGCGCCCATGGAGCCGGTGAGCAGCACGACCTTGGTGCCCTGGTCGGAGCCGCCCAGCATCCCCGCTTCCGCGAGGTCGCCCATCATCTCCGTGATGGAGCGGTGGTGCTGCTGGGCGAGGACCTCGGTGGGGGCCAGCATGGCCGCCTGGCCGCCCGCGTCGACGACGGCGAGCATGGCGCGCAGGGCGACCATCGTCTTGCCCGAGCCGACCTCGCCCTGGAGGAGGCGGTGCATGGGGTGTTCGGTGGCCAGGTCGTCGAAGATCTCGCGGGAGACCTTCTCCTGGCCCTCGGTGAGCGTGAACGGCAGCCTGGCGTCGAAGGCGTCCAGCAGCCCGCCGGGCGCGGGCTTGCGGGCGACGGCGGGCAGTTGGGTGTCGGCGTACCGGCGGCGGGCGAGGGCGACCTGCAGGACGAACGCCTCGTCCCACTTGAGGCGGTCGCGGGCCTCGGCGACGTCCGCCTTGGTGCGCGGCCGGTGGATCTTGCGCAGGGCGTCCGGCAGGGCGGTGAGCCCGCGGCCCTCGCGCAGCCGGGGCGGCAGCGGGTCGAGGGCCTCCGCCGCGCTGGGCAGGACGGCGTCGACCGCCTTGGCGATCTTCCAGGACTCCAGCTTGGTGGTGGCGGGGTAGAGCGGGATGAGCGCCCCCGCCCAGCTGTCCACGGCGCTCTCGCCCTCCTCGCCGCGCAGCAGTTCGTACGCGGGGTGGGCGAGCTGCGTCTTGCGGTTGAAGACGGAGACCTTGCCGGCGAACATCGCGCGGGTGCCCGGCAGCAGGTCCTTGTGGGGCTTGTGGACGCCCTTGCCGAAGAAGACCAGCTGGAGGCGGCCGCTGCCGTCGGTGATGGTGACTTCGAGCCGCTGGCCGCGCCCCTTGGCGCCGTTGAAGGTCAGCAGGCGCGCGTCGGCCACGCGGGCCACCACGGTGACGTGCTCGTCCAGCGGCAGGTCGGCGAGGGTGGTGAGCTCGCCGCGCTCGGCGTACCGCCGCGGGTAGTGGTGCAGCAGGTCGCCGACGGTGTGCAGGTCGAGGTGCTCGGCCATCACCTTGGCGGTGGCGGCGCCGAGCTGCTTCTTCAGTGGTTCGTCGAGGGCTGACACGTCTCCCATTGCACACCACGGCACTGACAGCCGGGCACACCTGTGGACGGACGCGCTGTTCGGCGCGGTCCGGGCGCTGTGCGCGCGCTATTCGACGCCGATCAGCAGCAGCGGGGCCTGCGGGCCGCCGGAGTAGGTGACCGTGTCGACCGCCAGGTGCGTTTCGCGGACGTGGGTCTCCAGGCGGCGGGCGAGGGAGTCCGGGGCGTCCTCGGCGACGACCAGGGTGACCAGTTCGCCGCCCCCCGAGAGCATCCGGTCCAGGACCGTCTCGGCCGTGGCGGCCACGTCGTGGCCGATGACCGCCACGTCGCCGTCGATGAGGCCGAGGACGTCACCGGCCTGGCAGACGCCCGCCGAGGTGAAGGAGCGGTGCTCGGCGACGGCCAGTTCGCCGTAGCGGGTGGCGCCCGCGGCGGCGGTCATCGCGACCACGTCCTCGTCGAAGCGGCGGTCCGGTTCGTGGACGGCGAGGGCGGCGATGCCCTGGACGGCGGCGCGGGTCGGGACGAGCGCGACCCGGATGCCCTGCGCGCGGGCCTGTTCGGCGGCGGCCGCGGCGGTGTGCCGGAGCTCGGCGTCGTTCGGCAGGAGGACCACTTCGCGCGCGTGGGCCCGGCGGATGGCGTCGAGGAGCTCCCCGCTGGCGGGCGGTTCGCCTGGCCGGGCCAGTACGGTCGTGGCGCCCGCCTCGGCGCAGAGCGCCGCGAGGCCCTCGCCGGGCAGCACGGCGACGACGGCGCGCCCCGCGCGCTCCTGGGGCGCCTCCGTGCCGGGCGTACCGAAGTGGGTGATCCGGATCCGGTACGGGCGTCCCGCCTCGACGCCGGCCTCCACGGCCGCGCCCGCGTCGTCGACGTGGACGTGGACGTTCCACAGGCCGTCTCCGCCGACGACGACGAGGGAGTCGCCGAGCGCGTCCAGCCGGTCGCGCAGCCGTGCCACGGCCGTGTCGTCGGCCTCCAGGAGGTAGATGACCTCGAAGGCGGGCCCACCGTCGGCGCAGGGCTCCTCGGATGCGGCCACGGCCGCCCTCGGCGCCCGTACCGGCCGCGTCGGCGGCCGTTCCCGCACCGGCTGCCCCGAGACCGCCTCGACCAGCGCTCCCAGCACCGTGACCAGCCCGCGCCCGCCCGCGTCCACGACTCCGGCGCGCTCCAGCACGGCGAGTTGCGCGGGTGTGCGCTCCAGCGCCGTACGCGCCCCCTCGTACGCGGCGCGCGCCACCGCCACCACGTCCGCGCCGTCCGGAACGGTCGAGTCCGCCGCCGCGGAGGCCACGCTCAGGATGGTGCCCTCGACCGGGTGGGCCACGGCCTGCCGCGCGGAGGCGGCCGCCAGGCGCAGCGCCCGTGCCAGGTGATCCCCGTCACGGCCCTCGGCCAGCACCTCGCTCATGCCGCGCAGCAGCTGCGCCAGGATCGTCCCGGAATTGCCCCGCGCCCCGATCAGCGCGCCGTGCGCCATGGCCCGTACGGCGTCGGCGAAGTCGGGCGCGGCGATGGCGGTGAAGACGGCGTCCACCGCCTGGGAGGCGGATTCGACGGTGAGGTAGAGGTTGGTGCCGGTGTCCCCGTCGGCGACCGGATAGACGTTGATCGCGTCGATCTCCTCGCGCTCCCGGCCCAGCGCCTGCAGCGCGAGTGAGCACCAGGTACGCACCACGGTGGAGTCGAGAGTCTGCGGCACCGGGGCGGTCCTCCTTGGCTAAGGGCCTGGGGCTGCACCGCAGGGTAGACCCCGCCCGGCACCCGGGCCCCACGCGGGGGCCGGGCGGGCCGTGGTAGTTTCGTTGTACCGAAGCGGCCGTTGTATGCTGCTCCGGTTGCCCGATGAAAATCGGGCCGTACCCCCGGCAACGCCACTTCAGTCACCAGATCTGATTCCGGCTCGCCGGATTTCACTGTAAGTGCATCTGAAGTCTTTGGAGTGACCCGTGGCTGCCAACTGCGACGTCTGCGGCAAGGGGCCGGGCTTCGGCAACAACATCTCGCACTCGCACCGCCGTACGTCCCGTCGCTGGAACCCGAACATCCAGCGCGTGCGTGCCGTGGTCAGTGGGACGCCGAAGCGGCTCAACGCCTGCACCTCGTGCATCAAGGCCGGCAAGGTCTCGCGCTAATACCGGCGACGTGTCGTCGTAGCGCAGCCTCTGCGGTTGCCTTGAAAAGCCGGTCCACCTCGGTGGACCGGCTTTTTGCCGTACCCGCTGCCGTACCCGCTGCCGTACCCGCTGCCGTCCCGCTGCCGGACCCGCGGGACGTCAGCGCAGGCGCCACCCGTGGTCGACCGGGCCGATGCCGCCGCCCAGCGCGAACCCGGCCGCGATGGCCCCGGTCACGTACTCCTTCGCGGCCCGTACGGCCTCCGGCACCGCGAGGCCCTTGCCCAGGCCCGCCGCCACCGCCGAGGCGAGCGTGCAGCCCGTGCCGTGGGTGTGCCGGTTGTCGTGCCGGGGCGCGCGCAGCCAGTGCTCCTCGGAGCCGTCCGTGAGCAGGTCCACGGCGTCACCGGCGAGGTGACCGCCCTTGATCAGCGCCCAGCGCGGCCCGTACTCCAGCACCGCCGCGGCGGCCCGCCGCAGGTCGTCCTCGCCCTCCACGGTCACGCCGGTGAGCTGGGCGACCTCGTCCAGGTTCGGCGTCGCCACCGTCGCGACGGGCAGCAGCCTCGTCCGTACGGAATCGAGCGCGGAGGCCGCCAGCAGGGAGTCCCCGTGCTTGGAGACCCCCACCGGGTCGACCACCACGGGCGCGTCCGTCCCGGCCAGCAGTTCCGCCACCGCCTCCACCAGGGGCGCGGACGCCAGCATGCCGGTCTTCACGGCCTGGACGCCGATGTCGTCCACGACGCTGCGGTACTGGGCGCGGACCGCCTCCACGGGCAGTTCCCAGGCGCCCTGCACGCCCAGGGAGTTCTGCGCGGTGACGGCGGTGATCACGCTCATGCCGTGGACGCCGAGCGCCAGCATGGTCTTCAGGTCGGCCTGGATGCCGGCGCCGCCGCCGGAGTCGGAGCCGGCGACGGTCAGGACGTTCGGGAGCGCGCGGCGGGTCACTCGCCCTCCCCGAAGTGGTCCCAGCCGCCCTGGGTGTGCCAGGGGGCGCCGTCGACGGTCACCTGGGGCAGGGCGGACGGGTTGAGCACCTCGCCGATCACCTTCCAGCGCGCGGGCAGCTTCACGTCCGGCGGGAAGGTGGCGACGATGGCGTGGTCCTCGCCTCCGGTGAGGACCCACTGCATGGGGTCGACGCCGACGGCCTGCCCGATGTCGTTCATCTGGGTCGGGATGTCGATGAGCCCGGAGCGCAGGTCGATGCGGACCTTGCTGGCCTCGGCGATGTGACCGAGGTCGGCGATCAGACCGTCGCTGACGTCGCACATGGCGGTGGCGCCGAGCCCGGCCGCCGCGGGGCCCGCGTGGTAGGGCGGTTCGGGCCGCCGGTGCGCCTCGACGAAGGCGCGCGGCGAACGGAAGCCGCGCGAGAGGACCGCGTAACCGGCCGCCGACCAGCCGAGCCAGCCGGTGTACGCGACCACGTCGCCGGGCTGCGCGCCGCCGCGGGTGACCGGCTCGTGGTTGCGCAGGTCGCCGAGGGCGGTGATGGAGACGGTGATGGTGTCGCCGCGCACGACGTCGCCGCCGACCACCGCCGCGCCCGCGACCTGGCACTCGTCGCGCAGGCCGTCCATGAGCTCGGTGGGCCAGGTCACCGGGAGTTCGGCGGGCACGACCAGGCCGAGCAGCAGCGCGGTCGGTACGGCGCCCATGGCGGCGATGTCCGCCAGGTTCTGCGCGGCGGCCTTGCGGCCGACGTCGTAGGCGGTGGACCAGTCGCGGCGGAAGTGCCGTCCCTCCAGCAGGATGTCCGTGCTGGCCACCACGCGCCGGTCGGGCGCGGCCACGACCGCGGCGTCGTCGCCCGGCCCGATCCGTACCGCCGGGGTGGAGGTGAGCCGGGAGGTGAGCTCCCTGATGAGCCCGAACTCGCCGAGCTCTCCGACAGTGCCCTTCACCGAGGTTCACCTCTCCATGTCGTCGTGGACGCACCGTGCGACGGGTCGCGGCCCGTCGTCGCTCTCGGTACCGTCACGTAGGTCAAGTAGACCGTCAACTGTTCCGTGCCTGTACGCCGACCGTGCACGCCACCGGCCGCGCAGGTCTCCCCGCGGCCCGCGGCGACGCGGTACCGTGGCGTCCCTTTCTCTTTCCACAAGATCCTCGTGGCCGCCCTGGAGGTTCCGTGGTTCAGGCGTACATCCTTATTCAGACCGAGGTGGGCAAGGCGTCGACGGTCGCCGAGACCATCTCCAAGATCCCGGGGGTGATCCAGGCCGAGGACGTGACGGGCCCGTACGACGTGATCGTGCGCGCCCAGGCCGACACGGTCGACGAGCTCGGCCGCATGGTCGTCGCGAAGGTCCAGCAAGTCGAGGGCATCACCCGCACTCTGACCTGTCCGGTCGTGCATCTCTAGCCCCCGTCTACCCTTGGCCGGTGATGTCTCGACACCGGTCCTCGCCCTCCCCGTCCGCCACCGCCGCCCGCGGCGCCCTGGCGGCCGCCGCAGCCGCCGCCGTCCTGCTGGCCTCCGCGGGCTGTTCCGCCTTCGGCGACGACGCCGGGCCGTCGGTCGCGGTTCCCCGCCCGTCGGCGGAGGAGGCGGCCGTCTGCCGGGCGCTGGACAAGGAGCTGCCCGCGACCGTCGCCGGACTCGACCGGAGTGATCCGGAGCCGGATTCGGAGCTGACCGCCGGATGGGGGGACGGGGCGATCGTACTGCGCTGCGGCGTCCCGCGGCCCGCCAGGATGAGCGACCCCAAGGCACAGGGGATCGAGGCGAACGGCGTGAACTGGCTGCTGGAGTCGCGCGAGGGCACCGGGCCGCGCTTCACCTCCACGTACCGCAAGGCGTACGTGGAGGTGTCGCTGGACGAGCGGTACGTGCACGACGCCGGCCCGCTGGCGGCTTTCGCCGAGCCCGTGAAGAAGGCCGTCCCGCCGAGCCTGTGAGGCGCCCGGCGGGTTCCCGCCCCCGGCCGGTCAGCGCGGCCCGCTCACGCGGAACGGTCAGCGCAGGCCGGTCGAGCGGTTCAGCGCGGCCTGGATCAGCCGGTCGATCAGCTCCTGGTAGCCCACGCCGCTCGCCTCCCACATGCGCGGGTACATCGAGATCGGCGTGAAGCCGGGCATCGTGTTGATCTCGTTGATGACGAACTCGCCGTCGTCGGTGAGGAAGAAGTCCGCGCGGACCAGGCCCTCGCAGGAGACCGCCTCGAACGCGGCGATCGCGAGCCGCTGCACCTCGGCGGTCTGCTCCGGGGTGATCGGGGCGGGCACCACGCCGGAGGCCGAGTCGATGTACTTGGCCTCGAAGTCGTAGAACTCGTGGTCGGTGACCGGCGGGATCCAGGCGGGCGCGCTGGCGCGCGGGCCGTCCTCGAACTCCAGCACGCCGCACTCGATCTCGCGGCCGGTGAGCAGCGCCTCCACGAGGATCTTGGGGTCGTGGCGCCGCGCCTCCTCGATGGCCTCGTCGAGGCGGGAGGGGTCGTCGACCTTGGTGATGCCGAAGGAGGAGCCGGCCCGGGCGGGCTTCACGAACAGCGGCCAGCCGTGCTCGTCGGCGAAGCGGAGGATCCTGTCGCGGGCGGCGGAGGGGTCCTGCGCCCACTCGCGGGGGCGGATGACCTCGTACGGGCCGACGGGCAGCCCGTACGACTGGAACACCCGCTTCATGTACTCCTTGTCCTGGCCGACGGCCGAGGCGAGCACGCCGGCGCCGACGTACGGCACCCCGGAGAGCTCCAGCATGCCCTGGAGCGTGCCGTCCTCGCCGTACGGGCCGTGGAGCATCGGGAAGACCACGTCGACGTCGCCGAGCGCCTTGGGCACGGCGCCCGGCTCGCTGTAGACGACCTCGCGGCTGCCGGGGTCGACCGGGAGGACGACCGTGCCCTCGGCCGACTCGGTGAGGTCGGCGACGCTCGGCAGCGCGCGGTCGGCGATGGCCATCCGCTCCGGCTCGTCGGCGGTCAGCGCCCAGCGGCCGTCCGTGGTGATGCCGATGGGCAGCACGTCGTACTTGCTCCGGTCGATGGCGCGCAGGATGGCGCCGGCGGTGACGACGGAGATGGCGTGCTCGGAGCTGCGGCCGCCGAAGACGACGGCCACGCGCGGCTTGCGCCCGGGGCTGGTGGGGAGGTTCTCGCTGCTCATATCGCGATGAGCGTACCTGCTCCCTCCCCCCGCGTCAGCGACCGAGTGGCCGTCTGTTCGGGTCAGCGCCGCTCGGGCTTGGCGGCGCGCGCCATCAGCTCCTTGAGGGCGACGATCGGCGGCTTGCCCTCGTGGACGATGCCGACGACGGTCTCGGTGATGGGCATGTCGACGCCGTGGCGCCGGGCCAGATCCAGCACCGACTCACAGGACTTGACGCCTTCGGCGGTCTGCCTGGTGACCGCGATGGTCTCCTCCAGGGTCATGCCCTTGCCGAGGTTGAAGCCGAAGGTGTGGTTCCGGGAGAGGGAGGAGGAGCAGGTGGCGACGAGGTCGCCGAGGCCGGCGAGGCCGGAGAAGGTGAGCGGGTCGGCGCCCATGGCCATGCCGAGCCGGGTGGTCTCGGCGAGGCCCCGGGTGATGAGGGAGCCCTTGGCGTTGTCACCGAGGCCCATGCCGTCGGCGATGCCGACGGCCAGCCCGATGACGTTCTTCACGGCGCCGGCGAGCTCGCAGCCGACCACGTCGGTGTTGGTGTACGGGCGGTAGTACGGGGTGTGGCAGGCGGCCTGGAGCCGGCGGGCGACCTCTTCGTCGCGGCAGGCGACCACGGCGGCGGCCGGCATGCGGGCGACGATCTCCTTGGCGAGGTTGGGGCCGGTGACGACGGCGATCCGGTCCGGGGAGACGTCGGCGACCTCTTCGATGACCTCGCTCATCCGCTTGGCGGTGCCCAGTTCGATGCCCTTCATCAGGGAGACGAGGACCGTGCCGGGGGCCAGCTTGGGTGCCCAGTCGGCGAGGTTGCCGCGGAGGGTCTGGGAGGGGATGGCGAGGACCGTGAAGTCGGCGCCGTGCGCCGCTTCGGCGGGGTCGGTGGTGGCGCGTACGGAGTCGGGGAGCCGGGCGCCCGGGAAGTAGTCCGGGTTGGTGCGGGTGGTGTTGATCGCGTCGGCGATCTCCCGGCGGCGGCCCCACAGGGTCACCTCGCAGCCGGCGTCGGCGAGGACCATGCCGAAAGCCGTGCCCCAGGAGCCGGTTCCGAAGACGGCCGCCTTGACGGGCGCCTTGGCGGACTCCTTGGCGGGCGCCTTCTCCGGCGCACCGGCGGGTGCCTGCCGCGGGGCCGGGCCCGCCGAGTCGGGGTGTGTCACTTCGCTTCCTCCCCTGCGGCCCTGCGCCGCTGTTCCAGGCGGGCCTTGCGGTGGTCGTACGGCTGGTCGGGGGCCTTCTCCCCGCGGACCTCCTCCAGCAGGGAGGTGATCGCCGCCATGATGGCCTCGGTCGCCTCGCGCAGCACCTCGGGAGTGGGTTCCTTGTCGTAGAACCGGTCGAGGTCGACGGGCGGCCCGGCCTGCACGATCAGGGTCTTGCGCGGGAAGAGGCGGAGCTTCTTCTCCTTGGCGTACGGCGGCATCGCCAAGTTGGCGCCCCACTGGGCGACCGGGATGACGGGCACCTTGGTCAGCAGGGCGACGCGCGCGGCGCCGGTCTTGCCGGCCATCGGCCACATGTCGGGGTCGCGGGTCAGGGTGCCCTCGGGGTAGAAGGCGACGCACTCGCCGCGCTCGATGGCGGCGACGGCGGCGCGGAAGGCGTCCAGGGCGTTGGTCGTCTCGCGGTAGACGGGGATCTGTCCGGTGTTGGTCAGCATCATGCCGACGAAGGAGCCCTTGAAGAGCCCGGCTTTCGCCAGGAAACGCGGGACCCGTCCGGTGTTGTACTGGTAGTGGGCGTACGACAGCGGGTCCAGATAGGAGTTGTGGTTGACCGCGGTGATGAATCCGCCCTCGGCCGGAATGTGCTCCATTCCCCGCCAGTCCCGCTTGAACAGAACCACCAGTGGTGGTTTTGCGATGACCGCCGCCAGGCGGTACCAGAAGCCGATTCTGCGGCGGGACACTCGGACACCTTCCTCTGGGCTGCTTTGCCGGGGGTCAAGTGTCGCCCCAGGCCCCTGGTCTGTCGAGAACACCGTACGCCCCGCCTCGGACAGCGCCCGTCCGGGCTGTGGACAATGGGCGCGATGCGCAAGGACGGAGAGCTCCCCGCGAACACCACCGGACCGGCCGGTCCGACCGGCCCCTGGTCCCTGGTCGTACCCCTCAAACCCCTGCCGTTGGCCAAGAGCAGGCTCGCCGACGCCGTCGGCCCCCTGCTCAGGCCCCGGCTCGCGCTGGCGTTCGCGCAGGACACGGTGGCCGCGGCGCTGTCCTGTCCGGCGGTGCGGGATGTGGTGGTCGTCACGGACGACCCGCTGGCGGCGGAGGCGCTGAGCGCACTGGGGGCCGCCGTGGTGCCGGACGCCCCGGCCGCAGGCCTGAACGCCGCGCTGGCGTACGGGGCGGACGTGGCCCGCGCGCGGCACCCCGGTGCTCCGGTCGCGGCCCTCAACGCGGATCTGCCGGCGCTGCGCCCGGCCGAGCTGGGCCGGGTCCTGGGAATGGCGGGGCAATTCCCGCGGGCATTTCTGTCGGATGCCGCCGAAATCGGTACGACATTGCTGGCGGCCGCACCCGGAATGGAATTGCGCCCGGCTTTCGGCGGCGCGTCCAGGCTCCGCCATTTGTCGTCGGGCGCGGTGGAAATTCCGCCGGCCGGCGTGGTGTCCGTACGCCGGGACGTGGACACCGGCGCGGATCTGCGGGCCGCCCTGGAGCTCGGCGTGGGCCCGCGTACCGCCGAACGCTGGCCCGTGACCGAACCTCCGGCCCGCGTCGTGCGGACGGGCGGATAGGCTGCGGTCCATGCAGGCCACCGCGTACACGTACGACCCCGAATCCCGCAGCGGCAGCGTCCTCCTCGACGACGGTACGCCGGTGCCCTTCGCCGCCCCGGCCTTCGACGCCGGCGGTCTGCGGCTGCTGCGTCCGGGGCAGCGGGTGCGGATCGAGACGGAGGGCGAGGGCGACTCCCTCCGCATCACGCTCATCACGCTGCAGACGTTCTGACCGACCGGACCTGGCATCCGGGCCCGACCGACCGGGCCTTCGACGACGCACCGCGGGCCGGGCTCCCCTTCTGGGAGCCCGGCCCGGCGCGTGAGGGGCCCGGTGGGCCTGCGGCGCTTACTTGCGCGCGGCGATGGTCTTCTTGGCGGTGGTCTTGCGGGCCGTCGTCTTCTTGGCGGGGGCCTTCTTCGCGGTGGCCTTCTTCGCCGGCGCGGTCTTCTTGGCGGCGGTGGTCTTCGCCGGGGTCGCCTTCTTGGCCGCCGCCGTGGTGGTCTTCTTGGCGGGGGCCTTCTTCGCGGTGGTCTTCTTCGCGGCGGCGGCCGTGGTCTTCTTCGCCGGGGTCGCCTTCTTGGCGGCCGCCGTCTTCTTCGCCGCGGCGGTGGTCTTCTTGGCGGCGGCCTTCTTGCCCACGGCCTTGGCGATGGTGGGCGGCGCGCCGGAAAGGCTGCCCTTGGGCGCCTTCTTGACCGCCACCTCGCCGCCCTTGGGCAGCTTCTTGGAGCCGCTCACCAGGTCCTTGAAGCCCTGACCTGCGCGGAAGCGCGGAACCGAGGTCTTCTTGACCCGTACGCGCTCACCGGTCTGCGGGTTGCGGGCGTAGCGGGCCGGACGGTCCACCTTCTCGAACGAGCCGAAGCCGGTGACCGAGACACGGTCACCGGCGACCACGGCACGCACGATCGCGTCGAGCACCGCGTCGACGGCATCGGCGGCCTGCTGGCGACCGCCCATCTTGTCGGCAATCGCTTCTACGAGCTGCGCCTTGTTCACGTCTTCCCCTTCGGAGACATTGCCGGAACGAAAGTGTTCAAGCTTTTTCGCACGTTAGGCAGATATATACCGCAAATCAAACACGAAACGGGCTAATCACCCTAGTGCCGCAACGAAGTAGGCGGCTGCGGAGTTCGGAGTGTTAGTCACCTTCAGGGAATCGGCCCTCGTCGAGGTCCTTCATCAACCGGTCCAGGCGCTGTGCGGCGCCTGCGAGATCGTGCTTCGCCGCCGCCGTGATGGCCAACAGCTTCCGGGACAGCGCCATCCTTACGCCCTCCGGGACTTGCAGTGCGCGCACGCGGGTGTGCGCTTCTTTCAGTCGGGCTGCGACCGCCTCGTAGAGCTGGAGTTGGCTGTCGCGTTCCATGCACCGATTGTGCCATCTGGGGCGAGTTGTCGCCTCCGTAGGGGGTAACTGTCACGCCCCAACGGCCTTTCACCACTTGCCCGGACGGCATTCGGGTACCCCCGGGCCGGACGTCAAACCCCCTTTGTACGGGGGGAGTTGGGGTGCACCGCGCCGCGCCGGGAAGGCGGCGCCGGAGAAGCCGCGACACACGCGGGAGGTGTCAGCCGGATGGCCCCGCGCACGTCATTCCACTGCCCGGCAAGGTCACTTTCACGCCAACCTGAAGAAGCTGCCGGAGGGCGCACACACCGGTGCCCCCGGCCGTCGATCGGCCGGGGGCACCGGAAGGGGCGTGGTGGGTCAGACCGGGAGGGTCCGCGGCTTGTAGGCGGGGCGCTTCGCCTCGTACGCCGCGATGTCGGCCTCTTCCCGCAGCGTGATGCTGATGTCGTCCAGGCCGTTCAGCAGCCGCCAGCGGGCGTTCTCGTCGAGCTCGAAGTCGGCGACGATGCCCTCGGCGCGCACCTGTCGGTCCTGGAGGTCCACGGTGATCTCGGCCTGCGGGTCGGCCTCGGTGAGCTCCCACAGCGCGTCCACGACCTTCTGGTCGAGGACGACCGTGAGCAGGCCGTTCTTCAGCGAGTTGCCGCGGAAGATGTCCGCGAAGCGGGACGAGATGACGGTCTTGAAGCCGTAGTTCTGCAGCGCCCAGACGGCGTGCTCGCGCGAGGAGCCCGTGCCGAAGTCCGGACCGGCCACCAGGACGGTGGCACCCTGCCGCTCGGGGCGGTTGAGGACGAACTCGGGGTCCTTGCGCCAGGCCTCGAACAGCCCGTCCTCGAACCCGTCGCGGGTGATCTTCTTCAGCCAGTGCGCCGGGATGATCTGGTCGGTGTCGACGTTGCTGCGGCGCAGCGGAACGGCCCGGCCGGTGTGGGTGGTGAAGGCTTCCATGGTTGCTCAGACTCCGGCGGTCGCGGGGGCTTCGGACAGGTCGGCGGGCGAGGCCAGATGGCCGAGCACCGCGGTGGCGGCGGCGACCTGCGGCGACACCAGGTGGGTGCGGCCACCCTTGCCCTGCCTGCCCTCGAAGTTGCGGTTGGAGGTGGACGCGGAACGCTCACCGGGCGCCAGTTGGTCGGGGTTCATGCCCAGGCACATGGAGCAGCCCGCGTGCCGCCATTCGGCGCCGGCCTCCTTGAAGACCTTGTCCAGGCCCTCCTCGACGGCCTGCAGGGCCACCCGGACCGAGCCGGGGACGACCAGCATCCGTACGCCGTCGGCGACTTTGCGGCCGTCCAGGATGCCCGCAGCGGCGCGCAGGTCCTCGATGCGGCCGTTGGTGCAGGAGCCCACGAAGACGGTGTCGACCTTGATGTCGCGCAGCGCCTGCCCGGCGGTCAGCCCCATGTACTCCAGGGCCTTCTCCGCCGCCAGCCGCTCCGAAGCGTCTTCGTACGAAGCGGGGTCGGGGACGTTCGCCGAAAGCGGCGCGCCCTGGCCGGGGTTGGTACCCCAGGTGACGAACGGGGACAGCGCGGCGGCGTCGATGACGACCTCGGCGTCGAAGACGGCGTCGTCGTCCGTCTTCAGCGTCTTCCAGTACGCGACCGCCGCGTCCCAGTCCTCGCCCTGCGGGGCGTGCGGGCGGCCCTTCAGGTAGGCGAAGGTGGTCTCGTCCGGGGCGATCATGCCCGCGCGGGCGCCGGCCTCGATCGACATGTTGCAGATGGTCATCCGGGCCTCCATCGAGAGCTTCTCGATGGCGGAACCGCGGTACTCCAGGACGTAGCCCTGGCCGCCGCCGGTGCCGATCCGGGCGATGATCGCCAGGATCAGGTCCTTGGCGGTGACGCCCTCGGGCAGCTCGCCGTCCACGGTGATCGCCATGGTCTTCGGGCGGGCCATGGGCAGCGTCTGGGTGGCCAGCACGTGCTCGACCTGGGAGGTGCCGATGCCGAACGCCAGAGCGCCGAAGGCGCCGTGCGTGGAGGTGTGGGAGTCCCCGCAGACCACGGTGGTGCCCGGCTGGGTCAGGCCCAGCTGCGGTCCCACGACGTGGACGACGCCCTGCTCGACGTCGCCCAGCGGGTGCAGGCGGACCCCGAACTCGGCGCAGTTCTTGCGCAGGGTCTCCAGCTGCGCCCGGGAGACCGGGTCGGCGATGGGCTTGTCGATGTCGAGGGTCGGCGTGTTGTGGTCCTCGGTGGCGATGGTGAGGTCGAGCCGCCGCACCTGCCGGCCCGCCTGGCGGAGCCCCTCGAAGGCCTGGGGGCTGGTCACCTCGTGCAGCAGGTGCAGATCGATGTAGAGGAGGTCGGGCTCGCCTTCGGCGCGCCGGACGACGTGGTCGTCCCAGACCTTCTCCGCGAGAGTCCTACCCATCGCTTTCCCTCCGGCCGGCGTCTTGGGCCGGCACCTCTAGAGATCTGTGGGGCCCGCGTCCGTACCCCGTTCCACGTGCCGGACGCCGGCTTGGGACCCGTTGGTCCGCGGGCCGTGAGTACAGGGTCGCAAGTTCCCTGGAAAATTGAACTTGCGTTTCACAGAGTGAGACGTGAATATCGTTGCATGGACAACTCTAGCGGCGTCGGCGTTCTCGACAAGGCAGCTCTGGTTCTGAGCGCCCTGGAGTCCGGTCCGGCCACCCTCGCCGGGCTGGTCGCGGCGACCGGGCTCGCACGACCCACGGCACATCGCCTTGCCGTGGCACTGGAACACCACCGGATGGTGGCGAGGGACATGCAGGGCCGGTTCATCCTCGGACCGCGGCTGGCGGAGCTCGCCGCCGCGGCCGGCGAGGACCGCCTGCTGGCCACGGCCGGACCGGTACTGACTCATCTGCGTGACGTGACCGGGGAGAGCGCGCAGCTCTACCGGCGCCAGGGCGACATGCGCATCTGCGTCGCCGCGGCGGAGCGGCTGTCCGGTCTGCGGGACACCGTGCCGGTCGGCTCCACGCTCACCATGAAGGCCGGCTCCTCGGCCCAGATCCTCATGGCCTGGGAGGAGCCGGAGCGGCTGCACCGCGGCCTCCAGGGCGCCCGCTTCACGGCGACGGCCCTGTCCGGCGTGCGGCGCCGCGGCTGGGCCCAGTCGATCGGCGAGCGCGAGCCGGGCGTGGCGTCGGTCTCCGCGCCCGTACGGGGCCCGTCGAACCGCGTGGTGGCCGCCGTGTCCGTGTCGGGCCCGATCGAGCGTCTGACGCGCCACCCGGGGCGCATGCACGCCCAGGCGGTCATCGACGCGGCCGCGCGCCTGACCGAGGCGCTGCGCCGCTCCGGCTGACCCCGCCCTGCTTCCCTCTTCGACCCCGCCGCTTCAACGCCGCAGCGGCGGGGCGGAGTTGTCCCTCCGCACCAGGAACGCGAAGAAGCCCTCCCCTGCTGGGGAGGGCTTCCTCTGTGCGTACCCCCGACCGGATTCGAACCGGCGCTACCGCCTTGAGAGGGCGGCGTGCTAGGCCGCTACACAACGGGGGCAAGATCTGTACGCTGTACGATCCGCTGGCCTACCTGGACTCGAACCAAGACTAACTGAACCAGAATCAGTCGTGCTGCCAATTACACCATAGGCCACTGGTGGTTTAGACCAGTTGGTACCCCCGACCGGATTCGAACCGGCGCTACCGCCTTGAGAGGGCGGCGTGCTAGGCCGCTACACAACGGGGGCCCTAGCGATCCTGCGTCTCGTGATCATCGGGTGCGACCCTGGTGATCACGCGGGAAGGATCTGTACCCCCGACCGGATTCGAACCGGCGCTACTGCCTTGAGAGGGCAGCGTGCTAGGCCGCTACACAACGGGGGCTTTGCAGATGAGCTCTGCGAGCTGGCCTACCTGGACTCGAACCAAGACTAACTGAACCAGAATCAGTCGTGCTGCCAATTACACCATAGGCCACCAAAACTCAACCCCCTTGCGAGGGTTTTGTTCGGGTTACGCTCTGGAGTTTCGGGCTTTTCGGCCCGCTCCCCTCGGCGCAGGAAGAACATTACCCGAAGGTGTCCTGGGCTCCAAAACGGGTATCGCCGCGCAGCCGGCGGAGCACCCCGGGGAGCTGGTCGAGGCCGGTGATCCTGATCAGCTCGGGCCGCCCGCCGACCCCCGTGCGATCCAGCCATATGCCCTTCAGGCCCGCCTCGACGGCGCCCCGGGCGTCGATGTCGGGCTGGTCCCCCACGTACGCCACCTCCTCGGGCGGCAGGTTCATGACGTCGCAGGCGGCGTGGAACGCCTCCGGCTCGGGCTTGGCGACGCCCAGCTCGGCCGCGCACAGCAGCGCCTCGAACCGGTCGCGCACGCCCAGGGCCCGCAGCTTGCGCTCCTGGTTGTGGATGCTGGAGTTCGACAGGACGGCGTGGCGGTAGTCGGCCGCCAGGACGTCCAGCACGGGCAGGGTGTCCGGGAAGAGGACCCAGGCGGCCTCGTAATGGCGCAGGTACCGCCCGAACCACTCGTCGGCCTCGGCGTCGCTCAGCGGCCGCCCCACGAAGTCGCGCACCCGGTCGCGGCGCTGGTCCTCGAAGGCCACGCCACCCGCCTCGAAGCGGCGCCAGTGGTGCGTGGTGAGCTCCTTCCAACGGCTGAGGGCCTGGTCGACGGAGTCGTATCCGTCCACCAGGCCCTCGGCCTTCAGATGGTGCAGCATTCCGGCGCGGTCGGCGCTGGCGTAGTCGAAGATCGTGTCGTCGATGTCCCAGAGGACCGCGCGGATCGGCATGGTGCAACCGTAT
>NZ_JBEZAQ010000019.1:114397-118416 GCF_040646655.1 Streptomyces sp. NPDC045431
CGTATCCCCGAGCGCCGCCCCTGCTGGGGGTTCGGGGGTTATCCCCCGAATCGGCACAGTGTCGATGTCCCAGAGGACCGCGCGGATCGGCATGGTGCAACCGTATCCCCGAGCGCCGCCCCTGCTGGGGGTTCGGGGGTTATCCCCCGAATCGGCACAGTGTCGATGTCCCAGAGGACCGCGCGGATCGGCATGGTCCCGACGGTACCGCCGGGACGGGGTCAGCCGCCGAGCTTCGCCAGAGCCGCGTCGATGCGGGCCAGGGTGCGGTCCTTGCCCAGGATCTCCAGGGACTCGAAGAGCGGCAGGCCGACGGTGCGGCCGGTGACCGCGACGCGGACCGGGGCCTGGGCCTTGCCGAGCTTGAGGCCGTGCTCCTCGCCGGCGGCGAGGACGGCCTCCTTGAGGGACTCGGGGCTGGTCCAGTCCGCCGCCTCCAGCTTGGCGCGGGCCGTGCGCAGCAGGGCGTCGGAGCCCTCCTTCATGGCCTTCTGCCAGGACGCCTCGTCATCGACGGGCTCCGGGAGGAAGAGGAAGTCGACGTTCTGCGTGATCTCGGAGAGCACGGTCAGACGGGTCTGGGCGTGCGGTGCGATGGCCTCCCAGGCCGCGCGGTCGAAGTCCTCCGGGGCCCAGGGGGCGTGCGGGGCGCGCAGCCAGGGCTCGCAGGCCTCGGCGAACGCCTTCACGTCCAGGCGGCGGATGTGGTCGGCGTTGATCGCCTCGGCCTTCTTCAGGTCGAAGCGGGCCGGGTTGGCGTTGACGTCCGCGATGTCGAACTTCTCGACCATCTCGGGGATGGTGAAGACGTCCTGGTCGGCGGAGAAGGACCAGCCGAGGAGCGAGAGGTAGTTCAGCAGGCCCTCGGGGAGGAAGCCGCGCTCTCGGTAGAGGTTCAGCGAGGCCTGCGGGTCGCGCTTGGAGAGCTTCTTGTTGCCCTCGCCCATGACGTACGGCAGGTGGCCGAAGGCGGGGATGGTCTTGGCGACGCCCAGCTCGATCAGCGCCTTGTAGAGGGCGATCTGGCGCGGGGTGGAGGAGAGCAGGTCCTCGCCGCGCAGGACGTGGGTGATCTCCATCAGCGCGTCGTCGACGGGGTTGACGAGCGTGTAGAGGGGGGCGCCGTTGGCGCGGACGATGCCGTAGTCCGGGACGTTCTCCGGGGTGAACGTGAGCTCGCCGCGGACCAGGTCGGTGAAGGTGATCGGCTCGTCGGGCATCCGGAAGCGGACGATCGACTCGCGGCCCTCCGCTTCGTACGCCGCCTTCTGCTCGGCGGTGAGGTCGCGGCACGTGCCGTCGTAGCCGGAGGGCCTGCCGGCGGCGCGGGCGGCCTCGCGGCGCTCGTCGAGCTCGGTGGCGGTGCAGTAGCAGCGGTACGCGTGGCCGCCGGCGAGCAGCTTGTCGGCGATCTCCTTGTAGATCTCCATGCGCTGCGACTGGCGGTACGGCGCGTGGGGGCCGCCGACCTCGGGGCCCTCGTCCCAGTCGAGGCCGAGCCAGCGCAGCGAGTCGAGGAGCTGGTGGTAGGACTCCTCCGAGTCGCGGGCCGCGTCGGTGTCCTCGATGCGGAAGACCATGGTGCCCTGGTGGTGCCGGGCGAAGGCCCAGTTGAACAGGGCGGTGCGGACCAGGCCCACGTGGGGGTTGCCGGTCGGCGAGGGACAGAAACGTACGCGGATCGCGTTAGCCACGCTTGATCACCTTGTTGGTGAGAGTGCCGATGCCTTCGATGGTGACGGCGACCTCGTCGCCGACGTTGAGCGGTCCGACTCCGGCCGGGGTGCCCGTGAGGATGACGTCGCCGGGGAGCAGCGTCATGGCCTCGGTGATGTGGACGACCAGGTCCTCCACGGAGCGGATCATGTCGCTCGTACGACCCAGCTGGCGCTGTTCGCCGTTGACCGTGCACTGGATCGTGAGGTCGCCCGGGTCGAGGTCGGTCTCCACCCAGGGGCCGAGCGGGCAGGAGGTGTCGAAGCCCTTGGCGCGGGCCCACTGCTTCTCGCGCTGCTGGACGTCGCGCGCGGTGACGTCGTTGGCGCAGGTGTAGCCGAAGACGACGTCCTTGACGCGCTCGCGCGGGACCTCGCGGCACATGCGGCCGATCACGACGGCGAGCTCCGCCTCGTGGTGGAGCTCGTTCGAGAAGGTGGGGTACTCGATGGCGTCGCCGGAGCCGATCACCGAGGTGGTGGGCTTGAAGAAGGCGACGGGGACGTCGGGGACCTCGTTGCCGAGCTCCGCGGCGTGCTCCGCGTAGTTGCGGCCGATGGCCACGACCTTGTTCGGGAGGACGGGCGGCAGGAGGCGGACCTTGCTCAGCGGGACCTTGGTCCCGCTGAGTTCGAAGTCCCCGTACGGAATACCCTTGATGATGTCGAGGACGAGACCGCCCCCGGTGCCGGGGGCGGCGTCGCCCTCGACCGCGCCGAAGGCGACATTGCCGTCGATGGAGAACCTGGCGATGCGCACGGGATGCCGTGCCCCTTACTTCCGCTGGTGACTGGAGTCTGACGCTCCAGGCTAACGCGGGAGGCGCGGCCGACCTGCCGGATTACCGCGCGGCGGGGACCGGGGCGTCCATGAGGGTCGTGCGCCGCGGGTTGGCGGTGCTGGCCGGGAGGTCCGTCGGGTGCTCCGGCTTCACGCCCTGGGCGAGCTCACCGGCGTCGGCCAGGTGCGCCAGGGTGGTGCGGCGGGGGTTGGCGATGGAGCGGATGATCATCGTCGTCTTCATCGGTGGGTCGGACCTCGGCAGGTAGGGGCTTACAGAACGGGTGTCTATGTAAAGCGTCAGGCTAAACATTCGATTCCCCGCCCATAGCGGTAAGAGGCACCGATCTATATGTGAGTTTGCTCACGACACCAGGGACAATCCGGACGTTTCAGGCCGCTGGTTGGACCAGTGAAAACGGACATTGCACGTGTGAAGCGCTCATTCCGCTCCTGATCATGGCGACTAGGACACCCCCCACCCGTAAGCGACTCGTCCACTGAAGTCCGCTTCCTCCCCTAACGGCTTCCACGTACGGTGAAGGGCCACGCACATTCCGCGACCGGGCCCGGGGTGGGTACCGTCGCCCTTGTTGGAGTTCCGGCACTGTGCTGGAATTCCACGCACCGCCGCGGAATCAGACCGGCGCGCAGCGGGCGCAACGCAGCGCCGAAGCGGCGGCGGGAAGGGGATCTGCGCCGGTCACTCACGACCACCATGGAGCGCGACTCGCGCTCCACGACGCCGACACCGTCCTTTCCGTTCACGCGGAGGGACGCCTGGTCCAGAGGTTGCGACGCTAGTGCAGGGACGTTTCAAGAGGGATGGCATGGGGTCTCCCCCGGCCCGCAAGGGCCGAGGGGAAGCTGCGGCGGAGCAGGAGCCGCGCGGCGGGACCGACCGCGGCTCCTCACCCCAGCGCACCCAGAACCCCGGACAGGCGGCCGCCGGTGACGGCGCCGGCCGCGCCGGACGCGGGAGTGCCGCACCGGGCGGCTCCGAGTCCCCGGCCGCTCCGAAGGGCAAGGGTGTCAAGGGCACCAAGGCCGCGAAGGGCGCCAAGGGCAAGAGCGCCGGGCCGAGCGACGCCGGCTCCCGAATAGCCCTGCGCAACTGGCGCATCAGCACCCGTCTCGTCTCCCTGCTCGCCCTGCCCGTGGTCGCCGCGACCACGCTGGGTGGACTCCGTATCAACGAGTCCATGAACGACATGGAGCAGCTGGATCACATGCAGCTGCTCACCAAGCTCACCAAAGAGGCGACCGACCTCGCCCAGGCGCTCCAGGAGGAGCGCGACCTGACGGCGGGCCCGCTCGCCAACCGCACCGACGCGGACGGTCCGATCAGCTCGGACTACAAGATCACCGAGAAGCGCAAGACGGCCGACCTCGCGCAGAAGGCCTTCCTGGACGCCACCGAGGAGATCGGTGACACCCAGGACGACGAGGCCCTGCAGTCGATCCGGTCGAACGTGAACCAGATCGCCACCCAGGTGATCACCCTCGGGGACATCCGCAAGGAC
>NZ_JBEZAQ010000020.1:0-100354 GCF_040646655.1 Streptomyces sp. NPDC045431
GGTACTGCAGGGGGGACCCTGTGGGAGAGTAGGACGCCGCCGAACAATTTTTGGGGAAAGCCCCGCACCTTCTGGTGCGGGGCTTTTCTGCGTTCACCGCCTTCTAAGGTGGCTCCATGCGCTATGAACTGGTCATCTTCGACAACGACGGTGTACTCGTCGACAGTGAGTACCTTTCCAACACCATCCTCGCCGGCTACCTGACCGAGCTCGGGCACCCGACCTCGTACGAGGACTCGCTCAGGGACTACATGGGGGCCGCCGTGCACCGCGTGCACGACGTGATCCTGGAGCGGACCGGGCAGCGGCTGCCGGAAGAGTTCGACGCGACGTTGCACGCCCGCGTCTTCGCGGCGTTCGAGCGTGAGTTGCAGGCGGTCGCCGGTGTGACGGAGGTGCTGGGGAAGCTCGTGGCGGACGGGGTGCGGTACTGCGTGGCATCGTCCGGGAGCCATGAGCGGATCCGGGTCGGGCACCGGAAGACGGGGCTGGACCTCTGGTTCCCCGAGGACACCGTCTTCAGCGCGCAGGACGTGGGACAGGGCAAGCCGGCGCCGGACCTCTTCCTGTATGCCGCCGAGCGGATGGGCGTCGCCCCCGAGCGGTGCGTCGTGGTGGAGGACAGCCCCCTCGGCGTGCAGGCGGCGCTCGCGGCCGGGATGGACGTGTACGGGTTCACCGCGATGACCCCCGCGGAGCGGCTGGCGGGGGTCAAGGGCTGCTTCGACGACATGAGCCGGCTGCCCGCGCTCCTCGTATGACCTACTGGTGTGAGTGATCTATCCAGCGGTAGGGGGGCGCCCTAGGCTGTGCCGCCATGGCGGACAGGGGATCGACGCGGTTACGGCGCGGGCGCGGCTCGCTCGCGGTCTGCTTCTTCGTACAAGGAGTGACCTTCGCGCTGCTGGTGACGCGTATCCCCGCCATCCAGGACCGGTACGGGATATCCGGCGCCCTGCTCCCGCTCTTCCTGGCGGCCGTCCCCGTCCTCGCCGGGGTGGGGAGCGTGGTCACCGGCACGCTGGTGCGGCGCGCGGCGACGCCGGCCGTCGTGCTCCGGTGGGTGCAGCCGGTGGTGCTGTCGGCGCTCGTCGCCGTCGGGGCCGGGGACCGGATGTGGCACGTCGGCGTCGCGCTCGGGGTGTTCGGGCTGGCGGTCGGCGCGTTGGACGCCTCCATGAACATGCTGGGCGTCAGCCTCCAGCGCGCGTACGGCCGCAGCATCATGCTCGGCTTCCACGCGGCGTACAGCCTCGGCGGGATCGTGGGCGCCTCGCTCGCGTGGGTCTCGGTGCGCCGGGGGCTGGAGCTGGGGACGGCGTACGGGTCCGTCGTGGTCGTGCTGCTGCCCGCGGCGCTGATGGCGAGCCGGTGGTATGTGGACGGCGAGCGGCAGGCCGACAGCGGCGCGACAGGCCGGCCGACGGGGCTCCTGGTGCCGCTGTGCCTGGTGATGACGTTCGCGTACATCGGGGACGCCACGGTGGCGAACTGGAGCGCCACGTATCTGACGGACGTGCTGGGCGGTTCGGAGGCGCTGGCGACCGTTCCGTACAACGCCTACATGGTGACGATGCTGCTCGGGCGGGCGGTCGGGGACCTCGGGGTGCGGCGGTTCGGGGCCGTGGGCGTGGTGCGGGGCGGGGTGCTGCTCGCGGCGGTCGGCTTCGGGGTGGTGGCCGGGGCGCCCGGTGCGTGGGCCGGGGTGGCCGGGTTCACGGTGCTGGGGCTGGGCCTGAGCGTGGTGGTGCCGCAGACGTTCGCGGCCGCGCGGGGGGACGCGGAGGTGGCGCGGCTCAACGTCTTCAACTACGTCGGGTTCCTGGTCGGTTCGCCGCTGGTCGGGGCACTCGGTGAGGCCTGGACGTACCGCGGGGCGATGCTGGTGCCGATGGTGTTGGTGCTGGTGACGCTCCGGTATGCCCGGTCGTTCGGCGTTGAACGGGACCGATACGGTGGCGGGCATGAGCGGCCGCGCACTGTTGATGTGGGATGACGCAGTAACCCGTTACGACTTCGGGCCGAGCCACCCGATGGACCCGGTGCGGCTCGCGCTGACCATGGGTCTGGTGCGGGCGTACGGCCTGGACCGTGCGGTCGACGTGGTGGCGGCCAAGCCGGCCGGGGACTCGACGCTGCGGCTGGTGCACCGCGAGGACTACGTGGCGGCCGTACGGGCGGCGTCGGCGGACCCGAAGGCGGCGGACCAGGCGTACGGGCTCGGCACCATGGACGATCCGGCGTTCGCGGGGATGCACGAGGCGTCGGCGCTCATCGCCGGCCAGTCGGTGGGCGCGGCGGAGGCGGTGTGGCGGGGCGAGGCCGCGCACGCGGTGAACTTCGCGGGCGGCCTGCACCACGCGATGCCGGGCTCCGCGGCGGGTTTCTGCATCTACAACGACGCGTCGCTCGCCATCGCCCGGCTGCTGGAGCTGGGGGCGGAGCGGGTCGCGTACGTGGATGTGGACGTGCATCACGGGGACGGCGTAGAGGCCGCCTTCCGGGACGACCCGCGGGTGCTGACCATCTCGCTGCACGAGCACCCGCGGACGCTGTTCCCGGGGACCGGGTGGCCTGAGGAGACCGGTGGGACCGGCGAGGCGGAGGGGACCGCGGTGAACGTGGCGCTGCCGGCCGGGACCGGGGACGCGGGGTGGCTGCGGGCGTTCCACGCGGTGGTGCCGGAGCTGTTGGCGGACTTCCGGCCGCAGGTGCTGGTGACGCAGCACGGGGCCGATACGCACTTCGAGGACCCGCTGGCGCACCTGGCGGTGTCGCTGGACGCGCAGCGGGCGGTGCAGGCCGCCTGCCACGACCTGGCGCACGCGTACGCCGAGGAGCGGTGGGTCGCGCTCGGCGGAGGCGGTTACGCGGTGGTGGACGTGGTGCCGCGGTCGTGGACGCACCTGGTGGGCATCGCGGCGGGGGCGCCGGTGGAGCCGGAGTCGGTCATCCCGTCGTCGTGGCGGGACGAGGTGTACGCGCGGACGCGGCAGTTGGCGCCGGGCCGGATGACGGACGGCCGGTGGCCGGTGGAGTGGCACTCCTGGGACGAGGGGTACGACCCGGCGGACCGGCTGGACCAGGCGGTGCTGGCGACGCGGCGCGCGGTGTTCCCGCTGCGGGGGCTGCTGGCGTAGGAACGCCTCGGCGTGGCGGGGTTACGCCAACGGTGGGAGCCCGGATGCGTTTCGGCGCTCGGGCGACCGGGGTGCGGCAGCATCGGGAGAGTGCTGAGTGTGGAGGCGCTCCGGGCGCATCTGGTGGCTTCGGGGCTGGCCGGGACGGTGGCCACCGCGCGGGAGCGGAGTCTGCGCAACTACCGGCTGTTCGCGGCCCGGGATCCGCGCATCACGCTGGGGCTCGACCCCGACGGCGGGTGGAGCGAGCGCGAGGTGCTGCGGCTCATGGCGGACAGGTGCGGGGTCTCCGCGGATCCTGCTCACCGGTCCGGGCTCGACGTCATCGATCCGGAGCGGACGCTGGGCGCGCTGGACGCGTTCGCGGCGCGGATCGCGGAGGTGGCCGCCCGGCGGGGTGCGGTGCTGTTCGGGACCGGGCACCCGCACCGTCTGCTCGGGTTCTACGCCGGGTTGGCAGACGCTTTGTCGGCGGCGGGATGCACCGTTCTCACACCCGCGCAGGGGAGATGTGTCGACATAACGACCCGGTTTGGCGTACGTACGTACACCGTGGACTACGTACGGGGAGTCGCGCTGGTGCGGGAACCCGGGGCCGAAGGCGCCGGTTGTGAGACCGGCGCACACACGCACTCCCCCCTCCCCGTCAGAGCCGCTCTGGAGGCCGCGGCGGAGGGTGGAAGGGGGCTGCCGGACCTGGTCGTCGGGGACCACGGATGGGTCTGCGGAGCAGGTCAGCTGGGGTTCGAGGCCATCGGCCTGGCCGATACGGACGACCCCGCGCTGTTCGTCGGAGAAGCGGAGGGACGGGTGTCCGTGGCCGTTCCGCTCGATGACGGTGTGCGGTCCGCTTACTACCGGCCGCTTACTCGCTATGTACTCAATCGGGCGTGTCTGTCACAGTAGGGGGCTGATGGCAGCTCCTCTTCCCCACTCGCATCACCCGCCCCTACTCTGGGGAGTGAGCGCACAACGACGAAGAGTCACCGGAGGGGAAGCCGGTGGGCGTCGTGTGCGGAAGGTACAGGTGGGTCATGGCTGCTGCTGGCGAAAGGCCTCTCAACGAGGTCAAGTTCCTGACCGTGGCGGAAGTCGCCGCGGTGATGCGAGTGTCGAAGATGACCGTGTACCGCTTGGTGCACAGCGGTCATCTGCCGGCCATCCGGGTGGGCAGGTCTTTCCGGGTGCCGGAGCAAGCGGTTCACGAGTACCTGCGAGAGTCTTTCGTGGGGGTGGAAACCGCGTAGCGGGGCGCGAAGGGCACTCCACGAGCCCTCGGATTACAAGCTCGTCGCTCGGCCGGGTAGGCTAGGCCGACGTAGGTCGTGTGGGCCCAGACGCCCCGCACCGAGATCCCCGCTGGCGCGGGGGTGTTCCGAGAAGTGAGCGAGGGTAGTCGTGGGCTCTGTTATCAAGAAGCGGCGTAAGCGGATGGCCAAGAAGAAGCACCGCAAGCTGCTCAAGCGCACCCGCGTTCAGCGTCGCAACAAGAAGTAAGCGACGGCTGTACGTGCGGCATTCGCGGCCCTCCCACCGGTTCCGGTGGGAGGGCCGCGGTGTTTTCGGCCGTGCGCGGGAGAGTGCGGCGGTCGTCACACCGCGAGGGTGAAACGCTACGGTGGCGCGTAGGCGAACAGGACCGAACGGAAGGCGCTGATCTTGGGGAAGGTCGTGCTCGTCACCGGGGTGGCCCGGAAGCTCGGCGGCCGCTTCGTACGGCGCATCCAGCAGGACCCCGGCGTGGACCGGGTGATCGGCGTCGACGCCGTCGATCCTCCGCACCGGCTGGGCGCGGCGGAGTTCGTCCGCGCCGACATCCGGCAGCCCGGCATCGGGCGCGTACTGGCCGAGCACGCGGTCGACACCGTCGTCCATCTGGACGTCACGGGCCAACCGCTGGGCAGTGGGGGCCGGACGGCGGTCAAGGAGACCAACGTCATCGGCACGATGCAGCTGCTCGGCGCGTGCCAGAAGTCGCCGACGATCCGCCGGCTGGTGGTGAAGTCCAGCACGAGCGTGTACGGCTCGGCGCCCCGCGACCCGGCGGTCTTCACCGAGACGACGCCGCCGAAGTCGCTCCCGAGCGGAGGCTTCGCCAAGGACGTCGTCGAGGTCGAGGGGTACGTGCGCGGCTTCGCACGGCGGCGCCCGGACGTGGCGGTGTGCGTGCTGCGCTTCGCGAACATCCTGGGGCCGGGCGCGGACTCGCCGCTCGCCGAGTACTTCTCGCTGCCCGTCCTGCCCACGGTCTTCGGGTACGACCCGAGGCTCCAGTTCGTCCACGAGGAGGACGTCATCGACGTCCTGCGGATCGCCTCGCACGAGCCGCGGCGAGCCACGCTGAACAGCGGGACGTTCAACATCGCCGGCGACGGCGTACTGACGCTCTCTCAGTGCTCGCGACGGCTGGGGCGGCCCACCGTGCCGGTACTGCTGCCGGCCGTCAGGTGGGTCGGTACGGCGCTGCGCACGGTGGGTGTGACGGACTTCTCACCGGAGCAGATCCGGCTGCTGACGCACGGCAGGGTGGTCAGTACGGCGCAGATGCGCGAGACGCTCGGGTTCGAGCCCGCGTACACCACCGCCCAGGCCTTCGCGGACTTCGCGCGCAGCCGGGGCCCTGGGCTGCTGCCGCCGGAGGCCGTGGCCGGTGCGGTCGACCGGATCGCCGCGTCGCCGCTCCTGAGCGGTGCGAAGCCGAAACCGGATACGAGGCCGGATACGAAGACGAAGACGACGACAAGCGCCGAAGCCGATTAAGGAGCGCGAGCAACGATGGCGGACGCCAAGGTCATTCCCTTCGACGACGACCGTTCGCGCGCGGGTGCGGCCCCCCGGCCGGCGCGCCGGCGTCCGCTGCTGGGCGGTGGTGCCCGACGGAGGGGCGAGCCGGCCCCGGTGAGCCCGCTGCCGGGGTCGTACGGGCCCGAGGAGGCCGAGGCGGCCGGGGACGACGCTCCGGCCCCGGGGGGCTCGGCGCCCGGTGGCGAGTGGGAACGGCGGCTCGCGGGCGGGCTGGCCTTCCTGCGGCGGCGCATCACCGGTGAGTACGAGGTCGACGAGTTCGGTTTCGACGAGGAGCTGACGGACCAGGTCCTGATGTCGCTTCTCCGGCCGCTGTACGAGAAGTACTTCCGCGTCGAGGTGAAGGGCGTGGAGAACATCCCGGCCGAGGGCGGAGCCCTGGTGGTGGCGAACCACTCGGGAGTACTTCCGCTGGACGGCCTGATGATGCAGGTCGCTGTCCACGACCACCACCCGGCCGGGCGCCATCTGCGGCTGCTCGCCGCTGATCTGGTGTTCGTGCTGCCGGTCGTGAACGAGCTGGCCCGGAAGGCCGGGCACACGCTGGCGTGCGCGGAGGACGCCGAGCGGCTGCTGCGGCGCGGCGAGGTCGTCGGGGTGATGCCGGAGGGCTTCAAGGGCATCGGGAAGCCCTTCGGCGAGCGGTACAAGCTGCAGCGGTTCGGGCGGGGCGGCTTCGTGTCGACGGCACTGCGGGCCGGGGTGCCGATCGTGCCGTGCTCGATCGTGGGCGCGGAGGAGATCTACCCGATGATCGGCAACGCGAAGACGCTCGCGCGGTTGCTCGGCTTCCCGTACTTCCCGCTCACGCCGACGTTCCCCTGGCTGGGGCCGCTGGGCGCGGTGCCGCTGCCGACGAAGTGGACGATCCAGTTCGGCGAGCCGATCCCGACCGACGGCTATCCGCCGGAGGCGGCGGAGGACCCGATGCTGATGTTCAACCTGACGGACCAGGTCCGGGAGCAGATCCAGCACACGCTGTACAAGCTGCTGGTGCAGCGGCGGTCGGTGTTCTTCTAGCGCGTACGCGCGGACGTACGAGAGTGGGGCGCCCTCGTGTCCGAGAGGCGCCCCACCTTCGTCCTGTCGCGTGTCCTAACGCGCGTCCTCCTTGTCGATGCCGAGGCCCGGGAGGATGCCCGGCAGCAGCGGGGGGATGGTGACGTCGGGAGCCGGTGCGGGTGGCTCCTGGCTCGCATCGGGCGGCGGTGTCGTCGGGTCGGGCTCCAGGAGGCCGCCCGTGTTGCCCCCGAGCAGGCCGTCGTCCTGCGCGGATCCCGAGCCGGAGCCCGACGGGCCCGGCTTGCCGGGGCCGCCCGAGGGGCGGGATTCCGGCGCGGACGGGGACTCGTGCGACGGGCTGCCGGGGCGGGTCGAGTCCTGGGGGCCGCTTTGGGTGCCGGAGGGAGTGCGGCCGTCCTTCTCCTCCGGGACGCGCGGCAGCTTGGACTGCAGCGGGCCGACCTCTTCGTCTATGGCGGCGAAGACCGAACTCACCTGGTCGCGTACGTCGGTGAGCTGGGGAGGGAGCCGGTCGCGCAGGCCGTGCCACGCCTCGCGGTGGTTGCGGGCGAACGAGTCGAGCGTGGCCATCGGCGCGATGGTGCCGTCCCGTTCGTACGCGATGCGCAGCAGGCGGTGGCCCTCGGCGGCGTCGTGCTGCATGCCGTTGAGGGCGCGGCGGATCTCGTTCAGCGACTCGTGGTCCAGGACGCCGGAGCGGCCCCGCTCCATGAGGCGGCGGGCCTCGCTGAGTCGGGTGGACGCCTGGTCCAGGTAGAGCTCGCCGCGGTCGGCCTCGTCGTCGGCGAGGCCGAGCTTGAGGTCCTCCATGCCACGCTTCAGCCCGTACAGCGAATCACCCGGGAGGGCGTCGGAACTTGCAGCGGCGACCCCGCTGAAGGCCCCCGCGGCCACTCCGACCGTGAGGCCGCCGGCGGCGAGCCCCTTCGACCAGCGGGAGCGTGGGCGCAACTTCCGGAGCGCGGTGGCCCGGTGGGCCCCCCGCCCCGACGACGTCCGCTGCTCCGGCACGGTAGGGCCCGCGGACGCACCCCCCTCGGCGACCATCGCCTCCATGGCGGCGACCAGCTGGGCTCGCTGCACGGTTTTGACTTCGGGGTCCAACTCCGGCTTCGGCAGTTTGCCGAGACCGCTCGCCAGGGCCAACAGTCGCCCACGCTCGGTCGGTTCGGCCGACGCGTCGGGCTGCTCGGCCGCCTGATCTTCCAGGGCCTGGGCGAAGGCGTTCGCCCGCCGGTGCGCCGATACGTTCGCGATCACTGGCGGCACCTCCTCTCGTCATCACGGTCGACTCCCCGGAAGGGCGGGAAGGTTGCACACCTTGAGCGCATCCACACGAACGAGTGAGTGGGTGCGGTCAGGGTGTGACCATAGGGAGCCTGCATCCCGCACAACGAGCGTCGCGGCACCTGGGTTACGGACGAAAGATGATCCGACCAGTGCGTGCTCGCGCCCTCACGGAGGGTGTCGTGCGGTCAGCGGGCGTCGTCGGGGAGCAGGCGCGCGAGGGTGCGCACCGCGCGGTACTGGAGGGTCTTGATCGCGCCTTCATTCTTGCCCATCGCGCGCGCGGTCTCGGCGACCGAGAGGCCCTGGAGGAAGCGCAGGGTGACGCACTCCTGCTGCTGGGGGTTCAGCTTGCGGACGGCCTCCAGGAGCGCGGCGTTGGAGAGGGACTCCAGGACGGAGTCCTCCGGGCTGCGCTCGACCTCGTTGGCGTCGAGCATTTCGCCTGTGGTCACTTCGAGCCTGAATCGGCTCGACTTGAAGTGGTCGGCGACCAGATTGCGAGCGATGGTGACCAGCCAGGCTCCGAAGTCGCGCCCCTGCCAGGTGAAGGTCGAGATGCGGCGCAGGGCGCGGAGGAACGTCTCGCTGGTCAGGTCTTCGGCCGTCGCCTTTCCGCCGACGCGGTAGTAGATGTAGCGGTAGACGGTGTCGCTGTACTGGTCGTACAGGCGGCCGAAGGCCTCGGCCTCGCCGGCCTGGGCGCGCTCGACCAGGTCCATCATGCGGGCGCTGTCGCTGTCGGCGGTGGGCCGGCGCGCGGTGGTCGAGGTGCCCGCTCCGCCCCGGCCACCCCTTCTTCCGACGGCGGGACCGCCGTCGGCGAGGGCGTAGCAGGGGCCGGCGGGTGCCGGTACGGCGAAGGCGGGGACGGCGTACGCGGTGGGGACGAAGCCGCGCAGGTGGTCGAGGACCGTTGCGCGGAGCGTAGCCAGGCCCGAGGCGTCAACCCCGACGTGTGGGTACACGGGACTCCCAGAGGCAGAGCTTCCATCACGTGCAGTGCGGAACCGTTCACCCGTCGTAGCGACGTATGAGGGTTCCGTATGCGTCTGAGGAGAATAACGCTTCGTGCAGGGAGCGCTACACCGAGTTGCTCAAATCATCGATTCAGTCGCTTCTGTGACGTCTAGAGGGCTGATCAAGTCGCACTTGGTGACCGTTAATTGACCGGATCGGTTTCGGATGTGGGTGGGGTGGGGGTGTGTTGTGGTCGAGTGCGGGGGTGGGGGACTGGGGTGGGGGTGGCGCGGGTAAGACCCCGGTTTGGCCGCGACTCGCGCGGCCACGGGGGTCGGCGCCCCGGCGCCCTCGGCGGCGGGCGTCCGCTTCACGTTGCCGGGGCTGCTGGTTCCCCCACCCCGCCCCTTCCCGAACCCGTGGCTGCGCCCCGGCCCCCCCGGCGGGGAGGGCTTATGGGGCCGATGCACCCACCCCCAGCCAGGCGGCGGCTTCGCGCCGCCGGGGGAGGGGCTGCGTCTGGGACTCCCACTAGGCGGCAGCTGCCGGCGCCGGAGGGCCGCGCCCCGGACGGCACGCGGCAGGCGGCGGCACCCCGCCGCCGGGCTGCACCCCCGGACATCCAGCCCCTGCAAGCCCGTAGGTGGCGGCCCCTCGCCCCCGGGGGGTCGCGCATCGGGCGCTCGGCAGGCGGCGGCTTCGCGCCGCCGGAAGGCCGCGCCCCGGGCGCTCGGCATGTCGCACAGTCGGGCCGGCCGTACTCCGGACGCTGAGCTGCTGCGAGCCGTCGGCAGGCGGAGGGGGTACGGGCCCGCGCCGCCTCCGCGGGTGAGGCGGGGGCGCCGTGGGTCAGCGGCGGCGGCGGCTTAGGGCCACCGCGGCGGCGGTGCCGCCGGCGAGGGCGCCGACGCCCGCGGCCGCGGGGATGCCGACCTTCGCGGCCTTGCGGCCCGTGCGGTAGTCGCGCAGGCGCCACTCGCGCTCGCGCGCGTACCTGCGCAACTTGGTGTCGGGGTTGATCGCGTACGGGTGCCCGACCAGCGAGAGCATCGGGATGTCGTTGTGGCTGTCGCTGTACGCGGCGCAGCGCGAGAGGTCCAGGCCCTCCGCGGCGGCCAGGGCGCGGACCGCCTCGGCCTTGGCGGGGCCGTGGAGCGGCTCGCCGACGAGCTTGCCGGTGTAGACGCCGTCGACGGACTCGGCGACCGTGCCGAGCGCGCCGGTCAGGCCCAGGCGGCGGGCGATGATCGTCGCCGTTTCGACGGGGGCGGCAGTGACCAGCCAGACCTTCTGGCCGGCGTCGAGGTGCGCCTGGGCCAGGGCGCGGGTGCCGGGCCAGATGCGGTCGGCCATGTACTCGTCGTAGATCTCCTCGCCGATGGTCATCAGCTCGGAGACGCGGTGGCCCTGGACGATGGACAGCGCGCTCTCCCGGGCGTTCTGCATGTGCTCGGGGTCCTCGACCCCGGCGAGCCGGAACCAGGCCTGCTGCCAGGCGAACCGGGCCAGCTCGCGGCGCTGGAAGAACTTCCGCTTGTACAGGCCCCGGCCGAAGTGAAAAAGGGCGGCGCCCTGCATCACGGTGTTGTCGAGGTCGAAGAAGGCCGCCGCGCGCTCGTCCCCGTGGACGGGGAACTCCTGTGAGGTCTTACGGGCGGCCTCGGCCGACGCTTCGCCTGCCAGCACACTGCGCGCGGTGGCGGAGCGCCTGCGAGGGGTGAGCCATCCCAGTGCGGCCATGCCGTGAGCATAGCCACTGTGTTCGGTCCTTCCCGCCTCGTGGGGGCCGCCACAGCGTGAACGGAAGGAGAATGGGGGGCATGTTCGGGCGACGTACGAAGAAGGCCGGCGGTCCGCGGACGGTGACGCTGATCGGGAAGCCCGGGTGTCATCTGTGCGATGACGCGCGGGCGGTGATCGAGCGGGTCTGCGCCGAGACGGGCGCCGTGTGGGAGGAGAAGGACATCCTCCAGGACGAGGAGCTCCACCGCGCCTACTGGGAGCAGATCCCGGTGGTGCTGGTGGACGGTGAGCAGCACACCTTCTGGAAGGTGGACGCGGCGCGGCTGCGGCGCGAGCTCGGAGGCTGAAGCACGGCGGGTGACCGGAAAGGGCGGTTACCATCGTGTGCGTTTTGTTGGGTTTCGGGGGCGGAGCCGTGAGGAGTGTGAACCGTCTTGCGCCCTTCGTGTTCCCAACGGGCTGAGCGCGCCCTCGGTTCCGGGGCGGCGCGATCGGATCGCGTGACCCCGGTCACTTTGGCCGGACAAAAGGGACACCATCTTTGTGCACGCGTTCACAAAGACATAGCCTGCTGTCGACGGGGCGGCCTCGGTACGCATGGCCGCCTGCAGCCCCGCTCATCCCGCAGGAGCACCGTGGCAACTGGCCGAACACACCGACCGGCGACCCGTAGCCGAGGAATCCCCGAGGCCACCGTCGCCAGGCTTCCGCTGTATCTGCGGGCGCTCACCGCACTGTCGGAGCGCTCCGTACCGACGGTCTCCTCCGAGGAGCTCGCGGCGGCGGCGGGGGTCAATTCCGCGAAGCTGCGCAAGGACTTCTCCTACCTCGGTTCGTACGGGACGCGCGGTGTCGGGTACGACGTCGAGTACCTCGTTTACCAGATCTCCCGCGAGCTCGGGCTCACCCAGGACTGGCCGATCGTCATGGTCGGTATCGGTAACCTCGGCGCCGCCCTCGCCAACTACGGCGGCTTCGCCTCCCGTGGCTTCCGCGTCGCCGCGCTGATCGACGCCGACCCGGCCATGGTCGGCAAGCCGGTCGCGGGCATCGCGGTGCAGCACATCGACGACCTGGAGAAGATCGTCGACGAGAACGGCGTGTCGATCGGTGTCATCGCCACGCCCGCGGGCGCGGCCCAGCAGGTCTGCGACCGGCTCGTCGCGGCCGGGGTGACCTCCATCCTGAACTTCGCGCCGACCGTGCTGTCGGTGCCCGACGGCGTGGACGTGCGCAAGGTGGACCTCTCCATCGAGCTGCAGATCCTCGCCTTCCACGAGCAGCGCAAGGCCGGCGAGGAGCCGGGCGCGCCGGTGCCCCCCGTGGTGCGCGGCGCCGGCGCCACCGCCCCGGCCGAAGGACGCAAGGGACCTGACGGGGACATGCCCGCCGTGATGCCGGCATGAGCCTCCTCGTCGTCGGACTCAGCCACCGCAGCGCGCCCGTCAGCGTGCTGGAGCGGGCCGCCCTGGCCCCCGACACGCAGAGCAAGCTGCTCCAGGACGCCCTCGCCGCCGAACCGGCCGTCGAGGCCGCGGTCCTGGCCACTTGCAACCGCATCGAGCTCTACGCCGACGTGGACAAGTTCCACGCGGGCGTCGCCGAGCTGTCCACGCTGCTCGCCCAGCACAGCGGGGTGGGGCTGGAGGAGCTCACCCCGTACCTGTACGTGCACTATGAGGACCGGGCCGTCCACCACCTCTTCTCGGTGGCGTGCGGGCTGGACTCCATGGTCGTCGGCGAGGGGCAGATCCTCGGCCAGATCAAGGACGCCCTCGCGCGCGGCCAGGAGCTGCACACCGCCGGGCGGCTGCTGAACGACCTGTTCCAGCAGGCGCTGCGGGTCGGCAAGCGGGCGCACAGCGAGACCGGTATCGACCGGGCGGGGCAGTCGCTCGTCACCTTCGGCCTCGAGCAGCTGGCGGCCGACACCCCGGTGGACACCTGGGCCAAGGGCAAGCGGGCGCTGGTCATCGGCGCCGGTTCGATGTCCTCGCTCGCCGCCGCCACGCTCGCGCGCTCCGGCGTCGACGAGGTGGTCGTCGCCAACCGGACGATGGAGCGCGCCGAGCGCCTCGTACAGATCCTCACCGAGCCCGGGGGCACGGGCGTGGCCGCGCGTGCCGTGGCCATGGCCTCCGTGGGCGACGAACTGACACGTGCCGACGTCGTCGTGTCCTGCACCGGCGCCACCGGTCTCGTGCTGACCGGCGCGGCCGTCGAGGCCGCCGTGGCCGGGCGTACGGGTGCGCCGCTCGCGCTGCTCGACCTCGCCATGCCGCGTGACATCGACGCCGCCGTGCACCGGCTCATGGGTGTCCGGCTCGTCGACATCGAGTCGCTCGCCGAGGCGCCGGCGGACGCGCCGATGGCCGCCGACGTGGACCAGGTGCGGGGCATCGTCGCCGACGAGGTCGCCGCGTTCGGCGCCGCTCAGCGGGCCGCGCACATCACCCCGACCGTCGTCGCCCTGCGCACCATGGCCGCCGACGTGGTGGCCGGGGAGATGGCCCGGCTGGAGGGGCGGCTGCCCGGTCTCGACGAGAAGCAGCGCGCCGAGATCACCCAGACCGTGCGCCGCGTGGTGGACAAGCTGCTCCACGCGCCGACCGTGCGGGTCAAGCAGCTCGCCAGCGAGCCCGGCGGGGCCGGCTACGCGGACGCGCTGCGCACACTCTTCGACCTCGACCCGGAGGCGGTCGCCTCCGTCAGCCGGGCCGACGTGAACGACGCCGATCTCAAGAACCGAGGGCGAGTATGACCGAGAGGGCCCAGAGGGCACTGAGGCTGGGGACCAGGCGCAGCAAGCTCGCCATGGCCCAGTCCGGGCAGGTCGCGGAGGCGGTGCGGCAGCTGACCGGGCGTCCCGTGGAGCTCGTGGAGATCACCACGTACGGCGACGTCTCCCGCGAGAACCTGGCGCAGATCGGCGGGACGGGCGTCTTCGTCACGGCGCTGCGCGAGGCGCTGCTGGCCGGGGACGTGGACTTCGCCGTGCACTCGCTGAAGGACCTGCCGACCGCGCAGCCGGACGACCTGGTGCTCGCCGCGATCCCGCTCCGCGAGGACCCGCGCGACGTGCTGGTCGCCCGGGACGGGCTGCGGTTCGAGCAGCTGCCGGCCGGGGCCCGCGTGGGCACCGGTTCGCCGCGGCGCATGGCGCAGCTCAACGCGTACGCGCGCGCCCACGGCATGGAGATCGAGTGTGTCGCCATTCGGGGGAACATCGACACGCGTGTCGGTTACGTGCGGAGCGGTGAGCTGGACGCGGTGGTTCTCGCCGCGGCCGGGCTGAACCGCATCGGGCGTATCGACGAGGTGACCGACTTCCTGTCGGTCGACACCGTTCTGCCCGCTCCCGGTCAGGGGGCGCTGGCGATCGAGTGCACGGCGGCCGACACCGACCTCGCCGCCGCGCTCGCCGGGCTCGACGACCCGCACACGCGGGCCGCCGTGACCGCCGAGCGGTCCCTGCTCGCCGCCCTGGAGGCCGGCTGCTCCGCACCCGTGGGTGCGCTGGCCGACCTGCTGGCCGATGGGCAGGTTGTTCATGAGATGCGCCTGCGGGGCGTCGTCGGCACGACCGACGGCTCCACGCTGGTGCAGTTGTCCACCACCGGTCCCGTACCCACGTCGCACGGCGACGCCGTCGCGCTCGGTCGCGAACTCGCGTCCGAGATGCTCGCCAAGGGTGCGGCCGGTCTTATGGGGGAGCGAGCACTTTGAGCCCCACCACTGCATCCAAGGTTTCCTCGGCGTTCTCCGCGTGCGGGCACGTCACCTTCCTGGGCGCCGGACCCGGGGATCCGGGGCTGCTGACACTGCGCGCCGTCGAGGCGCTGGCGGGTGCTGACGTACTCATCGCGGAGCCGGATGTGCTCGATGTCGTACGCGGCCATGCCCGGGCGGGCGTGAGCACGCCGGAGCTGACGGTTGTTGACGATGCGTCAATGCCCGCCGGGGTCCCCGTGTTGAGGGATGCGACCAATCTTGTCATGGAGGCCGCGCGGGGCGGCAAGCGGGTCGTCCGTGCGGTGAGCGGCGACCCCGGGCTCGACGGCAACGCGGGCGCGGAGATGCTCGCGTGCGCCGCCGAGGGCATCCCCTTCGAGGTGGTGCCGGGCGTCGCCACGGCGGTGGGTGTGCCGGCGTACGCCGGTGTGCCGCTGCGCGACGCCGAGGGCGCCGACGTGCGCTTCGTCGACGCTCGGACCGCGGGCGACCGGTGCTGGACGGAGGTGGGCGCCAGCGACGGGACGGTGGTCGTGTCGACGACGCTCGACTCCGTGGCGGCCGCCGCCGGTGAGCTGGTGTCGGCGGGCCGTAAGCCCGACACCCCGCTGACCGTCACCATCGCCGGTACGACGACGCGGCAGCGGACGTGGACGGCGACGCTGGGCTCGATCGCGCAGGTGCTCAAGCAGGCGAAGGTGCTGCCGTCGCCGGACGGCGGCCAGCCGGTCATAGCCGTGGTCGGTGAGCGCAGCGCCGCCGCCCAGCGCGACCAGCTCGCGTGGTTCGAGTCGAAGCCGCTGTTCGGCTGGAAGGTCCTCGTACCGCGTACGAAGGAGCAGGCGGCGTCGCTCTCCGACCAGCTGCGGTCCTACGGCGCGGTGCCGAGCGAGGTGCCGACCATCGCCGTCGAGCCGCCGCGCACGCCGCAGCAGATGGAGCGCGCGGTCAAGGGCCTGGTCACCGGCCGCTACGAGTGGATCGCCTTCACCTCGGTCAACGCCGTCAAGGCGGTGCGCGAGAAGTTCGAGGAGTACGGGCTCGACGCCCGCGCCTTCGCCGGGATCAAGGTCGCGGCGGTGGGCGAGCAGACCGCGAAGGCGCTGGTCGAGTTCGGTGTGAAGCCGGACCTCGTGCCGAGCGGTGAGCAGTCCGCGGCCGGGCTGCTGGAGGACTGGCCGCCGTACGACCCGGTCTTCGACCCGATCGACCGCGTCTTCCTGCCGCGCGCCGACATCGCCACCGAGACGCTGGTGGCCGGGCTGATCGAGCTCGGGTGGGAGGTCGACGACGTGACCGCGTACCGGACGGTGCGCGCGTCGCCGCCGCCGGCCGAGACGCGCGAGGCGATCAAGGGCGGTGGCTTCGACGCGGTGCTGTTCACGTCGTCGTCGACCGTGCGGAACCTGGTCGGCATCGCGGGCAAGCCGCACAACGTGACGGTGATCGCCTGCATCGGCCCGGCGACCGCGAAGACCGCGGAGGAGCACGGGCTGCGCGTGGACGTCCTGGCGCCGGAGCCGTCGGTGCACAAGCTGGCGGAGGCGCTGGCGGAGTTCGGCATACGGCGCCGCCAGGCGGCGCTGGAGGCCGGCGACCCGGTCACGCGCCCGAGCGAGCGGCGGCCGGGCGCACGGCGGCGGCGTACGACCTGACGGTCCCTGCGCGTACCGACGGTCCCTGTGTGTACCGACGGTCCCTGTGTGTACGGCCACGGCCGGGTGCGTCCCCGAGGGGGGCGGGCCCGGCCGTCGGCGTTGGCGGGCGTACGCGTGGTGCGTACGCGCCGCCTGGGCGGGCGGGGGCGGTACGGGGTGGAGGCCCGGTGGAGCGGGGCCGGTCGTCCGGCGTGGGGCATCGGGGCGGGGGCTGCCCGGGTGGGGGCGCGTGCGACCGGCGGGCTGTCGGCAAAAGCGCCCCCGGGGCGGGCGTAGCGTGGACGCATGACTGTGTACGGATCCTTTCCCGGTGCGCGGCCGCGGCGGCTGCGGACGACTCCCGTCATGCGGCGGATGGTCGCGGAGACGCGGCTGCATCCGGCCGATCTGATCCTGCCCGCGTTCGTACGCGAGGGCGTCACCGAGCCGGTGCCGATCGGGGCCATGCCCGGCGTCGTCCAGCACACACGGGACACGCTGAGGAAGGCCGCCGTGGAGGCGGCCGCGGCCGGGGTCTCCGGGATCATGCTGTTCGGCGTGCCGGAGGAGTCCAAGAAGGACGGGCTCGGCACCGCCGGGACCGACCCGGACGGCATCCTCCAGGTCGCCATCCGGGACGTGCGCGCCGAGGTCGGGGACGACCTGGTGATCATGTCGGACCTCTGCCTGGACGAGTACACCGACCACGGCCACTGCGGCGTCCTGGACGCGGACGGGCGCGTCGACAACGACGCGACGCTGGAGCGGTACGCCGAGATGGCGCAGGTCCAGGCGGACGCGGGCGTCCACGTGGTCGGCCCCAGCGGGATGATGGACGGTCAGGTCGGGGTGGTCCGCGACGCGCTGGACACCATCGGCAAGGAGGACGTGGCGATCCTCGCGTACACCGCGAAGTACTCGTCGGCCTTCTACGGGCCCTTCCGGGAGGCCGTCGGCTCGTCGCTGCGCGGCGACCGCAAGACGTACCAGCAGGACCCGGCGAACGTCCGCGAGTCCCTGCGGGAGTTGGCGCTCGACCTCGAAGAGGGCGCCGACATGGTGATGGTCAAGCCGGCCGGGCCGTACCTCGACGTCCTCGCGAAGGTGGCGGACGCGGTGGACGTGCCGGTCACGGCGTACCAGATCAGCGGTGAGTACGCGATGGTCGAGGCCGCCGCGGAGAAGGGCTGGATCGACCGCGACAAGGCGATCCTGGAGACCCTCACCGGCATTCGCCGGGCGGGCGCGCAGATGATCCTCACCTACTGGGCGACGGAGGTCGCGCAGCGGCTCCGGTAGGCGGGCCGCGCGGTCTTCCCGTGCCGCCGACCGCCCGTGTGAGACGGGTGGTCGGCGGCTTTTTCGTGCGTGCGCGGGCGGCCCCGAGGCCCCAAGGGGACAGGGCCCGTTCCGTCCAGCCGATCTCTCTTCCGGGCCGCTTCCCGGGCCGCGAGAGTACGTGATGTCACCGGGCGCCACACCCGAACAAGCCACACCAGCTGCACCTGCAGGGCAGCTGTTGCCGGCCGAGGTGTGTATCCCGCGCCCCGTCCTCACGACTCCGCAGGAGAGAGACCATGAAGCTCAGCCACGCCTTCCGCCGCTCGGGAGCCGCGCTCGCCATCAGCGCGATGTCCCTCGGCCTGGTCACCACGGTCGGCTCCGGTACGGCCGCGGCCGCCGCCAGCTGCGGTGGGGACGTGTCGGTCTACGGCATCCTCCCGGACGGCCGGCTCACCTACACGGCGATAGCCCCGAACACCGGCGACCGGGTGAAGACCCTCGTCGGCGCCGAGCTGGGCTTCACGCCGAAGGCGATGGCCACGCTGAACTTCAACACGGTCCTGGTCACCTCGACCGCCGGTGAGCTGTACCGCGTCGACATCCAGACCAACAACACCTCGCTCGGCATCGCCGGCGTCACCAAGATCTGGGACGGCGGCTGGACCTTCGACAAGCTGACGTACGACGGCGCCGGGCGCCTCTACGGCACGGTCAACGGCGACCTGCACCGCTACATCGTCACCGAGGCCAAGCCGTCCGGCCCGGCCCACATCGGCCAGCACGAGGTCATCGGCTCGGGCTTCGTCCTGAAGACGCTCGCCGCCTCCGGCAAGGACCGGCTCATCGCCTCGACCGCCGACGGCCGGCTGCTCGGCTACAAGGTCAACGGGGTGGGCGACTGGGTCTCGTCCCAGCTGAAGGCGAGCGGCTGGTCCGCGGTCGACTCGCTCGTCTCGCCCGGCGGCGGCCTCTTCTACGGCCGTACCAACGGCGGCATGTACTGGTACCACGACGCGACCCCGTACGACGGCGACGGCAGCGACATCGCGTACCACACCGACGATCCGGTGGACGCGTCCGGCTGGACCCAGAGCCTGCTCTCCGCCTTCGGCGGCGACTGCTCGTACGTGACGCCGAGCTCCACCGCCAACGGCCAGATCACGCGCAGCGAGGTCATGTCGCGGGCCAAGAACTGGTACGACCGGAACATCCAGTACAGCCAGAGCACCAACATGGCCGACTGGGAGTACGGCCCGACGACGGACGTGAAGTACCGCACGGACTGCTCCGGCTTCGTCTCCATGGCCTGGCACCTGCAGGACTCGCTGACGACCTACAGCCTGCCGACCGTCGCCACGCAGATCTCCAAGAGCGACCTCCAGCCGGGCGACATCCTCAACTACAAGACGCACCACGTCGTCCTCTTCGCGGGCTGGAAGGACAAGGCCGCCGGCACCTTCTACTACTACTCCGAGGGCAGCCCGAGCACGGACATGAACTACTCGACGGCCGACATCAACAGCGGCACGATCGACAGCCACGCGTACAGCAACTACGTGGCCCTGCGCTACAACAAGATCGTCTGAGGGGCGTGAAGCGCGCCGAAGCCCCCGCCGGTGTCCGGCGGGGGCTTCGGCCGTGGGCTGATCGGGCCGCGAGGCCGCGAGGCCGCAGGGGTCAGAGCCGCTCGGGCGTGCGGATGCCGAGCAGCGCCATGCCCTGGTGCAGGGTGCGGGCGGTCAGGTCGACGAGGAAGAGCCGGTTCTCCACGACCTCCGGCGCGTTCTCGTCGCTGATCACCTGGCACTGGTCGTAGAACGTGGTCAGGTGCGAGGCCAGCTGGTAGAGGTACGCCGCCAGCTTGTGCGGCTCGTACGACGCGGCGACCTCCGTCAGGACCTCCCCGAACTGGTCCAGGTGCAGGCCCAGCGCCCGCTCCGCCGGGGCGAGCGGCAGCTCGGGGTGGGCGGCCGGCTGGGTGTCGCCCGCCTTGCGGATGATCGACTTGATGCGGGCGTACGCGTACTGGAGGTAGACGGACGTGTCGCCGTTGAGCGACACCATCTGGTCCAGGTCGAACTTGTAGTCGCGGGACGCGGAGGTCGACAGGTCGGCGTACTTCACGGCGCCGATGCCCACGTACCGGCCGTTCTCGACGATCTCCTGCTCGCTCAGGCCCACCTTCCCGGCCTTCTCGCGGACCACGGCGGTGGCGCGGTCGATCGCCTCGTCGAGCAGGTCGACCAGCCGGACCGTCTCGCCCTCACGGGTCTTGAACGGCTTGCCGTCCTTGCCCAGGACCGTGCCGAAGGCGAGCTGCACGGCGTGCACCCGGTCGTTCAGCCAGCCGGCGCGGCGCGCGGTCTCGAAGACCATCTTGAAGTGCAGCGACTGGCGGGCGTCCACGACGTACACCAGGGTGTCCGCGCCCAGCTTCTGGACGCGGTCGCGGATCGCGGAGAGGTCGGTGGCGGCGTAGCCGTACCCGCCGTTGGACTTCTTCACGATCAGCGGTACGGGGTTGCCGTCGGGGCCCTTGACGTCGTCGAAGAACACGCACAGCGCGCCCTCGGAGCGGACCGCGACGCCGGACTCCTCCAGCAGGTGGCAGGTCTCCTCGAGCATGTCGTTGTACCCGGACTCGCCGACCACGTCCGGGTCCTTGATGTCCATGTCCAGCTTGTTGAAGACGGAGTAGAAGTAGATCTTCGACTCGTCGACGAACCGCTGCCACAGGGCGAGGGTCTCCTCGTCCCCGGACTGGAGCGCCACGACCCGGTCGCGGGAGCGGGCCTTGAACTCCTCGTCGGAGTCGAACAGCGCCCGGGCCGCCTTGTAGAGGCGGTTGAGGTTGGACATGGCCTCCTCGCCGGAGACCGCGGAGTCCTTGTGGTCCAGCTCGTGCGGGTGCTCGATCAGGTACTGGATGAGCATGCCGAACTGGGTGCCCCAGTCGCCGATGTGGTGGCGGCGGATCACCTTCTCGCCCGCGAACTCCAGGATCTTGACCACGGCGTCACCGATGACCGCCGAGCGCAGGTGGCCGACGTGCATCTCCTTGGCCACGTTCGGCTGGGCGTAGTCGATGACCGTCGTGCCCGGCTCGTCGCGGTACGGGACGCCGAGGCGGTCGTCGGCGGCGCGGGCCGCCAGCGTCTCGGCGATCGCCCGGTCCGTGATCGTGATGTTGAGGAAGCCGGGGCCCGAGACCTCGATGTCCTGGATCACGTCGTCGGCCGGGATCGCCTCGACGACCTTGGCCGCCAGCTCACGCGGGTTGCCCTTGACCTGCTTGGCCAGGGCCAGGATGCCGTTGGCCTGGAAGTCCGCCCGGTCGCTTCGTCGCAGCAGGGGGTCGCGGGAGCCGGCCTCCGGCAGGGCTGCCGAAAGGGCGTCCGCGAGGCGCTGCTGCACGGTCGAAGCGAGGGAAGGGACCGAGGCCATGAGCTTCCGTTTCTGTCTTGATCGCTGTGCTGTCGTCCGGGGTGTATTCCGGTTGTCAAGTGTCCCACGGGTGCGCAAGCTCTTATCCACCGCTGTCCACAGCCGTCCCAGCGCTGTCGTACCGGCGGGTGCGGGCTGTGGACAACCTCGGACCGCGCCGTCGGCGTCTGGGAGAATGGCTTACGCCAGCCTTCGAAACCCCAAGCATTCAAGGACGTGCCGATCGTGGCTCAGAGCAGCACCGAGACCGACTGGGTCTCCCGTTTCGCGGACGAGGTCATCGCCGAGTCGGAGCGACGTGCGCCTGGCAAACCGGTCGTGGTCGCCTCGGGCCTGTCGCCGTCCGGCCCCATCCACCTGGGCAACCTCCGCGAGGTCATGACCCCGCACCTGGTCGCCGACGAGATCCGGCGCCGGGGGTACGAGGTGCGCCACCTGATCTCCTGGGACGACTACGACCGCTACCGCAAGGTGCCGGCCGGTGTCCCCGGCGTCGACGAGTCGTGGGCCGAGCACATCGGCAAGCCGCTGACCTCGGTCCCCGCCCCCGCCGGCTCGCCGTACGCGAACTGGGCCGAGCACTTCAAGGCCGCCATGGTCGAGTCGCTCGCCGAGCTGGGCGTCGAGTTCGACGGCATCAGCCAGACCGAGCAGTACACGGCGGGTGTGTACCGCGAGCAGATCCTGCACGCGATGAAGCACCGCGCCGCGATCGACGCGATCCTGGACCGCTACCGGACCAAGGACAAGGCCACCGGCCAGCCGAAGAAGCAGGGCCAGAAGCCGCAGCAGCAGAAGCAGCAGAAGCCGGTCGACGAGGCCGAGCTGGAGGCCGCCGAGGGCTCCGGCGCGGCGAGCGAGGACGACGGCTCCGGCGGCGCCGGCGGGTACTTCCCGTACAAGCCGTACTGCGGGCAGTGCGGCAAGGACCTCACCACCGTCACCGCGTACGACGACGAGTCGACCGAGATGACCTACGGCTGCGTCTGCGGCTTCTCCGAGACGGTGAAGCTGAGCGAGTTCAACCGCGGCAAGCTGGTCTGGAAGGTCGACTGGCCGATGCGCTGGGCGTACGAGGGCGTGATCTTCGAGCCCAGCGGCGTCGACCACTCCTCGCCCGGCTCGTCCTTCGTGGTCGGCGGGCAGATCGTGCGCGAGGTCTTCGACGGCGTCCAGCCGATCGGCCCGATGTACGCGTTCGTCGGCATCTCCGGCATGGCGAAGATGTCGTCCTCGAAGGGCGGCGTGCCGACCCCGGCCGACGCCCTGAAGATCATGGAGGCGCCGCTGCTGCGCTGGCTGTACGCGCGCCGCAAGCCCAACCAGGCCTTCAAGATCGCCTTCGACCAGGAGATCCAGCGGCTGTACGACGAGTGGGACAAGCTGGAGGCCAAGGTCGCCGACGGCAGCGTCCTGCCCGCCGACGCCGCCGCCCACTCGCGCGCCGTGCGCACGGCCGCCGGCGAGCTGCCGCGCACCCCGCGCCCGCTGCCGTACCGCACGCTCGCCTCGGTCGTCGACATCACCGCCGGGCACGACGAGCAGACGCTGCGCATCCTGAGCGAGCTCGACCCGTCCCGGCCGCTGGCCTCCCTGGACGAGGTGCGCCCCCGGCTGGACCGCGCGGAGAACTGGATCTCCACGCACGTCCCGGCCGACCAGCGCACCATCGTCCGCTCCGAGCCCGACACCGAGCTGCTCGGCTCGCTGGACGACGAGGGGCGCGAGTCGCTGCGGCTGCTGCTGGAGGGCCTGGACAGCCACTGGTCGCTGGACGGGCTGACCACGCTGGTGTACGGCGTGCCGAAGGTGATGGCGGGGCTGGACCCGGAGGCCAAGCCGACGCCGGAGCTGAAGGTCGCCCAGCGCACCTTCTTCGCGCTGCTGTACCGGCTGCTCGTCAGCCGCGACACCGGGCCGCGGCTGCCCACGCTGCTGCTGGCCGTCGGCGCGGACCGGGTGCGCAAGCTGCTGGGCGCGTGAGGACGTAGCCACCCACGCACAACGACGAGGCCCCCCACCGGGAGGTGGGGGGCCTCGTCCATGCCATGGGCTACGCGGTGTCGTTCACGCGATGTGCTCGGACGTCAGCTCCGCCTGGTAGCGCTCCTTGAACCCCGGCAGCATGCGGCGCAGGAGGACGGCGCTGAGCGGGTGCCGGATGCCGTGGCCGTCGGCGAGGTGTATGTCGAGGACCTCGGCGCTCGGCCAGACGTTGTTCTCGTCGACGTACTGCTTGAAGACCGGGTACGCGGCGTGCCGGAACTCCTCGGAGTCCGGCTCGGGGATCTCGCCCTGCGGCGGCGGCTCCTCGTCGTACGCCGGGTCGTAGGCCCCCTCGTACGCGGTCGGCGGCAGCTGCGGGGCGGCGAACCAGGGGCTGTGGTGGTTGGCCGGGAGCTGGGGCTGCGGCTGGGGTTCCGGCTCCGGCTGGTGTTGTGCCTCCGGCTGCGCCTGCGGCTCGGTTTCGTCGGGGTGCTGGGCCGGGAGCTCCTGGGCCGGGGCGCCCGGGGCGGGGGCATCCGGGGAGGGGGCGTCGCCCTGCCGGGCCTGCTCCAGGCGGGGCGGGCGCTGCCGCTGCTCGGGGATCACGGCCCGCTCCTGGGCCGGAGGCTGCACCTGCGGGAGCTCGGCGGCGGGGGCCGCCGGGATCTGCTGCCGGTCGCGGGCCGGGGTGGAGGCCGGGGTCGGGTTCGGCGGCAGCAGGACCGGCTCGATGCCCGCAGCAGCCAGGCCCGCCGGCGCGGTCTCGGCGAGCGGCACACCGTACTTCGCCAGCCGCAGCGGCATCAGCGCCTCGACCGGCGCCTTGCGGCGCCAGGCCCGGCCGTACCGGGCCTGGAGGCGCGCCTGGTAGATCAGCCGGTCCTGCTCCAACTTGATGACCTGCTCGTACGAGCGCAGCTCCCACAGCTTCATCCGGCGCCAGAGCCGGAAGGTGGGCACCGGCGAGAGCAGCCAGCGGGTGAGCCGTACGCCCTCCATGTGCTTGTCGGCCGTGATGTCGGCGATCCGGCCGACCGCGTGCCGCGCCGCCTCGACGGCGACGACGAAGAGGACCGGGATCACCGCGTGCATGCCCACGCCGAGCGGGTCGGGCCAGGCGGCCGCGCCGTTGAAGGCGATCGTCGCGGCGGTCAGCAGCCACGCCGTCTGCCGCAGCAGCGGGAACGGGATGCGGATCCACGTGAGGAGCAGGTCCAGGGCGAGCAGCACGCAGATGCCCGCGTCGATGCCGATGGGGAAGAAGTACGAGAAGTCGCCGAAGCCCTTCTGGAACGCGAGCTCGCGCACCGCCGCGTACGAGCCCGCGAAACCGATGCCGGCGATGACCACCGCACCGGCGATGACGACACCTATCAGCATCCGGTGCGTCCGTGTCAGCTGCATCGCGGCCACCCGCGATCCCCTCCCCGCAGTCGAGATCTGGCGGGCACAGCCTGGCACACGTGTACGGGGTCCGGCCCCCGGGGGAGGGCCGGACTCCGCATAGCGCCCGTGCGGGCGGCTACTTGTTGGCGGTGGCGATCGCGGCCACGGCCTCCTTCGACGCCTTGACCGCGTCCTCCATCAGGGCCTCCACATCGGGGGTCTCGGCGCCCGCGTACCCGGCGCCGTTGTAGGAGAGGACGACGACGGCGTTCTCCGTACGGGTCACGATGACCGCGTTCTTGAAGTCCTCGTCGGTCTTCTTCAGGCCGTAGCTGAAGGCCTTCGACTCGTCGCCGACGCCCGTGGCGGTCGAGGCGTGCAGACCGGTGGCGCCCTCGGTCGCCTGGACCTTGGCGACCTCCTTGGCGAAGCTCTCCTGGGCGCGCTTCTCGCCGCTGCCGAGCGTGGGGTCGGAGTCGTAGCGCAGGAGGGAGATGTCGAGCCAGCGGTAGTTGGAGCCCTTGATGCCCTTGTCCTCCAGGCCGTTCCAGGAGCAGCTGCCGCGGCTGGCGATGTCGTTGGACTTTCCGGGCGTACCGGTCTTGACCTTCGCCTCCGGGACCATCTCCGCGACCGTCTTCGCCGCGATGGCCTTGCAGGCGTCGGGCAGCTTGGTGAAGACGGCGGGCTCGACCTTCGGCGTGGTCTCCTTCGCGGCGCCGGACGCGGCGCTGGACGAGGCGGCGGACGGGGGCGTCTGCTTCTCGGGCTCGCCCTTGCCGTCGGAGTCCGAGGAGCAGCCGGCGACGACGAGCATCACCGGTACGGCTGCGCAGGCGAGTATGCGGGTGAGTCGCGGGGCTGATCGGTGCATGGTTCCTTCAGTCGCTTGTCGTACGGTCGTCCGGCAGTTCCGACACGGTAGCCCGAGTCGTACGTGTACGGGCGAGGCACAAGAGAGGCGCGGGTGCCGCGCGGAGCCGGGGCGGGGTCGGCGTGCGGGTGGCTACTCGTCGAACTTCTCGGCGAGCTTGCGGGCCAGTCCCTGTGCCTTTTCCTGCAGTTCCTTGCTGTCGGGCACCTCGGTGATGCGGCCGGGCTGTTCGCCGTACCGGATGGTGACGATCACGTTCGATGTGCGGAACACCACGCTGACGGTGCGGTGCTGGGCGGTCGAACCGGCGCGGGTGAGGACGTCGTCGAGGAACGCCGCGTCGCCGAGGTCGGTCAGGACGCGCGGCTCCAGGCCCTCGGGAGTGGTGCCGGGGCTGGCGGCCGGGACGGCGGCGACGCTCGGGGCGGGCGCGGCGGCGCTCGGGGCGGGGCCTCCGGTGGCCGGCGGCCGGCTGGCGGGAGAGGCCGGGGACGCGGGCGGGCTGGGGGTGCCGGGGGTGGGGGCGACCGCCAGTCCCGCAGCGGTCTGCTTGCCCTCGTAGACCTGCTGGGCGCGGTCGTCGTCGCTGACGGTCGGGTCGTACGAGACGACGCGCTCGAAGTCCAGGGTGAGCTGGTGCGAGGCGTCCGGCCCGTCCGCCTTCCAACTGCACCCGGCGCGGCGGTCGGTGTCGTACGTGACGGCCGAGGTACCGCGGTAGACGCGCTCGCGCTGCTCCTGGGGGAGGAAGTCGACGCCGGGGAGCAGGTCCCTGAGCGTGGACCGCTCGATGGAACCGCAGGGTTCGAGGAGCGTGCGGTACTTGCCGGGTTCGGCGGCCGCCGCGGCGGGGCCCCCGGCCTTGGAGTCGATGGCGGAACCGGAGCCGCCGGAGCCGGCGGTGCAGCCGGTCAGGCCGGTGACGCCGGCGGTGACCGCCGCGAGAAGTGCGGCCAGGCCGGGTGCGTACGCCCTTCGCTGCACGGTCCGGGGTCCTTTCGCTCGGGTGCCTGCCATCCGAAAACTTGTTGCCGCCCGACGCCGACGGGTGGACACAATGTCTATCGCACGCGCTGCCGTCGATGCTGGTCCGCTGTCGCATACGCGGATGTTGGCGCCGGTTTTTGCGTTTTCAGACTTTTCGGGGGATCGAGGAAGTATGTCTTTTGTAGAGGTGCCCGGGGCGAAGGTCCCGATCCGGATGTGGACGGACCCGGCGGCGGTCGAGGACGTCGCGATGCAGCAGCTGCGGAACGTCGCCACGCTCCCGTGGATCAAGGGCCTCGCCGTGATGCCGGACGTGCACTACGGCAAGGGTGCGACGGTCGGCTCGGTCATCGCGATGCGGGGGGCGGTCTGCCCGGCCGCGGTGGGTGTGGACATCGGCTGCGGCATGTCCGCGGTGAAGACGTCCCTGACGGCGAACGACCTGCCGGGCGACCTGTCGCGGCTGCGCTCGAAGATCGAGCAGGCCATCCCGGTGGGCCGCGCGATGCACGACGAGGCGGTCGACCCGGCCAGGCTGCACGGCTTCCCGGCGGCGGGGTGGGACGACTTCTGGGCCCGGTTCGGTGGGGTGGCGGAAGCGGTCAAGTTCCGTCAGGACCGGGCGGTGAAGCAGATGGGAACGCTCGGAGGGGGCAACCACTTCTGGGAACTGTGTCTCGACACCGACGGTTCCGTCTGGATCATGCTGCACTCCGGGTCCCGGAACATCGGCAAGGAACTTGCGGACTTCCATATCGGAGTGGCGAGGGATCTGCCGCACAACCAGGGCCTGGTCGACCGGGACCTGGCGGTGTTCATCTCGGAGACGCCGCAGATGGCGGCCTACCGGAATGATCTTTTCTGGGCGCAGGAGTACGCGAAGTACAACCGCGCCATCATGATGGCCATCTCGCAGGACGTCGTGCGGCGCGAGTTCAAGAAGGCCAAGGTCACCTTCGATCCGGTCATCTCCTGCCACCACAACTATGTGGCGGAGGAGCGATACGACGGAATGGACCTGCTGGTCACGCGGAAGGGCGCCATCCGGGCGGGCTCCGGCGAGTACGGGATCATCCCCGGCTCGATGGGCACCGGCTCCTACATCGTGAAGGGGCTCGGGAACGCCGCGTCCTTCAACTCCGCCTCGCACGGCGCCGGCCGCAAGATGAGCCGCAACGCCGCGAAGAGGCGCTTCTCCACGCGGGACCTGGAGGAGCAGACGCGCGGTGTGGAGTGCCGCAAGGACGCCGGTGTGGTCGACGAGATCCCGGGCGCCTACAAGCCGATCGAGAAGGTCATCGACCAGCAGCGCGACCTCGTCGAGGTGGTCGCGAAGCTGAAGCAGGTGGTGTGCGTGAAGGGCTGAGGCGGAGGAGACACCTCGGCTCTGGGTGAGGGCCCCGGCGGGTTGGCGCCGGGGCCTTCGCATGTCCCGCCGGGTCTACTGCTCGCGGTGGACCTTGGTGTTGGAGGCCTGGGCGCGCGGGCGGACCACCAGGAGGTCGATGTTGACGTGGGCGGGGCGGGTGACGGCCCAGGTGATGGTGTCGGCGACGTCGTCGGCGGAGAGCGGGTCGGGGACGCCCGCGTAGACCTTGGCCGCCTTCTCGGTGTCGCCGCGGAAGCGGGTCGTGGCGAACTCGTCGGTCTTCACCATGCCGGGGGCGATCTCGATCACGCGGACCGGGGTGCCGACGATTTCGAGGCGGAGGGTCTCGGCGAGGACGCGGGCGCCGTTCTTGGCGGCGACGTAGCCGCCGCCGCCCTCGTAGGTGGCGTGGCCGGCGGTGGAGGAGACGATCACCACCGTGCCGGCGCCGCCGGCGGTGAGGGCGGGGAGCAGGGCCTGGGTCATGTTGAGGGCGCCGATGACGTTGACCTCGAACATCTGGCGCCAGTCGGCGGGGTCGCCGGTGGCGACGGGGTCCGCGCCGAGTGCGCCGCCCGCGTTGTTGACGAGGACGTCGCAGCGCTCGAGGCCGGCGGCGAAGGCGTCGACGGCCGGGCGGTCGGTGACGTCCAGGGCGTATGCCGTGGCCTGGTGGCCGGCGGCGGTGAGTTCGGCGGCCAGGGTCTCGATGCGGTCCTTGCGGCGCGCGGTGAGCACGACGTGGTGGCCGGCCGCGGCGAGCTGCCGTGCGGTGGCGGCGCCGATACCGCTGCTGGCTCCGGTGACGACGGCGACGGGCGCGGTGGGGGTGGCGGCGGTCATGGGCTTCTCCTCGCGCGGCTGATCGAAAGGGTGGTCGATACGCGGTCAGGATAGGTGCGGGTCTGGTGCCGGTCAGTGGCCGCGCGGTGTGTACATGATCACGGCCATACCGGCGAGGCAGATCAGCGCGCCGGTCACGTCCCAGCGGTCGGGCCGGTAGCCGTCGGCCACCATGCCCCACGCGATCGAGCCGGCCACGAACACGCCGCCGTACGCGGCGAGGATCCGGCCGAAGTCGCCCTGCGGCTGGAGCGTGGCGACGAAGCCGTACGCGCCGAGGGCGAGCACGCCGGCGCCGATCCAGAGCCAGCCGCGGTGCTCGCGGACGCCCTGCCAGACGAGCCAGGCGCCGCCGATCTCGCAGAGGGCGGCCAGAACGAAGAGGGCGGCGGAGCGGGCGATGAGCATGGCGTCAGCGTAGAGGGCGGGATAATCGGTACCTTCTGGACATGGTTGCGAGGGGCAAGGCTGGACTGGTGGTGTCGGTCGTGACGGTGCTGGCGGCGGTGGCCGCCTCGGACGCGGGCGCGGGGGCGGCCGCCGGTGCCCCCGCCGCCGGCGCCACCGGGGCGATCGCCCCCGAGGCGGATGTCGCCCACCACGGGCATGTCTCGCTCGACGGTGACCGGCTGGAGGTGCTGATGGCGAGTCAGAACCACGGCCCGTCCGGCGTGCCGACCACGACCGTGCGCCTGGCCTTCTCGGTGCCGTTGGCCGGTGGGCCGCCGCTGCCGCCCAACTGCCTGTGGGGCGGGGACCGGGAGGTGCTGTGCTCCACCGGCCCGCTGCGCGCGGACGGCCCGGCCCGCGACACCGTGCTGGACCTGCGCACGGCCGGCGCCCCGCACGAGGTGACGGTACGGGTGGCCACCGAGTGGAACGGCGGCGCGACCGACCGGAACCCCGGGAACAACGACCATCAGGTGCTGGTCCCCGCGACGGGCGACTGGTACGTCTTCTGAGTCAGCTCCCGCTTCCGGCCCAGGCGATGTAGCCGTCGGGGCGGATGAGGAGTGTGTCCCGGCGGGCGGCGTTGGTCCAGCTCGCCCGTATGACCCGGCCCGGCGCGGCGGGCACGTCCGGTGCGGCGGCCCCGCCCCGCGGGGCGACGAGGACGAACGCTCCCTCCCGCAGCAGTTCGTAGAGCCGGCCCTCCGTCAGGGCGAGGTCGGGGGCGCGCCGACCGGTGAGGCGGTGGGCGCCGCGCCCGGCGCCGTACGCGATGCCGATGCCGCTGATCATGCGCATCGCCTTGGCGGCCGCGGGAGGGAACCGGTTGAGCAGCCCGGTGCCGAGGGCGCGGGCCGCCAGCGTGGGCGCGGTGTGGACCATGGCCAGGCGGATGAGCGCGCCGCTGCTGCGCAGCACCGTCGTGCCGACGGGGTGGCGCTCGTCGTGGTAGCTGTCGAGCAGGGCCTCGGGCTCCGGGGCCTCGCCGCGCAGCACGGCGGCGAGCTTCCAGGAGAGGTTGGCGGCGTCCTGGAGGCCGGTGTTCATGCCCTGGCCGCCGGCGGGGGAGTGGACGTGCGCGGCGTCACCGGCGAGGAAGACCCGCCCCTTGCGGTACTCCGGGACCTGGCGTTCGTCGCTGTGGAAGCGGGAGAGCCAGCGGGGGTCGTGCATCCCGAAGTCGGTGCCGAGGGCGGTGCGGGTGAGGGTGCGGATCTCGTCGAAGTCGACGGGCTCGCTGTCGGGCGACTGGCGGTGGCGGCTCCAGCCGCCCACCCGGTACCAGCCGTCACCGAAGGGCACGACGAAGGCGAAGGCGTCAGGGGTGCCGCTCGCCGTGAGCGCACTGCCCGGCTCCTCGGTGAGCCGGACGTCGGCGAGCACGACGGAGCGGATCACCGACTCGCCGGGGAACGGCACGCCGAGTCCGTCGCGGACGGCGCTGCGCACGCCGTCCGCGCCCACGAGATAGCGGGCGTGGAGCTCGCCGGGCGCGCCGTCGGGGCCGGTGACCTCGACGGTGACGGAGTCGGCGTCCTGGCGCAGGCCCCGCAGCTCCGTTTCGTACCGGAAGTGCACGCCGGCGGAGGCGGCGCGGCGCTCCAGCAGCTGCTCGACCTCGTACTGGGGCGTGATCAGCACGAAGGGGAAGCGGGAGCGCAGCCGGGAGAGGTCGAGCGACAGCTTGCTGAAGAGGTTCATCCGGGTGAGGGGAGTGCCCCGCTTCACCAGTTCGTCCGCGAGGTCGCGGGCGTCGAGCAGCTCCAGCGTCCGGGCGTGCACGGCGAAGGCGCGTGCGAGGTTGCTGGTCTCGTGGGGGCGGCGCTCGACGAGTGCCACCTCCAGGCCCGCGGCGGCGAGGTCGCCGGCGAGCAGTAGTCCCGTGGGTCCCGCGCCCACGACGATGACGTCGAACTCCGTGCCCGGCGTGCCAGTCATGGCTGCCTCCTGCCCGTGGAATGCCAACGGATGTTGGTCAACGATTGTTGGTCAACGCTCGTTGGCAAATGTATGCCCGCGCTGATGGCGCGTCAACACCTGTTGGCCTACAGTTGTTGGCATGAAGATCGAAGCCCCCGCCGACCCCCCGAGTGCCCCCCGCCGCTCGGACGCCACCCGCGCCGCGATCCTCCACGCCGCCCGCGAGCGGTTCGCGACCGACGGGTACGAGCGCGCCACCATCCGCGCCATCGCCCGCGACGCGGGCATCGACCCGTCGATGGTGATGCGCTACTACGGCAACAAGGAGGGGCTCTTCGCGGCCGCCTGCGCGGTCGACCTGCGCATTCCGGAGGTCGGGGCGCTGCCCACCAAGCACGTCGGCGCGGTCCTCGCCGCCCACTTCTTCGACCGGTGGGAGCAGGACGAGGTGCTCACGGCCGTGCTCCGGGTCGCCGTCACCAACGCCGCGGGCGCCGAGCGGATACGCGCGATGTTTCCGGCGCAGCTGGGCCCGGTCGTGGCCGGCATCTGCCCCGATCCGGCCGACGCCCCGCGCCGCGCGGCCCTGGTGGCCTCGCAGTTCCTCGGCATGGCGCTGGCCCGCTACGTGCTGCACCTGCCGCCCGCCGTCGAGATGTCGCGGGACGAGGTGATCGCCTGGCTGGCGCCGACGGTTCAGCGGTACCTGACGGCCGAGTCCCCCTGACGCGACCGGCCGTGGGCGCAGTCTCACCGCGCCTACGCGGCCGCGCCGCCGAACTCGCGCAGGGCGTTCTCGACGATCGCCTCCAGGCGGGCGTGGTGGGCGCCGCGCCAGTACACCCGCCGGCACGCCGTGCACTGCGCGAACACGTCGTACGAGCGCTGCGTGCCCTGCTCCAGCTGCTCGCGCACCGCGTCCTTGTCCGCGTCCGTCAGCGTGCCGTTGCAGGCGGTGCACCGCGTCCACGGCGCGAGCCGCGGCGCGAAGCGCTCCAGGACGTCGCGGAGCTGGTCGTCGGGCTGGTCGCTGTAGACGTACGCCCCGGCCCAGAGCTCGCGGCGGCGCAGCAGCCCCCGGTCACGCGAGAGCATCACGCGCCGCTCCCGCGCCGACCAGGTGGCCAGCGCCGCGTCGCCGATGTCCTCGCTCTCGTACGCCGCGTCCACGCCGAGCAGCCGCAGCCGGCGCGCCAGCGTGCCGAGATGCACGTCGAGCAGGAACCGCAGCGGGGCGCCCGGCACCGGCTGCGGGCGCTCGCGCCCCAGCACCTCGACGTGTTCGCCGTGGGCCGGGATGTGCGCGGTGGAGACCGCGCGCCCGTCCACCAGCAGCCTGCCCGCCTCGGTCAGCGGTACGCCGAGCGACTCGACGACGTGCCCGAGCGTCGAGGCGCCGTCCGTGACCACGGAGGTGCGGCCCGCGCGGCGGGGCGCCGAGACGAACAGCCCCAGTTCGGGGGCGAAGCTGATGTGGATCTCCGGTCCGTTCACGCGGCCAGCATGCCACCGGGGGCTCCGCGCCAGCCAGGCCATTTCGCCCGCCCCACCGGAAGGCACCCCACCGGAAGGCACCCCACCGGAAGGCGCCCCACCGGAAGGCGCCGCCCCGTCATGCGCCCCGCTGCGGGAGGTCCGGTCCGAGGTCCGGCCCGAGGTCCAGGCGCCAGTCGTTGCTCCGCAGCGGGCGGCCCGGCGGGTACTCGTCGTCGTACGCCCCGAGCAGCTCGAAGCCCGCCTTCCGGCACACCGCGTTCGAGGCGGCGTTGTCCACGGCGGGAAAGGCGTGCAGATACCGGTGCTTGCGCGCCGCCCGCGCCTCCTGGAGGACGGCGGCCGTCGCGGCCGTGGCGATCCCGCGCCCCTGGAAGGGCGTCAGCACCACCCACCCCGTCTCGTACACCCGGGCGCCGTTCCAGGCCCGCTCCCAGTAGCCGATCACGCCCACGGGCACCTCGTCCGGCAGCAGCACGATCCGGAACATCCGCCCCGTCCCCGAGCGGTCCGCGCTGAGGTCGACGTACCGCTGGTGGCGCCTGATCAGCAGGTCCTCGGGCTCCGGACCTCCCAGGTGGGCCATCATCTCCGGCGTGTTGGCGGCCCGCAGCAGCGCGAAGCCGTCCTCGGACCACGGCTCGAGGCGGACGCGTACGGTCTGCGCGCTCATCGGGCCGAGCCCCGGGCCCCGCCTACGGCCACACCAGGCAGTACGGCTGGTGCCCCGCCTCGTGGAGGCGTACCGAGAAGTCCTGCCATTCGTGGAGCAGCTGGTACACGTCGAACGCGTCCCGCGGTCCGCCGCGGTCGGGGACCGTCGACCATATGAAGGCCGCCGCGCCCACGGTCTCCTCGCCGATGCCGCGCAGGGGGTCGACCACCGTCGTCGGAAGCTTCACCACGGCGTAGTCCGGGTGCAGGACCACGAGCTCCAGGGGCGGGACCTTGTGCAGCGGCATGCCCTGGATGCCGGTGAGGACCATCGCGGCTATCGTCTCGGGCTTGATCTTGGTGAACATGCCGCCCATGCCGAGCTCGTCGCCGCCGAGCTCCTCGGGCCGCATCGAGATCGGGACGCGCGCGGCGGTGGCGCCGTTGGGCGCGCCGAAGTACTTGTACGTCACCCCCATGCCCCGGCCACTCCCGCCTCCCAGAGGAACGCTCCCCATGTGCTCGTGCCCCAGGGGGTTCCCGGAGGTCTGTTCCCCGGAAGACCGGGAAGGCTGGTTCCCGGAGGACCGGGAGGGCTGGTTCCCCGGGGGATTGTCCCGTTCTCGCCGGTGCTTCCCCCGCCGGGCGGGCTCAGGACCCAGGTCGTCGGTCCCTTCACCCAGTCCGCCACCGCGATGCATATCTCCACCCGACTGCTTTTAGGTAACACGGCCCCAACCGCGCAACCCGATCATCGTGACAGTGACCTCCCCCACGCGCGTGCGGTGAAACACCTGTCCGCAAGAACGTCCGGGCCTCTGACACCATGGTTTCCGTGAGCTTTCCCAATGACGCCCCAGTTTCGCAGACGCGGAGCCCTGCCGCCCGGTCGTAAAACAAGGTCATCGGCAAGATCCGCAACAAGATCATCAACAGATTGTCAACAGATCGTCGCCGTCCGGCGGCCATGCCCGCGCATTGCCGCCCCTCCACTCGTTCTCGCAGGTCAGGACCAAAGTGCCGTATTCATACGAAGCCCCAGTCTCACAGACGCTTTTCGACCGCGCGTCCCTCGTGACGCCCGGCGGCGTGAACTCTCCCGTGCGCGCCTTCCGCGCGGTGGGCGGAACGCCCCGGTTCATGGTGTCCGGTACGGGTCCGTACCTCACTGACGCGGACGGGCGCGAGTACGTCGACCTCGTCTGCTCGTGGGGGCCGATGATCCTCGGTCACGCGCACCCCGAGGTGATCGCCGCCGTGCAGGAGGCCGTCGCGCGCGGAACCTCCTTCGGTACGCCGGGTGAGGGCGAGGTCGCGCTCGCCGAGGAGATCGTGGCCCGGGTCGAGCCGGTCGAGCAGGTGCGGCTCGTGTCGTCGGGCACCGAGGCCACGATGTCCGCGATCCGGCTCGCCCGCGGCTTCACCGGCCGCGCCAAGGTCGTCAAGTTCGCCGGGTGCTACCACGGGCACGTGGACGCGCTGCTGGCCGCGGCCGGCTCCGGCGTCGCGACCTTCGGGCTGCCCGACACGCCCGGCGTCACCGGTGCGCAGGCCGGCGACACCATCGTCCTGCCGTACAACGACCTCGACGCCGTACGCCAGGCCTTCGCCGCGCACCCCGGCGAGATCGCCTGTGTGATCACCGAGGCGTCGCCGGGCAACATGGGTGTCGTCCCGCCCCGCGACGGCTTCAACGCCGGGCTGAAGGAGCTGTGCGCGGCCAACGGCGCGCTGTACATCTCCGACGAGGTCATGACCGGTTTCCGCACCTCGAAGGCCGGCTGGTACGGCGTCGACGGCGTGGTCCCCGACCTGATGACGTTCGGCAAGGTCATGGGCGGCGGCTTCCCGGCCGCGGCGTTCGGCGGCCGCGCCGACGTGATGGCGCACCTGGCGCCCGCCGGGCCCGTCTACCAGGCCGGCACCCTCTCCGGGAACCCGATCGCCACGGCCGCCGGGCTCGCGCAGCTGCGGCTGCTCGACGACGCGGCGTACGAGAAGGTCAACGCGGTCTCGCGCGAGATCCAGGCGCTGGTGACGGACGCGCTGAGCAAGGAGGGCGTGGCCCACCGGCTGCAGACCGCGAGCAACATGTTCTCCGTCTTCTTCACCGACGCCGAGGTCGTGAACTACGACGACGCGAAGAAGCAGGAGGCGTTCCGCTTCACCGCGTTCTTCCACTCGATGCTGGCGCAGGGCGTCTACCTGCCGCCGTCCGCCTTCGAGTCGTGGTTCGTCTCCACGGCGCACGACGAGCGCGCCGTCGAGCGGATCGCCGCCGCGCTGCCGGCCGCGGCCCGCGCCGCCGCGGAGGCGACGGCATGACCACGCGGCAGGGCGGAGGCGCGGGCGGCGGCGACATCACCGTCGTCCACCTGATGCGCCACGGCGAGGTGCACAACCCTGACGGCATCCTGTACGGGCGCCGCGCCGGCTACCACCTCTCCGAGCTCGGCCGGAAGATGGCCGACCGGGTCGCCGAGCACCTGGCGGAGCGCGACATCACCCATGTCGTGGCCTCGCCGCTGGAGCGCGCCCAGGAGACGGCCCAGCCCATCGCCGCCTCGCACGGCCTGGAGCTGGCCACCGACGAGCGGCTCATCGAGGCGGGGAACGTCTTCGAGGGCAAGACCTTCGGTGTGGGCGACGGCGCGCTGCGCAGGCCGGCCAACTGGAGGCACCTGACCAACCCGTTCCGGCCGTCCTGGGGCGAGCCGTACATCGACCAGGTCGTACGGATGATGGGCGCGCTGAACGCGGCACGTGACGCGGCCCGCGGGCACGAGGCGGTGTGCGTCAGCCACCAGCTGCCGATCTGGATCGTGCGCAGCTTCGTCGAGCGGCGCCGGCTGTGGCACGACCCGCGGCGGCGGCAGTGCACGCTCGCGTCCCTGACCACCTTCACGTACCAGGGCGACAAGATCGTCTCGGTGGGCTACAGCGAGCCGGCCCGCGATCTCGTCCCGGCGCACCTGCTGGCCGGTGCGAAGCCGGTGAAGGGCAAGGACAAGGGCGCGTCCAAGGCCTTCGGCGCGTAACTTCCCTGTCACAGAGCAGATTATGTGATTAATTCGGGAACCCGGGCGCTCCCCACCGCATCTCTCCCCTTGTCGGACCGGTCGTGACTTTCCGGTCGAAAAGCAGGCGCGAATGCGGATGGGGACGAGATGCGCGGGATCAGCCGAAGGGGTTTGCTGGGAGCCGGAGTTGGGGCCGCGGCCGCGATCGGAATCGCGGGCTGCGGCCCCGGTGGCGGTAACGACGGTACGGGCAAAGGCGGCGCACAGCCCGGCGGCGCCGGCGCGAACACCGGTAAGCCCGACGCCGGCGGCGCGCCGAAGGGACGGCTGATAGGCGACGGCTCCACCTCCGACACCGGTAAGCAGCCGAACCAGCCCGACAAGCCCGTCCCCCTGGAGCCCGGTCAGACCCCGCCCCAGTTCGTGGTCTTCTCCTGGGACGGCGCCGGAGAGGTCGGCAACGGCCTCTTCCCCCGCTTCCTCGAACTGGCCAAGGACCACGGCGCGGCCATGACCTTCTTCCTCTCCGGGCTCTATCTCCTCCCGGAATCGAAGAAGACCCTCTACCGCCCGCCGAACAACCCCGTCGGCGCCTCCGACATCGGTTACCTCACCGATGACCACATCAAGGAGACGCTGAAATACGTCCGCCAGGCCTGGCTCGACGGACACGAGATAGGCACCCACTTCAACGGGCATTTCTGTGCGGGCTCCGGTTCGGTCGGCAAATGGACCCCGGCGCAGTGGCAGAGCGAGATCGACCAGGCCGTGAAATTCGTCACCGAATGGAAGACGAACAGCGGCTGGACGACCCTCGATCCGCTGCCCTTCGACTACCGCAAGGAACTCGTCGGCGCCCGCACCCCCTGCCTCCTCGGCCAGGACAACCTGCTGCCCACGGCGAAGAAGCTCGGCTGGCGCTACGACGCCAGCTCGCCCGGCGGCCGCCAGAAGTGGCCCGTCAAGCGCCAGGGCATCTGGGACCTGCCGCTGCAGCAGGTGCCGTTCCCCGGCCGCGCCTTCGAGGTCCTGTCCATGGACTACAACATGCTCGCCAACCAGTCGCAGAACACGACCAAGGGCAACCCGGCCCGCTATCCCGACTGGAAGAAGCAGGCCACGGAGGCGTACCTCGCCGGATTCCGGCGCGCCTACGAATCGAATCGCGCGCCCTTCTTCATCGGCAACCACTTCGAGCAGTGGAACGGCGGCATCTACATGGACGCCGTCGAAGAAGCGCTCAAGGGCATGGCCGGAAAGAAGGACGTCAGGCTGGTCTCCTTCAAGCAGTTCACCGACTGGCTCGACGTCCAGGACCCGAAGATCCTCGACAAGCTCCGCACGCTGGAGGTCGGGCAATCGCCGACGGGTGGCTGGAACACCTTCCTCAAGGCCGCTTAGACCGCCCTGACATCGGGCTTTACGGTCACCGGAGAACTGCGGAGGGAGTACGGAGGGGGGCGCGGAAGATCCCCGGAAGGCCCATGCGAAACTTTTCACATGACCTTTAGCCGCGCTCCTCGAAGCATCACGCTCGCCGCCGGCACCCTGGCGGCCGCGCTCGCGCTGACCGCGTGCACCAGTGGCACCAAGGGCGTCTCCGGCGGCGGCGGCGACACCAACTTCGTCGCCGGAAACGGCGGCATCCTGACGGTCCCCAAGAGTGAGCGCAAGGCCGTGGGCACGATGGCCGGCAAGACCCTGCAGGGTGCGCCGCTCGACGTCGCCGACCTCAAGGGCAAGGTCGTCGTCCTCAACGTCTGGGGCTCCTGGTGCGGGCCCTGCCGCACCGAGGCCCCGCACCTCAACAAGGTCTCCGAAGACCTCAAGGCGCGGGGCGTGGAATTCGTCGGGCTCAACACGCGTGACATCAGCCCGCAGCCGGCCGTCAAGTTCGAGCAGGACAACGGCATCACGTACCCGAGCCTGCACGACCCGGCCGGCGAGATCATCCTCAACGGCTTCCCCAAGGGCACGCTTCCGCCCCAGGCCATCCCCTCCACCGTCGTGCTCGACCGCGAGGGCAAGATCGCCGCACGCGTGCTCAAGGCCGTGAGCGAGGAACAGCTCCGCTCGATGATCGACCCGGTCCTCGCGGAGAAGTAACCCATGAACGAGACGGTATTCAGCGGGGCCCTCCTGCTCGCCCTGCCCATCGCGGTGCTCGGCGGGCTGGTCTCCTTCTTCTCGCCCTGCGTCCTGCCGCTCGTACCCGGCTACCTCTCGTACGTGACCGGCGTCACCGGCACCGACCTCGCCGAGGCCCGCCGGGGCCGGATGGCCGCCGGCGCCGCCCTCTTCGTCCTCGGCTTCACCGCCGTCTTCGTCTCCGGCGGCGCCCTCTTCGGCTACTTCGGCTGGACCCTGCAGCAGCACCGCCAGACGCTGACCGTCATCCTCGGCGTGCTGATGATCCTCATGGGCGTCTTCTTCATGGGGCTCCTGCCGTGGTTCACGCAGCGCGAGTTCCGCTTCCACAAGCGGCCGGTGACCGGTCTCGTCGGGGCGCCGGTGCTCGGCGCGCTGTTCGGCATCGGCTGGACGCCGTGCATCGGCCCGACGCTCGCGTCCGTCACCGCCCTCGCCGCCGACCAGGCCAGCGCGGGGCGCGGGGCGCTGCTGACGTTCGCGTACTGCCTCGGTCTCGGTGTGCCGTTCGTGCTCGCCGCGGTCGCGTTCCGCAAGGCGCTCGGCGCGTTCGCCTGGGTGAAGCGGCACTATGCGTGGGTGATGCGCATCGGCGGCGGGATGATGATCCTGACCGGCCTGCTGCTCCTCACAGGCGCGTGGGACATCCTCGTGCAGCACATGCAGGTCTGGTCCAGCGGTTTCCAGGTGGGGATCTAGTTCCATGAGCAAGGCAGCAGAGACGACGGACGCGGCCGAGTCGGCACGGACGGCCGGGGCGGCGGCGGAGGCCGACGCGGACGCCGCGGCCGGGGCGCACCTGTCGACGGCGCCCGCCGAGGACTCCGCGGAGTCCGGCGGGCCGGCCGACGGGCTCACCGGCGGCCCCACCCTCGGCGTGTTCGGCTGGGTCCGCTGGTTCTGGCGCCAGCTGACCTCCATGCGGGTCGCGCTGATCCTGCTCTTCCTGCTGTCGCTCGGCGCCATCCCGGGCTCGCTCATCCCGCAGAACAGCGCCGACGAGCTGAAGGTCCGCACCTTCAAGGAAGCCCACGAGACGCTCGCGCCGATCTACGACCGGCTCCAGCTCTTCGACGTCTACAGCTCGGTGTGGTTCTCGGCGATCTACATCCTGCTGTTCGTCTCGCTCATCGGCTGCATCGTCCCCCGCAGCTGGCAGTTCGTCGGCCAGCTGCGCAGCCGCCCGCCGGCCGCCCCCCGCCGCCTCACCCGCATGCCCGCGTACGCCACCTGGCGCACCGAGGCCGCGCCCGAGGACGTACGCGAGGCGGCGCTCGCGCTGCTGAAGAGGCGGCGCTTCCGCGCCCACACCGCCGGGGACGCGGTCGCCGCCGAGAAGGGCTACCTCCGCGAGGCCGGCAACCTCCTCTTCCACGTGGCGCTCATCGTCATGCTGGTGGCCTTCGCCGCCGGACAGCTCTTCAAGTCCGAGGGCGGCAAGCTCATCGTCGAGGGCGACGGCTTCTCGAACATCCTCCCGCAGTACGACGACTTCAAGTCGGGCTCGCTCTTCGACACCGACGAACTGGCGCGGTTCAGCTTCAAGCTGGACCGGTTCACCGGCACGTACGAGACGAGCGGCCCGCAGCGCGGCACCCCCCGCACCTTCGAGGCCGACGTCACGTACGGCAGGGCGGGCGAGGAGAAGAGGAAGGGCGTCATCCGGGTCAACGAGCCGCTGGAGGTCGACGGCTCGAAGGTCTATCTGATCTCGCACGGGTACGCGCCGGTCGTCACGGTCCGCGACGGCAAGGGCGAGGTCGTCTACCAGGGCGCCGTTCCGCTGCTCCCCATCGACAACAACGTCACCTCCACCGGCGTCCTCAAGGTGATGGACGGCTACAAGGACGCGAACGGCAAGAAGGTCCAGCTCGGCTTCCCGCTCTTCTTCGTCCCGACGTACGCGGGCAAGGGCAGCGGCCAGATGTTCAGCCAGTTCCCCGGCCTGGTCTTCCCGGCGCTCAACATCAGCGCCTACCACGGCGACCTGCGCGTCGACAGCGGCCTGCCGCAGAACGTGTACCAGCTGGACACCGGCAAGATGACCCCGTTCAAGGACGCGAACGGCGAGATCTACAAGAAGACCCTGCGGCCCGGCGAGCGCATGGAGCTGCCGGGCGGGGCCGGCTCGGTCACCTTCGAGAAGGGGATCAAGGAGTGGGCCAGCTTCCAGATCTCCCAGCAGCCCGGCAACGGTCTCGCCCTCGCCGGAGCCATCGCCGCCATCGCCGGACTGGTCGGCTCCCTCTTCATCCAGCGCCGCCGTGTGTGGGTCCGGGCGGTCCGCGGTGACGACGGCGTGACCGTCGTCGAGCTGGCGGGGCTCGGCCGCAGCGAGTCCGCGAAGCTTCCCGAGGAACTGGCCGACCTGGCCGCCACCCTCCACTCCCAGGCACCGACCGCGCCCGCGCCCACCCCTGCGCCCGCACCCGAGGCCGAGGCCGACCACGCCGACGAAAGGGCTGAGAAGTGAATCTCGCCGCCGCGACCAACGAGAGCCTGGCGGAGCTGAGCAATCTGCTCATCTACTCCTCCATGGCCGTCTACACCCTGGCCTTCCTCGCGCACATCGCCGAGTGGGTCCTCGGCAGCCGCAGCAAGGTCGGCCGTACGGCGGCGGCCCTGACGGAGTCCTCGGCGGGCGCGCCGGTGCGGGTCCAGGTCACGCGGCAGGGCGGCGGCACCGCCGTCCTGGACAAGCCGCAGGTCGTCACCCGCGCCGCCGCCGGCGCCCGTGAGGTACCCGACGGCCCGGGCGCGGCCGGTGGCGACGAGAAGGGCGACCTCTACGGGCGGATCGCCGTCTCCCTCACCACGCTCGCCTTCCTCATCGAGGCCGCCGGGGTCGTCACCCGTGCGCTGTCCGTGGAGCGGGCGCCCTGGGGCAACATGTACGAGTTCTCCACCACCTTCTCGACGGTGGCGGTCGGCGCGTACCTCGGCTTCCTCCTCGCGAAGAAGAACGTCCGCTGGATGGGCCTGCCGCTGGTCACCACCGTGCTGATCGACCTCGGCATCGCCACCACCTGGCTCTACACCGAGAGCGACCAGCTGGTCCCGGCCCTGCACTCGTACTGGCTGTGGATCCACGTCTCCACCGCCATCTTCTGCGGCGCCGTCCTGTACCTCGGCGCGGTCGCCACGCTGCTCTACCTCTTCCGTGACGGCTACGAGGCCAAGCTGGCGGCCGGCGGCACGCCGAGCGCCTTCGCCCGCTCGGTGCTGGAGCGGCTGCCGGCGGCCGCGAGCCTGGACAAGTTCGCGTACCGCGTCAACGCGGCGATCTTCCCGCTGTGGACCTTCACGATCATCGCGGGCGCGATCTGGGCCGGCGACGCGTGGGGCCGCTACTGGGGCTGGGACGCCAAGGAGGTCTGGTCCTTCATCACGTGGGTCGGGTACGCCGCGTACCTGCACGCCCGCGCGACGGCCGGCTGGAAGGGCCGCAAGGCCGCGTACATCGCGCTGATCGCCTTCGCGTGCTTCCTCTTCAACTACTACGGCGTCAACATCTTCGTGAGCAGCAAGCACTCCTACGCAGGCGTGTGAGGTAGCGCGGGCCCGGCGCCCGCGCGAGGCTGGAGGTATGGCTGATCCCATACCTCCCGGTACGAGTGAGACTCACGGCGACACCCACACCGTGCGGTTCACGGTTCCGCTGCCGCACCCCGTGGAGCGCGTCTGGCCGGCCATCTCCACCCCCGGCGGCCTGCGCGGATGGCTGGCCGAGCCCAAAGCGCTGGAGCCGCACCTCGGCGGCACGGCCATCCTGCGCTGGCCCACCAGCGACACCGTCGCCACCGGCACGGTCACCGCGTGGGACGTCGAGCGCATCGTGGAGTACACGCTCGACGTGTACGGCCGCGTCCGCCTGCACCTGGAGCGGGGCGGCGCGCCCGACACGACCGTGCTGCGGTTCCTGAACGAGTTCCGGGGCACGGACGACCGGCGTCTCGACCGCCTGGCCGGCTGGCACGACCGCTTCGAGTACCTCGTCGACGCGCTGGACGGCAAGCCGGCCGACTGGCCCTCCTGGTCGCGCGAGCGCTGGCAGGACCTGCGCAGCCGGTACGAGGCCCGCGACTTCGGCGCGACCTAGGGCCTGATCCGAAAGACAGGCCTTGGATCAGCTGCACCCGGCGATGCCGGGCCGGGTAACGCACGCAGGGGACTTCGGTGACGGCCTTCAGGACTTCTTCGGGTCGTCGCCCTCGTCCTGCTCGCCCTTCTTGAGCTCCTCCTCGCGGCGGCGCAGGTCGGCCTCCCAGTCCTTCAGGAGGGCTTCGTCCTTTTTGTTCTCGTCGCGCAGGGACTTCAGGAACTCGGGGTTGTCGTCGGGGGCGACCCACTGGGTGCGGTGGTTCCGGTGCCACTCGGAGGGGGTGCGTCCGCCGGCCGGGGCGTGGCGCATCTTTCCGGCGGCGAACCAGACGATGGGGCCGACGATCCAGAAGAGCAGGATGATGAAGATCCAGGCCACCTTGGGGAGGTGCTTCGCCTCGTCCTCCGGCGTGTTCAGGCAGTCGATGAACGCGTAGATCGTCAACGCCAGCGGCAGGATGTACAGCAGTGCCCTGAGCATGGGGGACAGCTCCCTGGAAGCATCGGAGGGCCGGTTTCGACAGCCCCGGTGACAGGCCCAGAGTAGCCGGTGACCGATACTTGACCCCATGGCTTACGACGATCTCCGCTCGCTGCTCAGGGCTCTGGAGCGCGAAGGCGACCTCAAGCGCATCAAGGCCGAAGTCGACCCCCACCTGGAGGTCGGGGAGATCGTGGACCGGGTCCAGAAGTCCGGTGGCCCGGCGCTGCTCTTCGAGAACGTGCGCGGCTCCGCGATGCCGCTCGCGATGAACGTCTTCGGGACCGACCGCCGGCTGCTGAAGGCGCTGGGCCTGACGTCGTACGACGAGATCAGCGCGAAGATCGGCGGCCTGCTGCGGCCCGAGCTGCCGCACGGCTTCGTGGGTGTGCGGGAGGCGTTCGGCAAGCTCGGCGCGATGGCGCACGTGCCGCCGAAGAAGGTCAAGGACGCGCCCGTGCAGGAGGTCGTGCTGCGCGGGGACGACGTGGACCTGGACATGCTCCCGGCGCTCTTCACCTGGCCCAAGGACGGCGGGTCCTTCTTCAACCTGGGGCTCACGCACACCAAGCACCCCGAGAACGGCATCCGCAACCTCGGCCTGTACCGGCTCCAGCGCCACGACAAGCGCACCATCGGCATGCACTGGCAGATCCACAAGGACAGCCGCAACCACTACCAGGTCGCCGCGCGGCGCGGGGAGCGGCTGCCGGTCGCGATCGCGTTCGGGGCGCCCCCGGCGGTGACGTACGCCTCGACGGCGCCGCTGCCGGAGGACATCGACGAGTACCTGTTCGCGGGCTTCCTCCAGGGCAAGCGGATCGAGATGGTGGACTGCAAGACGGTGCCGCTGCAGGTCCCGGCACAGGCGGAGGTGGTCCTGGAGGGCTGGCTGGAGCCGGGCGAGATGCTCCCCGAGGGGCCGTTCGGCGACCACACCGGCTTCTACACCCCGCAGGAGCCGTTCCCGGCCCTGAAGATCGACTGCGTGACGATGCGGAAGCGGCCGCTGCTGCAGTCCATCGTGGTGGGCCGGCCGCCGACGGAGGACGGGCCGCTGGGGCGGGCGACGGAGCGCTTCTTCCTGCCCCTGCTCAAGATCATCGTGCCGGACATCGTGGACTACCACCTGCCGGAGTCGGGCGGCTTCCACAACTGCGCCATCGTCTCGATCGAGAAGAAGTACCCCAAGCACGCGCAGAAGGTCATGCACGCCATCTGGGGCGCGCACATGATGTCGCTGACCAAGCTCATCGTGATCGTCGACGCCGACTGCGACGTCCGCAACATGCACGAGGTGTCGTGGCGGGCGCTCGGCAACACCGACTACGCCCGCGACCTCACGGTCGTCGAGGGTCCGGTCGACCACCTTGACCATGCCTCGTACCAGCAGTTCTGGGGCGGCAAGGCGGGCATCGACGCCACGAAGAAGTGGCCCGAGGAGGGCTACACGCGCGACGGCGGCTGGCCGGACATGGTGGAGTCCGACCCGGCGACGGCGGCGCTGGTGGACCGCCGCTGGAAGGAGTACGGGCTGTGAGCCCGATCGCGATGGGCGGCCCCGCCCTCTTCATCGGCACCGACACCGACTACGTCGCGCTGGTGCGCCCGGAGCTCGACCCGGCGAACGCCGGGGTCCAGCGGGCCGCCGCCGAGGCGGGCGTCGCGCCCGAGGAGTTCGCGGGCGCCGGCGACCTCTGGGCCGTCCTCGTGGAGAGCGGCGGCGAGGGCGACGGCTTCGAGCTGCCCGGCGTACGCGACGCCGAGCCCGCCGACTTCGCGGAGCGGCTGCGCGCCGAGCTTGCCGCCGCATCCGGGCCGTTCAGCGTCGACGGCGGCGCCGTACTGCGTCTGGACGCCCGTCCGGCCGGCGCGGATGCCTACGCCTTCACGGCGCATGTCACACCGCCCGACGACCCCGAGACCACGCTGACCGTGGAGACCGGGCCGCTGCCCGTGGCCGCGCTGCTGGCCGACCTCGACGCGTTCCTCGGGAGCCTCGCGTGATGACGACCACCGCGCCGAAGCCGGCCGGCGGCATCAAGGCCTTCCTGCGGCTGGTGATGATCGAGCACTCGGTCTTCGCGCTGCCCTTCGCGTACATCGCCTCCCTCACCGCGATGTACGAGGACGACCGGAGCGTCCACTGGGTCGAGCTGCTGCTCGTCACGGTCGCGATGGTGGGCCTGCGCACCTTCGCCATGGCCTGCAACCGGATCATCGACCGCGAGATCGACGCCCGCAATCCGCGCACGGCGGGCCGCGAGCTGGTCACCGGCGCGGTGTCCGTCCGCTCCGCCTGGACCGGCGCGCTGGTGGCCCTGGTGGTCTTTCTGGGCGCGGCGGCGCTGCTCAACCCGCTGTGCCTGGCGCTGGCGCCCCTCGCCGTCGTGCCGATGGTCGTCTATCCGTACGGCAAGCGCTTCACGAACTTCCCGCACGCCATCCTGGGCCTGGCCCAGGCCATCGGCCCGGTCGGCGCGTGGCTCGCGGTCACCGGGGCGTGGTCGTGGGACGCGGTGATCCTCGGCCTCGCCGTCGGCGTCTGGATCGGCGGCTTCGACCTGATCTTCGCCTGCCAGGACGTCCAGGCCGACCGCGCCCACGGCGTCATGTCGGTGCCGGCCCGGTTCGGCGTCCCGGCGGCCCTCCACGGCGCCCGCGCCTGCCACGCCGTGACGACGGCCCTGCTCGTCTGGTACGCCCTGGCCACCGACGCGGGCCTCTTCTTCTGGCTGGGCCTGGTCGTGGTGGCCGTCGCCTTCGTGTACGAGCACACGATCGTGCGCCCGCACGACCTGTCGCGGCTGAACCGGGCGTTCTTCACGACGAACGGCTTCATCGGGATCGCGCTGTTCGTGTGCGCGGTGGTGGACCTGGTGGTGCGCGGGCTCAGGGGGTGAGCGCCGCCGTCCGGCGCGGGCGGCGGCGGAAGACGAAGGCCGCCGCCACGCCCGCCAGGAGGCCGAAGAGGTGGCCCTGCCAGCTGACGCCGGACTGGGTGGGGGATATGCCCAGCAGGATCGAGCTGCCCCAGATCGCGCCTATGACCAGCCCGACGCCGATGTCCAGCGGCTTGCGGTCCACGAAGCCGCGCACCAGCAGGTAGCCGAAGAGGCCGAAGATCAGGCCGGAGGCGCCCGCCGTGACGCTGTACGACGGGGAGACGAGCCACACGCCGAGCCCGTCGACGACCACGATGAGCGCGGCGACGGCCAGGAAGCGGCGGATGCCGCCGAGCGCGGCGAGGAAGCCGAAGACCAGCAGCGGCACGGTGTTCGCCGCGACGTGGGCGAAGCCGAAGTGGAGGAACGCCGCGGGGACGAGGTCGCGCAGCTCGGCGGCCTCGCGGGGCGTGATGCCGTAGGCGTCGAGGGCGTGACCGGTCGCCATGTCCACGGCTTCGAGGATCCACAGCAGCGCCACCCAGGCGACCATCAGCTTCGCGGCCGCCCCGGCCCGGCCGGCGCGGCTCCAGCCGGTGCCGTCGCGGCCGGTCCGGCTTCCCGTCCCACTCGTCGTACCCGCCATGGCGGCCCCCTGCGGTCTCGCACGCTTCCACCTCGGCAAACGTCCGGGGACCTTACCCGGTTCCCCACCCGCCGGGCCGGATAGGCTCAGGCGCATGACTGTCGGCAAGCGCGTTCCCTGGGTCGTCGGGGTGTCCGGGGCCTCGGGGACCCCGTACGCCGCCGCCGTGCTGCGTGGGCTGCTGGCGGCGGGGGAGAGCGTGGACCTGGTGGTGTCCCGGGCGTCCCGGCTGACGCTGCTGGACGAGACGGGGATCGCGTTCCGCGACGCGCACTGGCGCGAGGACCTGGCCCAGTGGCTGGCGCGGGGCGCGGACGGGAAGCCGGGCGCGTTCCGGGACGTCGACGTGGCGGACGTACGCCACTGGGCGGCCGGTGACCTGGCCGCGGGGCCGTCGTCGGGTTCGTACCCCGTCAAGGGGATGCTGATCGTGCCCGCGTCGACCGCCTGCGTGGCCGGGGTGGCGCTGGGCCTGTCGAAGGACCTGCTGCAGCGGGCGGCGAGCGTGACCCTGAAGGAGCGGCGCCGGCTCGTGGTCGCGGTGCGCGAGACCCCGCTGAACGGCCAGACGCTGAAGCACCTGGTGGCGCTGGACGAGGCGGGCGCGGTCGTGCTGCCGGCCTCCCCGGCGTTCTACGCGGGGGCGACGCACATCCAGGACCTGGTGGACTTCGTCGCGGGGCGGGTGCTGGACGCGGCGGGGGTACCGCACGCGCTGTACCGCCGCTGGAAGGGCGAGCTCGGTGGTGGCTCGCGTGATGGTGATTAGGGCTCTCGAGAGCCAGGGGAAGATCCGTACGGGGCGCCGACCCCGCATGCCTTAGATTGACACTCAAACGCGCGGTTTCGCTGACCAATGGAAGGCTTCAGGCATATGGACGCCGTGGATAGGCAGCTCATCCAGGCCCTGCGGGAGAACGGCAGGGCCTCGTACGCCGAGCTCGGCCGGCTCGTCGGGCTCTCCGGGCCCTCCGTCACCGACCGCATCAACCGCCTGGAGGCGGCGGGCGTCATCACCGGCTACCGCGCCACCGTCGACTCCGCCTCGCTCGGCCTCGGCGTCACGGCGCTGATCGGCATCTCGCTCTCCGACGCCGCCGACCACGAGGACGTGGCCCGCCGGCTGAAGGACCTGGCCGAGATCGAGGACTGCTGGTTCATCGCGGGCGACGACTCGTACATGCTCAAGGTGCGGGCGACGGACGTCGACGGCCTGGAGAAGACCATCCGGCGCCTGTCCGGCACGAAGGGCGTCTCCCGTACGCGGACGACGATCGTGCTGTCGACGAAGTGGGAGAACCGGGTCGGCGACCTGCCGGAGGGGGAGTGACGCGGAGCCCCGGTGGGGGTCCCCCCGGCTGAAAAGTACGGGGGAGTACGGTGGTGGAGCCCGATTGACACACGTATGGGAGGCATCCGCATGGACGCGGGGCTCAAGCGCGAGCTGGAGGAGAAGGTCCGGTCCGGGGAGCGGTTGACCCGCGAGGACGGCATCGCCCTCTACGAGTCGGACGATCTGGCCTGGCTCGGCGGCCTCGCCCACGAGGTGCGCACGCGCAAGAACGGTGACGTGGTCCACTTCAACGTCAACCGGCACCTCAACATGACGAACGTGTGCACGGCGTCGTGCGCGTACTGCTCGTTCCAGCGCAAGCCGGGCGAGAAGGACGCGTACACCATGCGCATCGAGGAGGCCGTCCGCCTCGCCAAGGCGATGGAGAACGACAACCTCACGGAGCTGCACATCGTCAACGGGCTCCACCCCAACCTGCCGTGGCGCTACTACCCGCGGTCGCTCAGCGAGCTGAAGAAGGCCCTGCCGAACGTCTCCCTCAAGGCCTTCACGGCGACCGAGATCCACCACTTCGAGACCATCTCCGGGCTGTCCGCCTCCGAGATCCTCGACGAGCTGATCGACGCCGGACTGGAGTCCCTGACCGGCGGCGGCGCGGAGATCTTCGACTGGGAGGTCCGTCAGCACATCGTGGACCACCGCACCCACTGGGAGGACTGGTCCCGCATCCACCGCCTCGCGCACGAGAAGGGGCTCAAGACCCCGTGCACGATGCTGTACGGCCACATCGAGGAGCCGCGCCACCGCGTGGACCACGTGCTGCGGCTGCGGGAGCTCCAGGACGAGACCGGCGGCTTCCAGGTCTTCATTCCGCTGCGCTACCAGCACGACTTCGTGGACATGAAGGACGGCAAGATCCGCAACCGCCTCCAGGCGCGGACCACCATGGCGACGGGCGCCGAGGCGCTGAAGACCTTCGCGGTCTCGCGGCTGCTCTTCGACAACGTCCCGCACGTCAAGGTCTTCTGGGTCATGCACGGCGTGCAGACGGCGCAGCTGGCGCTCCAGCACGGCGCGGACGACATGGACGGCTCGGTCGTCGAGTACAAGATCACGCACGACGCGGACAACTACGGCACGCCGAACAAGCTGAGCCGTGAGGACCTGCTGGAGCTGATCCGGGACGCGGGCTTCCGCCCGGTGGAGCGCAACACGCGGTACGAGATCATCCGCGAGTACCCGGGCCCGGACCCGGACCGCCGCGAGTCGCCGCAGCCCATGCGCGTCTGACGCACCGCCCCACGGGTACCCGGGGGCCATGGCGCACACCAAGGCCCCCGAGGACGCGTACGACGCCCGGCCGTTCGTGCCCGCCGGCGCGGACCTCGACGAGGTGCGCGCGGCGGCCGCCGGGTGCCGCGGCTGCCCGCTGCACCGCGACGCCACGCAGACCGTGTTCGGCGCCGGGAACCCGCACGCGCGCGTGATGCTCGTCGGCGAGCAGCCCGGCGACCAGGAGGACCGGCAGGGCGCGCCCTTCGTGGGCCCCGCCGGGAAGCTCCTGGACCGGGCGCTGGACGAGGCGGGCATCGACCCCGACGACACGTACACCACCAACGCCGTCAAGCACTTCAAGTTCGAGACCGTCCCCGAGCGCGGGAAGCGCCGCATCCACAAGTCGCCCGGCCTGCGCGAGATGACCGCCTGCAAGCCGTGGCTCGACGCCGAGATGCGGCTCGTCGACCCCGAGGTGATCGTGGTCCTCGGCGCGACCGCCGGGAAGGCGCTGCTGGGCTCCGGTTTCCGGGTGACCAAGCAGCGCGGCATGCTCCTGCCGTACGAGGACCGGGGCGAGAGCCTGCTCGCCACCATCCACCCGTCCGCGGTGCTGCGCGCCGACGACCGGGAGGCGGTCTACGAGGGACTGGTGTCCGACCTGCGGATCGCCGCCCGGGCGCTCGGCTGAGGCGTTTATCGTCGAAGGCATGCCGTTGACCTTCGTTCTCGACCCGCGCATCGAGCCCGCCCTGCGTGACGGCGTCCTCGCCCTGTGGGCGGACGTCACCAACGCCGGCGGCGCCGTCGGCTTCGTACCGCCCGTGACGACCGACGACATCCTGCCCCAGTGGGTGAGCCAGCTCGCCGCGCTGGAGGCCGGCCGGATGCGGCTGCTGGCCGGGTACGACGAGGACGGCGCGCTCGCCGCCACGGCCTTCGTCTCGTACAACACGCACCGGCTGATGCAGCACTGGGTGTGGGTCTACACGGTGATGGTGCACCCCAAGCACCAGGGCAAGGGGTACGGGCGCGCGCTGATGGCGGCGGTCGAGGAGGCGGTGCGCGGCTTCGACGGCATCGAGGCGATACGGCTGGCGTGCCGCGGCGGCACCGGCGCCGACCGGTTCTACGCCGCCTGCGGGTACCAGGAGGTGGGGCGCGTGCCCGGCGCGATCCGGGTCGCGGAGGGCGACGACCGCGACGACGTCATCATGTACCTGCCGTTGCAGCGCGCCGCCGGAGCGCCCGCTTCCCTCACCCCCTGAAATGATCCAAAGGGCGCATGCTTCACTTGATGCGCACGTAAGCGAAGAGAGCAGAGCAGGAAGAAGGAAGGCCCGCCGTGTCCGCTGCCGCCTGGACGAGCGCCACCATCCGCTACACCCTGATGCGCTTCGGCATCTTCGTCGGTTGCTTCCTCGCCCTGTGGGGCCTGGTGTACGTCGGTGTGCTGCCGCGCGGGCTCGGTGACTCGAACCTGCTGTGGGTGCTCCTGCTGTCGATCGTGATGTCCGGGCCGCTCAGCTTCGTGCTGCTGCGCAAGCAGCGGGACGCGATGTCCGAGCAGATCGCCCCGAAGGTCGACACCATGAAGGCGCGGCTGGAGTCCAGCCGGTCCCAGGAGGACGCCACCGCCCAGTGACGCACGCGCCGTGAGGTAGCTCATACTCCGCACGCGCCCGTACCCGCCCCCGTGCCGAAGCCACGCTTCGGACGGGGGCGTTGGCGTTTCCGGGAGGCCCTCACCCCAAAGAAGTGCTTTGAGGACCTCAAAGTTCAAGTGTTAACGTGTTCGGCGTGAAGACAGCTGTGCGCCCCCGTGAAGCCATGAGCCCCCCGCTCGTGGCGCGCCTGCATGTCGACCTGTGCTGCTGTATGTCCGCGGTCTGTTGCCGCGAAATCTGACCCCGGCATCATGCAGCGGCGCCGCCCGTAGCGCGCGTGCGTCGCACCCCTCACCCCTGTCCCGTATTCCCCGATACGCCCCACTGGAGTGTGTCCGTGTCCGCCTCCGCGAGCACCGAATCCCCCGCCCAGCGCGCCTCCCGCATACCCAAGGTCCCCTTCTGGGTCCAGATCGTCGCCGGTCTGGTCCTCGGCGTCGTCCTCGGCTGGCTCACCCGCAGCTACGACGTGCAGTGGCTGCACACCACCCTCGACAAGGTCGGCCACATCTTCGTCCAGCTGCTGAAGCTGGCCGTCGCGCCGCTGGTCTTCTTCGCGATCCTGGTGTCCATCACCAACCTGCGGAAGGTCAACAACGCCGCGCGCCTGGCCACCCGCACCCTGCTCTGGTTCATGATCACGTCGCTGATCGCCGTGGCCATCGGCCTGGTGATCGGCCTGCTCACCAACCCGGGCGCGGGCACCGGCCTGACCCCGAAGGACGGCAAGCTGCCCGAGAAGGCCGGCTCCTGGCTGGACTTCCTCACCGGCATCATCCCGACGGACGTCATCACGCCCTTCACGGAGCTGAACGTCCTGCAGATCGTCTTCATGGCCGCCGTCGCCGGTATCGCCGCGCTCAAGCTCGGTGAGAAGGCCCAGCCGATCCTCACCCTCAGCGAGTCCGTCCTGGAGCTGCTCCAGAAGGCCCTGTGGTGGGTCATCCGCCTCGCGCCGGTCGGCACCGTCGGCCTCATCGGGTACGCCATCGCCGAGTACGGCTGGGACCTGATCGGCAAGTACGCCACCTTCACCGCCGACGTCTACATCGGCTGCGCGCTGGTGCTCTTCGGTGTGTACCCGCTGCTGCTGGCGACCGTCGCCAAGGTGAACCCGCTCCAGTTCTTCAAGGGCGCCTGGCCCGCCATCCAGCTGGCCTTCGTCTCCCGCTCGTCCGTCGGCACCATGCCGGTCACCGTCAAGGTCACCGAGCGCCTGGGCGTGCCGAAGGAGTACACCTCCTTCGCCGTGCCGTTCGGCGCCACGACCAAGATGGACGGCTGCGCCGCGATCTATCCGGCGCTCGCGGCGATCTTCATCGCGCAGATCTTCGACGTCCAGCTGGGCATCCAGGACTACCTGCTGATCGCGTTCGTCTCGGTCGTCGGCTCCGCCGCCACCGCGGGCCTCACCGGCGCGACGGTCATGCTGACGCTGACCCTCTCCACGCTGGGCCTGCCGCTGGAGGGCGTGGGTCTGCTGATGGCCATCGACCCGGTCCTCGACATGATGCGTACGGCCACGAACGTCGCCGGTCAGGCGCTCGTCCCGGTCATCGTCGCCGCCCGCGAGAAGATCCTCGACCTCGACGCGTACAACTCCGCCTCGGGTTCGCCCGTGGAGGAGCGCGAGGTGCGCGAGGCCGAGCAGAAGGTGGCCGTGCCGGTCGCCGCGTAACACTCCCCGCGCGGCCCCCGCATCACCATCCCGCCCGCCGACAGTGCCCCTGGTCCATCTCTGGACCAGGGGCACTTAGGCTGTGCGCCACCGGAAAACAGGAGGTGGGGGCCGTGAGAGGCACAGGTGCGAAGCCGACGCGGATGCCGCGGGCCGTGCGCGAACGGCAGATGATGGACGCGGCGGTACGGACCTTCGGGCAGCGCGGCTACCGGGCGGCCTCCATGGACGAGATAGCCGAACTGGCCGGAGTGTCCAAGCCCTTGGTGTACCTCTACCTGAACTCCAAGGAGGAGCTCTTCACGGCGTGCATCCGCCGCGAGGCCGCCGCGCTGACCGCGGCCGTCCGCGCCGCCGTACGGCCCGGACTGCCGGCGGACCGCCAACTGTGGGCGGGGCTCACGGCGTTCTTCACCCACACCGCCGAGAACCCGGACGGCTGGGCGATCCTGCACCGGCAGGCGCGTACGCACGGGGAGCCGTTCGCGGGGGAGGTGGCCGCGCTGCGCGACGACATCACGGCCTTCGTGACGGGCCTGATCGGGGCGGCGGCGCGCGAGGCGCGCCAGGAACCGTCGTTCGGCGAGCGGGACGCGGCGGGCCTCGCCCAGGCGCTGGTCGGCGCGGCCGAGTCGCTCGCCGGGTGGGCCAACGAGACACCGGGCGTCTGCGCGAAGGAGGCGGCGGCGACGCTGATGAACTTCGCCTGGACCGGGCTCGGGAGCCTCATGGACGGGGAACGCTGGTCACCGTCCCGCTGACGCGACGCGGCTGAGGACGCCGGTTCCTGTACGCCGTGTACCGCAGCACGTTTTCGGTCAGTCACGGGCGGGCCTTCCTCCAGAGGAGCACCCATCCGTTGGCAGGACTTTTCACACTTCCTCGAAACCACAGCCTCACCCGCACCAGGACGAAGCTGTCCTTCCTCCTCCGGAGGGCTCCCCGCTCCGTACCATCCGGCTGTTCCAGGTCAGTGGGCTGGCCGGTTGACGTCACCGGGTTTGCCGGGACGATTCGCCACCTGGTCGGATGGTGTACATCGAACATTCTGGGAGGAAAGCTCATGGGAGCGTTGAAGACCGCTGCGATGTTCCTCCTCACGGCCGCGACGGTGGCGGGCGTGACGGGGACGGCCGAGGCCCGCGAGAGCGCGAGCGCGCGTGCCGCGACCAGCACCACGACGACCTGCCCGACCGGCTGGGGAAGCCTCGCGAAGTCGGCCGGGACGGAGACGGCCCGGCCCCTGACGTCGATCAGGACCGGCCAGTCCCCGTGCTTCGATCGCATGGTGGTGGACACCGGCGGCGTGACCGGCAAGCTCCGCTATCACGTCGGCTACGTCGACACCCTCCACCAGGACGCCTCCGGCGAGCCCATACCGGTCAAGGGCGGCGCCATCCTGCAGATCTACGTGTCCTCGCCCAGCTACGACCCGGACACGATGAAGCCGACCTACGGCGGCCGGGCCGGCCAACCGCTCCCGGGCGTGGACCTCACCGGCTACCAGACCTTCCGGGACACCCGGTTCGCGGTGAGTTTCGAGGGGCAGACGCAGATCGGCCTCGGCGTCCGGGCGCGCCTGCCGTTCCGCGTGACGCAGTGGGACGACAAGCTGATCATCGACGTCGCGCACACCTGGTAACGGCACCCGCCACGGACGGGCTGGTTCTTCGGCCGACGCACCGCCCGGCGCTGCCGCCGGCGGCACGGCTCACCCGAACGCCCGCGCCCCCTTGCCGCCCGCCCACACCGGCTTTCGCATGGACGGGGGAGCCTCGATCCCTCTGACCCGGCCCCCCGATCCAGCCGAGAAAGGGCGCCATGTTCGTTCGTACGACGTATGCGACGGGAGATCCGGCCAAGCTCGACGAGGCCGTACGGAGGATGACCACGGAAGGCAGGCAGCCGCTGGAGCGCGAGCCCGGCTTCCGCGGCGCGGGCCTGTTCGTGGACCGGGAGGTCGGGAAGCTGCTGACCGGTACGTGGTGGGACGACGAGGAGGCCCTGCGGGCGAGCGCCGAACGGATGGGCGAGCTGCGGACCGAGATGCTGGCGCCCTTCGCGACGACCATGACCGTCGACACCTGGGAGGCCGCGGTCGCGACGCGCCCCGAGTCGGTCGGTGAGGGGGCCCGCTTCCGGATGATCCGGATGCAGTTCGACCCGTCGCGCGCGGACCTGCTGGTCGACGCCTTCGAGAACGGCGCGCTGCCCAAGCTCCAGGAGATGCCCGGCTTCCAGGGCGGGGCGCTGCTCCTCGACCGCGCCGCGGGCGAGGCGCAGGTGGGCGCCATCTACGCCGACCAGGAGAGCTTCGCGTCCTCTCGGGGGCCCGTCGCCGTGCTGCGCGGCCAGGCGGCGAGCAAGACGGGGGCGAGGGTGCGGTCGGTCGAGGAGTTCGAGGCGGTCATGGTGATGGCGCTTCCGCCGTCCTGAGCCGGGCGCACGCGTCACCGCTCCCGGGCGAGCGCGATGAGCCGGTAGCGCGGGTCCGGCCGCGGGGTCTCCTGCTCCGGGAGCGAGGCCAGCCCGCGGCACACCTCGGCTGCGTCGCCCGGCTCCGCCGCGGCGCTCCACGGGATGTGGCCCCCGGTGATCCGCTCCCGCCAGGTGCGGGGGCTGCGGCCCTGGCCCGTACCGGGGAACGTGGTCTCGCCCACGAGGCGCAGGCCGTGCCGGGCGGCCCAGCCCAGGACGCGGCCGGAGTGGTCCGGCACGCGTGGCGCGTACGCCCGCCGCAGCGGGGCCGTCACCTCGGCGATGTCGCTGTCCTCCGTGAAGTACGCGTCGTCCTTGTCCACCGTCGTGATGAGGACGCCGCCGGGCCGCAGCACCCGCCGCGCCTCGGCGAGCACGGGCGTCGCGTCGGGCAGCAGGTGCAGCAGCCAGACGAGCGTGACGGCGTCGACGGCGCCCGTGCCCACGGGCAGGCGGGTGGCGTCGCCGAGGGCGACACGGCCCGGGTGCCGGCGGGCGGCGAGCCGCAGCATGCCGGGGGAGCGGTCCACGCCGAGCACCATGCGGCCGGGGCGGGCCAGCCTGCGGGTGACGATGCCGGTGCCGCACGCGACGTCCAGTACCGTGCCCGGCCCCTCGGGCAGCAGCCGCTCGAGCGCTTCGGCGGCCGCCCGCGCCCGCGGCTCACCGCCCCGGGAGGCGTCGTACTCCCCGGCCTCCCCGTCGTAGTCGAGCAGAGTGGATCTCGGTGTCATGTCCCCGTCCCCGTACCGATGATTTTCGCGCGGCGCACCGGTCTCTCCTGTGACGGCGATCCCCGCCACGCAGACAAGGAGCGCGCAGACCGATGACGACCAAGGTGTACACCGGCGCCAGCATGTCCCTCGACGGCTTTATCTCCGGGCCCGAGGAGACCGGCTTCGACAAGCTGTTCGCCTGGTACGGGAACGGCGAGGTCACCGTCGAGACCGCGGACCCCGGGATGACCCTGCGCATGACCGAGGTGAGCGCCACCCACTGGCGGCGGCTCGTCAGAGAGACGGGGGCGCTCGTCGTCGGCCGGAAGCTGTTCGACCTGACCGGCGGCTGGGGCGGCAACCACCCCATGGGCGTGCCCGTCGTGGTCGTCACGCACGCGGTGCCGGACGGCTGGCCCCGCGAGGGCGCCCCCTTCCACTTCGTCACCGAAGGGGTGGAGCGCGCGGTCGCACTCGCCCGCGAACTCGCCGGGGACGGCCGGCACGTCGGGGTCAACGGCGGCACCATCGCCCAGCAGTGCCTCGACGCGGGGCTGCTCGACGAGGTGGGAGTGGACCTGATCCCGGTCCTGCTCGGCGGCGGAACGCCGTTCTTCACGGACCTCAAGGGCGCCCCGTACGAACTGGAGGGGCCGCTGTCCATCGCCGAGGGCAAGGGCGTCACGCACCTGCGCTACCGCGTGCGCGCACGGAAGGCGTAGGAGGGCCCCTTGGCCCTCTGGCGCCCGGCCCCCGCGGCCCCCGCGGCCCCGCGGCAGAGGGGCGGCGACGGGGCGCGGCGGTAGCGTGGAGGCATGCGCGGGGACACGCTGACGCTGTTCCTCTGCGGCGATGTGATGCTCGGGCGCGGCGTCGACCAGATCCTCCCCCACCCCTCGGACCCCACCCTGTGGGAGGAGTACATCCGCGACGCCCGCGCCTACGTCGAGCTCGCCGAGGCGGTCAGCGGCCCGATCCCGCGGCCGGTCGACCCGGCCTGGCCGTGGGGCGACGCCCTGGCGGTGCTCGACGACGCCGCACCGCACGCCCGCATCGTGAACCTGGAGACCAGCGTCACGCGCAGCGACGACCGCGAGCACGGCAAGGCGGTCCTCTACCGCATGAACCCCGACAACCTGCCGTGCCTCGCCGCCGCCCGCCCCGACGTGTGCGTGCTCGCCAACAACCACGTCCTCGACTTCGGGCGGCGCGGCCTGCAGGAGACGCTCGACTCGCTGGCCGGTGCCGGGCTGCGGACGGCGGGCGCCGGGCGGAACGCGGCCGGGGCGCGCCGCCCCGCCGTCGTCCCCCTGCCCGGCGGCGGCCGGGTGCTGGTCTTCGCCCTCTCCATGTCCTCCAGCGGCGTCCCCTCCGCATGGGCGGCCGGCGAGGACACGCCGGGGGTCCACTACGTCGCCGAGCCCTCCGACGCCGCCGCCGCGGCGCTGGGCCACCGCGTCCGGGAGGCGAAACGACCGGGCGACGTGGCCGTCGTCTCCGTCCACTGGGGCTCCAACTGGGGCTACGGCGTCCCGCGCGCCCAGACCCGGTTCGCCCACGCGCTGATCGACGCCGGCGTCGACCTCGTACACGGGCACTCCTCGCACCACCCGCGCCCGCTGGAGCTGTACCGGGGCCACCTGGTCCTGTACGGCTGCGGGGACTTCATCGACGACTACGAGGGCATCACCGGCTACGAGCAGTACCGCGACGACCTGCGCCTGGCCTGCTTCGCCTCGCTGGAGCCGGACACCGGCCGCCTCGCCGGCCTGCGGATGGCGGTCCTGTGCCCCCGGCGGATGCGCCTGCGGCCCGCGACGGGCGCGGACCGCGCGTGGCTGCGGGAGACCCTCGACCGGATCAGCCGCGCGTACGGGCTGCGCGTCGCGGCGGACCCACAAGGCGGCGGCCTGCGGGCCCTCCCCGCGGAGCGCGCCGAGCGCTGGGCCTGAGCGCTGAGCGCCGAGCGGGTACGCGGCGTAGCCGCGCACGGTCACGTCCTAGCCGTCGCGGCCCGCGCGCCACTCCCGTACCAGTTCCTCCGCGTCGAGCGGCGCCAGCCGCAGCGGTGGGCCCGCGGGCGGGCGGCGCAGCGCCGCCTCGATCTTCTCGTTGATCTCCGCGACGATCCGCCGCACCTGCGCCTCGCTCGCCGCCCGCCCCGCAGCCTCCCGGGCGTCCTCGGCCTCCTTGCGGAGCGCGAGCGCGGGCGGCAGGACGGGCGCGATGCCCTCGCGGTGCATCTTGCCCTTGACCCACCACGTCTCGTCGTACGGCGCGGTGTCGTCCGGCAGCGGCTTGCCGAAGCCGTCGAGGTGCTCGAAGTCGCCCCGCTCCTGCGCTTCGCGGATCTGCCGGTCGACCCATGACTCGAAGCTGACGCCGGGCGGTTTGCGATCCGTCATGTCTTCGATCGTACGGACGCGTCATGGCTTCGGGGGGTGAAAAAGGCAGGAGCCCCTTCCCGTGACCGCCTGGTCACGGGAAGAAGCTCCTTGGGTACTGCTTAAGTCGTGCGCGATCGCCGACCCGGGCAACTAGGCCGGGGTGACGTTCTCCGCCTGCGGGCCCTTGGGGCCCTGGGTGACGTCGAAGTTCACGACCTGGTTCTCCTCGAGGGAGCGGAAACCAGAGGCGTTGATCGCGGAGTAGTGTACGAAGACATCCGGGCCGCCGCCGTCCTGGGCGATGAAGCCGAAGCCCTTTTCAGCGTTGAACCACTTGACGGTTCCGGTAGCCATAAGCCCTCCTATGGGCCAAAGGGTTGCCCTGCTCCAGAACCTGCAAAGAAGTCTGAAAACTACAAAAGCCTGCGGGTCACATGCTCCGCAGGCTCTGTACTGCAAGGGAAACCAAACTGCAACTTGCGCCGAGCCTAGCACGCGGCCACCGGGAAGCGGTAGAGGTAAAGATCACTTCACTCGGAGGTTTGAACCTTTCACGGACGCTGACGCCCGGCACCCCCTGACGCCTGCCGCGCCGCGCGGGTCTAGCCTCGCGATGTGGACAATTCAACCGACTGTCACCACGGGCAGCAGCAGCGACAGCAGCCGAACCGGCCGCGCGTCGGTCACATTCAGTTCCTGAACTGCGTGCCCCTGTACTGGGGACTCGCCCGCACCGGAACGCTTCTCGATCTCGAGCTCACGAAGGACACCCCGGAGAAGCTCAGCGAGCAGCTGGTGGACGGCGATCTCGACATCGCCCCGATCACCCTCGTCGAGTTCCTGCGCAACGCCGACGACCTGGTCGCCTTTCCCGACCTCGCGGTCGGCTGCGACGGCCCCGTCATGTCCTGCGTGATCGTCTCGCAGCGGCCGCTGGAGGAGCTGGACGGGGCGCGCGTCGCGCTCGGCTCGACCTCCCGTACGTCCGTGCGCCTGGCGCAGCTGCTGCTCGCCGAGCGGTACGGCGTGGCGCCCGACTACTACACCTGCCCGCCGGACCTCGGCCTGATGATGCGCGAGGCGGACGCGGCCGTCCTGATCGGGGACGCGGCGCTGCGCGCCTCGCTGCAGGACGCGCCGCGACTCGGCCTTCATGTCCATGACCTGGGGCAGCTGTGGAAGGAATGGACGGGGCTGCCGTTCGTCTTCGCGGTGTGGGCCGTGCGCAAGGAATATCTGGCGCGTGAGCCGGAAGTGACGCGTCGGGTCCACGAGGCGTTTCTCGCCTCGCGCGACCTGTCGTTGAAGGAGGTCGTGAAGGTGGCCGAACAGGCGGCGCGCTGGGAGACCTTCGACGCGGCGCTGCTGGAGCGGTATTTCACGACGCTCGACTTCCGTTTGGGGGCGGAACAGCTGGCGGGTGTACGCGAGTTCGCCCGCAGGACCGGGCCGACGACCGGCTTTCCCGCGGATGTGCGGGTCGAGTTGCTGCGTACGGAGTGACATTTCCGGGAAGGGGGCCGCGGGAATTCGCGGCCCCGGAATCCACCGCCCCCGTCGAATCACCGCCCTCTACCCTGCTGTCGACGACGTAGCGGAACGAGGCGTACGGGAACGGGGGGCTCGCATGCAGCCGTTGGAAGCCGGCGAACCGGGGGCCATCGGCCCGTACCGGCTGCTCGGCAGGCTCGGGGCGGGCGGTATGGGACGGGTGTACCTCGCGCGGAGCGAGGGCGGCCGTACCGTCGCCGTGAAGGTCGTGCACCCGCACTTCGCGCTGGACGAGGAGTTCCGGGCGCGGTTCCGCCGCGAGGTGGAAGCGGCCCGGCGCGTGGGAGCGCGGTGGACCGCACCCGTGCTCGACGCGGACCCGGAGGCGCCCGTGCCCTGGGTCGCGACGGCGTACGTGGCCGGGCCCTCGCTCGCCCGCGCGGTCACCGAGCACGGCCCGCTGCCGCCGCACACGGTACGGGCGCTGGGATCCGGACTCGCCGAGGCGCTGGAGGCCGTGCACGGGCTCGGGCTCGTCCACCGCGACGTGAAGCCGTCGAACGTCCTGCTGACCGTCGAGGGGCCGCGGCTGATCGACTTCGGCATAGCGCGGGCGACGGACGGCACCGCGTCGCTCACCTCCACCGGCGTGTCCGTCGGGTCCCCGGGCTACATGGCGCCCGAGCAGATCCTCGGCAAGGGCGTGGGCGGCGCGGCGGACGTGTTCTCGCTGGGCTCGGTGCTCGCGTACGCGGCGACCGGCGAGCCGCCGTTCTCCGGCGACTCCTCGGCGGCGCTCCTCTACAAGGTCGTCCACGAGCAGCCCGAGCTGGGCGGCGCCCTCACCGGTGAGCTGCGGGACCTGGTCGCCGCGTGCCTGGCCAAGGACCCGGCGGCCCGCCCGGCGCCCGCCGAGCTCGCCCGGCGGCTGGCCCCGGACGGGGCGGCCGCGCTGGTCGAGGGCGGCTGGCTGCCGGGCCCGCTGGTGGCGCGGCTCAGCCGGGAGGCGGTCCGGCTGCTGGACCTGGAGCCGGCGGCGGCGGACCCGGCCGGGGTGCGGTCGGGTCCGGTGCCGTTCAGCGGCCCGGCGGTCGAGCCGCCGTCGCCGGGCCCCGCGCCGGACGACGCGGCGCCCGGCACGGGGGCGGGCGCCGGGGCCGGCTCGTCGCCCGGCAGCTCGTCGCCCGGCTCCGCGGGCGCCTCCACGGGCGGTCCGCTGGGCGTCTTCGGGCCGCCGCTCGACCCCGCGCCGCCGACCGCGGCCCGCGGTCGCCGCCTCAGCTGCACGGTCGCCCTCACGCTCGCGGGGGCGCTCGCGGCGGTGACGGTCGGCGGCGCGTTCCTGCTGGACCTGCTGCCCGGACAGGGCGGTGGCAACGGCAACGCGGCCAAGCCCCCGGCACAGGGCTCCGCGCCCCCCGCCTCCGCGTCCGCCGTCCCGAAGGAGTTCCTCGGCACCTGGAAGGGCCCCACCCAGGAGGCCAACGGCCTGCCGCACGGCGAGCTGACGGCCGTCTTCAGCCGGGGAGGCACCGGGCAGGACGTGGTCCGGATGACGACCACCCTCTCCGTCCTCACCACGACCGTCGAGTGCCACAGCGTCGGCAGGCTCACCGCCGTCAAGCCGGGCGAACTCACCGTGGTGGACCGCACGGACCCGGCCAAGCCGGGGTCGCCGGGCCTGTGCACCGGCAGCTCCGCCACCCTGACCTTCACCCTCACCGCCGACGGCACCCTCGCCTACCGGTCCGACGAGGCGGCGGCGGGCCGGCCGACCGGCACCCTGACCAAGGTAGGCGGGTGACCCGGGCGTAGGCTGGTTCGGTCCGTACTGAAGCCGCTGAAGCACCCCTGAAGCCCTGTAAAACCGCCGAAAGGTGACATCCGGTGACCGAGAAGGCCGACCTCCAGTCCGTCCTGGACCGCGCCGCCGAGGGTGGGCGGATCACCCCCGAGGAGGCGCTCGACCTCTACCGGTCGGCCCCGCTGCACGCCCTCGGCGCGGCGGCGGACGCGGTGCGGCGGCGGCGCTACGCCGGTACGGAGCACATCGCGACGTACATCATCGAGCGCAACATCAACTACACGAACGTGTGCGTCACGGCGTGCAAGTTCTGCGCCTTCTACGCGCCGCCGAAGGACACCGCCAAGGGCTGGACCCGCGACCTCGACGACATCCTGCGGCGCTGCGCGGAGACGGTGGAGCTCGGCGGCACCCAGATCATGTTCCAGGGCGGGCACCACCCGGACTACGGCGTGGAGTACTACGAGGAACACTTCGCGGCCATCAAGAAGGAGTTCCCGCAGCTCGTCATCCACTCCCTCGGGGCCTCCGAGGTCGAGCACATGGCGCGGATCTCCAAGGTGACGGTGGAGGAGGCCATCCAGCGCATCCACGCCGCAGGCCTCGACTCCTTCGCGGGCGCGGGCGCCGAGCTGCTGCCCGAGCGGCCGCGCAAGGCCATCGCCCCGCTGAAGGAGTCCGGCGAGCGGTGGCTGGAGATCATGGAGATCGCGCACAACCTGGGCGTGGAGTCCACCTCCACGATGCTCATGGGCACGGGCGAGACCAACGCCGAGCGCATCGAGCACCTGCGCATGATCCGTGACGTGCAGGACCGGACGGGCGGCTTCCGCGCCTTCATCCCGTACACGTACCAGCCCGAGAACAACCACCTGAAGGGCCGCACGCAGGCCACGCTCTTCGAGTACCTGCGCATGATCGCCGTCGCGCGGCTGTTCATGGACAACATCGCCCACATCCAGGGCTCCTGGCTGACCACCGGCAAGGAGATCGGCCAGCTGACCCTGCACTACGGCGCGGACGACCTCGGTTCGATCATGCTGGAGGAGAACGTCGTCTCGTCGGCGGGCGCGAAGCACCGCTCCAACCTGCGCGAGATGATCGACATGATCCGTACCGCCGACCGCGTCCCGGCGCAGCGCACGACGACGTACGAGCACATCGTCGTCCACGACGACCCGGCGAACGACCCGGTCGACGACCGCGTCGCCTCGCACATCTCGTCCACGGCGATCGCGGGGGGCACGGCCCACCCCGAGCTCAAGCTGCTGAACGCCAACTGAGCCCGCCGTGCTGACCCTCCACGTCGCCGAGGCCACGCCCGAGACGGCCGTCCTGGTCGACGGCGCGTCCCTCGCCGCCCTCGGCCCGTACGAGGAGCTGGCCGCCGTCGAACCCCGCGCGCGGGTGCGGCGGTGGCCCGGCATCCTCACGCCCGGGCTGCTCAACCCGTACGGGCCCGAGATCCTGGAGCACACCTACCACCCCGACCCGCGCGAGGCGGCCGAGTTCGGCACCCAGCCGATCACCGGCGAGCGCGCGCGGGCCCTCTTCCGCGCCGACCCGTCCCGGCTGGGCGCCAGTGCCCGGCGCGGGGTGCAGCGGTTGCTGGCGCACGGCACGGTCGCCGTCGCCGGTGAACTGCGCGGCCGGGCCGCCCTGGACGCGGTCCGGCGGGCCGGGCTCGTCCTGGCGGCCCGCCCGGCGGCCCTGCGGGGGCCCGTGTCGTTCTCCCCGGTGCCGCTCGTGCTGCTGCCGGGGCTCCGCGTCGGCGGGCCCGCCCGGTTCGCGGTGTTCGACGTGCCCGACCGGGCGGAGCTCGTCCGGCGCGGGGCCTCCACCTGCGTGGCCACGGTGATCGGCGGACGGCTGGTGCACCGGCGCGCGTAGCGCCGGAGGGCCCCTGCTTGAATGGGGGCGTGACCCGCGCATCCCTGGACAAGCAGCCGCACGAAGTCGCCTCGATGTTCGACGACGTCGCGGCCAACTACGACCTGACGAACGACGTGCTCTCGCTGGGCCAGGACCGGCGGTGGCGCAAGGAGGTCGCCAAGGCGGTCGACGCCCGGCCCGGCCAGAAGGTCCTCGACCTCGCGGCGGGCACCGGCACCTCCTCGCTGCCGTTCGCCCGGGCCGGCGCGTACGTCGTGCCGTGCGACTTCTCGCTGGGCATGCTCCGCGAGGGCAAGCGCCGCCACCCGTGGCTGCCGCTCACGGCGGGCGACGCGACGAAGCTGCCCTTCCGGGACGAGGTCTTCGACGCGGTGACCATCTCCTTCGGGCTGCGCAACGTCCAGGACACGGACGCCGCGCTGCGCGAGCTGTACCGGGTGACCAAGCCGGGCGGACGGGTCGTCATCTGCGAGTTCTCCCACCCGACGTGGGCGCCCTTCCGGACGGTGTACGAGGAGTACCTGATGCGCGCGCTGCCGCCGGTCGCCCGCGCCGTCTCGTCCAACCCGGACGCGTACGTCTACCTCGCCGAGTCCATCCAGAGCTGGCCCGAGCAGGCCGAGCTGGCCCGGCTGCTCCAGAGGGCCGGCTGGTCGAAGGTGGCGTGGCGCGATCTGACGGGCGGCATCGTGGCCCTGCACCGGGGCACGAAGGCCTGAGCGTCAGAGCTCCAGCGCGTCAGAGCTCCAGGCGGAAGCAGTAGCCCTCCTGGCCGCCACTGTCGGGAATGGCGTACGTCTCGCCCCGCGTCATGCCGAGCCGCCGCGTCACGGCCACCGAGCGCGCGTTGCGGGTGTTCACCATGGCGACCACCCGCTCCACGCCCGCCGCGCGCAGCCGCTCCAGCGTCGCGTGGGCGGCGGCCGTCGCGTACCCCTTGCCCCAGGCGGACCGGGCCAGCCGCCAGCCGATCTCTATCTCGCCGACCGGGCCCCAGGAGTGCGGCCACGGCTGCGCGCCCGTGAAGCCGATGACCTCGTCGTCCTCGTCCAGCAGCGTCCACAGGCAGAAGCCGCGCTCGGCGTCGTGCCGGCGCTGGCGGGCGGTGAACTCGTGGTAGACGGACAGCTCGGCCGGGCCGCCCTGGAAGAACTCCATGACCTCCGGGTCGTCGAAGACCCGGTGCCAGGCGTACGCGTCCTCGTCCGTCGGCACGCGCAGCCGGACTACGGGCGGGGCGGCGGCGGGGAGCAGCTCGGTCATCGGGGTGGCCCTTCGGGTCGCTGATCGGTACGTCCCCCTAGACTGCACATGACCTGTGCCGTCCGGTACGCAATTTCGAGTATTCGGGAGAACCCGCCGTGGCCGAGCAGCAGTCCCTGTCCGAACACACAGCGGATGTGATCGTCGTCGGGGCGGGCCCGGCCGGTTCGACCACCGCCTACTACCTCGCCAAGGCGGGCCTCGACGTCCTCCTCCTGGAGAAGACCGCCTTCCCGCGCGAGAAGGTCTGCGGCGACGGCCTCACGCCCCGCGCCACCAAGCAACTGGTCGCGATGGGCATCGACATCTCCGAAGAGGCCGGCTGGCTGCGGAACAAGGGCCTGCGCATCATCGGCGGCGGCGTGCGGCTCCAGCTCGACTGGCCGGACCTCGCCAGCTACCCGGACTACGGACTGGTGCGCAAGCGCGACGACTTCGACGAGCAGCTCGCCCGCCAGGCGCAGAAGGCCGGCGCCCGTCTCTACGAGCGCTGCAACGTCGGCGCGCCGATCGTCGACGAGCGCACCGGCCGCATCACCGGCGTCCACGCCAAGCTCGGCGAGGAGAAGGCGCCCGTCACCTTCCACGCGCCGCTCGTCGTCGCCGCCGACGGCAACTCCACCCGCCTGTCGCTCGCCATGGGCCTGCACCGGCGCGAGGACCGCCCGATGGGCGTCGCCGTCCGCACGTACTTCACCTCTCCGCGCCACGACGACGACTACCTGGAGTCCTGGCTGGAGCTGTGGGACCGGCGCGGCCCGGGCGAGGACCGGCTGCTGCCCGGCTACGGCTGGATCTTCGGCATGGGCGACGGCACCTCCAACGTCGGCCTCGGCGTCCTCAACACCTCCGACTCCTTCAAGGAGCTGGACTGGCGCGAGGTGCTGAAGGCGTGGTGCGCCTCCATGCCGGAGGACTGGGGGTACGTCCCCGAGAACATGACGGGCCCGATCCGCGGCGCCGCCCTGCCGATGGCCTTCAACCGCCAGCCGCACTACACGCGCGGCCTGCTGCTGGTCGGCGACGCGGGCGGCCTGGTCAACCCGTTCAACGGCGAGGGCATCGCGTACGCGATGGAGTCCGGCCAGATCGCCGCCGACGTCATCGTCCAGGCCCACGCCCGCGCGACCCCGGCCCAGCGGGAGCTGGCCCTGCACAACTACCCGAAGATCCTCAAGGACACGTACGGCGGCTACTACACGCTGGGCCGCGCCTTCGTGAAGCTGATCGGCAACCCGAAGGTCATGAAGATCGCCACGCAGCGTGGTCTGACGCACCCGCTGCTGATGAAGTTCACGCTGAAGATGCTCGCCAACCTCACCGACCCGACGGGCGGCGACGCGATGGACCGCATCATCAACGGCCTGTCGAAGGTGGCCCCGCGCTCCTGAGCAGCCGGGGCCGATCGCCCCGCCCTACACCGCCGCCGCAGTCGGCGCGGACAGCGCCTCCCGGACCGTCGCCCGCGCCAGGACCGACGTGGGGTCGACCACCGGGAGGCCGGCGCTCGTCTCGCCGAGCAGCAGGGGCAGTTCGGTGCAGCCCGCGACGAGCAGCCCGGCGCCGCGGGCGGCCAGTTCCTCGGCGGCCCGCTCGATGAGGCGCACCGGGCCCGCGTCCACCTCGCCCGCCTTCACCCGGCGGATCGCGCCGGTCACGTACTCCTCCTGGGTGAGCGTGGTGGGCGTGACCACCCGCAGGCCCTCGCCCTCCAGGCCGCGTTGGTACAGCCCGGCCCGGAGCGTCCCGGTCGTCGCGAGCAGCCCGACCGAGGTGACGTCCGGGTGGCAGGAGCGGATCTCGGCCACCGTCTCCGCGATCATGTCGAGCATCGGGACGCGGACGCTGGTGCGTACGGAGTCGAGGAAGGCGTGCGCCGTGTTGCACGGGGTCGCGATGATCCGCGCTCCCATCGCCTCCAGCCGGTGCGCCCCGCGCACCAGCCACGGCGTCGGGTCGGGCCCGCGCCCGGTGAGGGCCGCCGAGCGGTCCGGGACCGTCGGGTCGGCCCACACCACCACCGGCAGGTGGTCCTGGTCAACGCCGGCCGGCGTCACGTCGATCACCTTGCGGTAGAAGTCGACGGTGGCCAGGGGCCCCATACCGCCGAGAATGCCGATCGTCACGCGTGACTCACTTCCCCCACTGGTCGAGTGCGAGCTTGCCGACGAGCGCGACCACGACGACGAGCATCACGGCCCGTACGAAACCGCTGCCGCGCTTGAGTGCCATGCGCGCGCCCACGGAGGCGCCCGCCAGGTTGAACAGCGCCATGAACGGCGCGAGGGCCCACAGCACGGTGCCCTGGGCGGTGAACATCGCCAGGGCACCCAGATTGGTGCCGACGTTGACGACCTTGGCGGTCGCGGAGGCGGTCACCATGTCCATGGAGAGCAGCGCCACCAGGCCGATCACCAGGAAGGTTCCGGTGCCCGGGCCGAGCAGGCCGTCGTAGAAGCCGATGCCGGCGCCGACCACGACGATCGCCGTGACGATCCGCCGCCGGGTGGCCGGCGCACCGCCCGGCTTCCGCCCGAACTGCGGGCGCAGCACGACGAAGGCCGCCACCGCCACCAGCAGCACCATGATCACGGGGCGCAGGACCTCGCTGTTGACGCCGGCCGCGAAGAACGCCCCGCCGACCGCCGCCAGGGCCGCGACCCCGCCGAGCCGGACGGCGAGCCGGACGTCGACGGGCGCCTTGCGCACGTACGTCATCGCCGCCGCCGACGTGCCGACGACACCGACGGCCTTGTTGGTGCCCAGCGCGTACGCGGGCGCGAGGTGGGGGAAGGCGATCAGCAGGGCGGGCACCTGGAGCAGGCCGCCGCCGCCGACCACCGCGTCCACCCACCCCGCCAGCGCGGCGGCGACGCAGAGCATCACCGCCGTGGTGAGGGTCAGGTCATGCACGTGCGTAACTGTCCTTGCTCAGCACCCGCCCGCCGGAGCGGACGAGGACGTCGTCCGTCAGCTCGCCCGGGTACGGGTAGAAGCGGCGCAGCCAGCGGTCGTTCCCGTCGTAGCGCGGCGTGAAGTCGCTGCGGCCGTGCACCACGATCCGGTTGTCGACCAGCAGCAGCTCGCCGCGATCGGCGCGCACCGCCCGGTGCACCGTGTGCATGGCCGCGTTGAGCCGCTCCAGGGCGGCCTGCGCCTCGGCGTCGGTGCCGAAGGTGTTGTGCATGTTGAACCGGACGTTGGTGCCGGTCGGGCCGTCCGTCAGCACCGGGTGCGGATCGGTGACCGGCCGCTCGTCCTCGCCGAGGCCCCGCGTGAAGGAGAGCGGGAAGCGGCTGCGGTAGCGGTCGGTGCGCAGCATCGCACGGTCGGCCGCCGACAGCAGCGGCTCGGCCTCGCGCACCGAGGCGACCATGGTGGCGGCCCGCCGGTCGTGGTCGGGGCGCAGGCACAGCAGGCCGAGGTGGCTGGGGCGCACCGGGTGGTGGACGTTCTCGGTGTGGAAGTCGAAGAGCGAGGAGCCGGAGTTGAGCGGCTTCGCGGCGTCCGAGGCGACCGGGTACACGTCGTGCACCAGCGCGCCGGACTTCTCGTCCTCGTACCCGATCAGGCCGCCGAGCGGGTGCGCCACGAGCGCGACGAGCAGGCTGGAGGGGTGGGTCTCGCCCAGCACGTTGGAGCCGTAGGTGTCGGGGGTGGCCGGGATCGCACCGACCGGCAGCCCGCGCACCACCATCAGACCGTGGTCCGGCGGGGTGTCGCGGAAGGACTCGACGGCCTCGCGCAGCGGGGCCGGCAGCCGTTCGGCCAGCGCCGCGAAGGCGGCGGACTGCAGCGTCTGTTCCAGCGGACCCGCGAGGCGCCCGGCTTCGTGTATCAGCGCCTCCAAGCGGGCGGTGTCACGCGGTTCGAGGGTCAGGGGCGCGAGGTCGGCACGGGGTTCTGCGTACGTCGTCATGCCGTGGAGTCTGGGTCGCCGACAGCGGCCGCCACCAGGCATGTCGAGGGTCCGGAAACGTCCATGACCCGTGCCGGACACACGCGGGGGCTGGCCGGTGGGGGACGCGGCCGGAAGCGGACGCCTCCCTGCGGCCCGCCCGGGGCCGGCCGTGCTGGAGCATGGAGGCGCGCGACGACATCTACGGGGATCCTCGGGGGAGGTGTCCGCATGTTCCTTTCCGCTTTCTCCTTCATCTGGGGCTGACGAACCTGTGCGTACGAAGAAGGCCGCGCGGCCACGGTTCTCCTGGCCGCTGACCGCCGTCACCGCGGGCCTCGTGGCGATGGTCGTCTCGTACGCCGGACCGCTCGCCCTCGTGCTCGCCGCGGCGGACGCCGCGGGGCTCACCGGGGCGCAGAGCTCGTCGTGGGTCTGGGCCGTCTCCATGGGGGCGGGACTGACCTGCATCGGGCTGAGCTGGTGGAGCCGCGCCCCGGTGATCACGGCGTTCTCGACGCCGGGCGCCGCGATCCTGGTCACCGCGCTGCCGCAGCACGGGTACGCCGAGGCCGTCGGCGCCTTCCTCGCGGCGGGCGCGGCCGCCACGGCCCTGACGGCGACCGGGGTCTTCGCGCGGGTGCTGGCCCGGATACCGGAGGGAGTGGTCTCGGCGATGCTCGCCGGGACGCTGTTCTCGTTCGGCACCTCGGTCTTCACCTCCCTGCGCACGGCCCCGCTGCTCGCGGGCGCGATGCTCCTCGGCTACCTGCTCGCCCGACGCTTCGTGCCGACGTACGCGGTGGTCTGCGCGCTGGTCGCCGGGGTCGCCGTCGCCGGCGCCACGGGCGGCCTGGAGGTGGACGTCTCGGGCGCGGGGTTGGCGGCACCGCACTTCACCGTGCCGGAGTTCTCGGTGGGCGCGCTCGTCGGGATCGGCGTGCCGCTGCTGGTGGCGACACTGGCCGGGCAGTACGCGCCGGGCATGGCGGTGCTGCGCGCCGACGGGTACCGGCCCGACGAGCGGGTGGTCTGCGGGACGACGGGCGCGGTGTCGGTGCTGCTCGCCCCGTTCGGCTCGCACGCCGTCAACCCGGCGGCCATCACCGCCGCGATCTGCACCGGTCCCGACGCGCACCGGGACCCGGCCAAGCGGTGGATCGCCGGTATCAGCTGCGGGCTGGGGTACGTGGTGGTGGGCTGCTTCGGCTCGACCCTGGTGGCGGTGTTCACCGGGCTGCCGGGGGCGCTGGTCGCCACCCTCGCCGGGGTGGCGTTGTTCGGGGCGATCTCGGGCAGTCTCGCGCGGACGGTCGCGAGCGAGCGCGACCGCGAGGCGTCCGTCATCACCTTCCTGGCGACGGCCTCCGGCGTGACGATCGCGGGCATCGGCTCACCCTTCTGGGGCCTGCTCGCCGGCATCCTGGCCCACGCACTGCTCCGCGCGGGCCGCCGCACCGGGACACCCGACGGCGCCGACGGCTCGGCGCCCGGCGGTCCGGCGTCCGGCGCCTCCGGTGGCACGGCGTCCGGTGGTTCCGGCGGTTCGGCGCCTGCCGGGGTCGGGCTCGGGGTGCCGCGCACTCCCGGGGCGGCCGTGCCTCCGCCGTCCAGGGCCACCGCGCCGCCGCGCGAACCGCACCTCCCGGCACCGTCGTAGAGCCCGGTCTCGCGGCCCGCGGGGGGCTTTCGGCGCTGTGGTCAGTGGGCCGTCGCGGTGTCGGCCGCCCCGGGGGCGTCGGGTTCCGCGGTCTCCGCCGACTCCGCCGGCTCCGGCGCCAGCCAGCCCGCGCGTTCGGCGAGGACCGCGACCTGGAAGCGGCTCGTGGCGCCGAGCGCGACCGTGAGGTCGCCCACCAGGCGGCGCACGGTCCGGTCGGAGACGCCCAGCCGGCGGCCGACCGCCTCGTCCGTCAGGCCCTCCGCCAGGAGCCGCAGCACCGCCCGCTGCCTCTTGTCGGGCTGCCCGGTGGTGGCCTCCTCGGGCGCGGCGGCCCCCAAGTCCGCGGCCTCGGCCCACGCGTGCTCGAACTGGGAGCGGAACACCTCCACCAGCGACGGGTCGTACACGACCACCGCCGCGGGCTGGCCGTCCCGCCCGGTCGCCGACACGATCGCGAGGTGCCGGTCGACCACGATCAGCCGGTGCGGCAGCGTCACCGCCGTCCGTACCTGACCGCCGGCCTTCCTCACCTCCCGCAAGTAAGCGGCCATGTGCGGCATCGCGGCGGACGACGCCAGGTGGACCGTCCGCATCGCGACCCCGCGCCGCAGCACCCGCCGGTCCCGGGCCAGCCCGTCCTCGACCATGTGCGCGGACACCCCGCGCCCCGGATGGAGTGAGACGACCTCCTCGTGGGCCTGCTGGGCGGCGTCCTCCAGGGCGGCCGCGATGTTGGCCGTTCCCTCGACCAGCGTCGCCTGCGTACCCGACACCCGCTGGGCGTGGATCGGATGGAAGTCGGTGAGCATGCGGGCCATCGCCTCGCGGGTCCGGGTGCTCTGCTCGATGAGCGCCTCGACGTGCCGGGCGTCGGCCGCCAGCAGATGGTCGAGCGCGGACTCGGACGACACACACGCCCAGCCGCTCGGGGTCGCGGTGGTGCGTACCAGCAGCCCCAGCTCGAAGAGGACCTGGACGGCGGCGGCGTACTCCTCGCTGCTCCAGCCCAGTCGGCGGCAGACGGCCGCGGGGGTCCAGGCGGCGTCCTGGACGGCGATCACATAGAGGTCCCGCGCGAGCTTGTCCTCGGTCGTGGCGTTTCTGCCCAAAGGTTCCCCCTCACCTCTGCGCCGGACTCTGGAGTATAGGGCGGCCTGCTCAACGCCGAAGGGCCGTCGCTCCCACCCCGAGCGGGGGAGCGACGGCCCTTCGGCGTGTGTGGCCCTGGATCAGAGCAGGCGGACCGCGCCGGACGGCGGGTCGTAGTCGAGCGGGCGCTCGACGACACCGGTGCCGGGGTTCTGCGCGCCGATGAACATGCCACCGCCGGAGTAGATCGCCACGTGGTACGAGCCGCTCCGGCTGCCCCAGTAGAGGATGTCGCCGGGCTGGAGGTTGTCGAGCGAGACCGAGGTGCCCATGCTCGACTGCGCGCCCGACACGCGCGGCAGGTCGATGCCGGCCTGGCGGTACGCGGCCTGCACGAGGCCGGAGCAGTCCCAGGAGTTGGGGCCGGTGCCGCCCATGACGTACGCGTCGCCGACCTGGGCGCGGGCGAAGGCGATGATCGCCGCGGCGGAGCCGGTGGCGGGCGCGGAGACGGAACCGCCCTCGTCCGAGCCGATGGCGGAGCCGGAACCCGAGGCGGAGAGCGTGGTGCGCTCGGAGGAGCGGTTGGCGCGCTCCTGGGCCTCGGCGCGGGCCCGCTCCTCGGCCTTGCGCTCGGCCTCCGCCTTGCGCTCGGCCTCCTGCTTGGCCTTCTTGGCGTCCTTGGCGGCCTTGGCCGCCGCGGCGTCCTCCGCGGCCTGGAGCTCGGTGTCGAGGGCGATCTGCTGGGTCGCCTCGGCGGAGGCGGCGACAGCGCTCGACAGACCCGCGGAGAGGTCTCCGTTGAGCGCGGGCATCTCGATGGTCTCGGTCACCGGCTCGGCCTGGGCCGGGCCGGCGGCACCGGCCACCGCGACGGTGCTGAGGACGCCACCGGCAACTCCGGCGCGCAGCGAGAGCTTCGAGGCGCTGCGGCGGGGCTTCCGGTGGCTGGGTATGTGAGCGGTGTGGGACATGAGTACAACCGCTATCAGGGCGGTGCGGTTCCCTTCAAGAAACGTGGGTTGCGCCACAGTTGCGCGTGGAATGCCCGAATCCGCTTCATCGGGACCCTTATTGACGCCGTAACGGACAATGCGGACTGTCGTGATCAAGGCCGTGATCATGGGCTTTCCGCGAAACGCCCGAATTGCCGCGCGCTTACCACTCCGGCGCTCCGGTGGCCAAGCCCGCTATTGGCGAGGGGCGAATCCTGTGACGCAGGTCACGGAGTGATCACGGCTCGGGGCGCGGTGAGGGGCCCGAAAGATCGTGAAAACGCGCACGCGTCCACTTCGGTCCAGGCGAGCCCCTCGGGCGAGTGAGGTGAAGCTCCTTTATCACCCGGGAGAGTCCATGGCGAATTTGCCTGTAGGTGCCATCTCTTGATAGGGCACACCCCTCGCGACCAGCGGTAACCCCCTTCAGTGTCACGGTATGGGGTCATTCGGCCACGCCGCGTACCAAGATCACCGTTCATCCGAATTCATGATCCTTCGCCAGGTGGTGGAGATCACAAAGACGTTGTCGTACCCCGTGTCGCAGATCACAGATCGGCGGGCATAGGATGCGAAGCAGTCGGGCTTGTGAACTGCCTCACATGTACACGATCTTCGCGAGGCGGCGAGACGAATGCCCGGTGCGGTCCAACGGTCAAGGACGACTGGAAGGAGCGAGGAGCGTGAATGCCTACGCGCCCATCCTCGTGCTCGGCGCCCTCGGGGCAGGGTTTGCGATCTTCTCCGTGGTCATGGCCACGCTTATCGGCCCAAAGCGGTACAACAGGGCGAAGCTTGAGGCGTACGAGTGCGGTATCGAGCCGACGCCGACACCAGCCGGTGGCGGCCGCTTCCCCATCAAGTACTACCTGACGGCGATGCTCTTCATCGTCTTCGACATCGAGATCGTCTTCCTCTACCCCTGGGCCGTCAGCTTCGACGCACTCGGGCTGTTCGGGCTCGTGGAGATGCTGCTCTTCGTGCTCACCGTCTTCGTCGCCTACGCGTACGTATGGCGGCGCGGCGGCCTGGACTGGGACTGAGGACCAAGAGGCAAGAGGACTTAAGGGGCTGAGGGGCACCGACATGGGACTCGAAGAGAAGCTGCCGAGCGGTTTTCTGCTGACGACGGTCGAACAGGCCGCGGGCTGGGTGCGCAAGGCGTCCGTCTTCCCCGCGACCTTCGGTCTCGCCTGCTGCGCCATCGAGATGATGACGACCGGCGCCGGGCGGTACGACCTGGCGCGTTTCGGCATGGAGGTCTTCCGCGGCTCACCGCGCCAGGCCGACCTGATGATCGTGGCCGGCCGGGTGAGCCAGAAGATGGCGCCCGTCCTGCGCCAGGTCTACGACCAGATGCCCAACCCGAAGTGGGTGATCTCCATGGGGGTGTGTGCATCGTCGGGCGGAATGTTCAACAACTACGCGATTGTGCAGGGTGTTGACCACATTGTTCCCGTTGACATCTATTTGCCGGGCTGCCCGCCGCGTCCGGAGATGCTGATGGACGCGATCCTCAAGCTCCACCAGAAGATCCAGGGCTCCAAGCTCGGCGTCAACGCGCGGGAAGCGGCCCGCGAGGCGGAGGAGGCGGCGCTGAAGGCGCTGCCGACGATCGAGATGAAGGGCCTGCTGAGGTGAGCGAGTCACAGCCCAATCCGGACCAGGAACTCAGCGCGCAGAACCTCCCCGGGCAGCGGGGCCAGGGCGGTGAGGAGATCCGCGTCCAACGCGGCATGTTCGGCGCGAACAACGGCGGCGACACCTCCGGCTACGGCGGCCTCGTCCGCTCCATCCGCCTCCCCGGCGAGGCCACCCGCCCCTACGGCGGGTACTTCGACGAGGTCGCCGACGAGCTCGAGGGCGCCCTGGAGGAACAGGGGCTCGTCCCCGAGAACGCCATCGAGAAGACGGTCGTCGACCGCGGCGAGCTCACCTTCCACATCGCCCGCGAGCACCTGGTCCGCGTCGCCCGCACCCTGCGCGACGACCCCGCCCTGCGCTTCGAGCTCTGTACGGGCGTCAGCGGCGTCCACTACCCCGGCGACAAGGGCCGCGAGCTGCACGCCGTCTACCACCTGCGCTCGCTCACCCACGGCCGGCTCATCCGGCTGGAGGTGTCGGCGCCGGACGCGGACCCGCACATCCCCTCGCTCGTCGAGGTCTACCCGACCAACGACTGGCACGAGCGCGAGGCGTACGACTTCTTCGGCCTGATCTTCGACGGCCACCCCGCCCTGACCCGGATCATGATGCCGGACGACTGGCAGGGCTTCCCGCAGCGCAAGGACTACCCCCTCGGCGGCATTCCCGTCGAGTACAAGGGCGCCCAGATCCCGGCTCCGGACCAGCGGAGGTCGTACTCGTGACCACCCCACACGCCCACCCGTCTCCCGGCCACCGCCCCTCATCGAGTCCCTCTGGGACGCACCATCCCCACGCCCCCCAGGCCGAGTCCCGCGAGACCACCGAGGGGACCGTCTACACGGTCACCGGCGGCGACTGGGACGAGGTCGCCGAGTCCGCGGTCAAGGCCGACGACGAGCGGATCGTCGTCAACATGGGCCCCCAGCACCCGTCCACGCACGGCGTGCTCCGGCTCATCCTGGAGCTCGACGGCGAGACCGTCACCGAAGCCCGCTGCGGCATCGGCTACCTCCACACCGGCATCGAGAAGAACCTCGAATTCCGGACCTGGACGCAGGGCACCACGTTCGTCACGCGCATGGACTACCTGACGCCGTTCTTCAACGAGGCGGCGTACTGCCTGAGCGTGGAGAAGCTGCTCGGCATCGAGGACCAGATCCCCGACCGCGCCTCCGTCATCCGCGTGCTGCTGATGGAGCTCAACCGCCTCTCCTCCCACCTGGTGTGCATCGCCACCGGCGGCATGGAGCTCGGCGCCACCACGATCATGATCTACGGCTTCCGGGACCGCGAGCTGATCCTGGACCTGTACGAGCTGATCACCGGCCTGCGCATGAACCACGCGTTCATCCGGCCCGGCGGCCTCGCCCAGGACCTGCCGCCCGGCGCCGTCGACCAGCTCCGCGAGTTCGTGAAGACGATGAAGCGGAACCTGCCGGAGTACGACAAGCTCGCCACCGGCAACCCCGTCTTCAAGGCCCGCATGCAGGACATCGGCTACCTCGACCTGGCCGGCTGCATGGCCCTCGGCGTCACCGGCCCGATCCTGCGCTCCGCCGGCCTCCCGCACGACCTGCGGAAGACCGACCCGTACTGCGGTTACGAGACGTACGAGTTCGACGTCCCGACCGCCGACACCTGCGACGCGTACGGCCGCTTCCTCATCCGGCTGGAGGAGATGCGCCAGTCGCTGCGGATCGTCGAGCAGTGCCTCGACCGGCTGGAGCCCGGCCCGGTGATGGTCGCCGACAAGAAGATCGCCTGGCCCGCGCAGCTCGCCCTCGGACCGGACGGCCTCGGCAACTCGCTGGACCACATCAAGAAGATCATGGGCACCTCCATGGAGGCCCTGATCCACCACTTCAAGCTGGTGACCGAGGGCTTCCGGGTCCCGCCCGGGCAGGCGTACACCGCGGTCGAGTCGCCCAAGGGCGAGCTCGGCGCGCACGTCGTCTCCGACGGCGGCACCCGCCCCTACCGGGTCCACTTCCGCGACCCGTCGTTCACCAACCTGCAGGCCATGGCGGCGATGTGCGAGGGCGGCATGGTCGCCGACGTCATCGTCGCCGTCGCGTCCATCGACCCCGTGATGGGAGGCGTCGACCGGTGACCGCTAATCAACAGGTCGGTTTGGGGATGCCGCAGCTCCCCGCCCCGGACTACCCCGCCGAGGTGCGGGCCCGGCTGGACGCGGACGCCAAGGAGATCGTCGCCCGCTACCCCGACAGCCGCTCCGCGCTGCTGCCGCTGCTGCACCTGGTGCAGGCGGAGGAGGGCTACGTCTCGCGCACCGGCATGAGGTTCTGCGCGGAGACACTCGGCCTGACCACCGCCGAGGTCACCGCCGTCGCCACCTTCTACACCATGTACCGGCGCAAGCCCTCCGGCGACTACCAGGTCGGGGTGTGCACCAACACCCTGTGCGCCGTCATGGGCGGCGACGCCATCTTCGACGAGCTGAAGCAGCACCTCGGCGTCGGCAACAACGAGACGACCCCGGACGGCAAGGTCACCCTCGAACACATCGAGTGCAACGCCGCCTGCGACTTCGCCCCCGTGGTGATGGTCAACTGGGAGTTCTTCGACAACCAGACGCCCGAGACCGCCAAGCGGCTCGTCGACGACCTGCGCGCCGGCCGCCCGGTCACCCCGACCCGCGGCGCGCCCCTGTGCACGTACAAGGAGACCGCCCGCATCCTGGCCGGCTTCCCGGACGAGCGCCCCGGCGCGGTCGAGGCGACGGGCGGCGCGGGCCCCGCCTCGCTCGTCGGGCTCCGGCTCGCCAAGGGCGAGGCCGCACCCGGCGCGCGCGTGGTCCACCCGCGCGGCGAGGCCCCGCAGGACGACCCGGCGCCCGGCTCCGGCCACCTCAGCTCGCATGACGCGCCGCAGCCGACCTCGGCCTCCGACCCGCAGCACCCGTCCGGCCCGGTCACCGAGGAGGGGGAGTGATGACGTTGGCCACCGAGATGACCAGCCCCGAGAAGCTGCTGTCGCCGGTCCTGTCGGCGTTCTGGGATGATCCGCACTCCTGGACGCTGGAGACGTACAAGCGGCACGACGGGTACGAGGGGCTGCGCAAGGCCCTCGCCATGTCGCCCGACGACGTCATCGCGTACGTCAAGGACTCCGGCCTGCGCGGCCGGGGCGGCGCGGGCTTCCCCACCGGCATGAAGTGGCAGTTCATCCCGCAGGGCGACGGCAAGCCGCACTATCTTGTTGTCAACGCCGACGAATCGGAGCCCGGGACCTGCAAGGACATCCCGCTCCTCTTCGCGAACCCGCATTCCCTCATCGAGGGGATCGTGATCGCCTGTTACGCGATCCGGTCGAACCACGCCTTCGTCTACCTGCGCGGCGAGGTCGTCCCCGTCCTGCGCCGGCTGCACGAGGCCGTGCGGGAGGCGTACGCGGCGGGCTACCTCGGCACGAACATCCTCGGCAGCGGACTCGACCTCGAACTCACCGTGCACGCGGGCGCGGGCGCGTACATCTGCGGTGAGGAGACCGCGCTGCTCGACTCGCTCGAAGGCCGTCGTGGCCAGCCCCGGCTGCGTCCCCCCTTCCCCGCGGTCGCCGGTCTCTACGCGTGCCCCACTGTGGTGAACAACGTCGAGTCGATCGCGTCGGTTCCCGCGATCCTGAACCGGGGCAAGGACTGGTTCAAGTCGATGGGCAGCGACAAGTCCCCGGGCTTCACGCTGTACTCGCTCAGCGGCCATGTCGCCTCGCCCGGCCAGTACGAGGCGCCGCTCGGCATCACCCTGCGCCAGCTGCTCGACATGGGCGGCGGCATGCGGCCCGGCCACCGGCTGAAGTTCTGGACGCCCGGCGGCTCGTCCACGCCCATGTTCACCGACGAGCACCTCGACGTGCCGCTCGACTACGAGGGCGTGGGCGCCGCCGGCTCGATGCTCGGCACCAAGGCGCTGCAGTGCTTCGACGAGACGACGTGCGTGGTGCGGGCCGTGACCCGGTGGACCGAGTTCTACGCCCACGAGTCGTGCGGCAAGTGCACCCCGTGCCGCGAAGGCACGTACTGGCTGGTGCAGCTGCTCCGCGACATCGAGGCGGGCAAGGGCGCCATGAGCGACCTCGACAAGCTCGCCGACATCGCCGACAACATCAACGGCAAGTCGTTCTGCGCCCTCGGCGACGGCGCCGCCTCGCCGATCTTCTCCTCGCTGAAGTACTTCCGCGACGAGTACGAGCAGCACATCACGGGCAAGGGCTGCCCCTTCGACCCGGCCAAGTCGACCGCCTGGGCGGACAACCACGTGGAGGTGACGGCATGACCGTCATGGCGTCCAACCCCGCCGGGGGCGGCGCGGCTGCCGTCCCGCCGGAGGACCTCGTCTCGCTGACGATCGACGGGGTCGAGATCTCCGTCCCCAAGGGGACGCTGGTGATCCGGGCCGCCGAGCAGCTCGGCATCGAGATCCCCCGGTTCTGCGACCACCCCCTGCTCGACCCGGCCGGCGCCTGCCGGCAGTGCATCGTCGAGGTCGAGGGCCAGCGCAAGCCGATGGCGTCCTGCACCATCACCTGCACGGACGGCATGGTCGTCAAGACGCAGCTGACCTCGCCGGTCGCCGAGAAGGCGCAGGTGGGTGTGATGGAGCTGCTGCTCATCAATCACCCGCTGGACTGCCCGGTCTGCGACAAGGGCGGCGAGTGCCCGCTGCAGAACCAGGCCATGTCGCACGGCCAGGCCGACTCCCGCTTCGAAGGACGGAAGCGGACGTACGCCAAGCCCGTGCCGATCTCCACGCAGGTGCTGCTCGACCGCGAGCGGTGCGTGCTGTGCGCGCGCTGCACCCGCTTCTCCAACCAGGTCGCGGGCGACCCGATGATCGAGCTGATCGAGCGCGGCGCCCTCCAGCAGGTCGGCACCGGGGAGGGCGACCCGTTCGAGTCGTACTTCTCCGGCAACACCATCCAGATCTGCCCCGTCGGCGCGCTGACCTCGGCCGCGTACCGGTTCCGCTCCCGCCCCTTCGACCTGGTCTCCAGCCCGTCGGTCTGCGAGCACTGCGCGGGCGGCTGCGCCACGCGCACCGACCACCGGCGCGGCAAGGTCATGCGGCGGCTCGCCGCGAACGACCCGGAGGTCAACGAGGAGTGGCTGTGCGACAAGGGGCGGTTCGCGTTCCGGTACGCGCAGCAGCGCGACCGGCTGACGACGCCGCTGGTACGCGGTGAGGACGGCGTCCTCGCGCCCGCTTCCTGGCCGGAGGCCCTGGAGGCGGCCGCGCGCGGGCTCGTCCGGGGGCGCACCGGCGTCCTGGCGGGCGGGCGGCTGACGGTCGAGGACGCCTACGCGTACGCCAAGTTCGCGCGCGTCGCCCTCGACACCAACGACGTCGACTTCCGGGCGCGTGTCCACAGCAGTGAGGAGGCCGACTTCCTCGCCGCACGCGTCGCCGGGCGCGGCAAGGACCTGGACGGGCACGGGATCACGTACACCTCGCTGGAGAAGGCCCCGGCGGTGCTGCTGGCCGGGCTGGAGGCGGAGGAGGAGGCTCCGGGCGTCTTCCTGCGGCTGCGCAAGGCCTGGCGCAAGCGCGGCCAGCGGACCTTCGCGCTCGCGTCGCACGCGACCCGGGGCCTGGAGAAGGCGGGCGGCACGCTGCTGCCGGCCGCGCCCGGGACCGAGGCCGAGTGGCTCGACGCGCTGGCCCTGGGCACGGGGCTGGACGCGGACGGGACCGCCGCCGCCGAGGCGCTGCGGCAGCCCGGCGCGGTGCTCGTCGTCGGCGAGCGGCTGGCCGCGGTGCCGGGCGCGCTGACCGCCGCCGTACGGGCCGCGACGGCGACCGGCGCGGAGCTGGTGTGGATCCCGCGCCGGGCGGGGGAGCGCGGCGCCCTGTGGGCGGGTGCGCTTCCCTCGCTGCTGCCGGGCGGGCGCCCCGCCACCGACCCGCGCGCGCGGGAGGAGGTCGCCACCGCCTGGGGCGTCCGGGAACTGCCGCACCGCTACGGGCGCGACACCGGCCAGATCGTGGAGGCCGCCGCCACCGGCGAGCTGGGTGCCCTGCTCGTCGGGGGCGTCGAAGTCGCGGACCTGCCGGACCCGGCACGCGCGCGGGAGGCGCTCGACGCGGCGTTCGTCGTGTCGCTGGAGCTGCGGCCGAGCGAGGTCACGGAGCGCGCGGACGTCGTCCTCCCGGTGGCCGCGGTCGCCGAGAAGTCCGGCACCTTCCTCAACTGGGAGGGCCGGGTCCGGATGTTCGAGGCCGCGCTGAAGCCGGAGCACATGACCCGGACGCCCGCCCCGGCCGACACACGCGTGCTGCACATGCTGGCCGACACGCTGGACGTGCATTTCGCGCTGCCGGACGTGAAGGCCGTACGCCGCGAGCTGGACCGGCTCGGCGCCTGGGACGGCACGCGCGCCTCCGACCCGGTGGCGTCCGGCCGCCCGCTGCCCCTCGCGGGCGCGGGCGAGGCCGTGCTGGCGGGTCACCGGATGCTGCTGGACCTCGGCGTCCTCCAGCAGGGCGACGAAGCCCTGGCGGGTACGCGCCACGCCTCCCTCGCCCGCCTCTCGGCGGCCACGGCGGCGGAGACCGGCGTCAAGGACGGCGACTTGCTGGCGGTGACGGGCCCCTCCGGCGCGGTCGAGCTGCCCCTGCGGGTGACGCCGATGCCCGACCGTGTGGTCTGGCTCCCGCTCAACTCGACCCCCGGCGGCGCCCTGTCGGCCCTGGGCGCCCGCCCGGGTGACCTGGTGCGCATCGGCGCCGCGACCCCGATCTCCGCGGACCGCACGGAGGTGGAGGCATGATCCCGTACACGCTGGCGGCGGAAGACCTGTCCATGTTCGGCCGCGACCCCTGGTGGCTCGTGGTGATCAAGGCGGTGTTCTGCTTCGCCTTCCTGATGATCACCGTGCTCTTCTCCATCGTGTGGGAGCGCAAGGTCGTCGCCTGGATGCAGCTGCGCATCGGGCCGAACCGGCACGGCCCCTGGGGCCTCCTCCAGTCCCTCGCGGACGGCGTCAAGCTGATGCTGAAGGAGGACGTGATCGTCAAGCGGGCCGACAAGGTCGTGTACGTGCTGGCGCCGATCGTCGCCGCCATCCCGGCGTTCATGGCGATCGCCGTGATCCCCTTCGGCCCGGCCGGCAACGAGATCTCGATCTTCGGGCACCGCACCACGATGCAGCTGACCGACCTGCCGATCGCGATGCTCTACATCCTCGCCGTCGCTTCCGTCGGCATCTACGGCATCGTGCTGGCCGGCTGGTCGTCGGGCTCGACGTACCCGCTCCTCGGCGGGCTGCGCTCCTGCGCGCAGATGATCAGCTACGAGATCGCGATGGGCGCCGCCTTCGCGTCCGTCTTCCTCTACTCGGGGTCGATGTCGACGTCGGCGATCGTCGAGGCGCAGGCGGACCGCTGGTACATCGTCCTGCTGCCGGTCTCCTTCCTCATCTACATCGTCACGATGGTCGGGGAGACCAACCGCGCCCCGTTCGACATGCCGGAGTCCGAGGGCGACCTGGTCGGCGGCTTCAACACCGAGTACAGCTCCATCAAGTTCGCGATGTTCATGCTCGCCGAGTACGTGAACATGGTGACGGTCTCGGCGGTGTCCGTGACGCTCTTCCTGGGCGGCTGGCGGGCCCCGTGGCCGATCTCCACCTTCTGGGAGGGCGCGAACCACGGCTGGTGGCCGATGCTCTGGTTCGTCGTCAAGGTGCAGCTGCTGCTGTTCTTCTTCATCTGGCTGCGCGGCACGCTGCCGCGCGTCCGCTACGACCAGCTGATGAAGCTCGGCTGGAAGGTCCTCATCCCCGTCTCGGTCGTCTGGCTGATGCTCGTCGCGACCGTGCGCGCGCTGCGCAACGAGAACTACGAGTTCCAGCAGATCGTGCTGTACGTGGCGGGCGCGGTGATCGCGGTGCTGCTGATCTCCTTCGTGGCCGACGTCTTCCGCGACAAGAAGGCGAAGGAGGCGGAGCGGACCGCCGAGCCGCCCGCCGCGTTCGACCCGATGGCCGGCGGTTTCCCCGTACCGCCGCTGCCCGGGCAGACCCTGCCGCCGGTGCCGCGCCGACGGCCCCGGGGTGACCGGGCGCTGATTGTCAGTGGTGGGCCGGACACTACAAGTGACGGAAAGGAGGCCGACGGTGTCTGACAGTAACTTCCAGAATCCGGTCGCCGGCTTCGGCGTGACCTTCAAGGCCATGTTCAAGAAGCGGCTGACCGAGCAGTACCCGGAGCAGAAGAAGACGACAGCGCCGCGCTTCCACGGCCGGCACCAGCTCAACCGCCACCCGGACGGCCTGGAGAAGTGCGTCGGCTGCGAGCTGTGCGCTTGGGCCTGCCCGGCGGACGCCATCTACGTCGAGGGCGCGGACAACACCGACGAGGAGCGCTACTCCCCGGGCGAGCGCTACGGCCGCGTCTACCAGATCAACTACGCCCGCTGCATCCTGTGCGGCCTGTGCATCGAGGCGTGCCCGACCCGGGCGCTGACGATGACGAACGAGTTCGAGCTGGCGGACTCCACCCGGGCCGACCTCATCTTCACCAAGGAGCAGCTCCTCGCGGGCCTGGAGGAGGGCATGGTGGACAGTCCGCACGCCATCCACCCCGGTATGACGGAGCAGGACTACTACCGGGGCCTGGTGACGGAGGCCGCGCCGGGCACGGTCCAGCAGGCCGCCGTCAGCAAGGGCGAGGAGAAGCCTCAGGAGGCCGCTTCGGACTTCGGCGAGGACGAGCCCGCCTCGAAGAAGGTGATCGGGGCATGAACACCCTTGCCGCGTCTACGACGTCCACGGGCGAGGCCGTCCAGTTCTGGGTGCTCGGCATCGTCGCCGTCATCGGCGCGCTGTGCACCGTCCTGATGAAGAGGGCCGTGCACAGCGCGCTCTGCCTCGCCGGAACCATGATCATCCTGGCGGTCTTCTACCTCGCCAACGGCGCGTACTTCCTGGGCGTCGTCCAGATCATCGTCTACACCGGCGCGATCATGATGCTGTTCCTCTTCGTCGTCATGCTGGTCGGCGTCACCGCCGCCGACTCGCTCAAGGAGACGATCAAGGGCCAGCGCTGGTTGGCCGCCGGCTGCGGGCTGGGCTTCGGCATCCTGCTCATCGCCGGTATCGGCAGCGCCTCGCTGAAGACCTTCGACGGCCTCGCCACGGCGAACGCCGGCGGCAATGTGGAGGGCCTCGCCGCGCTGATTTTCAGCAAGTACGTCTTCGCCTTCGAGATCACCGGCGCGCTGCTCATCACGGCCACGGTCGGCGCGATGGTGCTGACGCACCGGGAGCGCACCGAGCCCGCCCGTACCCAGCGGGAGCTGGCCGAGCAGCGCGTACGCGAGGGCAAGCAGCTGCCGCCGCTGCCGGCGCCCGGTGTCTACGCCCGGCACAACGCCGTGGACATCCCCGGTCTGCTGCCCGACGGCACGCCGTCGGAGCTCACCGTCAGCCAGACCCTGCGGGCCCGCGGTCAGATCCGCGACGTCTCGCGCGAGGCACTGGAGGACCTCAAGGCGCTGGAGCAGCGCGCCGAGGAGCGCCTGGGCCGGGGCCCGTCGGAGCCGCAGGCGTCCCGGCCCCAGGACCGCGAGCAGGACCGTGAGGAGGAGAAGGCGCAGTGAATCCGGTCAACTACCTGTACCTGGCCGCCCTGTTGTTCACCATCGGCGCGGCCGGGGTGCTGATCCGGCGGAACGCGATCGTCGTCTTCATGTGCGTGGAGCTGATGCTCAACGCCTGCAACCTCGCGCTCGTCGCCTTCTCCCGGATGCACGGCAATCTCGACGGCCAGATCATCGCCTTCTTCACGATGGTCGTCGCCGCCGCGGAGGTCGTGGTCGGCCTCGCGATCATCGTGTCGCTGTTCCGTTCCCGCCACTCGGCCTCGGTCGACGACGCCAGCCTGATGAAGCTGTGAGGGGCTGAATCGTGGAGAACCTGATCGCGCTGCTCGTCGCGGCGCCCCTGCTCGGAGCGGCCGTCCTGTTGTGCGGCGGCCGCCGGCTGGACAAGGCCGGGCACTGGCTCGGCACCCTGCTCGCGGCCGCCTCCTTCGCCATCGGCGTCGTGCTCTTCTTCGACATGCTCGGCAAGGGCGCGGAGGAACGCGCCCTGCACCAGCGCCTGTTCAGCTGGGTGCCGGTGGAGAGCTTCCAAGCGGACATCGCCTTCCAGCTGGACCAGCTGTCGATGACGTTCGTCCTCCTCATCACCGGCGTGGGCACGCTCATCCACGTGTACTCGATCGGGTACATGGCCCACGACGAGCGCAGGCGCCGCTTCTTCGGCTATCTGAACCTGTTCCTCGCGGCGATGCTGCTGCTGGTCCTCGCCGACAACTACCTGCTGCTGTACTTCGGCTGGGAGGGCGTCGGCCTCGCCTCGTACCTGCTCATCGGCTTCTGGCAGCACAAGCCGAGCGCGGCGACGGCGGCGAAGAAGGCCTTCCTGGTCAACCGGGTCGGCGACATGGGCCTGTCCATCGCCATCATGCTGATGTTCACCACCTTCGGGACCTTCACCTTCGGGCCGGTGCTCTCCGCGACCGGTGAGACGTCCGAGGGCATGCTGACGGCCATCGGGCTGATGCTGCTGCTCGCCGCGTGCGGCAAGTCCGCGCAGGTGCCGCTGCAGTCCTGGCTCGGTGACGCGATGGAGGGCCCGACCCCGGTCTCGGCCCTGATCCACGCGGCCACCATGGTGACCGCCGGCGTCTACCTCATCACCCGCTCGGGCGCGATCTTCAACGCCGCCCCGGACGCGCAGCTGGCGGTCACCGTCGTCGGCGCGGTCACGCTCCTCTTCGGTGCGATCGTCGGTTGCGCCAAGGACGACATCAAGAAGGCGCTGGCCGGCTCCACGATGTCGCAGATCGGCTACATGATCCTGGCCGCCGGTCTCGGCCCCATCGGGTACGCCTTCGCGATCATGCACCTGGTGACGCACGGCTTCTTCAAGGCCGGGCTGTTCCTCGGCGCCGGCTCGGTCATGCACGGCATGAACGACGAGGTCGACATGAGGAAGTACGGCGGCCTGCGGACGTACATGCCGGTCACCTTCGTCACCTTCGGCCTCGGCTACCTCGCGATCATCGGCTTCCCGGGCCTCTCCGGCTTCTGGTCCAAGGACAAGATCATCGAGGCGGCCTTCGCCAAGGGCGGCACGGAGGGCTGGATCCTCGGAGGCGTCGCGCTGCTGGGCGCGGGCCTCACCGCGTACTACATGACCCGCGTGATGCTCATGACCTTCTTCGGCGAGAAGCGCTGGCAGCCCGCCCCCGACCCGGACAAGGCGCCCAGTGTGGAGCCGGGCGTCGACGTCCGCCCCGGCGAGATGCCGCACCCGCACGAGTCGCCGAAGTCCATGACGATCCCGATGATCCTGCTGGCCTTCGGGTCGGTCTTCGCGGGCGCGCTCTTCTCGCTCAACAGCGCGTTCGTCAACTGGCTGAAGCCGGTGACCGAGTTCGAGCACGGCCACCCGCCGATCAGCGCGGGCGCGGTGACCGCCTCCACGGTCGTCGTGCTGCTGATCGGGGTCGGCATCGCGTACGCGCAGTACGGCCGCCGGCCCGTGCCGGTCGTCGCCCCGCGCGGCTCGCTGCTCACCCGCGCCGCCCGCCGCGACCTGCTCCAGGACGACTTCAACCACGTCGTCCTGGTGCGCGGCGGCGAGCACCTCACCCGCTCCCTGGTCTACGTCGACCACTCCCTGGTCGACGGGGTGGTCAACGGCACCGCCGCCTCGTTCGGCGGCCTGTCCGGCCGGCTGCGCCTGCTGCAGAACGGCTTCGCCCGCTCCTACGCGGTCTCGATGTTCGGAGGTACGGCGGTGCTGATCGCCGCGACCCTGCTGATGAGGGGAGTGTGACCCCGATGTCCTTTCCCCTCCTGACGGTGACGGCGGCCGTGCCGGCCGTCGGCGCGATCCTCACCGCCGCAGTCCCCGCCGCGCGCCGCACGGCCGCCAAGTGGCTGGCGCTGCTCGTCTCGCTCGCCACGCTCGTGCTCGCCGCGTACGTCGCGGTCCGCTTCGAGCCCGGCGGCGACCGCTACCAGCTCACCGAGTCGCACACCTGGATCAAGGACTTCGGGGTGCGGTACGAACTGGGCGTGGACGGCATCGGGGTGGCGCTCATCGCGCTCACCGCGCTGCTGATCCCGTTCATCATCCTCGCCGGCTGGCACGACGCCGACCCCCTGGAGACCCAGTCCAAGCGGTGGCGGCCGACTCAGGGCTTCTTCGCCCTGATCCTGGCCGTCGAGGCGATGGTGATCCTCTCCTTCGAGGCCACCGACGTCTTCCTCTTCTACATCCTCTTCGAAGCCATGCTCATCCCGATGTACTTCCTCATCGGCGGCTTCGGGGACCGGGCCCACGCGGGCAGCGACGAGAACGCCGCCGCCCAGCGGTCGTACGCCGCGGTGAAGTTCCTGCTCTACAACCTGGTCGGCGGGCTCATCATGCTCGCCGCCGTCATCGGGCTGTACGTCGTCGCCGGGAACTTCTCCCTCACGGAGATCGCCGAGGCCAGGGCGAGCGGCGAGCTGGAGATGGCGGCCACCACCGAGCGGCTGCTGTTCCTGGGCTTCTTCTTCGCCTTCGCGGTGAAGGCGCCGCTGTGGCCGCTGCACACCTGGCTGCCCAACGCCATGGGGGAGGCCACCGCCCCGGTCGCCGTGCTCATCACGGCGGTCGTGGACAAGGTCGGCACCTTCGCGATGCTCCGCTTCTGCCTCCAGCTCTTCCCGGAGGCCTCGAAGTGGGCCACGCCCGCGATCATCGTGCTGGCGCTGGTCAGCATCGTGTACGGGGCGCTGCTGGCCGTCGGCCAGCGGGACATCAAGCGCCTGGTCGCGTACGCGTCGATCTCCCACTTCGGCTTCATCATCATGGGCATCTTCGCCATGACGAGCCAGGGCCAGTCCGGCGCGACGCTCTACATGGTCAACCACGGGATCTCGACGGCCGCGCTGATGCTGGTGGCCGGGTTCCTCATCTCGCGGCGCGGCTCGCGGCTCATCGCCGACTACGGGGGGGTGCAGAAGGTCGCGCCGGTGCTCGCCGGGACGTTCCTGATCGGCGGTCTGGCGACTCTGTCGCTGCCCGGCCTCGCCCCGTTCGTCTCCGAATTCCTCGTTCTGGTGGGCACGTTCGCCCGCTATCCGGTCGCGGGCGTCATCGCGACCTTCGGCATCGTGCTCGCCGCGCTCTACACGCTGGTGCTCTACCAGCGGACGATGACCGGCCCGGTGAAGGAGGAGGTGCGGGCCATGCCCGACCTCAAGGCCCGTGAGCTGGTGGTGGTCGCGCCGCTGATCGCGCTGCTGCTGCTCCTCGGGGTCTACCCGAAGCCGGTGACCGAGATCGTCGATCCGGCGGTGCGGCACACCATGTCGGACGTACAGCAGAAGGACCCGGCACCCGAAGTGGAGGCGGCCAAGTGAACGCAGCAGCCGCAGAGGCTGTCCACAGCCTGTGGACGACGGCGGCCGAGCCGGCAGCCGTCGACAAGATCGGGGCGCCGACCATCGAGTACACCCAGCTGGCACCCACACTGATCGTGGTGGGCGCCGCCGTGCTGGGCATCCTCCTGGAGGCGTTCGTCCCGCGCCGGGCCCGCTACTACGCGCAGGTCTTCCTGACCGTCGTCGCGCTGGCCGCCGCTTTCGCGGCGGTGGTCGGCCTGGCGGCCGGCGGCTACGGCTCCACCAAGGCGGGCATCGCCGCGATGGGCGCCATCGCGGTCGACGGGCCCGCGCTCTTCCTGCAGGGCACCATCCTGCTGGCCTCGCTCGTCGCGGTGTTCACCTTCGCCGAGCGCCGGCTCGACCCCGCCCACCACGGGCACAGGGTCGACTCGTTCGCGGCCGAGGCCGCCGCCGTACCCGGCGGAGAGCACGAGAAGGCCGCCGTCAAGGCCGGGCACACGACCACCGAGGTCTTCCCGCTGATGCTCTTCGCGGTCGGCGGCATGCTCGTCTTCCCGGCGGCCAACGACCTGCTGACGCTCTTCATCGCGCTGGAGGTCTTCTCCCTCCCGCTGTACCTGCTCTGCGCCGTCGCCCGCCGCAAGCGGCTGATGTCGCAGGAGGCGGCGGTGAAGTACTTCCTGCTCGGCGCCTTCTCGTCGGCCTTCCTGCTGTTCGGCGTCGCGCTGCTGTACGGGTACGCGGGCTCGGTCTCGTACGCCCGTATCGCCGACGTCGTCGACGGCTCGGTCACGGCCGTCACCCCGGCGCTCGCCGACACCATGGGCAACGACGTCCTGCTGCTCATCGGCACCGCGATGCTGCTGATGGGGCTGCTGTTCAAGGTCGGCGCGGTGCCGTTCCACATGTGGACGCCGGACGTCTACCAGGGCGCGCCGACGCCGGTCACCGGCTTCATGGCCGCCGCGACGAAGGTGGCCGCGTTCGGCGCCCTGCTGCGCGTGCTGTACGTGGTGCTGCCGGGGCTCACCTGGGACTGGCGGCCGGTCATGTGGGGCGTCGCCATCGTCACCATGCTGGCCGGCGCGGTCATCGCCATCACCCAGACCGACATCAAGCGGCTGCTGGCCTACTCGTCCATCGCGCACGCCGGGTTCATCCTGGCGGGTGTCATCGCGGCCACCCCCGACGGCGTCTCCTCGGTGCTGTTCTACCTGGGGGCGTACTCCTTCGTGACGATCGGCGCCTTCGCCGTCGTCACCCTGGTGCGCGACGCGGGCGGCGAGGCGACGCACCTGTCGAAGTGGGCGGGGCTCGGGCGGCGTTCGCCACTCGTGGCGGCGGTCTTCGCGGTGTTCCTGCTGGCCTTCGCGGGAATCCCGCTGACGTCGGGCTTCACCGGCAAGTTCGCCGTCTTCAAGGCGGCGGCGGAAGGCGGCGCCGGGGCGCTGGTGGTCGTCGGCGTGATCTCGTCGGCCATCGCCGCGTTCTTCTACATCCGGGTCATCGTGCTGATGTTCTTCAGCGAACCGAAGCCGGAGGGGCCGACGGTGGCCGTGCCGTCGCCGCTGACGATGACGGCCATCGCCGTGGGCGTCGCCGTCACGCTGGTGCTGGGTGTCGCGCCGCAATACTTCCTCGACCTGGCCGGACAGGCGGGGGTCTTCGTCCGCTGAGCGCGGAGACGACGCGTACGTCGGCGGGGTGCCCGGTCACGGGCACCCCGCCGACGCGCGTCACGGGGGTGCGGCAGGATCAGGACTGCTGCTCGGGGCACTTCACCAGGGGGTTCCACTCGGCGAACAACCCGTTCGGGTTCGGCTTGTGCAGCCAGGCGTGCAGGTCGTAGTGGATCGGCATGTCGGGCGTGTGGCCGGGCATCGGGCCCAGGAAGGGCACGCCGCCGAACATCTCCGGACGGTCCTCGTCGGTGTTGAGGTCCTGGTCCTCGTCGACCACCAGGTACTCCACCGCGACCAGCTTCCGCTTGCCGTCCTTCTCCTCGTACAGCAGCGCGGCGGGCCGGGTGGGGTCGGTCGAGCCGATGTGGTCTTCCTTGACGTAGTGGTAGCCCATGCCGCCCTCTTCGGAGGAGGCACACACGGGTTCCGGTACGTAGCCGTCCCTGAGGGCGAGGGACTCGTCGCGGTACTTCTTCGTCGCCTGGTACGCCCGTACGACGTCGGGGTGGAGCCGGTCGTCCCCGCCGCCGGCCGTGGGGGCCGTCGGGGCCGCGGGGGCGGCGGGGGCAGCGCCCAGCGAGAGCGCGGCGACGGCGGCGAGACCGAGGGCGGATATCAGGGGGCGGGGACGCATGACTGCTCCAGGAGTGTGAAGGGGTGGGGCGACTGCCGTGACCAGCCTTGGTGGAGTCGCGCCAGGCCGCATCCGGGTAGCCGTTGGGCTAAGGCCGGTTGAGGGCCCATTCCGCCGCGGCGGGGAGCGTGCCATCGTGGAGACCGCGATTGGTCTGGACCTGATGAAGCGCGAGCGGAGGGAGTGGACGATGCGCGGGACCACGGTGCTGCCCGCCTTACCGGCGTCACCCGCGGCGGGGACCGGTGCGGGGACTGCGGCGGGCGCCGGTGCAGGCACTGCTGCGGAGACCGGTGCGGGGGCTGCGGCGGGGGCGCTGCCCCTGCACCGCCTGGACGTGCCGATGCCCAATGTGATGCCGTTCGCCATCGGCACCTTCGACACGATCGGACCGATGTCCCGGGCGTCCTTCCCGCACCGGCACACCTTCTACGAGATCGTGCACGTCACCGCCGGGACCGGCGCCCACGTCGTCGACCTCGCCCGCTGGGAGCTGCGCCCGCCGCACCTGTGCGTCATCACGCCGGGCCAGGTGCACCACTGGCAGGACGTGACCGGCCTGGCCGGCTCCGTCATCCTGTTCACCGAGCACTTCCTGCTCGACCACCCCGGCGACCGGGACCTCCTGCGACGCCTGAGCGAGCGCCCCTGGCTGACGCTGGGCGACCACGCCCACGCCTGGACGTCCCGCCTGGTGGCCGACCTCGACGACGAGTACCGCCGGGGCGCCGACGGCTTCGAGACCGTGCTGCGGGCGCTGCTCCACGTCCTCGTCGTACGGGCCGCCCGGCTGGACGGCCCGGCGGCCGGAGCCGCGCCCGAGGCGCTGATGCGCGGCGTCGGCGAAGCGTCCCAGGCGCCCGTCTCGGACCGCGCCCGAGCGGTGGCCGGGGAGTTCACGCGGCTCATCGCGGGCGCCACCGACCCGGACCTGTGGTCGGTGCACGCCTGCGCCCGCCGCATCGGGGTGACCTCCGGCTACCTCGCGGAGGCCGTCAAGGCCGCCACGGGCCGCACCCCCGGGCAACTCCTCCGCGAGGCCCGTACGCACGAGGCCAAGCGGCTGCTGGCCCGTACGGACCTGACGGTACGTCAGGTGGCGCTGCGCGTCGGCATGGCGGACCCGGCGTACTTCTGCCGCTTCTTCCGGCGCGAGACGGGCGTGAGTCCGGGCGACTTCCGGCGCGGCGGCGATATTCACCACGACCACCGGATCGAGTCCATCGCCCCGCCCGGGGGGCCCGCATAAGTTCGGTGCCGATCCCCCGACCGCCCCCCACGAGGAGGAGCAGGCATGGCAGAGATCCCCGGGCGCCCCAGCCGCAAAGCGGTGCTGCGCGCCGCGGTCACCGCCGGAATCGCCGCACCCGCGGCGCTGATGGGCGTACCGGCCCTGGCCCGCACCCTGACGGCCTCCGCCGACCCGGCGGCCGCCCTCGAACCGACACCCTCCTGCGACGACGGCGACGACCCGACCCCGCCGCAGATGGAGGGCCCGTACTTCAAGCCCAACTCCCCGCGCCGCACGTCCCTGGTGGGACCGACCACCCCCGGCGTACGCCTCAGCCTCACCGGGTACGTCTTCGGCCTGTCCTGCCGGCCCCTCGGCGGCGTCCTGCTGGACTTCTGGCAGGCCGACGTCAACGGCGCGTACGACAACGCCGGTTTCCGCTTCCGGGGTCACCAGTTCACCAACGCGCAGGGCGCGTTCACGCTCACCACCATCGTGCCGGGCCTCTACCCGGGCCGGACCCGGCACCTCCACGTCAAGGTGCAGGCGCCCGGGCGCCCCGTGCTCACCACGCAGCTGTACTTCCCGGGCGAGCCACGCAACAACACCGACCCGCTCTTCGACCCGCGCCTGCTCATGACGGTGCGCGGCACCGGGGGCTCGCGCGAGGCGGCGTTCGACTTCGTACTGAACGTGCCCTAGCGGTACGGAGGTGCGTACGCGGGTGCGTGCGTAGGTGCACCCGGCCCGTTGTCCGGTCCTGCCTGCCTGCCACAGGCAGGACCGGGCACGGTGTGCCTAGCGGGCGGGGGCGATCCGGCCCGTCACCTCGCCCAGTGCGACCTTCACCCCGTCCGGGCCGGGCGCCCACGCGGTGAGCGTGACCTCGTCGCCGTCTTCCAGGAACGTGCGCTTGCCGGTGGACAGTTCGATCGGCTCCTGGCCGTTCCAGGTGAGCTCCAGCAGCGAGCCGCGCTGGTGGACCTCGGGGCCGCTGACCGTGCCGGAGCCGTACAGGTCGCCCGTACGGAGCGAGGCGCCGTTCACGGTCATGTGGGCCAGCTGCTGGGCGGCCGTCCAGTACATCGTGGCGAACGGCGGCTCGGCGACGACCTCCCCGTTGATCCGCACCGTGATGTGCAGCTCGAAGCCGCCCGGCTCCTCCTCCGCGCTGTCGTCCAGGTACGGCAGGACCGGGAAGTCCCGCGCGGGCGGCGCGACGCGGGCGGCGTCCAGCGCCTCCAGCGGCGTGACCCAGGCGGACACGGAGGTGGCGAAGGACTTGCCGAGGAAGGGGCCCAGCGGCACGTACTCCCACGCCTGGATGTCGCGCGCCGACCAGTCGTTGAGGAGCGTCAGCCCGAAGACGTGGTCGCGGAAGTCGCCGAGCGCAACCGGCTCGCCCAGCCCGGACGGCGTACCGACGAGGAAGCCGACCTCGGCCTCGATGTCCAGCTTCACGGACGGCCCGAAGACCGGCGCCGGATCGGCGGGCGCCTTGCGCTGGCCGGAGGGCCGCGTGATCTCGGTGCCGGAGACCACGACCGTGCCCGAGCGGCCGTGGTAACCGATCGGCAGGTGCTTCCAGTTGGGCGTGAGCGGCTCGCCGTCCGGGCGGAACATCCGGCCCACGTTGGTGGCGTGGTGCTCGGAGGCGTAGAAGTCGACGTAGTCCGCGACCTCGTACGGCAGGTGGAGCGTGACGTCGGCCAGGGGGTGCAGCAGGGGCTCGACGTCCGTGCGGTGGGCCGGCACGGTGACCCAGGCGGTCAGGGCCCGGCGGACATCGCGCCAGGCGGTGCGGCCCGCGGCCAGCAGCGGGTTCAGGCTGGGCTGCGCGAGCAGCGCCGCGTACGGCGAGCCCAGCGCCAGGGCCGCCGCGCCCGCGTCCAGGACGTGGTCGCCGATGCGGACGCCGAGCCGGCGGCGGGCGGGCTCGTCGGCGGTGCTGAAGACGCCGTACGGGAGGTTGTGCGGGCCGAAGGGGTCGCCTTCGGCCAGGTCGAGCGGGCTGTGCTGCTCGGACTGCTCGGGCATCGGTGCTTGCCTCGCTTTCCACGTGTGTGGGGGACACGTTACGACGGTGCCGCGGTGATCATCCGGCCGTAGGGCCCTTGCGTCCGACCCAGGTGCGGTGGAAGAGGACTTCCGGGCCCTGGGCGCAGACGACCTCGTCGGTGGTGACGACGTGGCCGGCCTCGTAGGCGGTCTCGGAGCGGGTGTCGACGGTGACGTTCCACAGCTGGTCCGGGTCCGGGCGGTGGAAGCGGAACGTCCGCTCGGCGCGGCTGCGGGCGGAGAGCGGGTCGCCGTCGGTGACGGTGTACGTCTCCACGGCGTACTCGCCGAATTCGAGGCCGTCGGGGTGGACGCGCGTACCTCCACCGCCGGAGCCGGCGCCGTCACCGCAGGGGGCGTTCGCCTCCAGGCGCCACTCGCCCCGGGCGACGTCCCGGACGAGCAGCAGCGCGGGGCGCTGCGCGTCGTCGAGGGTGGCGGGGTGGCGGACGCCGAGCTGCTCGGCCTGTTCCGGCGGTTCGAAGGCCACGCCGTCGTCGCTCGTGGGCGTGCGCAGGGGGAGTTCGAGAGCGCTGTCGGCCGGGTCGAGCGTGAAGCCCCCGGCCTCCGGGTGCGGCCGGACCCAGGGCCAGTACGCGGACGAGACCGCGAGCCGTACGCGGTGCCCGGGCGCGAAGGCGTGGGCGGTGGAGCCCAGGTCGAAGACGCACTCACCGCCCGGCCCGGTGGCGGAGGCGCCGCGCGCGACGAGGGTGGAAGCGCCGCCGGGCGCCACGTCGCAGAGCCGGGCGATCACCTGCGCGCGCTCGGCGGGGGCGTGGGGGCGCACGGCCAGGGTGACCCGGGGGCTGCCGAGGACCTCGACCGGTGAGCCGTCCTCCGGTACGGGGAAGTCGAAGCAGGCCGAGCAGGCGTCGTCGGCGCGCTGGTCGGGCGGCAGGTCGGCGTCACCACCGCGGGGAACCAGCCGTCCGGCGTCCAGGCCGGTGTGGAGCGGCGAGCGGACGACGACGGGCGGGCCCTGCAGTGCGTACGCGACCGGTGTGACCCGCGGCGACGGCCAGGCGTCGTCGCCCGCCCAGCGGCCCGGCAGCTCGGGCGGCGCGGTCGCGGGCGGGTGGGAGGAGCTGATCCAGGAGCGCAGGAGCGGCGCGGCCATGACGTCGTTGGCGGCGCCCTTGAGGTGGTGGTCCCACCAGCGCAGGGTCTCCTGGAGGAAGCCGATCGCCGGCCCGGGCGGCAGGCCCTGGTCCGGGTACTGGAGCGGCCAGGGCCCCAGGATGCCGCGTACCCGGTCGCGTGGCAGGCGCTCCACGAGCCGCAGCACGGTGTCGCGGTGCGGGGCGTGCCGGCCGCCGACGGCGAGGACGGGCACGGCGATGGCCTCCGGCTCGTACGGCGGGAGCGCGGGCTCGCCGGCCGGGTCCAGCGCCTCCAGGCGGGCCAGCCACATCTCGCGCCACAGGTCGCCGACGTAGTGCGGGTCCGGCGGGCAGGCGGCGCGGGCGAGCCGGGCGCCGTGACCGTGGTCGTACCGGGTGCTCTGCGGGGCGTCGTCCTCGGCGCAGACGGCGACCACCGCGCCGAGCGGGCCGGACGCCGGGGGGGCGGCGGGTGAGGGAAGCGCGGCGGCGGGGAGCACGGCGGGGGAGGGGAGCGCGGCGAGGCGGAGGGCGATGGTCGCGCCGGGGCCGATGCCGATCATGCCGACGCGGCCGCTGCACCACGGCCGGTCCGCGAGCCAGTCGAGGACCTCGGCCGCGTCCGCGAGGTCCTGCGTGAGCTTCGGCACGCCCTCGCTGTTGCCGTACCCGCGCGCGTCCACCCGTACCGAGGCGTAGCCGTGGCCCGCGTACCAAGGGTGGCGCTGCGCGTCGCGGGCGGCGGTCGCGTCGGTCAGCCGGTCCGGCGCGTACTCCAGCAGCGCGGGCACCGGTTCGTCCGTCAGGGGGCGCCAGATCCGGCCGTACAGGCGGGTGCTGTCCGGCAGCGCGATCCGGACGTCCTCGTGGGTCGTCTCGTACGGGAAGGAGGTGCGGAAGCGCATGGAGAGGCCTCACGGAGTTCCGAAAAAAGCGCATATTGGCTGGCAAATCTACCCATCCCGAACATACCGGGGGTGGCGGGAAGGCGCCCATGGTGATCGAAAGGCGACCGGATACGCTGACTTGAGTGAATCCAGCGACACATCGACAATCCGTGTGATCGTCAGCAGACAGGAGATCTCCTCGTGACCGCAGTCGGGCCGTTCGGGCTGAGCGTGCGGGACCAGGCTCTTGAAGCCGATGTCCAGACCGGATTGGCGGCGGTCGAGGCCGGGCTCCTCGATGCCTGCAAGAGCGACGTGCCGTTCATCACGGAGGCCGCCCAGCACCTGGTACGGGCCGGGGGCAAGCGCTTCCGTCCGCTGCTCGTGATGCTCGCCGCGCAGTTCGGCGACCCGTACGCCCCCGGGGTCGTCCCCTCGGCCGTCGTGGTCGAGCTCACGCACCTGGCGACGCTGTACCACGACGACGTCATGGACGAGGCCGACGTGCGGCGCGGGGTGCCCAGCGCCAACGCCCGCTGGGGCAACTCGGTCGCCGTCCTCACGGGTGACTTTCTCTTCGCGCGCGCCTCACACATCCTGGCGGATCTCGGGCCGGAAGCCGTACGCATCCAGGCGGAGGCCTTCGAACGCCTGGTCACCGGACAGATCCTGGAGACGGCCGGCCCGGGCGACGGGCGCGACCCCGTCGAGCACTACCTCGACGTCATCGCCGGCAAGACCGGCTCGCTGATCGCCGTCTCGGGCCGCTTCGGCGCGATGATGTCGGGCGCCGACGAGCGGGTCGTCGACATCCTCACGCAGTACGGCGAGCGCCTCGGCGTCGCCTTCCAGCTCGCCGACGACCTGCTGGACATCGCCTCCGACTCCCACGAGTCCGGCAAGACGCCCGGCACGGACCTGCGCGAGGGCATCGCCACGCTGCCGGTGCTGCACCTGCGCGCGATGGCGGCGGCCTCCGGCAAGGCGGCGGACCACGAGCTGGTGGCGCTGCTGGACAGCGACCTCACGGACGACGAGCGGCACGCGGAGGCCCTGCGCCGGCTGCGCGTCCACCCGGCGCTGGAGCTCGCGCGCCGGGACACCATCCGGTACGCGCAGGAGGCGCGGGCGCTGCTGGCGCCGCTGCCCGACTGCACCGCGAAGGCGGCGCTCGAGGAGCTGTGCGACCTGGTGGTGCACCGGGCAGGCTAGGGCCTGTGCGCGGGGCTCTCAGGGTCCGGGTCATCCTTCAGCAGTACGGAAGTTGAGCCCGGGGGCTGACGCCTCCGGGGCGCCGCCTTGGTCAGATGGATCCAGATGGATCGCTGACCACGGAGGTAGGCACACATGGCACCGAACGACAGCGCACCGAACGAGAGCGCGGGGCGCCGGACCATGGCGCGGTACGCCGTTCCGGTCGCGGTGGCGGGGGTGGCGGCGGCGACGATCGGGCTCGTCCCGGCGCTCGCGGCGGCCGGGGACCCCGAACTGCCGGAGATCACGGCACAGCAGCTGGTGGAGAAGATCGCCGCCTCGGACGTACAGCGCCTGTCCGGCACGGTGAAGGTCACCGCCGACCTGGGGCTTCCGTCGCTCGGCGCCCTGGGAGGCGCCGGCGCTGACGAGAGCGGGAAGCTCATGGAGCTCGCCTCGGGCACGCACACCCTGAGGGTGGCGGCCGACGGCCCGGACAAGCAGCGGCTGACCTTCGTGGACGACGCCGCCGAGTACAGCCTGATACGCAACGGGAAGGACGTCTGGGCCTACGACGGCGCGTCGAAGGAGGCCGTCCACTCCTCGGAGGCCGGGCAGGGCTCCGGCACGGCTCCCGACCACGAGGTGCCGGCCACCCCCAAGGACCTCGCCGACCAGGCGCTGAAGGCCGTCGACGACACGACCTCGGTGACGGTCGACGGCACCTCCCGGATCGCCGGGCGCGACGCGTACCAGCTGCTCATCAAGCCGAAGCAGAGCGACGCCGGCTCGACGATCGGCTCGATCAGGGTGGCGGTGGACGCGGAGAAGGGCGTGCCGCTGAAGTTCACGCTCACGCCGAGCGACGGCGGCAAGGCCGCCATCGACGTCGGCTTCACGAAGGTCGACTTCGGTACGCCGGCGGCCTCGACGTTCGCGCTCCCGCAGGGCGCGAAGGTGACGGAGGCGCCGCAGGAGGCGCAGGATCCGGCGGGGGAGAAGCTGCCCGAGGAACTCGCGAAGGAATTCGAGGGCCTCGCGGACCTCGAGGGCGGTCTCAAGGTCATCGGTGAGGGCTGGACGACCGTCGCCTCACTGAACGCCCCGGGCGGCGAGGCGGCCGCGGACGGCAAGGCGGCCGCGGACGGCGAGAAGGCACCGGCGGAGAAGGTGCCGGCGGAGGCGGGTGCCTTCCTGGACGCCCTGGGCGACAAGGTCTCGGGCAAGTTCGGCACCGGCACGGTCTTCAAGACCCGGCTGGTGAACGCCCTGCTGACGGACGACGGCCGGCTGTACGCGGGCGCCGTCACCCCGGAGAAGCTTCTCTCCGTGGCCAACGCCGAGAAGTAGCCGCGCGCGCGTCGGGGCCGTACGTGGCTGGCGGGTCCGCCGCCCACGTACGGCCCCTTCGGCGTCAGAACGTGAGCCGGAAGGCGTTGATGTACCCGGTGTCCTGGGCCGCCACGTCCTGCGCCCGCAGCTTCCAGGCGCCGTTCGCGGCCTCGCTTGACGCGTCGACGGTGTACGTCGTCTGGATGTTGTCCGCCGAGTCCGAGGAGCTGGAGTTCTTCAGGCGGTACGCCGTGCCGTCCGGGGCGACGAGGTCGAGCACCACGTCCCCGCGCCAGGTGTGGACGACGTCGACGCCGACGCGCAGCGCGGCCGGGGCGTTGCCGGTGCGGCCGGAGACGGTGACCGTCGAGGTCACGGCCGGGCCGTTGTCCGGGATGGCGACGTCGGCGGTGTTCTCGTACGTGTCACCGGTCGGCGGCGGCGTCGTCCCGGCCGACAGCGTCCACACGGCGTGCGCCAGCGCGTCGCTGTTCCGGTCGAGCGCCGTGTCGTTGATGTTCGCCGTGGTGTCGCAGGACGAGTGGTAGCAGCGGTCGAAGGCCTGACCGGCGGTGCCGCCCCACTTCTGCGCCTGCGCGCTCGTCTTCGTACGGCTCGCGCCGGTGAACAGCCCGCCGACCGGGATGCCGACGTTCTTGAAGGCGGCGTGGTCGGAGCGGCCGTCGCCCTCGGTCTCGATCTCGGTGGGCACGCCGAGCCCGGCGAAGTAGTCCTTGAAGGTCTTCTCGATCGTCGGGTCGTCGTCGTAGACGAAGTAGCCGGGGTTCGGCGACCCGATCATGTCGAAGTTGAGGTAGCCCGCGATCTTGGCGCGCTCGGTGCTCGGCATGTTGTTGACGTGGTACTTCGAACCGACGAGGCCCAGTTCCTCCGCGCCCCACCAGGCGAAGCGCAGGTGCTTCGCGGGCTTGTACTGGGCGCGGGAGACGGCGAGCGCGGCCTCCAGGACGGCCGCGGAACCGGAGGCGTTGTCGTTGATGCCGGCGCCGGAGGAGACGGAGTCGAGGTGGGCGCCGGCCATCAGGACCTGGTTGGCGTCGCCGCCGGGCCAGTCGGCGATGAGGTTGTAGCCGGTGGTGCCGTTGTACGTGAACTGCTGGACGGTGGTGGTGAACCCGGCGGCGTCCAGCTTGCCCTTGACGTAGTCGATCGACGCCTTGTAGCCGGGGCGGCCGTGGGCGCGGTTGCCGCCGTTGGCGGTGGCTATGGACTGGAACTGGGCGAGGTGCGCCTTGACGTTGGCGACGGGTATGTCGGGCGCGGCGGCAGCCGCAGCGGCCGTCGGCGGGGCGGAGGTGGCGGGGGCGGAGGTGGCGGGGGCCGCCGTGGCTATCAGCCCGGCGACGGCGAGTGCCGCGGCGGACGCGGCGGTTCCTCTGGAGAGCTTCATGTGGGGGCTCCGGGATTCCGTACGGGGATGGAACGGAACGTGCGAGACGCCCCGCGGCCGTGGTGGCGCGGGGCGTAGGAGCTTCTGGTGCGGCGTGCGTGCTGAATGTTCAGCGAGACGTTGACTCGACGTCAAGAGCGTGTTCCGGACACAGGTGTTCGGTGACCGGACGCTCCACGTCGCCCTCGGTTACGGGGCGGTTCCGCCGGTCGCCCCACGTGCCGCTCGCCCCTCGCCCCGAGACACCTCGACGCGGCCCGGCACCGCCCGCTATGCCGCACGCCTCGTCCGGATGCCGGACACCGGCCGAATCCCGCTAGGGGGTGGGCTTTTGGTCCTGCCGCGCGGGGCACGGGGGCGTCAGCCCCCACCTGGCGGGGAGCCGGGGTGGAGCCCTCGGTCGGGAAGGGGCGGGGTGGGGGAACTCAGAGCCGCGGCGCCCTGTCCTCCGGCACCCGCGCCGCCGCTGCCTCCTCCGGCCGGGCTGCGGCCGCCGCCTCCACGGCATTCTCCGCAGCCTTCGCCTTCGCCAGGCGCAGCGCCTCCGCCCGTGTACGCCGCGATGTCCGCAGCGCGTCCCACGTCAGGACCGTCAGCGCCAGCCACACCAGCGAGAAGCCCGCCCACCGCTCGGGCGGCATCGCCTCGTGGAAGTACACGACCCCCAGCAGGAACTGGAACACCGGCGCCAGGTACTGCAGCAGCCCCAGCGTCGACAGCGGTACCCGTATCGCCGCCGCACCGAAGCAGACCAGCGGCGCGGCGGTCACCACGCCCGTCGCGGCGAGCAGCGCCGCGTGTCCCGCGCCCTCCGCCCCGAAGGTGAGCGTGCCCTGGGAGCCGAGCCAGACCAGGTACGCCATCGCCGGCAGGAACTGGATCGCCGTCTCCGCGGCCAGCGACTCCAGGCCGCCGATGTTGACCTTCTTCTTCACCAGGCCGTACACGGCGAACGAGAAGGCGAGCGTCAGTGAGATCCACGGCGGCCGCCCGTACCCGAACGTCAGGACCACCACCGCCGCGAAGCCGGTGCCGACCGCCGCCCACTGGGCCGGCCGCAGCCGCTCCTTGAGCAGCAGGACGCCCATGGCGATCGTGACGAGCGGGTTGATGAAGTAACCGAGGGAGGCCTCCACCACATGGCCCGAGTTCACGGACCAGATGTACAGGCCCCAGTTGACGGTGATCACGGCCGCGGCGACCGCGATCAGGCCGAGCTTCCGCGGCTGCCGCAGCAGCTCGCGCATCCAGCCCCAGCGGCGCAGGGCGAGCAGGGCGATGCCGACGACGGCGAGCGACCACACCATCCGGTGGGCCAGGATCTCGATGGCGCCCGAGGGCTTCAGCAGGGGCCAGAAGAGGGGGACCAGGCCCCACATGCCGTAGGCCGCGATCCCGTAGAAGAGTCCCGCCCGCTGATCGCCGCCACCGCTTTTCGCCGCCACTGATCGCCTCCTGTCCCGACCGCCCCTGCCCTGCCACGCCCTGGCCTGGCCTGCTGAAGAAAGGTAGCGCCGGGCGGGCCGCCCTGTCATGTCCGTACCGCGATACGGTCATGACGTACGGGTGGGTGCCGCAGCGGGGCAGGCCCGTACGCGGGCACGGAAAAGGGGCGCCCTCGGGAGGACGCCCCTTTCTAAGTGCACGGCGACGGCCGTGCCTGGCTGTCTCTATCCGACGACCGTCATCCGACGACCGTCCAGGTGTCGCCGCCGGTCAGGAGTGCGGCGAGGTCGCCCTTGCCCTTGTGTTCGATGGCGGTGTCGAGTTGGTCGGCCATTTGTGTGTCGTAGACGGGGCGGTCGACGCTGCGGAAGACGCCGATGGGGGTGTGGTGGAGGGTGTCGGGGTCGGCGA
>NZ_JBEZAQ010000021.1:0-88842 GCF_040646655.1 Streptomyces sp. NPDC045431
ACGACAACGCGGCTGGGGGCACCCCCAGGCGCAGCTCTGGGGGAGTGCGTGCCAGACGCCGCCAGGCAGACGGGACTTTGCGGACACGACCTAGGAGGCTGCGCCGAACCGCAGGCGGAAGTCCCGCAGCACCAGGCTGAGCAGCGGTGCCCGGCGGGTGAAGCGGCTCAGCGGGCTGTCGTCGGGCACCGACCAGCGCGCACCGCTCGCGAGGGCGACACCGGTCCGGGTGCGGACCGGGCTGGTCTTGAGGCGCCCGTGGAGGGTCTGGGCGACGTGGTAGGTGAGGGGCCAGCGGCCCGGCAGGCGGCGGGCGCCTGCGAACTCGGCGGTGGCGAGGGTGCCGTGGTCGGCCTTGGCGGTGGCGCGCAGGCCTCCTCCTGCCGGACGGTCGAGGTCGAAGGAGGCCGGGTCCTTCGGGATGCCCCACAGTTCCCGGCCGCCGGCCAGGGATGCGGGGCTGTCGACCCAGATGTCGGTGATGGTGACGCGTGGGCGGGCACCGTCGCGTACGAGGACGGCGGCGAGGAGCTCGTTGTAGTGGAGCACGCTGTCCTGCTCGTACACGATCCACGCGACTCCGGCCACGCCGCGTCCGGCGACGGTGACCGGCCGGGCGCCGGGCGGCAGGTCCGGCGGCAGCGCGTGGCGCGGTACGAGCCAGAGGGACAGGTACATCTGCCCGGCGAGGTGCCAGGGTTCGGGCGGGTAGGCCGTCACGGTGTGTCCTTCCTGGGGGCGGCCCGTCCCAGCCGCAGCGCGGCGGGGGCGGTGGCGGGCACGGCCGGCGTGCGCGGCGGGACGGGTGCCAGGGTGCGGTAGGGCTCGCCGGGGGCGGGCCGGGGGTCGGGGTCGCCCTTGTTGGGCCACAGGGCGGTGGCGCGTTCGGCGAGGGCGGTGATGGTGAGGGAGGGGTTGACGCCGAGGTTGGCGGAGATGGTGGAGCCGTCGACGATGTGCAGGCCGGGGTGGCCGTGCACCCGGTGGTAGGGGTCGACGACGCCCGTCTCGCCCGTGTCGCCGATGGTGCAGCCGCCGATGAGGTGGCCGGTGGTGGGGATGTCGAAGAGGTCGGCCCACGTGCCGCAGGGTATGCCGTCGATGTGGCGGGCGGCGTGTCGCGCGGCCCGGTGTCCGGCCGGTATCCAGGTGGGGTTGGGGTCGCCCTCGCCGGGCCGGCTGGTGAGCCGGCGTCCGAGGAGGCCGCGTCGCGTGTAGGTGGTGACCGAGTTGTCGAGGCTCTGCATGACGAGGAGGACGAGGGACTGCCGGGCCCAGCGGCGCGGGGTGTGCAGGGCGGGCAGGTCGCGCAGGTTCCTCGCCATGGCGGCCAGGCCCAGCAGCAGCCGTGAGCGGCCGGGCACGGGGTCCACGAGGGTGGCGCCGAGCAGGCCGAGGAGGTTGCTGCCGCGTCCGTAGCGGACCGGTTCCACGTGCGTGGTGTCGTCGAGGTGGATGGAGGAGGTGATGGCGACGCCGCGGGTGAAGTCGGCGTTCCGGTCGCGGGAGCGGGCGGCGAGGATCGCCTCGGAGTTGGTGCGGGTGAGGCGCCCGAGGCGCGGGGAGAGGCCGGGGAGCGCTCCGGTGTCGCGCAGTCGGTGCAGGAGGCGCTGGGTGCCCAGGGCGCCGGCGGCGAAGACGACGTGCCGCGCGGTGAGGGTCCGCGTCCGGCGGCGCAGGGTCCGGCCGGTGCGTACGGAGGTGACGGCCCATCCCTCGCCGAGGGCGCGGACGCCGGTGACGGTGCGTTCGGCGTGCACCGTGGCCCCGGCGCGCTCGGCGAGGCCGAGGTAGTTCTTGGGGAGGGTGTTCTTGGCGTTGTGGCGGCAGCCGGTCATGCAGGCGCCGCAGTGCAGGCAGGCGGCGCGGGCGGGTCCGGCGCCCCCGAAGTAGGGGTCGGGTACGACGGTGCCGGGCGCGCTGCCGGGCGGCCCGAAGTGCACGCCCACCGGGGTGGGGCGGAAGGTGTCCTCGCGGCCGAGGTCGCGGGCGGTCGCCCGCAGCACCTCGTCGGAGGCGGTGACCAGCGGGTTGGGGGTGACGCCGAGCATGCGGCGGGCCTGGTCGAAGTACGGGGCGAGTTCGGTGCGCCAGTCGGTCAGGGAGGCCCAGTGCGAGCCCTCGTAGAAGGCGGCGGGCGGCTCGTACAGGGTGTTCGCGTAGCCGAGGGAGCCCCCTCCGACGCCCGCGCCGGTGAGGACGAGCACATCACCGAGGAGGGTCATGCGCAGGATGCCGGTGCAGCCGAGCCGGGGCGCGAAGAGGTAGTCGCGCACGTGCCACGACGTCCGCGGGAGGTCGGCGTCGTCGAAGCGGCGCCCGGCCTCCAGGACGCCGACGCGGTAGCCCTTCTCGGTCAGCCGCAGCGCGGTGACGCTGCCGCCGAACCCGGAGCCGACGACGAGGACGTCGTAGTCGAAGGCCGTCGCGGTCATGGGCGTTCCTCCGTGACGAAGCCGGCCAGGAGGGGGATCACCAGCCGCTCGATCGCGGTGCGCCGGGCCCCGGGCCGGTCCTCGGCGAAGGCGACGGGTCCGGCGAGCCCCGGGGTGAAGGGGGCGAGCGCCAGGTGCGGCAGGAGCAGGAGCAGCAGGGAGAGCAGGGCGTCGGTGTCCGCGTCCTCGCGGATGTCGCCGACCTCGACGGCCCGCTGGACGAGGGGCCGCAGCCCGGCGAGGTAGAGCCCGTGGACGGGGGCGCGCACGGCCTCCCTGACGGCCGGGTCCATTTCCATGTTGGTGGCGGCGGTGACGCCGCGCTCCAGGGGGTGGGTGGCGAAGTAGTCGAGCCACGCCTCCAGCGCGTCGGTGAGGTGGGTGGTGAACTCCTTGCCGCCGTCGTATCCGTCGAGCCACGGCCGCATCGCCGCGTAGATGCGCAGCGAGGTCTGTTCGGCGACGTACGTGAAGAGGTCGAGCTTGCCCGCGAAGTACTGGAAGAGGGATCCCTTGGCCACTCCCGCTTCGCGGGCGATGACGTTGAGGCTTCCCGTGGAGTAGCCGTGCGTGCCGAACTCGTCCATCGCGGCGACCAGCACCCGTTCGCGCCGCGCGGGCGAGAGGTGTGTCCAGGTGGAGGTGGGCATGAGTGCTCCCGCTGTATGACCGGGCGGTCATGTGACCGCTCGGTCATCGTCGCGAACGCACCGGTATGACGTCAATCCCCGCGCAGGACACGCATGTTGACAAGCCGTCAGGCGCGGCCCCACCCTGTGACCGACCGGTCATGTGACCGGGTGGTCACCCCCGTCCGTCTCTCGTCGGAAGGCTCGTGATGAAACGTGTCTGCGTCATAGGAGCGGGATCCTCGGGCATCGCCGCCTGCCAGGTGCTCGCGGAGCGGAAGATCCCGTACGACTGCTTCGAGGCCGGCTCGGAGGTGGGCGGCAACTGGCGCTACCTCAACGACAACGGCATGTCCTCGGCGTACCGCTCCCTGCACATCAACACCTCCCGGCAGGTCATGGAGTACGCCTGCTTCCCCATGTCGGAGGCGTATCCCGTCTACCCGAGCCACTTCCACATCGCGCGGTACTTCGACGAGTTCGTCGACCACTTCGGCCTGCGTCCGTCCATCACCTTCCGGACGGAGGTCATACGCGTCGAGCCGTCCCCCGACGGGCGGAGCTGGTCCGTCACCACGCGGCACCGCGACGGCGGGGACGAGACCGTCCGCTCGTACGACGCGGTGCTCGTCGCCAACGGCCACCACTGGAAGCCGCGTTGGCCCGACCCCCCGCTGCCCGGCTCGGAGTCCTTCGCCGGTACGCAGACGCACTCGCACCACTACCGGACGCCCGACCCGTTCGCCGACCAGCGGGTCCTCGTCCTCGGGATCGGCAACTCGGCGTGCGACATCGCCGTGGAGACCTCCCGGGTGTCCCGGCGGACCTTCCTCGCGATGCGGCGCGGCGCACACATCCTGCCCAAGTACCTCTTCGGGATACCCACGGACCATCTCACCGGCTCGTGGCTGGCCCGCGCGCCGCTCGCCGTCCAGGACCGGGGGCTCCAGCTGCTGCTGCGGCTCAGCCGCGGCCGGTTGAGCGACTACGGCCTGCCCGTGCCCGCCCACAGGGTGCTGGCCGCGCACCCGACGATCTCCGATGACCTGCTGTCCCGGCTGGGGCACGGCGAGATCACCGTGAAGCCGATGATCGAGCGCCTGGACGGCAAGGAGGCGGTGTTCACCGACGGGTCGCGCGAGACCGTCGACGCGATCGTCTACTGCACGGGGTACGCCATCAGCTTCCCCTTCCTCGGCCGCGAGATCGTCGACCCGGCCGGGAACGACATCTGGCTCTACCACCGGGTGGTGCACCCCGACCACCAGAGCATCTACTTCATCGGGCTGGTCCAGCCGCTGGGCGCGATCATGCCGCTGGCGGAAGCCCAGTCGCACTGGGTGGCCGACCTCCTCGAGGGGAGGTGCGCGCTGCCCGGGCGCGCGGCGATGCGGCGCGAGATCGCGACGTACCGGGCCCGTACGGCGCGGCGGTACGTCGCGTCCTCACGTCACACGATCCAGGTGGACGCCCTCGCCTACCTCCGCGAGCTCAGGGCGGAGCGCCGCCGCGGTGCGCTCAGTACGCCTGCTCCACGGTGACGGCCCGGTCCGTGGCGTCGCCCCAGTACCGCACGTAGGAGGCGGCGACGGGGTCGCCCAGGGACGCCTTGAGGAACAGGGCCGACCAGCGGCCGGCGGCCCGTATGGACTCGGTCTGGTCCAGGCTCTGGGGAGAGGCGTCCGGGGCCGCGCCCGGCGGGTTCTGGACGTCGGTGATCCCGAAGTGGTTGGCACCGTGCAGGCCGACGAGTGCCCTGGGCTTGGCGGTCAGCGCCCGGTAGGTGTCCCGCGCGGCCGCGGGCGCGGCGACGCCGTCCGCGTCGCCCTGGACCAGGGCGACCGGTACGCCGGTGTTGTTGATGGGGCCGACGGGCCCGCCGCCCGGCGGCACGCTGTTGGTGCCGAAGAAGGCGGCTGCCTTCAGCTGCGCCGGCTTGACCGCGCCGGGCGGCAGCCCCGCGCAGAAGGGCGGCACACACAGCCCCTGGAGGGCGGTCAGCCCGGCGGCCCCGCCGAAGGAGTGGCCGAGCAGGGTCAGCGTGCCGGTGTCGATGCGGCCGGCGAGCGGGCTGCCGTCCCGGCCGTTCTCCGCCGCCGCCCACGCCACCGCGCCCAGGGTCTGGTCCGAGGAGGCCCACAGGCCCGGCACCCCGAACACCGGACGTACGTGGTTGGGCACGACGACCACGAAGCCGAAGGCCGCGACGGTACGCGCGTAGCCCTCGTAGTGGGCCTTGTCGACGTTGGCGCCCTGGAGGAGCAGCGCCACCGGCAGGCCGCGGCTCGTGGTCGCCGGGTAGTACACGTCGGCGGCGTCGGCACCGACCTTGGTGGCGTACGAGCCGGTGGGGAAGGTCGTCGGCTTCTCGGGCGTCACGGTCTGACGGGCCTCGGCGTGGCCGCCGACCGCCGCCAGCAGGGCGAAGCTCAGCAGTCCGGCGAAGAGACCTCGCCGGAGGGAGGTTTGTGCCATCGGGACCTCGATCCTGGGACGATGACCAGTGGAGCGTTTCGAATGGAGAAACTCCGTTTCTCTCCCGGGAAGTTAACGGGCGCGAGAGCTCCCGCGTCAACCCGCTGCACCGCACCACTCGCACACCCGCACCGCTTAACGAGACGGAACGTACCGTCTAGATTCTTTCCCATCGGTCGGCGGCCGGTCCTCGTTCCGCCTGCCGCACCACCCTGGTTTCCCAGGAAAGGACTGCTGCGCCGCAAGCCCGAACTGGCCCGGCTGGTGACGGCCGCCGCGTAGCGCACGGCCGGATCGAGCGGCTCGGATCGGCCGACCCCGATCGAGCGGCCCGGATCGGCCGGCCCGGATCACGCCCGCCGCCGCACAGAGAGCGGGCTGCATGACCTTTCGGTACGTTCGAGCCATGGGGACCGATGTCGATGCGCTCCTGCATCGTCTGGCTCGAAAGCTCCGGCCGCGGGCGGACCAGTTGGCCGAGGTACTGGTCCGACGCCTCCGCGGCGAGCTGCCCGGGCTGTGGGACCACGAGGACCTCGCCGCCCGGCTGCTGGAGGAGATCGGCGGGCACACGACCGCGTTCCTGGACGTGCTCGACAGCGGCCTCGACACGTCCGCCGTCCCGCCGCCGCCCCAGGCCCTGGAGGTCGCCCGCGAGTCCGCCCGGCGCGGGCTGCCGCTGGGCACCCTCCTGCGCGCCTACCGGCTCGGCCACCTGCTCCTGCTGCAGCGGCTGCGGGCGGAGACCGCCCGCCTGACCGACGATCCGAAGCTGGTCGACGAAACGGCGATGCGGCTGATCAGCGCGGCGTTCGCGTACGTGGACCGGGGCTCGGAGCAGGTCGTCGCCGCCTACCAGGCGGAGCGCGAGCGCCGGCTGCGGCGGCGGCTCGCCCTGACCGACGCGGCGAACAGGCGGATCGGGACCACCCTCGACATCGCTCGTACCGCTCAGGAGCTGGCCGAGGTCGGCACCGAGGACTTCGCCGACCTGGTCGTCGTCGACCTTCTCGACTCCGTCGTCCACGAACCGCCCGCGCGGCAGCAGCCGACGCCCGGACCGGCACTCCGCCGCATCGCTCGGCGGGACGTCCGCGCCGCACCGGATCGCCCTGCCGCCGAGGAAGCCGCCAAGAGGGCCGCCAAGAGAGCCACCGAGGGGGCCGCGGAGGGGGCGGCCCACCGCTACCCGGAGGGGTCGGAGCCCGCTCGGGCCCTGAACACCGGGCAGCCGGTCCTGCACCGCGTCACCGGTACCCGCGCCCCGGCGTGGTGGGCGCCGGCGGCGGACGGCGGCACGGCCGGCGACTCCCCCGGCTCGGTCCTGCTGCTGCCCCTGCAGGCGCGCGGCGGCACCCTCGGCCTCGTCCACTTCTACCGCGACCGCGCCGCGGTCCCGTTCGACGACGACGACCTGCTCCTGGCGCAGGAGATCGGGGCACGGGCCGCGGTGTCCATCGACAACGCCCGGCGCTACACCCACGAACGCCTCACCGCGCTCACGCTCCAGCGCAACCTGCTGCCGCAGCACACGGTGGAGCACCCCGCCGTCGAGACGGCCTCCCGCTACCTGCCGAGCGGGAGCGGTGCCGGTGTGGGCGGCGACTGGTACGACGTCATCCCGCTGTCCGGAGCCCGCGTCGCCCTCGTCGTGGGGGACGTCGTCGGCCGGGGCCTGCAGGCGGCCGCCACCATGGGCCGGCTGCGCATGGCGGTCCGCGCGTTCGCCGACATCGACCTGATGCCCGACGAACTGCTCACGCACCTGGACGACGTGGTGATCCGCCTCCAGCGCGAGGAGGCGCGCGAGGACGGTGAGCTCAGCGCCAGGTGCCTGTACGCCGTCTACGACGCCGCCACCCGGATGTGCTCGCTGGCCAGTGCCGGGCACGTCATGCCGGCCGTGGCCACTCCCCCGGAGCCCGGCGGCGGGGGAGTCACCAGGTCGGTCCGCTTCCCCGAGCTCCCGATCGGCCCACCGCTGGGGCTGGGCGGCCTGCCCTTCGAGACCGCCCAGTTCGAACTTCCCGAAGGCAGCCTCCTGACTTTGTACACCGACGGCCTCATCGAGAGCCGCACCCGAGACCTGGACACCGCGTACGCGACGCTCGGCGAGGTCCTCGCCGGTGCCACGGAGTCGCCCGACGAGACCTGCGACCGGCTGCTGGACGCGCTCCTGCCCAGTCGCACCACCGACGACGCCACTCTTCTGGTGGTACGCACACGCGCTCTCGACCCCGGGCACATCGCGGTGCTGGACATCCCCCCGGACCCGGCGGCCGTGGCCGGAGCCCGCTCGTTCGCGTCCGGCCGGCTGGCCGCCTGGAAGCTCGAGGACCTGTCCTTCACCACGGAGCTGATGGTCAGCGAACTGGTGACGAACGCGATCCGCTACGGAAGAAGCCCCGTTCAGCTGCGGCTGATCCTGCAGTCCACGCTCACCTGCGAGGTCTTCGACGCCGGCAGCACGTCCCCGCGCCTGCGCCGCGCGCGTACCTTCGACGAGGGCGGCCGCGGACTGCTGCTGGTGGCCCAGCTCGCCGAACGCTGGGGCACCCGCCACACCCGGGAGGGCAAGGTCATCTGGGCCGAGCAGCCCCTCCCCGTACCACCGGCGTCGTAGCCGGCCGTGCTCAGTGCAGGCTCGCCCCCTGCGCCCGCAGCTCGCGCTGGACCACCGTCGCGGGGACGTCCTGCGGGCGTTTGCCCTGGGTGGCGGCGAGGGCCGCGCAGACGCCCGCCGCCTGCCCGGTGGCCATGGCGATCGGCATGACGCGGTAGGAGGAGTGGGCGACGTGGTCGCCGGAGATGCAGCGGCCGGCGACCAGGACCCGGTCCACGTCACGGGGGAAGAGGCAGCGCAGCGGGATGTCGTAGGACCGGCCGCGCGGGAGTCGTTTGAGGGTGGTGCCGCGGCCGCTGGGGTTGTGGATGTCGACGGGGTACGCGCCGCGGGCGATGGCGTCGTCGAACGTGCGGGCGGTCAGCACGTCCTCGCCCGTCAGCTGGTACTCACCCGTGATGCGGCGGGTCTCGCGGACGCCGGTCTGGACGCCGCTCTGCACGACGTACGAGTCGGCGAAACCGGGCACCCGGGCCTTCAGGAAGCGGGCGATCTGCGCCATCTGGCGGTGCGCGGTGAACTCGGCGCGGGTGAGGTCCCAGACGCTGGTGCCGAGGACCTCGGTGACGCGGGTGGAGTTGACCGCGACCTCGCCGGTGTTGGGGGTGGCGAAGAAGAGCACGTCCTCGCGCGGCAGGTCGAGTTCTCCGGCGTCGGTGGCGGCGCGGACCAGGTCCCACAGCCCGTGCACGCCCTTCCACTGGTCCGGGTTGGCGCGGGCGTACGCGGCGAACCGCTCGTGGTCGAAGCGGGCCAGCCGGAACATCAGCGTCATGGGCTGCGTCCAGCCGTCCTCCGGCCGGCCGATCTCGTACGAGGCGCCCGCCGCGGCGGCGATGTCACCGTCGCCGGTGCAGTCGACGATCACGTCCGCGTCCATGACCAGCGGCCCCGACTTGGTCTCGAACACGGCACGCGCGCGGTCGGGGAGGTCGACGACGCCGGAGGCGAAGGCGTGCAGCAGCGTGCGGACCTCGTGGACCTCCAGCAGCTCGTACAGCACGAGCTTGAACAGCTCCGGGTCGAAGGGGACCGTGTAGCCGGTCTCCAGTGAGGGGCGGATCGCCGCCCCGGCGCTCACCAGCCGGTCGAGCAGTGTCCGCAGCACACCGCCGACGACCGGCTCGCCCTCGCCGTGGTCGGGCGGCAGCAGCCGGGACGGGTCGCCGACGACGGCCTGCTTGACCTCGTTGTGGAAGCTCATCAACGGCATGACCAGCGCCGCGGTGGCGTTGCCGCCGAGGAACCCGTACCGCTCGACGAGGACGACCTCGGCGCCCGCGTTCGCCGCTCCGATGGCCGCCCCGATGCCGGCCGGTCCGCCCCCGATCACCAGCACCTGCGTGGCGCCCGCGTGCAGCGCCTGGCGCGGGGGCAGCGTCACGCTCCGGGGGACCCGGGGCGGCATCAGATGGGTCACGGTTCCTCCCTGGGGAGCCGAGGGTGCGTACGGTCAGCCGACCGCGGCCGTGGCCGACGCGCCGTCGTGGACGAGGGGGCGGGGAGCGATGCGGTCCAGGTAGGCGAGGAGCCGGTCGGCGGTCTCGGCGGCCCGCACCTTCATCGCCGCCGTCCGGGCGGCCGTGTGCGCCGCGCGGGCCGACCGCTCGTCCCAGAGGCGGTCCACCTCGGCCAGGAGGGGGCCCGCGGCCTCCCTGACCACCCCGCGCAGGGCCGGAGCGCCGATCTCCTGCGCGAAGTCGAAGACCTTCCCCGCGTACGGCAGGGGCAGCAGCGGGACCCCCGCGAGCGCGGCGAAGATCAGGAAGTGCAGCCTCATGCCGATGGCGAGGTCCAACTGCTTGACGATGTCGAGCACCTCCTGAGGGCGGTAGCTGCCGTGCAGCACCCGGCAGCGCTCGGCCTCGATCATGTGGGCGACCACGGCGTGCGCGTGCCGGATGTCGTCGCGCTCCATCGGTACGAAGACGACGTGGGCGTCCAGCCGGTGGACGAGGAAGTCGCCGACGCTGGCGAGGAGTTGGTGGTAGCCGTCCTCGTCGAGGTGCTCGGCCGCCCGGCCGGGCTCCCGTACGCTCATGCCCACGAGGCGCACCCCGCTGGGCACGGCCTCGGCCCGGAGGAGCGCGTCGCCGCCGTCGCCGGGTTCGAGGAGCAGCGCCGGGTCGGCGGTGACCGTGATCGGCCGGTTCAGCCCGGCCTCCTCCAGGACCAGCTTCGACTCCTCGTCGCGGACCGTCACCTCGGCCGCGCCGGAGAGCGCCGTACGGACCCACGCGCAGTCGGCCTCGTCGCTGAGGGGTCCGGCGCCGACGGCGTACGTGAAGACGGGGACGCCGTGCTCCTGGGCGGCCCCGGCCAGTCGCAGGTAGCGGCGGGCCTCGGTGTTGTAGAGGATGCCGCCGCCGCCGAGCACGAGCACGCTCAGCCGGCGCAGGTGCTCGGAGATCCGCTCCCTGTTCACGCCTTCCCAGCCGACCACCTCCACGTCGGGATGGAGGAGGCGGCTGCGGTCGGGATGGCGGGAGAAGACCACGAGGTGGGCGTCGGGGCGCCCGACCCTGATGCGGTCCAGCATGGCGGTGAGGATCGCCTCATCGCCCACGTTCCGGCCCCCGTAGGAACCGAGGACTCCTACGGTGACGCTGCTCCGGTCGCCCATGATCGACCCCCTCGCCGCCTCGCGTGTACTCCTACACCAGTTCACCCCATGGCGAGATTTACGCATCTCGAGGGCGGAGGAGCGCCGGCCGACGGTTTCCGGCCATCGTCCGGGACGGGCCCGCATGGAGTGGCGCGCGCGGGGAACCAGCGCTGTCACCCGGGGCGTACGGCGCCTTTCGGGAGTCGAAAGGAGATCTGTTGTGCTGATGGCTCACCCGGCCGTTCTGTCGAAGCTGATCGAGGAGTACGAGACCCTCAAGGCCCTCCACGCGGAGGCCGGCGGCCCGGCGGTACAGCAGCGCCTCGAAGACGTCACGTACACGCTGTGCGTGTCCACCGGCACGCAGGACGGCGAGTCCGCCCTGGCAGCCGCGCGCCACCAGCTGCTCGGCAAGGCGTCGCAGGAGGAGTCCCTGCTCGCCGGCTGAGCCGGCCGCGCCGTCCCCGGTCCGGTCCCCGCGTGAGCCCCCGCCTCGTGGCGGGGGCTCAGCCATGGCGGGGGGGGTCAGCCTTCGACTCCGGTGGCGGAGTGGGGCGCCCCGACGGGCTTGGACTCCGGGGAGCCGCGCTGCCTGAGGTAGATCGCGAAGATGGCCATGGAGGCGACGGCCAGGAGCTCGGACTGCCAGTTCTGCAGGGTGCGGCTCCAGAAGTCCGCCGAGGAGAGGTACTCCGTCCAGGTGCTGGGCGCCTGGAGCCGGCGCAGCTGCTGTTCGTTGTAGGCGGCGACGCCCGTGACGGACTGGGTCAGCCAGGAGAGCAGGAAGATGGCGCCCATGACCAGACCGAGGGAGCGGGAGAAGACGAATCCGCGCCAGTCCGTGGCCGCGGCCCAGCGCGGCGAGTCCTTCCTGGCGTGCTCGCCGACCATCTGGTCCTCGTCGGACTCGGTGCCGGCCTTGTCGAGCTCCTTGGACTCGGGTGAGCCGCGTTGCAGCAGCCAGACGGTGGCGAAGATGTAGAGGAAGAACTGCAGGTACTCCGACTGCCAGTTCTCCGTGACGTCGACGGCGAAGTCCGACGAGGCCAGGTAGGCGGCGAAGCCGATGGGGGCCACCCCGTCGGATACGAGCTGGTTGTCGAACTCCGCGTATCCCGCCACGGTCTGGCCCGTGAGCGCGAGCAGGAACGTCGCCAGGAAGAAGAGTCCCAGGCTGTTGTCGCGCAGAAAGCGCCGCGCACGGTGCCCCTGCCGGTGCCGGTGCCTGTCCGCGGCGGCGGGCCGGCCGGGTGCCGGTGACGTGCTCACCGGTGTGTCAGCCCCAGCGTCATGAAGTACGCCAGGCCGGCGACTATCACCAGCAGCGTTCCCGCGAACAACGTCCTCATGTACCTCACCCGCCCTTGATCTCGCACTGGTACGGCCGCTGGGGACGCGGCACGCAGCCGGCTGCGGTCACCTTCCAGCCCCCCGGGAAACCGCGCCAGGAAGAGGGTGTCGTGCTCCAGGACCACCCGGGCCTGGTCGCCGTACACGTCCACGCCCCGTACGCCGCCGCCGCGCGGCACGTCCTCCTCGCCGATCGCCCGCTCGCACCGCCGTCCCGCCGACTGCTCCAGTTCCTCCCTGGTGGACGGCGCGAGGGCGGCGCACAGGCGCTCGTGCCGCCCGGCGTCCAGCGCCTGTTCGAACCGGACGGCCTCCGCCGTGACGCGGTCGCGCCGCTCGGGAAGCGTGCCGCACGAGGTGACCGCGACCGTGACGACCACCGCCACAGCGGCGATGCCGGGCCCGTACCACCGTCGTGCCATGCTGCCTCCCGCGCGGACCCGTTCCCGGGCCTGCGGCGGGCCGCCCGGTCGGACATGTGCGAAGCGGTTACCCGCCGATCGGACATCCACCCTCCCCGCCCCGCAACCGGGGCTGGTCCGACGGCGTACGCATAGGGCGGCGGAGGGCGGGCACGCGGAGTGTTACCCGAAGGTCGGGCAGAGAACGGAAGGAGACGCTGTGACTTTCCTCTGGGCCATCATCGCGGGTCTGATCATTGGTCTCGTGGCCAAGCTGGTCCTCCCCGGGCGCCAGCCCATCCCCCTGTGGCTGACGGTCCTCCTCGGTATCGTCGGCGCGGTTGTGGGAAACGCGCTGGCCTCCGCTTTCGGAGTGCGGGAGACGGGCGGCATCGACTGGATCCGCCACATCTTCCAGGTGGGTATCGCGGCTCTCCTGATCGGCGTCGTCAGCCCCATGTGGGCCCGTCGACGCACCCACGCCTGAACCCCGGGCGTCACAGCCCCGTCAGCCCCCGGCTGACGGGGCTTTCCGTTTGCCGCCCCGGCGTCCCGCCGCCGTGCGCAGGTCCAGCCGCATCAGCACCCGGGGGTGGCCGGCCAGCACCGAGGTGGTGTCGGCGGCGTGGACGAACCCGGCGCGCTCGAAGTTCTTCCGGATCCCTGCGTACGCCATCGTCAGGTCGACCTTGGCACCGCCGGCGGCGGAGTTGTCGATGGGATACGCCTCGACCACCGGTGCGCCGTGGGTGCGGGCGAACTCGACCGCACCGGCGATGAGGGCGTGGGAGATCCCCCGCTTGCGGTATCCGGGGCGTACCCGGATGCACCACAGCGACCAGACCGGCAGGTCGTCGACGTGCGGGATCTTGCGGTTGCGGGCGAAGGAGGTGTCCGAGCGGGGTGCCACGGCCGCCCAGCCGACCGGCTCGCCATCGTCGTACGCGATCACCCCGGGAGGGGGGTCGTTGCGGCACAGCTCGGCGACGTACTCGCCCCGGGCGGGCCCGCTGAGCTCGTTGTTGAGCTTGGACGGGATCCGGTAGCTCAGGCACCAGCAGACGTTGGCGCCGGGTGACTTCGGGCCGAGCACGGTACGGACGTCCTCGAAGACCGACGCCGGGCGAACCTCGATGGTCATGACACCACGATGACACGGGACGGGGCGCGGGGTACCGCCGCCGGGGCGGCCGCACGCCGTCCGGGCGGACGGTCGGAGTGCCCTCGCCGCGGGCGGTCCCGCTCACCTGACGGACCACCTCACGGACCGCCTGACGGACCGCCTGACGGGCCCGCCCCGCGGGACTTTCCGGCAGGCCTTTCCGGCAGGCGCCGGGGGCGCCCTTCGCCCGCTGATCCGCTTCGTGACCCCGTACGCGCGGGCTTCGTTGTCCCGTTGCTGCCGCCGGGCAGCGACCGGGCGATGGGAGGCCGCAGGATGTGGTGGAGGAACAGGGTCGCAAGGGCGTTGGGCGCGCTCGCGCTCTCGGGTGCGCTGTGTGCGACGGCGGTGACGCCCGCCGGGGCCGCGCCGGCGCCCGCGCCGCGGCCGCCGGGCCTGACGTGTGACGGCCCCGCGCTCGACTGCGTACGCGACGCGAAGCGCGTACTGGCGCGGCTCCGCGACGGTCTGGGGTGCGACCACCGGGCCCCGTTCCCGTCCATCTACACGCATCTGCAGCAGTCGCTGGAGGACACCGTCCGGCGGCCGGGCTCCTTCGACGAACCGCAGTGGCTGGCGGGCGACCTGAACACCGGTTTCCTCAACCTGTACCTGGACGCCTACCGCGCCGACGACGCCGGCCGTCCGGTTCCGCGGGCCTGGCGGATCGCCTTCGACGCGGCCCGCACCGCCGATGTGAACGCCGGTCAGGACGTCCTGCTGGGCGCCAACGCGCACATCCAGCGGGACATGCCGTACGTCCTCGCCGCGCTGGGCCTCACCCGCGCCGACGGCACCAGCCGCAAGCGCGACTACGACCGCTTCCAGGCCGTGGTGGACCGCGCGTACGGCCCTGCCGTAAGGGAAGTCGCCCGCCGTTACGACCCGTTGGTCGCGCTCGCCGACGACCGGTGGAACCCGATCGCCGGTTACACGGCGCACGGGCTGTTCAGCCTGTGGCGCCAGCGTGCCTGGTCCTACGCCGAGCAGCTCGGCGACGCCGAGGAGGCCCGGGACCCCGCCGCCCGCGCCCGCGTGGCCGACGCCATCGAGGCGAACGCGGCGCAGTGGGCGTCGATGCTGGCCGTGGTGGAGGCGCCGGGCTACCGCACGACACGCGACACGTACTGCCGGGCCCAGCAGCAGGGCCGGACGGCGGCGGGCGGGGTCACGGCCGGCCGGTGAGACGCAGGTCAGGCGGCGCCGTTCCCGGGGGCGCCGTTTCCGGCGGTACCGTTCGCGGGGGCGCCGTCCTCGCTGCCGTCCTCGCTCACCTGGTCGATGACGCGCTTGCCGATGACGGCGGCCGCGGCGAGTGCGCTGCCGACGAAGGCGGCCGCCAGGGTCCAGGGCTGGTCGAAGCGGTGGCCGGTGGCGTGGTCGAGGGAGAAGCGGCCCGCGCCCGCCATGCCGAGGGCGGCGGCGGTGAAGCCGAGGAAGGCCGGGTACTCGAAGCCACCGGACTGGTTGAAGAACCCCGCGGGAGCGTGCACCGCAACCGCCCCGGCCATGGCACCGGCCGCGATGGCTCCGGCGGCGGGCGTGGCGAACCCCAGCGCGAGGAGCGTTCCGCCGCCCGCCTCACCGAGCCCGGCGGCGATGGCGCTCTGCCGGCCGGGGCGGAAGCCCATCGCCTCCATGGCCTTGGACGTGCCCGCGATGCCTCCGCCGCCGAACCAGCCGAACAGCTTCTGGCTGCCGTGCGCGGCGAGTACCGCTCCGGTGCCGGCCCGCAGAAGGAACAGGCCGAGGTCGCGTCGGATGGTGCGGTCCATGGAGGTCTCCCGGAGGCGTGCGGGCGGGGCGTACGCCTCCACTCTGGCCGCCGTACGGGCCCGAGTCGGCCCGTTACTGGGCCGTCCGGGTCATGGCCGCCGGATCACGGCACCGAACTGGTGCGCTACATTTTGCGCGCCCTTGACCGCGATCACCACGATCTTTTCATCGATACGGAGCCGGCATCTCAATGAGCGACATCGTCAACGGACTTGGCCGGGCCACCGCCTACGGAGCCCTGGGCGTGGTCCTGCTGATTCTCGGCATCGTCCTGGTGGACCTGCTGACGCCCGGAAAGCTCGGCCGGCAGATCTGGGAGCAGCGCAACCGCAACGCGGCCCTGCTGCTGAGCTCGGCCCTGCTCGGTATCGGCGGGATCGTCTTCACCTCCATCTGGACGACGTACACGGACTTCGGCAAGGGGCTGGTGTCCACGGCGGCCTTCGGCCTGCTGGGGCTGGTGATGATGGCCGTCGCCTTCTGGGTCGTGGACCTGATCACCCCGGGCCGGCTGGGTGCCACGCTGGTCGAGCCGGAGCCGCACCCGGCGGTGTGGGTGACGGTGTCGTGCAACCTCGCGGTGTCGGCCATCATCTCGGCGTCGATCGCCTAGGGGGTGTCTTGTCGGTCAGGCCGGATCAGGGAGCGGCGTCTGGTGCATGGGGTCTCCCCAGGCCCCTTGGGGCCGAGGGGACGGATCGCAAGGCGGAGGAGGGAGCCTCCCCCGTTGCCCGCAGGGCTACGGGGGCCATTGGCGACCGACGACAACGCGGCGTGGGGGCACCCCCAGGCGAAGCTCTGGGGGAGCGGTGCCAGGCGTCGCGAGCCCGGCAAGATCGGCAAGACACCCCTTAGGAACCGGGTCCCCTTCACGCCGGGCCGTGGCCGTGGGGCGGCTCCACCTCCAGGAAGCGCCGTTTGCGCGGGCCCCGGTAGAGCAGCGCTTCCCAGCCCAGCGGGTCCAGCGCCCGGGCGCACGCGGACAGGGCGGCCTCCTCTTCCCGGACCGCCTTGCCGCCGGGCGGGCCGAGCCATTCCACCCGCGCCGTCCCGGGCCGCTCCCCCGCCGTGACGCGGTACCCCGTCCTGACGCGCCGGCCCTCCGCGTCGACGGCCGAGGGCGTGATCCCGGCGGCCTCCAGGGCCAGCGCCACGGCCCGTACGGGCTGGTTCAGCTCCCAGGCGGCGGGCACGGCCCCGGGGTCGCCGCCCCGGGGGCCGGTCAGCCGCCGGATCTGGAGCATCCCCTCGAACGCGACCCGCACCTCGGCGGCGCGGCGCTGCGCCGAGGCCTCGTCCGCCGGCGTCCCTTCCGCCGGGGTCCCTTCCGCCGGGGCGGGGCCGTCGCCCGTGGCGGCCTCGAACCCCGCGCCGGTCACCGGAGCCTCCTGATGTCACCACGCACCCGGTAGAAGCCGCCCGACGCGGCATGCAGCGCGTCGACGACGTACCGCGCGCCGGGCTCGCGTATCGCGCGCGGGAACTGGACGTTCCACGACCGCTCGTACCCGTCCGACACCACGTGGACCCGCGTCCGGCCGCCCTCCTGTACGCACTCGACGACCACGGCGCCCGCGGGGGCCGCCGTCACCGTCGTCACCGAGGCGGCGGCGGTGGCCGGGGCGTAGGTGGGCAGGGCGGCGGCGAGCTTCACATCGCGGGCCACCGGCACCGTGCCCTGCTGGGCGGCCGCGATCGCCGCCTCGCTCGCGTCCACGCAGACCAGCGAGCCGTCCGTGGTGACCAGGTACAGCCGTTCGTCGCGGTACTGCATGGACAGGGCCGAGCCGCTGCCCGTGCCGAGCTTCCACAGCCGTGTGCCGTCCCGGTCGAAGCAGTACACCGACGACGCGCCGTCCCCGGCGAAGACGAACCGGCCGCCGGGCGAGGTGGCGCAGGAGTACACCGCGCTGTCGCAGCCGTACGTCGCCTCGATGACACCGGTGGCCTTCGACAGCCGCTGTACGACGCGCTGCCCCGTGCCCGCGTACACGGCGTCGTCCTCCTGCCAGCCGAAGAGCACCGCGCCGCGCGTGGGCGTGTGCCACAACTCGGCGCCGCCGTCCGGGGCGTGCGCCGTCACGCCGTGGGTGTGCCCGTGGTAGACGGCCCGGTCGTCGGCGCGCACCATCCAGGCGTGCTCGCCCCGGCCGCCGCGGGACCACTGGTGCTCGTCCTCGTGGTCGATGACGGTGAGCCGTCCGGCGCGGTCCGCGACGTTGAGCACGCCCTGGTGGATGTCGAGCCAGAAGATGTCGACGTCGGCGGCGATGTCGTACGCCGCGAACGGCAGCTTCGACGACAGGTCGTACACGCGGCCGTCGTCGCAGCCGGCGTAGATCCAGAAGTCGTCGGCGACCAGGCACTTGACGCCGTCCGGCAGCTGGTAGCGGGCGAGGACGTCGCCGCCGTGCGCGAGGGTGTAGACGTCTCCGGCCTGGTTGCCCACCCAGCAGCGCTCGTCGTCGATGTGGATGCCGAAGGCTGCGGAGCCGGTGCGGAACCGCCACAGCACCGGCGCGACCCGATGGGCCGTGGAGGGCGCGGACGTCACCTGGCGGCGCGTCACCGAGCGGGGTGCGCGCTGGCCCTGCACGGCCGGGGCGTACCCCTTGCGCACCTTCTCGCCTATCTTCTTGGCGGCCGCCGCCTGGGCCTTCTCGGCGGTGGGGAACGTCGACGTCTGTGTCTGCCCGGCGGCACCGATGCGGCCGTACCGCACGGTCACGACCTGCCCCGCCACCGTCACTTCGTAGAACTTGTGCGCACCGCCACCGTCCTGCGACAGCTCCAGATACGTCTTCGACATGGCAGACCTCTCCCCAGGTCAGGCCCGGCGGCGTGTCCCCGGGTCCCACTTCCTGAACAGTAGAAGCCGCCACTGACAATCGGCCCGGCTCCCGGTCGGAGCAGTCCGGCGGGCGCGACGGGGGCCGGGGTGGTGACGATGGACCGGCGGGGGCCGATCGGGCCGGCGGGGAGCGAGGAGCGAGGAGCATGGGTGAGCCTGCGTGAGCCGAGGAGGCGCCGGTCGCGAACCGCCGTCTCCGTCGCCGTGCTCGCGGGGTTCGCCGCCGCCTCGCCGTGGCTCACGCCGTCCGCCGCCCCACCGCCCGGTGCGGACGTCGCCCAGGCGCGCGCGCCGTCCGGGAGCGGCCGCCATCCGGGTCCCCGGCCCGCGATCGTGCTCCGGGCCGCGTGGCAGGCCGACTCCGTGGACACGGCCCCGCCGGACGTCCGGTACGCGCCCGCCGTGCGGGCCGCCGTCATCCACCACACGAGCACGCCGAACGGTTACGACTGCGCGAGCGTGCCGCGCACGCTGCGCGATCTGTACGCCGGGCACGCGTACGGGCGGCACTGGGACGACATCGGCTACAACTTCCTCGTCGACGCCTGCGGCACCGTTTACGAGGGCCGGGCGGGCGGTGTCGACCGGGCCGTCGTGGGCGCGCACACGCGGGGGTTCAACGAGGGGACGGTCGGCATCGCGGCGATCGGCACGTTCGACGGCGGCGAGACGGTCCCGGAGCCGATGCTCGCCGCCATCGCCCGGCTGGTCGCCTGGAAGCTCGACCCCCTCGGGCCGGACCCGCGCGGCAGCGTCGCCCTGGTCTCCACCAACGACGAGGCCCGGTACCCGAAGGGCGCGAAGGCCCTGCTGCCGGTGGTCGGCGGGCACGCGGACGGCTATCCGACCCGGTGCCCGGGCGCCGCCCTGTACGCGAGGCTGCCCGACATCGCGGCCAGGGCGGCCCGTATCCAGCGCCGTTGAGGGCGCCGCTCCAGCGCCGTCGCGGACGCCGCCGAAAGGGCCGGCCGTCAGTCCGGGACGCCGAAGTTCTGGACCCACCACGGGCCGTTGGAGCTGAGGTTGACGCCGACGCCGATGTCCTTGAAGGCGCAGTCGAGGACGTTCTTGCGGTGCTCGGGGCTCTTCATCCAGTCGCGCACGGTCCGCGCCGGACTCCTCGGCCCGCGGTGGATGTTCTCGCCCCAGGTCCTCCAGCTGTAGCCGGCGGCCTCCATCCGCTCGCCGGCGTCCCGGCCCTCGGGCGTGTCGTGGCGGTAGTAGCCGCGGGCCGCCATGTCGTCGGCGTGTCCCTGGGCGGCGGCCCTCAGCCGGCTGTTGACGCGCAGGGCGGAACAGCCGGCCTTCCGCCGCTCGGAGTTGGCGAGGGCGACCACCTGATCGGCGTACGTGGCCGCCTTGCCGAGGGCTCTGTCCACGCCGGACCGGGGCACGTCCGCGGCTGCCCGGGGGTGCGCGGGCCGGCCGCCCACTCCGGCTTCGACGGCTTGCGTGTCGCCGTCCGGGCGGGCGGTGCCCATGGTCACGGCGACGACGGTGGCGGCCGCTGCCGCCGCCGTGCCGGTGAGCACCGCGCCAAGGGCCGGTCCACCGCCGCGTATTCGCGTCCGGTGCGCCCTTCGCGTCCGCGGCCGCCGGGCACGGTCGCGGTCGCGGAGGCGGGTGCGGCCCTCGTGGTGGTCATGGTCGTGGTCGCGGTCGTGGTCGTCGTTCGCGCGGTGACGGTGTTGCTCCTGCACACGTATCTCCAGGTCTTCTCGGGGGCGTACCCCACTCGGCCTACCGAGCCCGAGCGGGCCTCGCCCCGGGGTGGCCCGTCCACGTGGTGACCGAGGGCGGTTCACCGGCCGACAGCGATGCGACATCAGTGGACATATAGATGATTATGTCGACATGAGCATTCAGGGTCAGGTCGATCACCTCGCGGCCGGCGACGGCCAGGCACCGACCGTGGGCGTCGAGGAGGAGCACTTCCTCGTCCATCCCGGCAGCCGGGCTGTCGAGTCCGCTGGCCCCCGCGTCGTCGCCCGTGCCACGCCGGTGCTGGGCGACCTGGTCTCCGGCGAGTACACCCAGTGCCAGATCGAGGTGAAGACACCGCCCTGCTCGGACGGCGCGCAACTGCGGGCGGAGCTGGCCCGGCTGCGCGCCGGTGCCGCCGCGGCCGCCCGCGAGGAGGGCCTGCGCCTGTGCGCCTCCGGCACACCCGTCCTCAGGAGCGGCGGCCCCTCGGACATCGGCGCGAATCCGCGCTACCAGAAGGCCCTCGGCCAGTACCGCAGCGCCCTCGAGGACTTCGAGGTCTGCGCCCTCCACGTCCATGTGCGGGTCGACGACCGCGAGCTGGCGGTCCTGGCCGCCAACCACGTCCGGCCGTGGCTGCCGCTGCTGGTGGCGATGAGCGCCAACTCCCCGTACTGCGACGGCCGTGACACGGGCTACGAGAGCTGGCGCTCCATGGTGCGCGGCCAGTTCCCGTGCTGGGGGCCGCCTCCGTACGCCGGCTCCCTGGAGCACTACCGGCGGCTGGCCACCGCCATGCAGGACGTGGACGCGATGCCGGACGCCGCCTACGCCTACTGGGACCTGCGGCCGCACGCGCGCTTCCCGACCCTGGAGGTGCGGGCCATGGACGTCCCGGTGGACGTGGACGACTCGGCGGCGCTCGCCCTGCTGGTCAGGGCGCTCGTGGCCACCGCGGTCGACCGCGCGCGGCGCGGCGACCCCGGCCCGGAGCCGTGCAGCGAGCTGCTGCGCGCGGCGTACTGGCGCGCGGCGCGCGACGGCTGGCCGGGGGACGGGGTGTGCGCGCTCACGGGTGAGATCGTGCCGTCCTCGGTGCAGGCCGAGCGGCTCGTCGAGGACGTACGGCCGGCGCTGGAGGCGTACGGCGACCTGGAGACGGTCGAGGACTTCCTGCGGCGGCTCGCGAAGCACGGTACGGGTGCCCAGCGGCAGCGCGCCGCCGCCGAGCGGCGAACCGAACGACAAGGGGCACCGGAACTAGAAGAAGGGGCACCGGACGGCGACGGAGGCGTCACGCGCGGCATCGTGGACGACCTGGTCGTCCGTACGGAGGCCGGCACCGGGCCCGGCGCACCGGACCGGGAGCGGCTGCTGCGCGCGGAGGTACGCGGATGAGCCCCGCGCGCTACGGGATCGGGCTGGAACGGCTGGGCCCGCTGCCGGCGTTCATGGCGCACGGCGAGGAGGCCGTCGTCCCGATCGCCGCGCCGACCGGCGACATGGTGTGGCTGGTGCGCGACTACGAGCTGGGGCGCCTGGTGCTGACCGACAAGAGGTTCAGCCGGGCCGAGGCGGTCAAGCCGCACGTACCGAAGTTCAACGACGCCCAGCCGGTGCCCGACTCGATGATGAGCATGGACGGGGCGGAACACGCCCGGCTGCGGCGCGTGGTGACCGGCGCGTTCACCGGCCGCCGGATGGCGGCCCTGGCGCCCGCCATCGAGCGGATGGCCGACGAGCGCCTCGACCGGCTGGTGGAGGCGGGGCCGCCCGGGGACCTCGTGGAGGAACTGGCGCTGCCCCTGCCGCGTGCCGTGCTCTGCTCGCTGCTCGGCGTTCCGGCACAGGACGGCGACCGGTTCCGGGACCTGGTGGAGGTGCTGTTCGACATCACGGCCAGCACCCCGAAGGAGAAGTCCCGGCGCCGCGTCGAACTGGTCGACTACATGGCCGGGTTGCTCGAACGCAAACGGGAGCGGCCCGAGGACGACCTGCTCACCGCCATGATCCGGGTGCACGACCAGGGCGAGATGTCCATGGCCGAGCTGGTCACCATGGGGCTCACGCTGCTGATGGCCGGCTATGAGACGACGGTCGGCCAGATCGGCCTGTCCGCGCTCGCGCTGCTGTCGGACCCGGACGCGTACAAGGAGTTGCGCGGGCGTCCGGAGGCACTGCCCTCCGCGGTGGAGGAGTTCCTGCGGCTCACCCCCGCCACCCCGGTGAGCTTCACGCGCGTGGCGGTGGAACCGGTCCCCTTGGACGGGGTCACCATCGCGGCGGGTGAGGCCGTCGTCGTCTCCCTGCTGCACGGGAACCGGGACGGCAAGGTCTTCGCGGAGCCCGAGCACCTGGTGCCGGAGGGGCGTGACGCCGTCCACCTGACCTTCGGTCACGGGGTGCACCGGTGCCTGGGCGCGCCGCTGGCCAAGCTCCAGGTGCAGATCGTCCTGGAGCGCCTGCTGCGCCGGTTCCCGGAGCTGCGGCCCGCCGCCGGGGCGCCGGAACCGGTGGTCTGGAAGGACGGCCTGCTCACACGTGGGCTGTCACGGCTGCTGGTGGAGTGGTGAGCAGCGGAAAGGAACCGCAACGCATGCGTGGCGAACCCGTAGGCGAACCCATAGCCGTCGTCGGCCTGTCCTGCCGCTTCCCCGGTGCCGAGGACCCCGACGCCTACTGGCGGTTGCTCTCGGAGGGGCGCAGCGCCGTAACCGACGGACCCCCCGCCGACCGGCCGGACGGGGTCGTGTGCGGCGACAGGGGCGGGTTCCTCGACGCCGTCGACCGCTTCGACCCGGCCTTCTTCGGCATCGGCCCGCGGGAGGCCGCGATGACGGACCCGCAGCAGCGGTTGGTGCTGGAGCTGGGCTGGGAGGCGCTGGAGCACGCGGGCATCGTCCCCGCCGCGCTGCGGGACGGGGACACGGGTGTCTTCATCGGCGCGATGACGGGCGACTACGCCCACCTGGTGCACCGGCCGGGCGACGAGGGCCCCTCCGCCGTCACGCACCACTCCTTCACGGGGCTGAGCCGCGGCCTGATCGCCAACCGCCTCTCGTACGTCCTCGGCCTGCGCGGCCCGAGCCTGACGGTGGACGCCGCGCAGGCGTCCTCGCTGGTCGCGGTGCACACAGCGTGCCAGAGCCTGCGGGCCGGGGAGTGCGAGGTCGCGCTGGCGGGTGGTGTGGAGCTCGCTCTCGCGTCCGAGAGCGCCGCCCTGGTCGAGGGGTTCGGCGGGCTGTCGCCGGACGGACGGTGCTTCACGTTCGACGCGCGTGCCAACGGTTTCGTACGGGGCGAGGGCGGCGCCGTCGTCGTCCTCAAGCGGCTCTCCCGCGCGCTGGCCGACGGCGACCGGGTGCTCGCCGTCCTGCGCGGCAGCGCCGTCAACAACGACGGGGGTGGTGACGGGCTGACCGTCCCCCGGGAGGAGGCGCAGCGCGACCTGTTGCGGCGCGCGTGCGAGCGGGCCGGGACGGATCCGGCGGACGTGCAGTACGTCGAGTTGCACGGTACGGGCACGGCGGTCGGCGATCCGGTCGAGGCGGCCGCCCTGGGGGCGGTGTTCGGCGCCGCGCGCGCGGGGGCGGCGGACGGCGGAAGCCTGCTGGTCGGCTCGGCCAAGACGAACCTGGGGCACCTGGGGGCGGCGGCGGGTGTGGCCGGGCTCCTCAAGGTGGTGCTCTCCATCGACCACGGCCGGCTGCCGCCGAGCCTCAACTACGCCACGCCGAACCCGCGCATCCCGCTCTCCGGCCTCCGGCTGCGGGTGAACGACACGCTGAGCCCCTGGCCGCGCCCGGAGGAACCGGTCGCGGGCGTCTCGGCGTTCGGCATCGGCGGCACGAACTGCCACATCGTCGTGTCCGCGCCGCCGCCCGGTGCGCGAGGCGTGCGGGAGCCGGGACCGGCCGCCTTCCGGAGCGCCGTGCTGCCGTGGGTGGTGTCCGGGCAGAGCGAGGCGGCCCTGCGCGCGCAGGCGGACCGGCTGCGCGCGTACGCGTCCCGTACCGAGGACGCCCTCACCGACATCGGGCACTCCCTCGCGGTGTCGCGGACCGCGTTCCGGCACCGGGCCGTCGTCCTGGCCGGCACGCAGGAGGCGTTCGCCGCCGAGCTCGCCGCGCTGGCGGAGGGCGCGCCGTCGTCGTACCTCGCGGGGGTGGCCCGGCCGCTGGAGCGGGTCGTGTTCGCCTTCCCCGGGCTGGACGTCGCCGGAGGGTGGGACCCCGGCCCGGTCGCCGGACTCCTCGACGCCTCGGACGTCTTCCGCGAGAGCGTCGGCGCGTGCGCCCGCGCGTGCGCGCCGTATCTGGACCGGCCGCTTGAGGAGGTGCTGCGCGGCACGGCCGGGGTACCCGGCGCGCCTGCGCTGTTCGCCGTCATGGTGGGTCTCGCCGATCTGTGGCGGTCCTTCGGGGTGCGGCCGGCGGCCGCCGTGGGCCACGGCGAAGGAGAGCTCGCCGCCCGGTACGTCACCGGCGCGCTGTCCCTGGAGGACGCCGTCCGCGCGGTCGCCGCAGACCGGCACGCGGGCCCGGGCGGGGACCGGGGGACGGCGGAGTTCCGCCGTGCCGTGCGTGCGCTCGCGGACCACGACGTGTTCATCGACGTCGGCCCGGAGCCGGTGCTGCTCGCGGCCGTACGGGAGGCGCTGGAGGGCACGGACTCGGCCGCCGTCGCGGTGGAGTCGCTGCGCCGTGGCGAGGAGGACGGCCCTCAAAGCTTCCTGAGGTCCCTGGCCGGGCTGTACGCGGGCGGCGCGGCGGTGGACTGGGGGCCGGTGTTCCCGCGCGACGCCGCGATGGTCGGCCTGCCGACGTACGCCTTCCAGCGCCGCCGCTGCTGGATCGGTGAGGCGGCCGCGGAGGAAGCCGGTCCCGCATCGGCCGCCGGGCCGCAGCCGGCGTTCCCGGGCCTGCGTGGTCACTCCCCCGAGGAGGCGTCGCGCCTCGCCCTCCGGCTGGTGGCCTCCGAGGTGGCCGCGGTCCTGGGCCTCGACCCGGCCGACACCGTCGATCCGGCCGCGCCTTTCCAGGAGCTGGGCTTCGACTCCGTGACGGGGGTGGAGCTCTCGAAGAGGCTCGCGGCCGCCACCGGGCTGGCCCTGCCCGAGACGCTGATCTACGACCATCCGTCGCCGCAGCGGCTCGCCGCCCACCTCGTCTCCGAAGCCGCCGAAGCCGCCGGAGCCACCGGAACCGCCGGGGCGGCCGAAGGCTCCGAGGCGGCCGAAGCCACCGGATCCCCTGCAGTCTCCGGATTCTCCGGCGGCGAGGGCGCCGTCGGCGTCACAACCGAGCCCGTACCGGCGCGGTCGGCGGCGACCCCCGCCCCCTCGGCCGACGACCCGGTGGCGATCGTGTCGATGGCCTGCCGCTTCCCCGGCGGTGTGTCGTCCCCAGAGGAGCTGTGGCGGCTGCTGCTGGACGAGCGGGACGCCGTCTCCCCCTTCCCCGCCAACCGCGGCTGGGCCGGCCACTCCCCGTGGGAGGGCGGGTTCCTCCACGACGCCGACCTGTTCGACGCGGAGTTCTTCGGCATCAGCCCCCGCGAGGCCACCGGCATGGACCCGCAGCAGCGGCTGCTGCTGGAGACCGTGTGGGAGGCCGTCGAGCGGGCCGGCATCGACCCGGAGGCGCTGCGCGACAGTGGCACCGGCGTCTACATGGGCGCCATGGCGCAGGATTACGGTCCCCGGCTGCACGAGGCGGACGACCACAGCGGCGGCCATCTGCTCACCGGCAGCTCCACCAGCGTGATCTCGGGCCGCGTCGCCTACACCTTCGGCCTCCAGGGCCCGGCCGTCACCGTCGACACCGCGTGCTCCTCGTCTCTCGTCGCCGTGCACCTGGCCGCGCAGGCGCTGCGCGCGGGCGAGTGCGACCTCGCGCTGGCGGGCGGGGTGACGGTGATGGCGAGCCCCGGCATGTTCGTCGAGTTCGGCCGGCAGGGCGGGCTGTCGCCGAGCGGCCGCTGCAGGGCGTTCGCGGACGCGGCCGACGGTACGGGGTGGGGCGAGGGCGTGGGCGTGCTGCTCCTGGAGCGGCTCTCCGACGCCCGCCGCAACGGCCATGAGGTCCTGGCCCTGGTCCGGGGTTCGGCGGTCAACCAGGACGGCGCCAGCAACGGCCTGACCGCCCCCAACGGCCCCTCTCAGGAGCGGGTGATCCGGCGGGCCCTCGCCGTGGCGGGCCTGTCCGGCGCGGACGTCGACGCCGTCGAGGCGCACGGCACCGGCACGCGTCTGGGCGACCCGGTCGAGGCGCAGGCGCTGCTGGCGACGTACGGGCACGACCGCCCCGCCGACCAGCCGCTGCACCTGGGGTCGCTGAAGTCCAACATCGGGCACGCGCAGGCGGCCGCCGGGGTCGGCGGCGTGATCAAGATGGTGCTGGCCATGCGGCACGGGCTGCTGCCGCGCACCCTGCACGTCGACCGGCCGTCCACGCGTATCGACTGGAGCGCGGGGGCGGTGGCGCTCCTGACGGAGGCGCGTCCGTGGCCGGAGCGCGACCGTCCGCGCCGGGCGGGCGTCTCGTCGTTCGGCATCAGCGGGACCAACGCCCATGTCGTCCTGGAGCAGGCGCCCGCCGACGACCGCGCCGAACCCCCGCGCGTCCCCGAGACCCTGGCGGGGCCGGTCCCGTGGGTGCTCTCGGCGCGGGGCGAGGAGGCGCTGCGCGCGCGGGCCGGGCAGCTGCGGCGGCCGGTGGCGGAGGCCCCGGAGCCGTGGTCCGTGGCGGACGTCGGCTTCTCGCTGGCGACCACCCGCCCGGCGCTCACCGATCGCGCCGTCGTCCTCGGCGAGGGCGTGACCGGTGCCGAGGCGTACGACGGGCTGCTCGCCGGGCTGGACGCGCTCGCGCGCGGTGAGGCCTCCTCGGCGGCGAACGCGGGGACCGCGGGCATCGCGGGGAACGTCGTGACGGGCCGGGCGGGCGCGGGCGGCAAGGCCGCCTTCCTCTTCACCGGGCAGGGCAGCCAGCGGCCCGGCATGGGCCGGGAGCTGTACGACACGTACCCGGCGTTCGCCGAGGCCTTCGACGAGCTCTGCGCCACGATGGACCCGCACCTGGACGTCCCGCTCAAGGACCTGGTCCTGGACGACGAGGGCCATCTCGGGCACCTGCTGGACGAGACCCGCTACACCCAGCCCGCGCTGTTCGCCCTGGAAGTGGCGCTGTACCGGCTGGTGGAGGGGTTCGGGGTGGTGCCGGACCACCTGCTGGGGCACTCGGTCGGCGAGCTCGCTGCGGCGCACGTCGCGGGCGTCCTGCCCCTGGACGACGCCTGTGCGCTCGTCGCCGCGCGCGGACGGCTGATGCAGTCCGCGCGGGCGGGCGGCGCCATGGCGGCCCTTCAGGCCACCGAGGACGAGGTCCGTCCGACGCTCGCGGCACACGGCGGGCAGGTGGTCGTCGCCGCCGTCAACGGGCCCCGTTCGGTGGTGGTCTCCGGTTCCGAACGGGCCGTGGCGGAGGTCGCGTCCCACTGGCGGGACGCCGGGCGGCACACCACGCGCCTCCGCGTCAGCCACGCCTTCCACTCGCCGCACATGGACGAGGTCCTCGACGCGTTCCGCGAGGTGGCCGCGAGCGTGTCCTTCGCGCCGCCCTCCCTTCCCGTCGTCTCCAACGTCACCGGACGGCCCGCCACCGCCGAACAGCTGACGGACCCCGACTACTGGGTGCGGCAGCTGCGGGAGACCGTCCGCTTCGCCGACGGGGTGCGGTCCCTGGAGGACGACGGGGTCACCACGTTCCTCGAACTCGGCCCGGACGGGGTCCTCTCCGCCCTCGTCGGTACGAACCTGACCAGGGAGCACGACGCGGACGTGGTCGCCGTGCCGCTGCTGCGTCACGGGCGGTCCGAGGCACGGACGTTCGTGGAGGGGCTGGCGCGGGCGTACGTCAACGGCGTGGACGTCGACTGGAGCGGGTTCTTCCCGGGCGGGCGGAGCGTTCCGCTGCCCACGTATCCGTACCAGCGGGAGCGCTTCTGGCTGCCGGTACCGTCCGCGCGCCCCGCACCGGGCTCCGGCGCGGCGGGTCACCCGCTCCTGGACGGCGGCGCGGAACTGGCCGAAGGCGGCGGGTGGGTGTTCACCGGACGACTGGACCCGGCGGCCGCCCCCTGGCTCCTGGACCACACGATCGGGGACGAGCCGCTGCTGCCCGGCGTGGCCGTCGCCGAGCTGGCGCTGTACGCGGCACGCCGGACGGGCGGGGACCTGGTGTCCGACCTGACGCTGGAGGCGCCGTTGGCGCTCTGCGCGGCGGAGCCGGTGGAGATCCAGCTCCTGGTGGGCCCCGCGGCCCGGGACCGGGCCCGTACCGTGGCGCTGTACGCCCGGCCCGCGGGCGTACCGGGCGCCGGGTGGACCCGGCACGCCACGGGCACGCTGGGTACGGGGACGGCCGACGCCACGGGACTCGCCGAGTGGCCTCCGCAGGGCTCGTCGCCCGTCTCCCTCGACGGCCTCTACCCGCGCCTGGCGGAGCGGGGTTACGCGTACGGGCCCGCCTTCCGCAACCTGCGCGCGGTATGGCGCCAGGGGACCGCCCTGTACGCGGAGGTGGCCGGGGCGGACGCCGAGGGAGACGGTTTCCTGCTGCATCCCGCCGCCCTGGACGCCGCGTTGCACGCGCTGCTGGGCGAGCAGGAACGCTTCCTGGTGCCGTTCGCGTGGACGGGCCTGACCGCGCACACGGTTCCGGTCCGGACGACCGGTCCCCTGCGCGTACGGTTCGTCCCGCGCGGGGCGGAAGCGGGCACGGCCGGACCGGGCACCTACGCACTCCTGATCGCGGACGGGGACGGGACGCCCCTGCTCAGCGCCGAAGGACTGGTGCTGCGGGAGAGGGCCGCGACCGCTCCCGACGGACTGTTCACCGTGGAGTGGACCGGGCCGGACACCCCGCCGGAAACCGATCCGTCCGGCGTGTGGGCGGTCGTCGGTGACCGTACGGGCCTGGCGGACGCCGTACGGGCATCGGGTGCGACGGTGCACGCGTACGAGGACCTGGAGGCCCTGGGACGTGCCCTGGACACCTCCGCGCCGGGTGCCGGGGTGCCCTCAGTCGTCATCGCCACGGCGCCGGACACCCGCGGGTCGGCCTCTCCGGCCGCGGCCGCAGCCCAGGTGAGCCACGCGGCCCTGGCGCTCGTCCAGCACTGGCTGGCGGAGCCGCGCTTCGCCGACTCCCGGCTGGTCCTCGCCACCACCGGCGCCGTCGCGGTGGTCGACGACGAGGCGCCCGACCCGGCCCAGGCGCCGGTGTGGGGGCTCGTCCGGGCCGCCCAGTTCGAACACCCGGGCCGTTTCGCCCTGCTGGACACCGACGGGCACCCGGACTCCGCCCGCGCGGTGGTCCGCGCGGCGGCGTCGGACGAACCGCAGCTCGCGGTCCGCGCGGGCAGGGTGTCGGTGCCGGCGTTGCGCCGGTGCAGGCCTCAGCCCCAGGGGCCGTCGGCGCCGCCGCCGTTCGGCGAGGACGGCCACGTGCTGATCACCGGCGGTCTGGGCGCGCTGGGCCGTCTGGTCGCCCGGCACCTGGTGGACCGGCACGGTGTACGACGGCTGCTGTTGACGGGGCGGCGCGGCGAGCGCACCCCCGGCGTCGCCGAGTTCACCGCCGAGCTGCGCGCGGCGGGCGCCCAGGTGACCGTCGCGGCCTGCGACGTGGCCGACCGCGAGGCCCTGGCCGCCCTGCTCGCCGCCGTGGACCCCGGACACCCGCTGACGGGCGTGGTGCACGCGGCGGGCGTGCTGGACGACGCCCTCGTGGACGCGCTCACCCCCGAGCGCGTGGACCGGGTGCTGCGGCCCAAGGCGGACGCGGCCGTCCACCTCCACGAGCTGACCCGCGGGCTCGGTCTGTCGGCGTTCGTGCTCTTCTCGTCCGTCATCGGACTGCTGGGCAACGGCGGCCAGGGCAACTACGCGGCCGCCAACGCCTTCCTGGACGGCCTGGCGCGCCTGCGCCACGCCGAGGGGCTGCCCGCCGTGTCACTCGCGTGGGGGCCCTGGGCCGCCGAGGGCGGCATGGCCGGGCAGGCGGGCGAGACCAACCTCAACCGCCTGGCGCGCGCGGGCCTCGCGCCCCTGTCCGACGTGGAGGCCCTGGCCCTCTTCGACGCGGGCTGCGCCGCCGGCGTACCCGTACTGGCGGCCGCCCGCCTGGACGCGCGCTCCCTCGACGCCGCCACGGCGCCGCCCCTGCTGCGCGGGCTCGTCCCGGCGCCAGGTGGTGCGGCGGGCGCCCCGGCGGCGGCGCCGGGAGCCGCCGAGGAGCGGTCGGCGGCGCTGCGGCAGCGGCTGGCGCAGGCTCCGGAAGGGGAGCACCGCCACATCCTGCTGGAGGCCGTCCGGGCGGAGGCCGCGGCCGCGCTGGGGCACGGCACGCCGGACAGGGTGACGGCGGACCGCCGGTTCCAGGACCTCGGGTTCGACTCGCTCACCGCGGTGGAGCTGCGCAACCGGCTGACGGCGGCGACCGGCGTGAAGCTGCCGCCCACGCTGGTCTTCGACCACCCCACCCCGGGCGCGCTGGCGGACCGGCTGCGTACCGCACTCGCCCCTTCCGCCGGGTCGGTTTCCGATCCGGGTTCCGACACGGGTTCCGACACGGGTTCCGACTCGGGTCCCGACCCCGGCTCCGACCCGGCCGACTTCGACTCGATGGACGTCGACCATCTGGTGCGCGCGGCACTGGGCGACGACGGCGGCGACGGCGGCGACGGCAGCGACGGCAGCGACGGCGAGAACTGACCCACGGAGCCCGGCCCACGGAGCCCCGGAGCTACGGAGAGAAGCGATGGCACCCACATCCCCCGAACAGATCGTCGAGGCCCTGCGGGCCGCCCTGAAGGAGAACGAGCGGCTCCGGGGCGAGAACGCGCGCCTCGCGGGAGGCGGCGACGAGCCCGTCGCGATCGTCGGGATGGCCTGCCGCTTCCCGGGCGGGGTGCGGTCCCCGCAGGACCTGTGGCAGCTCGTCCTCGACGAGGTGGACGCCGTCGGCCCGTTCCCCACGGACCGGGGCTGGGACCTGGCCGCCCTGTACGACCCGGACCCCGACAAGCCGGGTACGTCGTACGCCAAGGAGGGCGGGTTCCTGTACGACGCCGCCCTGTTCGACGCGGGCTTCTTCGGCATCTCGCCGCGCGAGGCGCAGGCGGTCGACCCGCAGCAGCGGCTGCTGCTGGAGACGGCGTGGGAGGCGTTCGAGCACGCGGGCGTGGACCCGGCGTCGCTGCGCGGCAGCCGTACCGGCGTGTTCGTGGGCACCATGTACGACGACTACGGCGCGCGCCTGTCCCCCGCGCCGGAGGAGTTCGAGGGGTACCTGCTGACGGGCAGCACCGGCAGTGTGGCGTCCGGCCGGATCGCGTACACCCTGGGCCTCCAGGGTCCGGCCGTCACCGTCAACACGGCGTGTTCGTCGTCGCTGGTGGCGCTGCACCTGGCGTGCGCGTCGCTGCGGCGGCGGGAGTGCGCGCTGGCGCTCGCGGGCGGGGCGACGGTGATGGCGACGCCGATGCCGTTCGTGGAGTTCAGCAGGCAGCGCGGGCTGGCGCCCGACGGCCGGTGCAAGTCCTTCTCGGCGGAGGCGGACGGCACCGGCTGGTCCGAGGGCGCCGGCCTGCTGGTGGTGGAGCGGCTGTCGGACGCCCGCCGCCTGGGCCATCCCGTCCTCGCCGTGGTGCGGGGCTCGGCGGTCAACCAGGACGGCGCGAGCAACGGCCTGACCTCGCCCAGCGGTCCCGCCCAGGAGGAGCTGATCCGGGAGGCGCTCGCCGCGGCGGGCGTCGCGCCGGACGAGGTCGACGCCGTCGAGGCGCACGGCACCGGCACGCCGCTGGGCGACCCGATCGAGGCGCAGGCGCTCCTGGCGACGTACGGCAGCGCCCGTCCGGCCGACCGGCCGCTGCTGCTGGGCTCGTTGAAGTCGAACATCGGCCACGCGCAGGCGGCGGCCGGGGTCGGCGGCATCATCAAGACGGTGATGGCGATGCGCCACGGTGTCCTGCCCCGGACCCTGCACGCCGAGGAGCCGTCCCCGCACGTGGACTGGTCGAGCGGCGCGGTGGCGCTGCTGAGCGAGGCGGCCCCCTGGCCGGAGCGGGGGCGGCCGCGGCGGGCGGCGGTGTCGTCGTTCGGCATCAGCGGTACGAACGCGCACGTCATTCTGGAGCAGGCCCCGGAGCCCGCACCGGATGTGCAGCGGGAGCGGGCGCCGCTGCCCGCCGTGCCGTGCCTGCTGTCCGCGAGCGGCGAGCCCGCCCTGCGCGAACAGGCGGCCCGCCTCTACCGGCACCTGTCCGCCGCCCCGGGAGCGGACCTCACCGACGTCGGGTTCTCCTTGGCCACGACCCGCGCCCGTCTGCCGCACCGCGCCGTGCTGGTGGCGGAGGGCCGGGACGGTCTCCTCGACGGGCTCAACGCCCTGTCCGGCGGTGCCGACGAGCGGCCCGGTCTGGTCCGGGGCAGAGCGGGTGACGGCAGGACCGCGTTCCTCTTCACCGGGCAGGGCGCTCAGCACGCGCGGATGGGCCAGGAGCTGTACGCGGCGTTCCCGGCGTACGCGGCCGCCTTCGACGCCGTCAGTGGGGCGCTGGACGGGCATCTGGACCGTCCGCTGCGGGAGGTGGTGTTCGCTCCGGAGGGTTCCGCCGAGGCGGGGCTGCTGGACCGTACGGAGTACACGCAGCCCGCGCTGTTCGCGTACGAGGTGGCGCTGTTCCGCCTCCTGGAGTCCTGGGGCGTACGGCCGGACGCGGTGCTGGGCCACTCCGTCGGCGCGCTGGCCGCCGTTCACGTGGCCGGGGTGCTGTCCCTGGAGGACGCCGCCGCGCTGGTGGCGACCCGGGGGCGGATCATGCAGGAGCTCCCGCCCGGCGGGGCCATGGTGGCGCTGCGCGCCTCGGAGGAGGAGGCCGCCGGGCTGCTGGCCGGCGCCGGGGAGTACGCGGGCCGGCTGTCGCTGGCGGCGGTGAACGGTCCCACCGCGACCGTCCTGTCCGGCGACCGGGAGGCGCTCGCCGCCGTCGTCGAACGCTTCGAGGCGGGCGGGGGCAAGGCGGTGTGGCTGCGCGTCAGCCACGCGTTCCACTCGCCGCTCATGGAGCCGGCGCTGGACCGGCTCCGTACGGTCGCCTCGGGCGTGACCTGCCGGCCCCCGCGCTTCACCGTCGTGTCGGACCACACCGGGCGGCCCGTGGAGCAGGGCGAGCTCGCGGACCCGGAGTACTGGGTGCGCCACGCCCGCCACGCCGTGCGCTTCCGGGACGGGGTGCACGCCCTCGCGGAGCTCGGCTGCACGCGGTTCCTGGAGGTCGGTCCGGCGGCGGTCCTGACGGCGATGGCCGCGGACTGCCTCGGCGATGCCGGTGAGGCCCGGCGGGAGCTGGTCGCCGCCGCGCCGCCCGGCGGGCCGGAAGCCGTGTCCGTGCTGACCGCCGTCTCCCGGATGTACGCGTGCGGCGCCGAGGTCGACTGGGCCGCGGTGTTCGCCGGGCGCGGGGCCCGGCGCGTCGAGCTGCCGACGTACCCCTTCCAGCGGGAGACGTACTGGCTGGACGGCGGCGGCCCCCGGCCGGCGGACACGCCGCGTCCTTCCGCCGCGCACCCCGGAGCGCTGGACCATCCGCTGCTGACGGACGCCACCGAAGTCCCGGATCCGGAAGGGCTGCTGCTGACCGGGCGGCTGTCGGCCGGCACGCACCCGTGGGTGACCGGCCACCGGGTGGCGGGCGAGGTGCTGCTGCCCGGTACGGCGCTGTTGGACCTGGTGGCGCGGGCGGGCCACGAGGCGGGCTGCGACCTGGTGGAGGAGCTGGTCCTCCAGGCACCCCTGCTCGTACCGGAGGAGGGCGAGGCCGAGCTGCGGGTGTTCGTGGCGGCGGCCGACGTCTCGGGCCGCCGCGCGGTCACCGTCCACTCCCGGGCGGCCGGTGCGTGGGTGGGCACCGCCCACGGTACGGTCGGCCGCTCGGTCCCCGGCGCACCGGCACCGGTCGCCCTGGCGGAGTGGCCGCCGCCCGGCGCCGCGCCCGTACCGATCGACCGGTTCTACGAGGACCTCGCCGCCCGGGGCCTGGAGTACGGGCCCGAGTTCCGTTCCGTACGGGCACTGTGGCGGCGCGGCCAGGAGCTGTTCGCCGAGGTGGCGCTCGGGGACGAGCGGCCGTCCGGCTGGGAGTCGTACGGGGTGCACCCGGCGCTGCTGGACGCGGCCCTGCACCCCCTCCCGTACGACGCGGGCCACGGTCTCGTCCCGTACGTGTGGTCCGGGGCGCGGTTCCACGGCGGCGCCGAGGCCCGGCTGCGGGTGCGGCTGGCCCCGGCGGGCACGCGCGCGGTGGCGGTCGACGTGTCCGACGGCGAGGGGCGTCCGGTGGTGTCGGTCGTCTCGCTGGCGCTGCGGCCCCTTCCGGGCAGCCGGGCCGAGGAGGTCCGGGACGGGCTGTTCGTACCGTCCTGGACCCCCCTTCCCGCGCTGCCGGAGGCACCGGCCGTGGGGGAGGAGACCTGGGCCCTGCTGGGCGACGGCCCCGAGGGGTCCGGAACGGAGGAGTTCGGTACGGAGGCGCTGTACGTCCAGCCCGACTGGGACTCCCTGACCGGCGCGCTCGCCTCCGGTGGGCCCGTCCCGGACGTGATCCTGCTCCCCTGCGCCGGTACGGCTCCCGGCGCCGGCTCCGTACGGGAGCTGCTGCACCGCGTCCTCGGCGTCACCCAGCGGTTCGTGGGCGACGAACGGCTGGCGGGCGCGCGGCTCGTGGTGCTCACGCGGGGCGCGTTCGCCGCGGGGGGCGCCGCGGGCGGCGACCGGCCGGCCGATGGTGTGGCGCACCGGGCCGTGTGGGGCCTGGTGCGCGCGGCGCAGAGCGAGCACCCGGACCGGTTCACGCTGATCGACACGGACGGGACGCCCGCGTCCGGCCGGGCACTCGCGGCGGCGGTGGCCTGCGGTGAGCCGCAGCTCGCCCTGCGCGGCGGCACCGCCCACCGCCCCGCCCTCTCCCCCGACGGCACGCCGGCCCGGCTGCGTCCGCCCGCCGACGCACCGGACTGGCGGCTGGACTACGTCGCCAAGGAGTCCTTCGACGACCTGGCCCTCGTGCCCTGGCCGGAGGCGGGAGCCCCGCTCGCCGAGGGCCAGGTCCGGGTACGGCTGCGGGCCGCCGGGCTCAACTTCCGTGACGTGCTGCTCGCCCTGGGCATGATCCCGCCCTCCGTCGACCCGGACGCGGGCGGTCCTGGCCAGGGCGGCGAGGGCGCGGGGGTGGTGACCGAGGTCGGTCCGGGCGTGACGGGGCTGCGCCCCGGCGACCGCGTGATGGGCCTGTTCTCGGGCGTGGGCCCGGTCACGGTGACCGACCACCGGCTGGTGTGCCCGATCCCCGACGGCTGGTCGTTCCGGCAGGCGGCGGCGGTACCGGTGGCCTACCTCACGGCGTACTACGGGCTGGTGGACCTGGCGGGTCTGCGCCCGGGAGAGGCTGTCCTGGTCCACGCGGGCACCGGCGGCGTCGGCACCGCCGCGCTGCAACTCGCCCGTCACCTCGGCGCCGAGAGGTACGCCACGGCGAGCCCGGCGAAGTGGGACGCGCTGCGCGCGGCCGGCCTGCCGGACGAGCGGATCGCGTCCTCGCGCACGCTCGACTTCGAGCGGCGGTTCCGCGACGCCACCGAGGGCCGGGGCGTGGACGTGGTGCTCAACTGCCTGGCCGGGGAGTACACGGACGCGTCGCTGCGTCTGCTGACGCACGGCGGCCGGTTCCTGGAGATGGGCAAGACCGACCGGCGCGACGCCGCCGAGGTGGCCGCAGGCCACCCGGGCGTGGTGTACCGCGCCTACGACGTGCGCGAACCGGGTCCGGACCGCATCCGGGAGATGCTCACCGCCCTCGTGGAGCTCTTCGCCGGAGGCGCCCTGAAACCGCCGCCGGTGTCGTCGTGGCCCGTCGGCCGGGCCCCGGACGCCTTCCGGTACCTGGCCGAGGCACGGCACGTCGGGAAGGTGGTCCTCGACCTGCCGGACGACGGGGAGCCGTGGGACCGGGACCGCGCCGTGCTGATCACGGGCGGCTTCGGCTGGCTGGGCCGGCTCGTGGCCCGGCACCTGGTCACCGAACACGGCGTGCGGCGGCTGGTCCTGATGGGCCGCCGCGTGCAGGAGGACGCCGGCACCGAGCTGAGCCGTCTGGGCGCCGACGTCCGCGCGGTGGCGTGCGACGCGGCGGACCGGGACGCGCTGGCCACCGCCCTGGCCGGGCTCGCCGCCGACGGCGTACACGTCGGCGGCGTCGTCCACGCGGCGGGTGTCCTCGACGACGGCGTGCTCACCGCGCTCACGCCCGAGCAGCTGGACCGGAGTCTGCGGCCCAAGGTGGACGCGGCCCTCCACCTGCACGAGCTCACCGGCGACCTGGACCTGTCCGCCTTCGTGGCCTTCTCGTCGGTCGCCGGGACGCTCGGCTCCGCCGGACAGGCCGGGTACGCGGCGGGCAACGCCTTCCTCGACGGGCTGGTGGAGCACCGGCGCGCGGTGGGGCGGCCGGGCGTCTCGGTGGTGTGGGGCCTGTGGGAGGGCGCGGGCATGGGCGCCGGGCTGACGGCCGCCGACACCGCCCGCATCGCGCGGTCGGGCGTCGTGCCGCTCGGCGTCGAGCAGGGCCTGCGGCTCCTCGACGCGGCCGTCCGCCGCGACGAGCCGGTCGCCGTGGCGGCGCGGTGGCACCTCGACGGACTGGGCGCCGGGGGCGCCGTACCGCCGCCCCTGAGGGACCTGGTGTCCGCGTCCGGGCCGGCTGCCGCCGGTACGGAAGCCTCCCCGGCCCCGGCGGCCCCGGCAGCCACCGCGGCCTCCGACGACCTGCTGGGCACCGTCTGCCGCGAGACCGCCGCCGTCCTCGGTCACGCCGCCGGCACGGCCGTCGAACCGGACAGCGTCTTCGACCGGATCGGCCTCGACTCGCTGACCGCCGTCGAGCTGCGCAACCGGCTCGCCAAGGCCACCGGCGTACGCCTGCCCGCCACGTTCCTGTACGACTGGCCGACCCCCGCCGACCTGGTGGCCCACCTGCGGGAGCAGACGTCATGATCCGTACGTACGACGGGAAGGAAGCGTGCGCCGCCCGGCTGGTGTGCTTCCCGCACGCGGGCGGTTGCGCGAGCGCCTTCCGCCCGCTGTCGGCGGCGCTGCCGGACGACATCGAGCTCCTCGCGGTCCAGTACCCCGGCCGCCAGGAGCGGCGCGCGGAGCCGTACGCCGAGGAGATCGGCGCCCTCGCCGAGGAGTCGGCGCGGGCGCTGGTGCCGTACGCGCAGCGGCCGCTGTTCCTCCTCGGGCACAGCATGGGCGCGCTGGTGGCGTTCGAGACCGCCCGGCTGCTCGAACAGCGGGGCACCGTGGTCCGGCTGTTCGCGTCCGCCGCCCGGCCGCCGTCGCAGGACTGGGAGGAGCTCGACCTGGACGCGTGCGGCGACGACGAGCTGGTGGCGGAGCTGCGGCGCTTGGGCGGGGTGCCCGAGGCGCTCCTGCAGGACGAGGAGTCCGTACGGGAGGCGCTGCGGCTGCTGCGCGCCGACCACCGTCCGCTGCGCCGCTACCGCTGTCCGCCGGACGCGGCCGTCGCGGCGTCCGCGACCGTGCTGCTCGGCGTGTCGGACCCCAAGAACACCGTCGAGCAGGTGCGGGGCTGGCGGCGGCACACCACCGGCGACTTCACGCTGGACGTGCTGCCCGGCGGCCACTTCTGGCTGACGGACCGGCACGCGGGCGCCGCTCCCCTGCTCACCCGCTACATCCGCGACGACCTGGCGTGAGGGGACCCGCTATGGAGACCGCCGTTGCCGCCGCCGATCTGGTGCGCGACATCTACCTCGCGGGCCGCGACGGCGAACGGCCCGCGCTGTCCACGGACCTGACGGCCCTGGAGGCGGCGGCGCGCGAGGTGCTGGCGCCGACCGCGTACGGGTACGTGGCGGGCAACGCGGGTGTCGGCGCGACCGCCCGGGCGAACCGTGAGGCGTTCGACCGGTGGCGGCTGGTGCCGCGGATGCTGCGCGGCTGCGCCGCCGCACGCGACCTGGGCGTGGAGCTGTTCGGGCGGCGGCTGCCGGCGCCGGTGCTGCTCGCGCCCGTGGCCGCGCAGACCGTGGTGCACCCGGAGGGCGAGCGGGCCGCTGTGCGGGGCGCGCGCGAGGCCGGGGTGCCGTTCGTGCTGTCGACGCTCTCCTCGCACCCGCTGGAGGAGGTGACGGAGGCGGCCGGGGACCTGCCGCGCTGGTTCCAGCTGTACTGGCCGTCGGACCGGGCGGTGGCGCGGTCGTTCGTGCGGCGGGCCGAGGAGAGCGGGTACACGGCGCTGGTCGTGACGGTCGACGCGCCCTCGTTCGGATACCGTCCGGCGGACCTCGACGGGGGGTACCTGCCGTTCCTGCACGGCGTGGGCATCGCCAACTTCACCAGCGACCCGGCGTTCCGGGAGGGGCTCGGCCCGGACCCGGAGGACGAGGCGGTCACCGCGCACTGGGCGCGGGTCTTCGCCCACCCCGCCCTGTGCTGGGACGACCTGCCGTGGCTGCGCGAGCAGACCCGGCTGCCCGTCCTGCTCAAGGGCGTCCTGCACCCGGACGACGCCCGCCGGGCGCTGGAGTCCGGCGCGGACGGGCTGGTGGTGTCGAACCACGGCGGGCGCCAGCTCGACGGCTCCGTGGCGTCCCTGGACGCCCTCCCGGCGGTGCGTGCCGCCGTCGGCCCGTCGGTCCCCGTGCTGCTGGACTCGGGGGTGCGTACCGCCGCCGACGTCGTCAAGGCGCTCGCGCTCGGCGCCGACGCGGTGCTGTACGGCAGGCCGTACCTGTACGGGCTGGCGCTGGACGGCCGGCGGGGTGTCGCGCACGTCCTGCGGTGCCTGCTCGCCGAGCTGGACCTGGCGCTGGCCCTCACCGGGTGCGCGTCGGTCCGTGACGTCACGTCCGGTCTGCTCGACCGCGCCCGGGCCTGAGCGACCGGGCGTGAGCGGCCGGCGGCGCAGGCGGTACGTTCCGGCGGAGTTCGTGCTGGGCGAGCACCCCCAGAGCGTGGCCCGGCCCACGTCCGCCGACGGACCCGTCCTGTGGATGGTGGACGCGGGGCGGCAGGGCGAGCGGGGCGTACGGCTCGCCCCCGCGGTCCTGGACGCGGCGGAACTGCGGCGGGCGGCCGCCTTCCGGCGGCGCGCGGACCACCGCAGCTACGCCGTGGCCCATGTGGCGCTGCGGCTGCTCCTCGGGGCGTGTCTGGGGGTGGCGCCGCACCGGGTACGGCTGGTGCGGGACCCCTGCCCGCGCTGCGGCGGCCCGCACGGGCGGCCGGCGGCGGAGGACGACAGGGGCGTGCACTTCTCCCTCTCGCACAGCGACGACCTGGTGCTGCTCGCCTTCGCCGCCGTGCCGGTGGGCGTGGACGTGCAGAAGGGGCCGGGGTACGAGGCGGTGGCCGACGCCCGTTCCGCTCTGCACCCGGCGGAGGTGCGGGAGTTGGCCGCGCTGCCGGAAGGGGAGCGGCCGGCGGCGTTCGCGCGGGCGTGGGTGCGCAAGGAGGCGTACCTGAAGGGAATCGGCACGGGCCTGGCCCGCTCCCCGTCGCTCGACTACGTGGGCACGGGCCCGGACCCGGCGGACGGCCCGCCGGACTGGCGGGTCCACGACGTGGTGGTCCCCGAGGACTTCACGGCGGCGGTTGCGGTACGGAGCCGGGCGGCACGGCGCGGGTCCTCCGTCACGATCAGACACTCGTCGCCGACGCGGCGTCGCCCCTGACGATCAGCCGCTCGGCGGCGGCCCGCGCCGCCGTCAGGGCCGCCGCGCGGTCGGTGCCGCGCTGGCTGAGGACGACACGGGTGCTGAGCCCGTCGAGGAGCGCGAGCAGCAGGTCGGCCCGCTCGGCGACCTCGTCGCGCGTGATCCCGAAACGCCCCTGGGCGACGCCCTTGGCGAGGAGCGCCTCCAGGTCGGTCTGCCAGCCGCGGTCCATCTCCTCCTGCGCGTCCCGCAGCGGGCCCTCCCCCGTCGTACGGGCCCAGAGCTCGATCCACAGCGTCCAGCGCGGGTCGCGGGGTCCGCGGGGCAGGTACATCCCGAGGAACAGGTCCAGTTTGCGCTCGGCCGTGGTGCGGCGCGTGAGCAGGGCCCGCCGCTCCTCGCCGAGCGCGGTCTCGCTCCAGCGCAGGGCCTCCAGCAGCAGTCGGTCCTTGCTGCCGAAGTAGTACAGGATGTGGCCGCCGCTGGTGCCCAGGCGTTCGGCGAGGGACGCCATGGTGAGCGAGGCCAGGCCGTCCTCGGCGATGACCGTCATGGCCTCTTCGAGCATCCGCTCCTGCGCGATGCGCCCGTCCCGCCGCCGCGCCGTTGCCGCCACGCGCCCATTCCTCCAGTCGGCCGACCTCGTCGTGCTGTCCGTCGTGACCTTATCCCGCGGATTCGGTTCGGGGTCTTGACGGGCGCGGACGTGTGCCACATCTTGAATGCCGTTCTAACTTATAGAACGGCATTCAAAGTACAGGAGAGGGGTCCGGATGGTTGTGCACGGCACCGGTGTGGAGAGCGACGAGGTCTTCCGGGTCGAGACCCACGGCATCGACACCATCCCCGACGAGGACCGCCACGGCAGTCCCAAGGACCTCTTCTGGCTCTGGTTCGGCTCCAACCTCACCTTCACGTACGTCATCAACGGCGCCCTCGCCGTCGCGTTCGGGCTCTCCTTCTGGCAGGCGACGGCCGTCGTCGTCATCGGCGGCCTCGCCTTCTTCGTCGTCAGTGCCGCGGGCCTGAGCGGCATCCGCACCGGCACCGCGACGCTCGTCATCTCGCGCGCCGCCTTCGGCCACCGCGGCAACCTGCCCGCCGGAGTCCTCAACTGGGTGGTCGGCATCGGCTACACCGTCGTCAACACGGTGGTGGGCACCCTCGCCCTCGAAGCCTTCTTCACCGACCTCGGCTGGGCCTCGCCCGGCGACGGCGGACGCGCCCTCGCGCTCCTGGTCACCCTCGCGCTCACCTTCGTGGTGGCCCTGTGGGGCCACGCCACGGTGCAGGTGGCCGAGCAGTGGCTCGCCTACGTCCTCGCCGCGGGCTTCGGCGCGTTCCTCGTCTTCACGGTCCCGCAGGCCGACTTCGGCGCACCCGCCGCCGCGGGCGTCGCCGCCGCGTCCGCGTGGAGCTGGGCGCTGGTCGTCGCGCTCTCCAGCCCGTTCTCGTACCTTCCGATGCCCGCCGACTACACGCGCTACCTCCCCAAGGAGACCTCGCTGCGCGCCATCACCTGGAGCGGGGCGCTCGGCGGGTTCCTGTCCTCCGTGGCGCTCGGCGTCGGCGGGGTGGCCGCCGCGACGCAGACGGACATGACGGACGCGGTGGCGGGTGCGGAGTCCCTGTTGCCCGGCTGGTTCCAGCCGCTCTTCCTCGTCCTGGTGCTCGGCGGCTCGGTCACCAACTCGATCATCACGCTCTACTCCTCCAGCCTCAACCTCCAGGTCCTGGGCATCCCGTGGAGCCGCGCCAGGACCATCGTCATCAGCGCGGCCGTCACGGCCACCGGCTCGCTCGCCGCGCTCTTCCTCACCGACTTCACCTCCTCCCTCCTCTCCTTCCTGTCGCTGCTGATCATCGTGTTCGCGCCGTGGAGCGGCGTGTTCCTCGCCGACATGCTGCTGCGCCGCTGCCGGTACGACGCCCACGCCCTGCACGCCGGCCGCGCCGGCGCCTACTGGTACCGCGCGGGCTTCAGCCCGGCCGGCATGGCGGCGCTGCTCACCGGGCTCGTCTTCGCGCTGCTCACCTGCGACTCGGAGCTGTGGACCGGCCCGCTCGTCGCGCCCCTCGGCGGCGCCGACCTGACCCTGCTGGGCTCGGTCGTCGCGGGCCTCACCTACTGGGCGCTGAGCCGCCGCACCCCCACTCCCACCCACACCCCCACCTCTGCCGCCTAAGACCTTTCAGGAGCACCACCGCATGTCACCCACCCCCGCCGACCTGGTCCTGCGCGGCGCCCGCGTCCACACCGTCGACCCGCGCCTGCCGCACGCCGAGGCCCTCGCCGTACGCGACGGGCGGATCGTCTGGCTCGGCGCCGACGCGGACGCCGACGCGTGGACCGGCCCCGGCACCCGCGTGATCGACGCCGCCGGACGGCTGGTCCTGCCCGGCTTCATCGACGCGCACAACCACGTACGCCTGGGCTCCGACGACGCCTGCGTCCAGCTGGCGGGCGTCTCCACGCTCGACGGGATCCACGCGCGCATACGCGCCTGGGCCGAGGCCCACCCGGACGCCGAGTGGATCGAGGCGGAGGCGTTCGACTACTCGGCCATCCCGGGCGGCCGCATGCCGCACGCCCGCGACCTCGATCCGGTCACCGGCGACCGCCCCGCCTTCGTCCTCAGTTACGACGTCCACACCGCCTGGCTCAACACGGCGGCCCTGCGCCGGCTGGGCATCGACAGCCGGCGTACGGACCTGCCCTTCGGCGACGCCGAGACCGACCCCCTCACCGGCGAACCGACCGGCTTCATCAGGAACTTCGCCATCAAGGGCCTGTCCCGGGACGGCCACCGGGCGCTGCGCGAGCTGGGCGTGCCGTGGGCCTCGCCCGACCGGCAGTACGGGCGCCTCGCCAAGAGCCTCGACGACGCGGTCCGGTTCGGCATCACCACCGTCGTCGAGCCGCAGAACTCCCTCGACGACCTCGCCCTCTTCGAGCGCGCCCGCGCCGAGGGGCGGCTGCGCAGCCGTCTCGTCGCCGCCCTGTTCCACCCGCGCGGCACGGGCGACGCCGACCTGGACGCGTTCGCCGAGGCGGCCCGCCGCTACGACGACGACCGGCTGCGCGTGGGGCCGCTGAAGCTGTACATCGACGACGTCGTCGAGCCGCGCACCGCCGCCCTCCTGGAACCGTACGCGGGCTGCGGGCAGCACCGCGGCGACACGTTCTACCCGCCGGAGGAGTTCGCGGAGCTGCTGGCCCGGCTCGACGCGCGCGGCTTCCAGTGCTTCGTGCACGCCACCGGCGACCGGGGCATCCGCACGGTCCTCGACGCGGTCGCGCACGCCCGCGCCGTCAACGGCCCGCGCGACGCCCGCCACCAGGTGGTGCACGTGGAGTGCCTGGACCCGGCGGACGTGCCGCGCTTCGCGGAGCTCGGCGTGGTGGCGTGCATGCAGCCGCGCCACTGCGCGCCGGAGATCGCCGGCCCGGGGCAGGACTGGGCGGAGAACGTCGGGGCCGGCCGCTGGCACAAGGCGTGGCCGATGCGCAGCCTGCGGGACGCCGGCGCGGTCCTGGCCTTCTCCAGCGACTGGAACGTCGCCGAGATGGACCCCATGGTGGGCCTGTACACGGCGGTCACCCGCCGCCCCCTCGGCGGTGGCGGCGATCCGTGGATGCCGCACGAGACGGTGGACGTCGAGACCGCCGTGCACGGCTACACGATGGGCTCCGCCTACGCCAACTTCCTGGAGGACGACCTCGGTTCACTGACCGTGGGCAAACTCGCCGACTTCGTCGTGCTCTCGCGTGACATCCTGCGCTGCGCCCCCGCGGACATCCCCGGGACCGTGGCGGAGACGGTCGTGGTCGGCGGGGAGGTGGTGCACGCGCGGCACGCCGCCGCCTGAACGCCCCACCGGCACCCCGCGTAGTACGGGACGAAGCGACCGTACGAAAAGGGGGCGATCATCCGTGATTCCTCGCATCCATCGGGCGGGGGTGAGGGCGAGGGTGCGGCTCCGCGTCGACTACCCGCGCCGGGGCCGCAGCGGGCTGCGGCGGTTCCTGCCGTCCTGGCGCCAGGTGCTGGGCCTGGCGCTGCTCTGCTGCGGCGCGCTGGCCGCGCTGGTCGGTTACGTCTACTCCACGGTGCGGATCGTGGACGTGAACGCCTCGGCCCGCACGGAGGCCACCGTCTACTACTGGGCGGACGGCACCCAGATGGTCAGCGTCGGGGCGGTCAACCGGCAGAACGTGCCCCTGTCCGACATCCCGGTCTCCCTCCAGAACGCCGTGATCGCGACCGAGAACGCCGGCTTCTACACCGACCCCGGCTTCTCGGTCCGCGGCCTCGCCCGGGCGGTGTCCAACATGGCGCAGGGGGAGGAGATCCAGGGCGGCTCCACCATCACGCAGCAGTACGTGAAGAACACGTACCTGACGCAGGAGCAGACGCTGGACCGCAAGCTGCGGGAGCTGTGTCTGGCGGTGAAGCTGTCCAGGAACCTGTCGAAGCAGGACATCCTCCAGGGCTACTTCAACACCAGCTGGTTCGGGCGCAACGCCTACGGGGTGCAGGCGGCGTCGGTGGCGTACTACGGCGTCGACGCCAAGGAGCTCGACCCGGCCCGCGGCGCCCTGCTGGCCGCGCTGCTCAAGGGAGGGGACCTGTACGACCCCTCCCTGAGCGAGGCTCACCACCGGCGTGCGGAGGCACGCTGGCGGTACGTGCTGGACCGGCAGGTGGAGCTGGGGTTCATGTCGAAGGAGGAGCGGGCGAGGTACACCGTCTTCCCCGAGCCGCGCCCGCGGTCGGCGTCCCTGCCCACCAGCCTGTCCGGCCAGACCGGTTACCTGGTGGACGTGGCGAACAAGTACATCGAGCGGCGGACCGGGCTGACCGCCGAAGACCTGGGCCGCGGCGGCTACCGCATCCGTACGACCTTCGACCGGGCCCTGGTGGAGCAGCTCGAACGGACCGTGGAGGACGTCACCGCCCGGTCGGCCGGAGCCGGCGAGGGCGTCCGGGGCCTGCAGGTCGGCGCCGCGTCCGTACGCCCGGACGACGGGGCCGTACTGGCCGTGTACGGCGGGCCCGACGCGACCGAGCACTTCGCCAACAACGCCGACACCTCGGGCGTGCCGGTGGGGTCCGCGTTCCGGCCGTTCGTCCTGGCGGCCGCGGTGCGCGACGGCGGCGGCCCGGACGGCGTGGAGGAGGTGGACCCGCAGGACGTGGAACCGAGTACCGCGCGGGACGTGGCGGTCGGCGCGGGGCTGCTGCCGCAGAGCATGGCCCCCTTGGACCGGTCCTTCACCTCCGGTACATCGACCCCCAGTGCCGTGCGGATGGCGGACGCGTACGCCACCTTCGCCAACGGCGGCCGGCACGCCGACCTGTACGCCGTCACCGCGATCACCTACCAGGGCGAGCCCCTGGACGGCCTGGGGCGGCCGGACGGGCGGCAGGTGCTGGACGGGGGCGTGGCGGAGGAGGTCGTGGAGGAGATGCGGGACGTGGCCGTGAACGCGCTGGACCCCGGCACCCTGCGCACGGTCGGCCCGGTCGCCGCGGGCCGCACCGACCCCGGGGACCGGCTGCCCGCCGCCTGGTTCGTGGGCGCGACGGAGGAGATGTCGACCGCCGTGACCGTCTTCCGCGCGGAGCCCGGCAAGGACGGTCTGCTGCCGCTGACGGGTGGTGAGGAACTGCCCCTGGAGATGTGGTCGTCGTACACGACCACGATCCAGTAGGCGGCGAGGGTACGGCGAAGAGGCCGGCGTCCGCTCCCGGACGCCGGCCTCTTCGCGTACGCGGTGCGGGTCAGCCGGTTCCGCTGAGCCGGGCGAAGACCACCACGTTGTCGGAGTAGTAGCGCTGCGACTCGTCGTACTGGCCGCCGCAGGTGATCAGGCGCAGGCCCGCGTGGTCGATGTTCTTGTAGACCTCGACCGTGGGGAAGCGGTTCTTCGGGTACTGCGCGACGCGCTCGACCTCGAACGTGGCCTTCTTGCCGTCCTCGCGCTCGACCTCGATGGGGTCGCCGGCCTTGAGCGAGGTGAGCCGGTGGAAGACGGAGGGCGCGCCGTTCCAGGTGACATGGCCCGCGATCACGGCCGGGCCCTTGTCACCGGGGGTGGGGCCGGGGACGTACCACCCCGCCTTGGCGGGGTCCTTGGGGGTCTCCATGGCCCCGTCCTTGTTCTGCCCGAGCCGCTCCAGGGTGGAGGTGACGCCGATGGAGGGGATGGACAGGCTCCGGGGGGCGGGCTTCCCGTTCGCCGCGGGCTGCTGTTGTGCCTGCTGTCCCGGCGGTTGCTGGCTGGGCGGTTGCTGTCCCGGCTGCTGCTGCGGGGGCTGCTGTACGGAGGCCGACTGCGGTGGCTGCTCCCCGCCCGCGCACCCGGCGAGCAGGAGGCCCGCCGCCATGACGCCCGCCGCCGCGGCGCGGCCCCTCACGCGGCGCTCCTGCCGTACCCGGCGCGTGCGCGCCCCCGGACCCGTACGAACGCGCCGGCCACCGCCGCCACGCCCGCGGCTCCGGCGCCGAGCAGTGCGGCGCTGGTCTGTGCAGTCGCGGCGGTGCCTCCGCCGGTCTCGACGCCGCCGACCGGGATGGAGCCGACGGCCGCGCCTTCCACCAGGCCGCAGGTGGCGGGAGCGGTGGCCTCCTGCGGGAGCTTGGGGTCGAGGTCGCTCTTGCCGACGCCGAAGTCGTACTCCTCGTTGCCGTTCGGGTCGATGCCGTGCTGGACGACGTGCAGGTCCTTGATGTGGTCGGCGACGTCCTGGGAGACGTCGATGGTCCGCTCGTAGGACAGCTTGCCGTCCTTGTCGGCGACCGGCATGCGGTCCACGGCGAGCCCGCTGTCGGGTGTGGTGTCGCCCTCCGTGGTGAGCGAGATGTTGATGTCGCCGTAGATGGGCACGCCCTCGCTGGTGGTGACGATCCCGTCGCCGTCCTTGTCGGCGCTCGCGTCCGGGCAGCGGAAGTCGTGGCCGTCGGTGGAGCCGTGGATGTGCTGCGCGTGGGGCTGTCCCGGTGTGAGCCCCTCGGACTCGATCTTCACGGTCAGCCGGGTGCCGTCGAGGCTGAGCATCACCGTGCCGTTCGCGCCGGAGTCGTTCAGCGGGTCCAGGTCGATCTGGAACGCCGACCCTTCGGCGGCCTGACCGCCGGCCTGACCGCCGGTCCGTCCGCCGCCGTGGTCGTCGGCCGTGGCGGAGGGCGAGGCGGCCGCCGCGAACGCGAGGGCGGCGGGCAGGGCGATGAGCGTGGTGAGACGTGCGGTACGGCGGGTCGTACGACGGCCGGTGCGCTGGGCTATCACGATGCGTTCGTTACCTTTCGGGTGTCGTCCGTCAGCCGGTGCGGCGGACCTGGGCGTGCTGGGGGGCGGGGGTGTGCGGCGGGAGCGTGGCGACCTGCGCCGTCTCGCTCAGCCGCGTCACCTGCGGCCGGGCCCGGTCGGCTGCCGCGGTGTCGGGGAGGGGCGGGGGCGGTGCGGCCCTGTGCCGCTCGTCGGGTCCGTTCGCCACCGAGGACCAGGTGCGCAGGCGGTGGCTGGCGGCCTCGTCGAGGGTGACGGGCCCGCCGCGCTGCTCGGCCAGCCGGCTGGCCTCGCGGCCGAGGGCCGCCACGTCGTCCCAGCCGAGGCTGAGCACCACGGAGAGCTCGGCGCCGCCGCCCGGGAGCCCTTGCATCATCGGTTCACTGCGATCGGTCATATCGCTCCTGTCGTCGAGCCTGTCGTCGAGGCAGAGACGTGTCGCCGCACCTGGCAGGGCGCAGGTAGCCGGTAGTACGCAGTGCGCGGGCGTCATGTTCACGGCGGGCCCGGGCGTGCCATCGTGGTCGTCGGACGTGCCATCGTGGTCGTATGGGATCGCCGACGGGCAAGGACGTCGCCGTACTGGTCGGGTTGCAGGCGTCCGGGAAGTCCACCTTCTACGCACGCTGCCTGTCGGACCGGTACGCGCTCGTGAGCAAGGACCTGATGCCGCGGAAGGCCCGCCACAAGCAGGCGCGGCAGATGCGGCTGGTGCGGGAGCACCTGGCCGCCGGGCGGCCGGTGGCGGTGGACAACACCAATCCGTCGCCGCAGGAGTGGGAGCCGCTGGTGGAGCTGGCCCACGCCGAGGGGGCGACGGTGACGGCGTACTGGTTCCCGCCGGACGTGGCGGGCTCGCTCCGCCGCAACGCCGCCCGCGAGGCCGGTGACCGCGTCCCGGACGTCGGCGTCCTGGCCACGCTCAAGCGGCTGCGCAGGCCGTCGCGGTCGGACGGGTTCGACGACGTACGGGAAGTGCGGTTCGACGGCCACGGCGGCTTCGAGGTACGGCCGCTGCACCCCGTGCGGCCGGTGCGGCCCTGAGGCGGCGGCCGGCCCCGCCGCACGGGGCGGTGACAACGCTTACCGCTGAGCGGTGGTGCTGGCCCCGTCCAGCGCTTCCCGGATGATGTCGGCGTGGCCGGAGTGATGGGCCGTCTCCCGGATCAGGTGGAGCAGGATCCGCCGCGCCGACCAGTAGACGGTCTCCGGCGGGGACCAGGGAGTCCTGGGAAGGGGGACGCTCCGGTCCAGGTCCGGCAGGGCGATCACAGCTTCTTCGAGCATGCGCGACGCGGTCTCGTAGGTCTCCAGCAGCGCGGGGAGGGTGTCCTCCTCGCTCATGCGGTACTGCCCGGTGTCGAGCATGCCGTCCGGGATCTCCCCGTCCCCCTTGGCCATGATCTGCGCCCACACCCGCTCGCCACTGGCCATGTGCTTGACGATCCCGCCCAGCGTGAGCTCGCTGACGGTCGTGCGCTGCGCGGCCTGCGCGTCGGTGATGCCGCGGACGGTGATGAGCAGCAGCTCCCGCTGCTCGGCGAGGGCGCGCAGCAACTCGCCGCGCTCGCCGGGGAGAGGGGTGGCGGGGCTCTGCGATGAAGTGGTCATGGACTGACCGTAGGAACCGTATAGGTCAGTTCGCGTCCTCCATTCCATCGACGCTGAGCACCAGCTTTCCGCGGGTACGGCCCGAGCGGCTGAGGTTCCACGCCTCCGCGGCCTGGTCGAGCGGCAGGACGCGCTCCACGTGGACCGCGAGGCGCCCTTCGTCGGCAAAGGCGGCGAGGGCCGCGAGGTCGGCACTGTCGGGGCGTACCCACACATAGTGGCCGCCCTTCGCCAGGGCGTCCGCGTCCACGATGGACGCCAGGCGCTCGGGGCTCGTGAGCAGCTCCCGGGAGACCTCCACCGCGCCCTCCCCGACGAAATCGAGCGCCGCGTCCACGCCCTCGGGCGCGAGCTCCCTGACCCGGTCGGCGAGCCCTTCGCCGTAGGCGACCGGCTCGGCCCCGAGGGAGCGCAGGAAGTCGTGGTTGCGGGGGCCGGCGGTACCGATGACGCGGGCGCCCAGGGCCACCGCGATCTGGGTGCAGAGGGACCCCACCCCGCCGGCCGCGGCGTGGACGAGGACCGTGTCGCCCCCGCGTACGCCGACGCGCTTGAGCGACTGGTACGCCGTCAGGCCCGCGAGTGGCACCCCGGCGGCCTCCTCCCAGCTCAGCGCGGCCGGCTTGCGCGCGAGCATGCGGACGTTCGCGGACACCAGTTGCGCGTACGCGCCGTGCTGGACCTCGTCCTTGCGGACGTACCCGTACACCTCGTCACCGACGGAGAACTCCCCGGCGTCCAGGCCCACGCGCTCCACGACGCCCGCCACGTCCCAGCCGGGGATCATGGGGAAGTGGGCCTCCATGAGTCCGTCGAGGAGTCCCTCGGCGATCTTCCAGTCGACCGGATTGACCCCCGCCGCCTTCACCCGGACCAGGACTTCACCGGGCGCCACCTTGGGCTCGGGCAGCTCGACGAGGGCGAGCTGCTCCGGGCCGCCGTACTGCTGCAGTGCCATCGCTTTCATGATCACACCATAAGCATCGGCAACAGCGGACGGCGGGCGTTCCGGGAACACCTGTGCAGATGCCGGGGCCGACCGGGGTGGTGCTGAGAGGATGGTGCGGAGTGCCGCACCACTCACGCGATGAGGAGGATGAGGAGGACTTCATGGACACCGCCGACGAAGGACGGCAGCAGTTGGACGCCGCGAGCGTACTGAACGCGAAGCAGACGCTGCTCCAGTTGCTCGCCCGGGCGGGGGTCTTCTCGGGCGATGCCGAGGAGTTGATCGGGCTCGTCGAGGCTGGAGCCCTCGCCGTCGCGTACCGGAACATCGGCGAGATCGGGCGGAGCGCTCCGGGCGGGAAGGGAGAGCTGTACGAGACGGGCTGGCTCGACGGCGCCCAGGCGGTCACCGACGGACTCGGCGACCTCGCCGACCGGGCGCTGCGGCAGGCCGTCGCCTCCGGCCCGTCCGCCTCCGCTCCGGACGACCGCCCTCCCGTCAGGAAGATGCAGGTGGAGCGGGCGAAGGTGACGGTCATGCCCCTCTACCTCTCCTTCACCGACGTCTCCGACCTCGACCCCGAGGTCTCCGAACAGGTGCTCACCGCCGTCCTCGGCACCATGAACTCCCGCGAGCGGGCCGGGTACGCGGGGCGGCTGGCCGAGTTCGCTTCCGTCCACCGCGTACGCCTGGAACAGCTGTACGCCCAGTACGGCCCCGGCAGCGCCATCGCCATCCACGGCCGCTACTCCCTCATCCACTCCCCCACCAGCATCGCCGTACTGGAACGGCTCGCCACGGCGCCGTCGGAACTGCGGGAGGAGTGGGACGCCGCCGAACTGCCGCCCGCCTGGCTGGAGGGCCTCACGACGGCCTGGGGTTCGTCGGCCTCCTGACCGCATGGTGCCGCGTCGCCGTCGGCTCCGGGAGTGCGGGTGCGGCGCCGTCCGCCTCGGGCCGCCGGAGTGCGGCATGGGCGGACGGCCCGGCCGCCCGGTGCGTCGCGTCCCCGCCCCCGCGTCCGGGAAGCCCGCCTCGCGCCTGAGCCGTTCCAGTGAGGCTCCCCATCCTCGGCCGAAGAGGACACGCGCGAGCGGGCGGTCGATCTCGGCTGGATCGACGTGTAGCCGGACACCCGGGTCTTGACATGATCATGCCCCCTCTGTTGGGTGGGTGCAGCCAGTCGAGGAGTCGACCTACGGGGGTAGTCACATGAGAAACGCGCTTCGGGCGACGGTGGTCGCCAGTGCCACACTGGCGCTCGGCGGAGTGGTGCTGGCCGGCACCGCGCAGGCGGCGACGGCCGGGTTCTTCCTCGGGGACGGCGTGAACATCCGCACCTGTCCCTACACCTCGTGCACGGTGGTGGGCCAGGGGCAGCGCCTGCAGACCTTCAACGTGGACTGCTGGACGGACGGCACGTCCGTATCCGGCAGCACGGTGTGGGTGCGTGGACGGAACGCCGCCACCGGCGTCTACGGCTACGCGTCCGCCGTGTACGTCAACTCCTCGGGCAACGGCACGCCCGGCTCCGGGGACAGGTGGCGGTATTACGCCCCGCACTGCTGACGTCCGGGCGGGTCGGCCCGCCCACCTCGATGGTGACGGCGGGCCCTCCTGCCGTGGGCATGCCCGCACGCCGCCCGGCCCCTCATGGGACGCGGGAGAGCAGGGTGCGCAGCACGGCCTCGGTGTGTGTCCAGAGCAGGGAACCCGCGGCGGCGGGAAGCAGGTGCCGGGTCGCCATCGGGATCATCCGGGCCAGTGAGGCGCCCAGGTCCGGGGAGTGGACCGGGCTCGTGTCCTGCTCCCCGTACCAGAGGTCGACCGGAACGGCGATGCCGGCCGGGTCGAAGGGCCAGCGGGCCATCGCCAGGACGGTGTCGCGGGCGTAGCCCGCCGGGCCCTGGCTGAACGCCTCGTCCATCGCGCGCCGGAAGGCGTGCCGGAAGACCGCGTCGGTGTAGACCGCGCGATCGGCCTCGGAACCGGTGGTGACGACCAGCTCCCACAGGGCGTCGGCGCTGCCGAAGCCGGCGAAGGAGGCCATGGCGGCGTCGGGGTCGGCCGCGACCGCGTCCACCATGTCCCTGACCTGCGGGGCGAGCACATCAGCGAAGCGCGGATGGGCGAGTTCGTCGCTGCCGGAGACCACGGCCACCGCCTTCACCAGGCCGCTTGCCGCCAGCGCGAGCGCGAACGGGGCCCCTTGCGAGAACCCCACCGCCAACGGGTCGCGCAAAGCCCGCTGCTGGACGAAGTGCTGGATGTCGGTTGCCCAGTCGGTGAGGGTCCGGCCGGGAGCCCGGTCGGAGGCGCCGAGGCCGGGCCGGTCCACGCTGATGAGCCGGATCGCGGCCGCATCGACGAGGCCGCCGCCGAATCCGAGCCATCTGCTGGTGGCCGCCCCCGGGCACACCAGCACCGGGATGCCGTCGACCGGGCCCCACTCCGCCCAGCCGAGGAGCCGGCCGTCCGGCAGCCGGGCCTCTCCCAGCCGTTCCGGCTCCGCTACGCCATAGTCCATGATCCGTACCGTTCGTCCATCTGCTCGACGCTCCACGATAGGACGGGGCGGAACACGGGTGTTGGACTCCCCCCGCCTGCGGACCGACGCCGTGCGGCCGCGGACGTGAAGGTGCGCGCTGTGCGACACTGCGCGCCACACGGATGCTCGTGGTGGGGGGCTGACTGGTGGGTGTGCTGAAGAGGCTGAGGATGCGGGCGAGCCTCGTTCCGGTGCTGGCGGGGGCGTTGCTCCTGTCTGTGACGGGGTGCTCGCCGGAGCAGCGTCCGCTGGTGGCGGTGTACGTGGACCAGCGGGGTGTCCCGTACGCGCTGCTGAGGTCGTGCGACGACGACGGCCGGGTGCGCGGGCCCGGGCTGCGCGGCACCCTCGCGCGGGGTACGGAAGGTGCCGCACCGGACGAGGCGCGGGGCAGCGCACCGGCGGAGCCCCTGGCGGAGGACTCCTGGACCGGTTGGGATACCCGTGGGCACCACGAGGCCGCCGACTTCCCCCTGTTCGCCCCACCCTCGTCATGGTCGGCCGAGACCCGTGGTCCGCAAAGCCTGCAACCGGCTCACTCGTATGAGCTCGCGTTCGCCGACCCCGACGACTCCTACGCCTACACCGCCTCGGTGACGTTCGACGCCCGGGAACTCGCGGCGTTGCCGACCGGACAGGTGCTGACCGGCCAAGGCGCCATGCCCAGCGGGGCGTTCGAGGACCTCGCACGACAGGCTTGCCGAGGGTGACCGCTCACCCGCGTACCCGCCGCGCCACGTCGGGGCACCGCGTCGCCGACTGCGGCTCGGACGCCGAATGACCTCTCGGCTCAACAGTCGGCGCGCCTGAGGAAAGGACTCGTGAAGGTCGGAATGTCGCAGATCAAGGGGACGCCCAAGTGCGCGTGCTGCGGAGGAAGGAACGAGCGCAGATTCGTGTCCAGCGGAGACGAAACCGTGTGGACGTACGTATGCGACAGCGCCAAGTGCCACGAAGATCAGAAGGAGATCGCCAAGCGGGCGGCGAGGCACCGATGACCCGGACAAGTTCGAACGGATAGCCGAGTACCTCCGGGGTTACTGAGGATGGCGGTGTGGGCGACCGTCAGGCACCTCCGCTGACCGCTCCTCTTGTCCTGGGGCTAACGGTCTCCGCCCGGGCGTACGTCAGGTGCGACTCACCGACCTCGCCCCAGCTGGGCACGGGTGACGGCAGCCCAGTGCGCCGGGTCTGTCGTCACCAGGTGCGGTACGCCGAGAAGGGCCGCTCCGCTCCCTTGTCCCAGCGGGCGACGATCCACAGGAGACGATCGCGCCACCCAGCATGATGAGCCACGACAGGGCCTTGTTCGCGATCATCGGGCGGCCGTATCTCCACCGCGGTCCCTGCATGACGCCACATCGTGGTCGCCCGCTGACGCGGTCAAGGCGCGTGGGTCCCCAAGTGGTCCCCAGAAACGATCAAGGGGCCGTTTCAGATTGCTCTGAAACGGCCCCTGACCTGCGACTTCGCAAAGTCGGGACGACAGGATTTGAACCTGCGACCCCTTGACCCCCAGTCAAGTGCGCTACCAAGCTGCGCCACGTCCCGATGCGCGTGTCCCCCGGCTGGTCGCCGCGGTGAGCGCGCAGGAAAAGATTACCTCACTCTCGGCGTGGGTTCGTCTCCCGGGCCTCGCGTGCGCGGGTCGCGAGGGTGTCGGCGCCGCAGGTGGTGGCCAGGGTGGCGGCGCGGGTCAGTTCCGCCGGGGAGCCGGCGCCGAGCCCGAGGTCGTACCGGGCCAGGGCGTGTTCGTACGCGGAGGGGGAGGTCTCCAGGTGCCGGACCGCCCGTTCCAGGAGGTGGACGGCCTCGTCGGGGCGGGCGAACAGGGCCGCGCAGCGCAGGGCTTCCCCGAGGGCGGTGGCCGTGCCGAAACGTTCGGCGTGGGCGCGGGCCTGTTCGGCATAGCGGGCCGCGCGGGGCCGGTCGGCCGGGGCGAGGGCGCGGGCCAGGTCGCAGGCCCAAGGGGCCCAGACGGGGTTGAGGCGGCCGCGTCGCTCCAATGCGCGGCCGGCCGACTCCAGTTCCGTGACGGCCTCCCGCGTGCGGCCTTCGGCGAGCAGGAGCCGGCCGTGGACGCAGGGACCGTCGGGCACGACCATCGCGTGCGGCCAGGGCGGTCCGAAGCGGTAGTGGTCCGCGACGGCGCGGGCCTCCGCGGTCCGGCCCCGGGCCAGCAGCGTGTCGATGAGCAGGCAGACGGCGTCCCACTGGACCGGCAGCCCGGTGCCGAGTCGGTCGGCGAGGCGCAGCGCCTCGCGCAGGAAACTCTCGGCCTCCACGAGCGCGCCGCGGCGGCGGTGGGCCAGGCCGAGGAGGGTGTGGGCGAAGGCGAGGTGGGCACCGCTCCAGCCGGAGATCTCGAAGGCGCGCACCGCCTCCTCGAACAGGGCGCGGGCGTGGTCGGGCCGGTCGGTGAAGGCGTACGCGACGCCGACCATGGCCGGTGTCTCGCAGCCCCACTCGGTGTCGGTCCAGCCCAGGCCGCGCGCCGGACGGCCGTCGGGGAGGGAGCGCGCGCACAGGTCGAGGACGTGGTCGGCGTTCTCGCCGCGGAGCATCGCGTCGAAGGCGCGCAGCGACAGCAGGGCGCGTTCGGCGTTGTCGGCTCCGGGGAGGCGGCCGGCGAGGTCCGCGAGGCGGCGGGAGCGGCCGGGTCCGTCCTCCTCGGCGGCCTGGAACCCCTCGTACATGAACCGGGCCGCTTCCAACCGCGTCCGGGCCGGCCCCGGCGGCGTCCGCGCGGCCTCCGCGGCGACGGCGCGGGCCGCCTCGCGCGGCTCGTCGGTGTGGGCGAGGGCCTGCGCGAGGCGGCAGGTGGCGTCGGTGCGCCGGGGCCCGGTGAGGCCCGGCAGGGCGAGGGCGGAACGCAGGTAGCGCACGGCGGCGGACGGCGAGGTGAACAGGGCGGCGCAGCCCAGTTCGTACAGGACCTGCGCGTACGCCTCCGGGGGCGGCGGCTCCTGCAGGGCGCGTTCCAGGCAGCGGCGGGCCGCCGCGGGGGCGCCGAGGGCGAGGTACTCGCGGGCGGCCTCGCGCAGCTGGGCGACGACCTCCTCGTCGTCGTCCGGGTGGATTTCGAGCAGGTGGCGGGAGGCGGCCGCGGCACCGAGGCCCGCGCGTGTGAGGGCCCAGGCCGCCCGGCCGTGCATGGCGGTGCGGAGGGCGGGCGGGATGGAGCGGTATATGGCGGTGGCGATGAGCGGGTGGACGAACTCCAGGTGGTCGGATCCGGTGACGATGCGGGCCTCGCGCAGCCGTCGCGTGCAGTTCTCCGCCTCGGCCGCCGTCATCCCGGCGAGGCTGGCGGCGAGGGACTGCGAGATGTCGGTGCCGAGCACGGCGGCCGCCCAGGCGAAGCGGGTCGGGCCGGTGCCGAGCCGTTCCAGCCGCGCCACGAGCCCGCTGCCGCGCGCGGAGGCGGCCAGGTCGCGCAGGAGGGCCGCCGACGCCTCGACCGGGGTCAGCATGCGGTCCTGGGCCTTGGCGAGGAGCTCCACCGTCTCGTACGGGTTGCCCCCGGTCAGGGTCCACACCTCCCGGCAGAACGCCTCGTCCGTCTCGTCGCCGAGGACGGCCCGGACCATGCCGGCGGTGGCGTCCGCCGTGAGGGCGCGCAGGGTGACGCGGAGCCTGGCCGCCTCGCCGAGCCGGTCGAGCAGGGCGGTGGCCGGGTCCGCCCCGGCTCTGGGGCGGTGGGCGAGGACGACGAGCACCGGCAGGGCGGGCAGGCCGACGGCGAAGGACGCGAGCCAGCCCAGCGATTCGGCGTCCGCCCAGTGCGCGTCGTCGATGATCAGGACGAGCGGGCGGTGGTGCTGGTGGCGGTGGCGTTCGGCGAGCCGCGCGACGAGCCGGTCCAGCCCGTCCCGTACGCCCTGCGGGTCGGTGAGCGGGGCGCTCGGGACGGTGACGCCGAGGGCGGGGGCGGTGATGTCGTACCGGTCGGCGAACAGCCGCCGCAGCTCGTCGCCGTCGTACGCGGCGAGGGCGGGTTGCAGCAGTTGCCGCACCACGTGGAAGGGGACGGACGTGACGGTCTCGCCGCCGCGCGCGGCGTGGACGGTGCAGCGGTCGGCGGCGATCCGGCGTACGGCGTCGAGTAACGCCGTCTTGCCGATGCCGGATTCACCCCGGTAGACCAGCAGCCCGCCGGAGGCGCCGGCGCCGCACAGCGTGTCCACCGCGCGGGCCGCCGCGGCGAGCTCCGGTTCGCGCTCCAAGAGCGGTACGGACAGCCGGTGTTCCGACCGGGACGGCAGCATCGCCTTCCCTCCCCCACGAAGTGCCCGGGCATGTGTGCGTCTCCGGACCCGAGGGTAGCCGCGCCCCGGCGGCGGAGGACATGGTTGGGAACGCTCCCGCCGGAAGGGTGACAATCGAGGCGTGAACACGACGCGAAGGGACCGCGACCCCGAGGGCCGCGCACGCAACGCACGCCCCCGCGACGGTCTGGGGCGCCCGCTGCCGTACGGCGCGCCGGGTGTGGAGCGCCAGCCGGAGGGGGTGGTGCGTACGCCCGGGGAAACCCTCCGCGAGGCCCAGCGGCTGCTGGACGCGGGGCTGCCGTTCCACGCGCACGAGGTCCTGGAGGACGCGTGGAAGGCGTGCGCCGGGGAGCGGGAGGAGGAACGCGAGCTGTGGCGGGGCCTGGCGCAGCTGGCGGTGGGCCTCACGCACGCGGCGCGCGGGAACAGGGCGGGCGGGGCGCGGTTGCTGCGGCGCGGAGCGGAGCGGATCCGTGCCTTCTCGCCCGTGTACGGGATCGATGTCGGGGGGCTGGTGGAGTGGGCACGGGGGCTGGCGGGCCGGCTGGAGGGCGCGGCCGAACTGGTGGTCGAACTGGTGGCCGACCCGGGGATCGATCCGGTGATCGATCCGGTGATCGATCCGGTGATCGATCCGGCGGCGGAAGCGCCGCGGCTGGTCGCGCCCCGGCCGGGGGATGCGGAGGGCCGGGGATGAGTGGCGGGCCGGAGAGGGGCGCGCGAACGGCGGGTACGTGACAGCGTCGACACCCGCCGTCCGGAGCAGGGCGGTGCCCTGGAGCCATCCCTTCAGGACGCTCCGCGTCATGGCCAGGCCCGCCACGTCGTAGAGGGACGCCGGCCCATGGTCCTCCCCCAGGTACGTGACGGTGCCGAGGGTGCCGAGCGCCGACTCGTGGGCCTCGAAGTCCCCCGCGCTTCGACCGTGCCCCCGAAGGGCCTTCTACCGCACGGCCCGGCTCGGCGCGAGGCCCAGCGCCGGGAGCAGGACCGCCTCCAGGAGGGCCGGGAGGGCGTCCTCGCCGGTGAAGCGGTCGTCGAAGAGGCGTTCCACGCGCAGGACGCCGAGGAAGCAGGGGGCGACGAACGCGATGGCCGGGTTGGCGGGGTCGAGTTCGCCGCGGGCGATGCCGCGCTGGAGCATCGCGTCGAGCGCGGCGACCTCGGGGTCGATGACCGTCTCGCGCAGGGAGCGGCGCAGGTCGGAGTGGAGCAGGTAGGCCTGGCCGACGGCCTCGATCAGTTCGGTGTCGCGGCCGCGGCGGGTCGCGGCGGCCTCGGCGGCGGCGCGCAGGTCGCCCGCGAGGGAGCCGGTGTCGATGTCGGTGAAGAGCGAGCGGCGGCTCTTGGCGAGCGCGGTGGTGACGAGCTGTCGCTTGGTCTTCCACTGCCGGTAGAGGGTGGCCTTGCCGCACTTGGTGCGGGCGGCGACGCCCTCCATCGTGACGGCGTCGTAGCCGCCCTCCCGCAGCAGGTCCATGACGGCCGCGTAGAGCTCCTGCTCACGCTCGGGAGTGATCTTGCTGCGGCGCGCGGCGGCGGTGGCGGGCTGCGTGGACATCGGGTTCTCCCCCGCTGACGGATGCCTTGGTGCGCCTGCGAGGTTACCCCATCGAGACGGGTGCGTATCGAGACGTTTGCGTATCGATGAGACGGGGCCTAAGCTTTCGGTTTTGTTGCCTGAGCGAACCATCAGAGGGGCCGGACCATGGCTGCCGGGATACCACCGGAGACGACCGCCACCCCGCGGCCGCCCCTGGTACGGGAGCTGGCGCTGGTGACAGCGCTGTTCCTCGTCTACAAACTGGGCCGGCTGGCCGCCAACGGCCACGAGGGCCGCGCCTTCGGGAACGCCGCCCACGTCTGGGAGCTGGAGCGGGCCGTCCACCTGCCGGGTGAGGGGTGGGTGCAGCGGCTGCTGCTGCACGACGGGACGGTCGTCCACGCGGCGAACACGTACTACGCGGTCGTGCACTTCCCGGCGACCGTGGCCTTCCTCGGCTGGCTGTACTGGCGCCGGCCGGCGCACTACCTGTGGTCCCGGCGGGCGCTCGCGCTCCTGACCGGCGCCGCGCTCGCGCTCCACCTGCTGGTGCCGCTCGCGCCCCCGCGGATGCTCGCCGAGGCGGGCCTGGTGGACACGGCGCGCGTCTACGGCCCGTCGGTGTACGGGGCGACGCCCGAGACGGACACGATGGCGAACCAGTTCGCGGCGATGCCGTCGCTGCACGTCGGCTGGGCGCTGATGGTCGCGATCGGGATGATGGCCGCCACGCGGGGCCGGTGGCGGCCGCTGTGGCTGCTCCATCCGCTGCTGACGCTGCTGGTCGTGGTCGGCACCGCCAACCACTACTGGCTGGACGCCCTCGTGGCCGCCGTACTGCTGGGCGGTGTCCTCGCCGTCGTACGGGCGCCGTGGGCCGTGCGGCGCGGGCCGGTGCTCCTCGGGGTGGCGGCGCGATGAGGGCGACGCTGTTCGCGGTGGTGCTGTCGCTGGCCTCGGCCGCCGGATACGCGCTGGCCGCGGTCGTCCAGGCGCGGCTCGCCCCGGCAGGCGGCCTGCGGGCGCTGGCCGCACGCCCCCTGTGGTGGTGGGCGATCGGGCTCAACGCGGCGGGCGCGCTCACCCATGTCGCGGCGCTGCACTACGGGCCGCTCACCCTGGTCCAGCCGCTCGGCGCGCTGACCCTGGTGGCCGCGCTGCCGGTCGGGGCGTGCTTCGAGCGGCGGCGGGTGCGCGCGGCGGAGTGGCGCGGGGCGCTGTGGACCCTGGGCGGGCTGGTCGGCCTGGTCGCGGTGGTGGGCCCGGCGGCGCCGGGCGACGCGCTGTCCCTGCCGGAGGGGCTGGCGGTCGCCGCGGTGACGGCGCTGGCGATCGCCGCGCTCGTACGCCGGGCCGGCCACGGGTACGGGCTCGGGTTCGCCACCGCGTCGGGCGTCGCGTCCGGCGTGGCGTCCGCGCTGACGCAGACGGTGACCGCCTCGCTCGCGCGTGAGCTGCCCGGCGGGCCCCTGGCGGCCTGGCAGACGGCGCTGCTCGCCGTGCTGGTGGCGGTGTTCGCCACGGGTGGGCTGCTGCTGTCGCAGGCCGCGTACCGGGGCGGGCTCGCCGCGCCGCTCGCGGTGGTGAACCTGGCGAACCCGGCGGCGGCGGCCGTGATCGGCGTCGCGCTGCTCGGCGAGGGCTTCCGGGCGGGCCCGGTGGGGTGGCTGGTCGCCGCGGGCTCGGCGGCGCTGGCGGCGCGCGGCGTGCTGCTGCTGACGTCCGGTCAGCGCGTGGCCGCTCCGGTCACCGCCTGAGGAGCTCCGCGAGCACGGCCGCGTGGCTCTCGGCGGGCTCCTTGGAGGCGGTCAGCAGCGTGAGCGGCCCCTTCCGGGCGAGCTCGCGCAGCCGGTCGAGGGCCTCGGCCGCCTCCGGGGCGGCCAGCTCCGCCTCGTACCGCTCGCGGAACTCCTCGTACGTGCCCTCGCCGGCGTGGTACCAGCGGCGTAGCTCGGTCGAGGGGGTGACGGACTTGGGCCACTCGTCGATGTGGGCGTCCGCCTTGGCCAGACCGCGCGGCCACAGCCGGTCGACGAGGACCCGTGTCCCGTCGCCGGGCTCCGGCGGCTCGTAGACCCGGCGGAGTTTCGGGCGATGAGCGGCTTTTGTCATAATTCCAGGCTAGGCGACCCGAGGGTCGAGGAGGCGGTGTGACAGGTGGGGCGGCTTCGCCGCCGGGCGATGGTGGACCGGGCCGGGCCGGGCGATCGTGGACGTTGACCGGACGATAGGTTGCCGCCATGCCGCTGACACCAGACGACGAGATCCGCAGTCGCGAGGACTTGGTCGCCTTCGTCCACGCCCTTCACCACGACTTCCTCCGCCATGGTCACGAATGGGAGAACCAGACCCTCGACGCCTTCCTGGACGCGCTCGCCGCGTGGATGAACGACTCGGAGGGCTGGTACCGGAATTTCGGCAAGGAGCTCCCCGCCGGCGGTGACTGGACGTTCCTCGCTCGAGCCCTCCAAGCGGCGACCGTCTACGAATGACCGGCGAGGTCTGATCAGCCGCGAAGGCGCCATCGAGCGGGGACCGCTGTTTCGCGCACGTACCCGGAAGTGGAACCCCGCGCTCGCCGAACTCGCCGATCCCGCCGCTGATCAGGCCGTCCGTGACCGTCAGACCGCATCGTGGTTGGCGTCCCTGTACGACCTCGCCCTCCTCGCGGGCATGTACGTCATGTTCGCCGGATTCCTGCACGGCGCCGCCATGGTCGCGCCGGCCGGCGTGACGGCGGGTGAGTTCGCCGCCATGGCCGCGCCGTGGCTGACCGCCATGACCGGGGCTTTCGACGGGTTCGCCGCGGTGATCGACGGCGGGGACTACACCGTCGAGAGGCAGCAGAGCCTGGAGTTCTCCGACCTCGGTGACCTCGTGGCCGCCAGTTCCGCCCAGGGCATCGGAACCGAGGTGATCGCGATGGTCCAGCGGCTCATCCAACGCCAGATCGACGCGGGCCACGGAAAGGAGGGCTTCGCCCGCATCATCGAGAGCATCAAACAGCCTGGCTGAGCCTCGCGTGGGCGCGTGGGCCACGGTTGCCTCGTAGGGCGGTCGTCCCCGCGTGCATGGCGCGGCTCTCGTGAAGCGGGCCGTCCCGCTCCGTCAGGGCGCGGGCGCCGGACAGCCCTGCGGGCGAGAGCGCGGAGGGCGCTTCATGCGGCGCTGTCCTCCTGCGCGGACGGGACGACGTGGACGACGCCGTCCGCGACGACCACGCGGTGGGTGCGGACCGGGCGGCGCGCGGGCAGGCAGGTCGGCCGGCCCGTACGGAGGTCGAACGCGGCGGCGTGGAGCGGGCACTCGACCAGGCACCCCTCCAGCCAGCCGTCGGAGAGGGACGCGTCCTGATGGGTGCACGTGTCGTCGATGGCGTACAGCTCGCCGTCCTCGGTGTGGAAGACCGCGATCGGCGGGCTGGTGCCGACGCGCACGGACTCGCCGACGGGGAGTTCTTCGAGGCGGCAGACGGGAATCACGGGTCCCCCTCCGTGGTCCGGGAATCCAGGACCCCTGGGTAGCATGATGTTTCGCATGGCACATGAGAGAGCGCGATGCGCAACAGAATCCGGTCGGGTCGCCCGCCGCGTCAAGGGCTTCCCGAAGATGCGGCCCGAACCGGGCGCCAGAGGGTGGGAGTTGAGCTGTGACCCATGACCAGTCAGTGGCCGAACAGCTCCCCGACGACACCCGCGAGGACGCGCACGACGACGGGCGCGAGGACGTGCGTGACGACGGGCGCGAGCGGGCCTCCAAGGGCGCGGCCGGCTCGATCCAGTCGGTGGACCGCGCGGTGAGCGTGCTGGAGATCCTCGCGCGCCTCGGCGAGGCCGGTGTCACGGACATCGCCGACGAGCTGGACGTGCACAAGTCGACGGCGTTCCGGCTGCTCGGCGTGCTCGAGAACCGCGGCCTGGTCTCGCAGGCGCAGGACCGCGGCAAGTACTTCCTGGGGGCCGGTGTCCTGCGCCTGGCGGGGGCGGCGGCCGTCCGGCTGGACATCTCGCAGGAGGGCGCACCGGTCTGCCGGGAGCTCGCCGACGAACTGGGCGAGACGGTCAACATCGCGGTGCTGGACGACGACGCGGCGGTCAACATCATGCAGGCGCGCGGCCCCGCGTCCGTCACGGCCCAGAACTGGCTGGGCAGACGGACCCCGTTGCACGCCACCTCCAGCGGCAAGGTGCTCCTCGCCCACCTGCCGGCGACGCTGCGCGAGGGGCTGCTGGCGCGGGCGCTGCCGCGGTTCACGGAGTACACGGTGACCAGCGCCGGGATGCTGCGCGCCGAGCTGGAAGCGGTGCGCCGGCAGGGGTTCGCCCTCGTCACGGAGGAGCTGGAGCTCGGGCTGAACGCGGTGGCCGCGCCGGTACGGGCGCACGACGGCAAGGTCGTCGGCGCGCTGAGCGTGTCCGGGCCCGCGTACCGGCTGGAGCGGGACCGGCTGCCGGAGCTGGCGCAGCGCACGGTGTCGGCGGCCGACGAGCTCTCCCGGCGCATGGGGTACGGCTTCTGAGCCGAGGAACACGCCCGGAAACGGAGCTCCGTTCCTCCGCGGGGTCGGGGGAACCTGGCCCCGCGTCGTCGTGGGTCCGGGCGTTTCACGGCGCCCGATGCTTTTGCGCGCCGTTCGTCCGGGCCTCTTGACGGTCCGTCGGCGTCCTTCCCAGTATGTTCCTCGCCGCGCAACGCATCGCGCATTGTGCAACAGCAGAGGAGTGCTGTCGTGCCCTCGGAGCCCCCTGAGTCCTCAGAGCCCCCTCAATGTGAGCCACGCGAGCTCCACGACGCGGACCGGTGCGGCGAGGTGCTGCCCTCGGTGGCCGTACGGTGAGCGGCGTGCGTGCCGAACGGGTCGTCACCGCCGGCACCTTCGGCCTCGACGGCGAGACCTTCGACGTCGACAACAACGTGTGGCTCGTCGGCGACGACGAGGAGGTGCTCATCGTCGACGCCGCGCACGACGCCCGGGCGATCGCGGCCGCCGTCGCGGGCCGCCGGGTCACCGCCATCGTGTGCACCCACGGTCATGACGGTCACATCGGCGCGGCGCCCGCACTCGCGGAGGCCACCGGCGCGCCCGTCCTGCTGCACGCCGCCGACCGGGCGCTGTGGGACACGGTCCACCCGGGGCGGCGGCCGGACGGTGAACTGCGCGACGGGCAGCGGCTGCTGGTCGCCGGGGTCGCGGCACGGGTGCTGCACACCCCCGGTCACACCTGGGGCAGCTGCGCGGTCCACGTCCCGTTCCTGGACGCGGTGTTCACCGGGGACACCCTGTTCCACGGCGGGCCCGGCGCGACCGGCCGCTCACACTCCGACCAGGCGACGATCATGGCGTCCCTGCGCAGGCGGCTGCTGCCCCTGTCCGGCGCCACCGTCGTGCACACGGGGCACGGCCGCGACACCACGATCGCCGCCGAGCGGCCGCACGTCCCGGCCGCCGTCTGACACCCCCGACACCGAGGAGGGGCATGTCCAGCACGTCCCGCACGTCCCGCTCGTCCGCACACGCACCCCCACCCGCACCCGCGCCCGCGCCCGCGCCCGCACCCACACACGCCCGGGCCCGGGCCCAGGCCCGCGCCGCCCCCCGCGTCGTCGTCATCGGCGCCGGCATCGTCGGCTGCTCCCTCGCCGACGAACTGACCGCCCGCGGCTGGACCGACGTCACCGTCCTGGAGCAGGGGCCGCTCCCCGCCCCCGGCGGCTCCACCTCCCACGCGCCCGGTCTGGTCTTCCAGACCAACCCGTCCAAGACCCTCACCGAGTTCGCCGCGTACACCGTCCAGAAGTTCGGCGCCCTGGAGGCCGACGGGCTCCCCTGCTTCGACCGGGTCGGCGGCCTGGAGCTGGCCACCACCGAAGAGCGCCTCGCCGACCTGCACCGCAGGGCCGGTCTCGCCGCCTCCTGGGGCGTGCGCGGCGAGGTGGTCCCGGCGTCCCGCTGCAAGGAGCTGTGGCCGCTGCTCGACGAGAGCAAGGTCCTCGGCGGGTTCCACACCCCCGACGACGGACTCGCCCGGGCGGTCCCCGCCTGCCGCGCCCAGATCGCGCGCGCCGAGCGGCGCGGCGCCCGCTTCCTCGACCGGCACACCGTGACCGGCATCGAGCGCGAGAACGGCCGGGTCACCGCGGTCGTCACCGACCGGGGCGCCTTCCCGGCCGACCACGTCGTCTCGGCGGCCGGCTTCTGGGGCCCGGTCATCGGCCGGATGGCGGGCGTCGACGTGCCGCTCCTGCCCCTCGCCCATCAGTACGCGCGGACCCGTCCCCTGCCCGCACTGGCCGGCGCGCGCGCCGAGGCGACCCGGCCGATCCTGCGCTTCCAGGACCGCGACCTGTACGTACGCGAGCACGCGGACCGGCTCGGCATCGGCAGCTACGCGCACCGGCCGATGCCCGTCGACCCCTTCACCGTCCCGGCGTACGACGAGGCGCCCGTCATGCCCTCCTCGTACCCCTTCACCCCCGACGACTTCGCGCCCAGCTGGGCGGACTGCCGGTGGCTGCTGCCCGCCCTCGCGGACAGCGAGGTCGAGGAGGGCTTCAACGGGGTCTTCTCCTTCACGCCCGACGGCATGCCGCTCCTCGGCGAGTCCCGCGCGCTGCGCGGCTTCTGGCTCGCCGAGGCGGTGTGGGTCACGCACGCGGCGGGCGCCGCCAAGGCGGTCGCCGAGTGGATGGTCGACGGGCGGCCCGCGACCGACGTGCACGAATGCGACCTCGGCCGCTTCGAGGCGGCCCAGCGCTCCCCCGCGTACGTCGCGGAACGCGGCGCCCGGCAGTTCGTCGAGGTGTACGACGTCGTCCATCCGCTCCAGCCGGTGGAGCAGCCGCGGCCGTTGCGGGTCAGCCCCTTCCACGCGCGGCAGCGGGAGCTGGGCGCGTACTTCCTGGAGGGCGGCGGCTGGGAGCGCCCGCACTGGTACGAGGCCAACGCCCCGCTCGCCGAAGGCGTGCGCGTACCCCAGCGGGACGCCTGGTCCGCGCGGTACTGGTCGCCGATCGCGGCCGCCGAGGCGCGGGCGACACGCGAGCGGGTCGCGCTGTACGACATGACGCCGCTGCGGCGCCTGGAGGTCTCCGGGCCGGGCGCGCTCGCCTTCCTCCAGCGCATGACCACCAACAACCTCGCCAGGAAGCCGGGCGCGGTGACGTACACGCTGCTCCTGGACGAGACCGGCGGCATCCGCTCCGACCTCACCGTGGCGCGGCTCGCGGAGGACCGGTTCCAGATCGGCGCCAACAGCCCCGCCGACGAGGTCTGGCTGCTGCGGCACGCGCCCGGTGACGTCCACATCCGCGACGTCACCTCCGGCACCTGCTGCATCGGCGTGTGGGGCCCGTTCGCCCGGGAGCTGGTGCAGCCGCTGACCCGCGACGACTTCTCGCACCGGGGCTTCGGCTACTTCCGGGTCAAGCGGACGTACCTCGGGCTCGTACCGGTGACGGCGATGCGGCTGAGTTACGTCGGCGAGCTGGGCTGGGAGCTGTACACCAGCGCCGACCTGGGCCTGCGGCTCTGGGACACCCTGTGGGAGGCCGGGCGGAAGCACGGCGTCATCGCCGCCGGGCGGTCCGCCTTCAACAGCCTGCGCCTGGAGAAGGGCTACCGGGCCTGGGGCGTCGACATGACCGACGAGCACACCCCGTACGAGGCGGGGCTGGGTTTCGCCGTCCGCATGGACAAGGGCGACTTCGTCGGCCGCCAGGCCCTGGAACGGGCGGGCGAGCCGCGCCGCCGGCTCACCGCGCTGCTCCTCGACGACCCGGCGGCCGTCGTCCTCGGCAAGGAGCCGGTGTACGTCGACGGGACCCCGGCCGGATACGTGACGAGCGCCGCGTACGGCTACACCCTCGGCCGCTGCGTCGCGTACGCCTGGCTGCCGCCGCTCGCGACGGGTACCGCCGTGCACGTGGAGTACATCGGCCAGAAGGTGCCGGCGACGGTCGCGGACGAGCCGCTGTTCGACCCGGAGATGAGCCGTATCCGCCGCTGAGGAGGCCGGAGCAACGTGTCACCCACCTATGACGTGATCGTGGTCGGCCTCGGCGGCATGGGCAGCGCCGCCGCGCACCACCTGTCCGCGCGCGGCGCCCGCGTCCTGGGCCTGGAGAAGTTCGGTCCGGTCCACAACCGGGGATCCAGCCACGGCGGTTCGCGCATCACGCGCCAGTCGTACTTCGAGGACCCCGCCTACGTACCGCTGCTGCTGCGCGCGTACGAGCTCTACGAGCGGCTGGAGCGGGACACCGGACGTGACATCGCCACGCTGTGCGGCGGGCTGATGCTGGGCCGCCCCGCGTCGCGTACCGTCGCCGGATCGCGGTTGTCGGCCGAGCGGTGGGGCCTGCCGCACGAGATGCTCGACGCCGAGGAGATCCGCCGCCGCTTCCCGACGCTGACCCCGGCCGACGACGAGGTGGCGCTGTACGAGGCGCGGGCAGGGCTGCTGCGGCCCGAGAACACCGTCGCCGCCCATCTGCAGCTCGCCACCACGGCCGGGGCGGAGCTCCACTACGAGGAGCCGCTGGTGCGCTGGGAGCCGTACCGCGACGGCGTACGCGTCCACACCGCCGAGAACAACTACACGGCCGGTCAGTTGGTGATCTGCCCGGGGGCGTGGGCGCCGGGGCTGCTCGCGGACCTCGGAGTGCCGTTCACCATCGAGCGGCAGGTCATGTACTGGTTCCGGCCGCGCGGTCCGGCCGAACGGTTCCGCCCCGCGCACCATCCGGTCTACATCTGGGAGGACGCGGACGGGGTCCAGATCTACGGCTTCCCGGCCATCGACAGGCCGGAGCTCGGCGCCAAGGTGGCGTTCTTCCGCAAGGGCACCGTCTGCACACCGGAGACCATCGAGCGGACCGTGCGCGACGACGAGACGGCGGCCATGGCCCGGCAGGCGGGCCGTCTCCTGCCCGACCTGCCGGGCCGGTTCCTGAAGGCCGCGACCTGCATGTACTCCAACACGCCCGACGAGCACTTCGTCATCGCGCGCCATCCCCGGCACCCGGAGTCGGTGACGGTCGCCTGCGGGTTCTCCGGACACGGCTTCAAGTTCGTGCCGGTCGTCGGCGAGATCCTGGCCGATCTGGCCCTGACCGGCACCACCGCGCATCCGATCGAGCTCTTCGACCCCCGGCGTCTCAGCGCCGCGCCCGCCTAGGAGGCCGCCGTGACGGCAACACCCCCGCCCCCGAGCCTGATCGCCACGCTCCCCGGCGCCGCCTACACCGACCCCGACGTCTTCCGCCGGGAGCAGGAGCGGATCTTCGAAGCCATGTGGTTCTGCGCGGTGCGCGGCGCGGACCTCGACAAACCGGGCGCCTTCCGCACCGTCCAGGTCGGCCGCGAGAGCGTGCTCGTCACCCGCGACCGGGCGGGCGGGCTGCGCGCCTTCCTCAACATCTGCCGCCACCGGGGCGCGCGCCTCTGCCTGGAGGAGTCCGGCGAGGTGCGCCGGAACCTCCAGTGCCCGTACCACGCATGGACGTACGACCTGGACGGCAGGCTGGTAGCCGCGCCGAACCTGGCGAGGATGCCGGACGTCGACCGGGTCGCGTACGGCCTGGTGGCCGTGCACCTGCGCGAGTGGCTGGGCTACGCCTGGGTGTGCCTGGCGGACGAGGCGCCGTCCTTCGAGGAGACCGTGATGGGGGCGGCGGTGGAGCGGCTGGGCGACGCCGCCTCTCTCGCGCGCTACCGCACCGAGGAGCTCGCGCTCGGCCGCCGCATCACGTACGACGTGAAGGCGAACTGGAAACTGCTCGTCGAGAACTTCATGGAGTGCTACCACTGCGCGACGATCCACCCGGAACTCGTCGACGTGCTCCCGGAGTTCGCGGAGGGGTACGCGGCGCAGTACTACGTCGGCCACGGCGCCGCGTTCGGCGAGGACGTCAAGGGCTTCACGGTCGACGGCAGCGAGGGGTTCGGCAAGCTGCCCGGGGTCGCCCCGGACCAGGACCGGCGGTACTACGCCATCACCGTGAAGCCGACGGTCTTCGTCAACCTGGTCCCGGACCATGTGATCCTGCACCGGATGTTCCCGCTGGCCGAGGACCGCACGGTGGTGGAGTGCGACTGGCTGTACGCGCCCGAGGTCGTGGCCTCCGGCGCGGACGTGTCCACGTCGGTGGAGCTGTTCCACCGGGTGAACCTCCAGGACTTCGAGGCGTGCGAGCGCACCCAGCCGGCGATGGCGTCGCGCGCCTACCGCGCCGGCGGCGTCCTCGTGCCGAGCGAGCACCACATCTCCCTCTTCCACACCTGGCTGCTCGACAGGACGGGAGGATCCGGTGCCTGACGCCCTCACCGGCGGGGCGGACGACGACGCCGCGCTCGCCGAGTTCGGCTACCGTCCGGAACTCAAGCGCACGCTCGGCGGCTTCCACACGTTCGCCGCCGGCATCTCGTACATCTCCATCCTCACCGGCACCTTCCAGCTCTTCTACTTCGGCTATGCGAGCGGCGGGCCCGCCTATTGGTGGTCCTGGCCGATGGTGTTCGCGGGCCAGTTCATGGTGGCGCTGTGCTTCGCCGAGCTCGCGGCCCGCCATCCGGTGGCCGGGTCCGTCTACAACTGGGCCAAGCGGCTGGGCAATCCGCACATCGGCTGGCTCGCCGGGTGGATGATGCTGATCGCCTCCATCGTGTCGATCGCGGCCGTGGCCCTCGCCTACCAGCTGACGCTGCCGCGCATCTCGTCGGCGTTCCAGTTCGTGGGCGACGGGACGGGGACGTACGACGTGGCGGCCAACGCCGTCCTGCTCGCCGCCGTCCTCATCCTCTTCACCACCCTCGTCAACGCCTTCGGCGTGAAGCTGATGGCACGGATCAACACGGCGGGCGTCTTCCTCGAACTGATCGCCACGGTGGTGCTGATCGCGCTGCTCGCGGTCAACGTCGTCCGCGGCCCGCAGGTCGTGACCGAGACGGCGGGGGCCGGGGCGGGGCAGCCCTTCGGCTACCTCGGCGCGTTCCTCGTCGCCTCGCTCGCCTCCGCGTACGTCATGTACGGCTTCGACACGGCCGCGTCGCTGGGCGAGGAGTCGCTCGACCCGTCGCGCAACGCGCCCCGGGCCGTCGTCCGGGCGATCGTCGCCTCCTTCGTGCTGGGTGGGCTGGTGCTGCTGCTGGCGCTGATGAGCGTCAGGAGCCTGCGGGGCGACAGGCTGTCGACGGAGGGGCTGCAGTACGTGGTGCTGGATGTGCTCGGGCCGACGGCCGGCAAGGCGATGCTGTGGTGCGTGCTCGTCGCCGTCACGGTGTGCGCGCTGGCCGTGCACACGGCGGCGGTCCGGCTCGCCTTCGCGATGGCCCGTGACACCAACCTCCCGGCGTCGGCGCGGCTGGCGAAGGTGAGCCCGCGGTTCGGTACGCCGGTGCTGCCGACCGTGCTCATCGGGGTGCTGGCGCTGGCGATCCTGCTCGTCAACATCCGCCAGCCGCAGATCTTCACGGTGGTCACCGGCATCGGCATCGTCATGATCTACGTGGCCTATCTGCTGGTGACGGGGCCCATGCTGGTGGCGCGGCTGCGCGGCCGGTGGCAGCCGGCCGAGGGGAGGTTCTCACTCGGCCGCTGGGGCCTGCCGGTGAACGTCCTGGCCGTGCTGTGGGGCGCGGCGATGACCCTCAACCTGATCTGGCCGCGCGCCGCCGTCTACAACGCGACCGCCCCGTACCACTGGTACCTGCGGTGGGGCGCCGTGCTGTTCGTCGGGGCCATCGCGGCGGGCGGCTTCGCCTACTACTGGTTCGTCCAGCGGCACCGTACGGGCGTCCTGACGGAGCACGCCGCGGCCCCCGCGCCCGTCCCGGCCACGAAGGAGGTCACCCGCTCATGACCGTCCAGGAGTTCGACTACGTCGTCGTCGGCGGCGGTACGGCGGGCAACGTCGTCGCCGCCCGGCTCAGCGAGGACCCGGCCGTCACGGTGTGCGTCCTGGAGGCGGGCCCGAGCGACGTCGGCGACGACGACGTCCTGCGCCTGGAGCGCTGGATGGGCCTGCTGGAGTCGGGCTACGACTGGGACTACCCCGTCGAACCGCAGGAGCACGGCAACGACTTCCTGCGCCACGCCCGCGCCCGGGTGCTCGGCGGCTGCTCCTCGCACAACTCGTGCATCGCCTTCTGGGCCCCGGCGGAGGACCTGGACGGCTGGGCGGCGGCGGGCTGCCGGGGCTGGGGCGCGGCCGACCTGTTCCCGCTCTACCGGCGCCTGGAGAACAACGACGCGCCCGGCGACCACCACGGCCGTACGGGCCCGGTGCGGCTGCGCACCCTCAAGGGCGGAGACCCGTGCGGCACGGCGCTGCTGGAGGCGTGCGCGCAGGCGGGCATCCCGACGACGCCGTTCAACACGGGGCGGACGGTGGTGCGGGGCGCGGGCTGGTTCCAGATCAACGCCGACGAGAACAACATCCGCCAGTCGTCGTCGGTGGCGTATCTGCACCCGGTGATGGGCAAGCGGCCCAACCTGGAGGTACGCACCGGGGTGCGGGCCAAGAGGCTGGTGTTCGAGGGCCACCGCTGCGTCGGCGTCGCCTGTCTGGACCCGGACCTGGTCCACACCCGTACCGTGCGGGCCCGGCGCGAGGTCGTCGTCTCGTGCGGCGCCATCGACTCGCCGAAACTGCTGATGCTGTCGGGCATCGGCCCGGCGGAGCACCTGCGGGAGGTGGGCGTGGACGTGCTGGTCGACGCGCCGGGGGTCGGGGCGAACCTCCAGGACCACCCGGAGGGCGTGATCATGTGGGAGGCGAAGCAGCCGATGCCCGCCACGTCCACGCAGTGGTGGGAGGCGGGCGTCTTCTACGACACGGAACCGGGCCTGGACCGGCCGGACCTGATGTTCCACTACGGTTCGGTGCCCTTCGACCTCCACACCGTCCGGCACGGCTACCCGACCTCCGAGAACGCCTTCTGCCTCACGCCCAATGTGACCCGGGCCCGCTCCCGGGGCACCGTGCGGCTGCGGACCCGCGACTTCCGGGACAAGCCGCGGGTCGACCCCCGCTACTTCACGCACGAGCACGACGTGCGGGTGATGACGTACGGGCTGCGGCTCGCGCGCCGCATCGCCGCCCAGCCGGCGCTGGCGGGGTGGGCGGGCGCCGAGCTGGCGCCGGGCCCGGACGTCCGCCGCGACGACGAGCTGCTCGACTACATCCGCACGACCCACAACACCGTCTACCACCCCGCCTGCACCGTGCGGATGGGCGCGGCGGACGACCCGCTGGCCCCGCTCGACGCCCGGTTGAGGGTGAAGGGCGTGGCGGGGCTGCGGGTCGCGGACGGCTCGGTCATGCCGGACCTGGTGACGGTCAACCCGTGCGTCACGACGATGGCGATCGGCGAGAAGTGCGCGGACCTCCTCAAGGAGGACCGGTGAGGAGGACCGCTGAAGAGGACCACCGAAGACGACCACCGAAGAGGGCCGCCGAAGGCTCCCGCGTCAGGCGCGCTGCCACACCACCGGGGCCGCCGCGGGGTGCCAGCCCGGCTGCGCCTGGTGGGACTGGATGCAGCGGTAGGTGAGGCCGTCGTAGGTGACCTGGTCGCCGGGCGCGTACACCTTGCCGGCGGCCCAGGTGCCGCCCGCCTTGCCGGCCTCGCCCGGCTGGCTGGCGGTCGTCTTCAGCGCCAGCCCGTACGTCTGCAGGATGGGGTTGAGGGGCTGGTGATAGGTGGTGCCGCCCGAGGTGCAGTTCCCGGAGCCGCCGGAGGTCACGCCCTGGGCCTGGCTGCCGGAGACGTACGCGCCGCCCGAGTCACCGGGCTCGGCGCAGACGGTGGTGCGGGTCATGCCGGTGACGGTGCCCTGGGGGTAGGTGACGCTGGTGTTGTGCTGCTCGACGGTGCCGCAGTGCCAGCCGGTGGTGGAGCCCGAGCGGCAGATCGACGCGCCGACGAGGGCCTCGGTGGAGCCCGTCACCTCGACGTTCTTCTCGGCCTCGCCCTTGACGTACGGGGTCGCGGCCCACTCCGCGTTGGTGGCCACCCAGGCCATGTCGCTCTCGGGGAACTTGGAGGCCTTGAAGGCTCCCTGGGCCACCTTGTTGTGCCCCAGGGTCTCGTTCCCCTCCTTGCCGCAGTGCCCGGCGGTGGCGAAGCCGGGCTGCGTGCCGGACATGACGGAGAAGCCGATGGAACAGCGGGCGGCGCCGATGTAGTACGCGTCGCCGCCGCGCAGGTCGTGCGCCAGCGGCTGCGGCCGCTCGGCCGTCGTCCGTACGCGCACCAGGGCGCGGTCCAGGCCGGTGGCGGTGAGGAGCGCCTCCGCCGCGGCCGGTTCGGCGGCCTCCAGCGTCACGGTGTTGGTCCGTACGTCGACGTACCAGACGGGCGCGTCGATCGTCTTGGTGGTCGTGGCGGCCTGGTCCAGCTTGGCCTTGGCGGCTTCGAGCTCGGCGAGCCCGTACCGTACGACCTCGGCCTCGGCACCGCCGGCCTTGATGGTGGGGACGTCGGCGGCGTCGGTGGTGGCGACCGTGACGATGGCGGAGGTGGTGCCGCGGACCCAGGCGCCCGCGAAGCGGGTGCCGAGCGCGGCGCGCAGGCGGCCCGCGATGGCCCCGGCCTCGGCCTCGTTGACGAGGCGCTTCGCGGCCTGGTCGCTGGTGAGACCGAGGTCGCGCTGGAGGGCGCGCAGCACTTCGGGTGAGGGTCTGTCGGCGCCGAGCGTCGCGGCGGCCGACTGCACGGTGGAGGAGGGTCCGGCGGGTGGCGGGGGCGTTTCGGACGCGACCGCGGCGGGCAGCCCGGTCAGCACGAGCGCGCCGGCCGCGACGAGGACGGCGGTGCACGCGGCTGTGGTGTGTCGGTGGAGCATCAGGTGTCACCTCGGTTTCGGTGGGGGAAAGGCCCGATCCGTAGGTGTTGCCGAAAACGCCGCCGGAAATGTCGGTTTGTCGGTTTATTAGGTGGTACGGCAGACGCGGGCCCGCCATGCGGCGTAACCGCCGCGGCCCCGCGGTCCCGGAACGCCCGAGTGGGCCCCGGAGGCGTCGTCCGCCCCGGCGGCGAGACGGTGCTGCAGCTCGATGTGGCGGAACCGGGGGACGGCCCCCGCCTGGCGCAGCACACCGCGCCGCTCGTGCTCGGCCTGCTCGGGTGTCCACCGGCGGGGGTGGCGGAGGCGCGGACGCCCGCGCACCGCTCCTCAGGGGGGATTCTGCGGTGGCGGGCGCACGGCGGGGGCGGCGAACCGCGAGCGGCCCCTCGTACGGGTGATCAGGCACCGGTCAGGGCGTGGTCAGTTCGTAGAAGCCCCTGCCGAAGGTGGCGGCGACGAGCCGGTGGTGGCGGGCGTCGTACTCGATGTCGTCGACCGGGACCTGGGGCATGCCGCGCCCGAGGCGCAGCCAGTGGCCCCGGCCGGAGGGGCTGGTGAACACGCCCTGGTCGGTGCCGATGTAGAGGATGCCGCCGCGGGCGACGACCAGATCGTTGACGGGCGCGGCCGGGAGGTTCCCGGACAGGTTCCGCCAGTGGCGGCCGCCGTCGGTGCTGGCGTACACGTGCGGCAGCGGGGAGCCCGCGCGGTAGCCGGAGTGGGTGGTCCAGACGCGGTCGGGGTCGGCCGGGTCGACGACCACGCGGGTCACCCACGGCCGTCCCTCGGCGAGCTTGGTCCAGGTCGCGCCGAGGTCCCTGGTGACCCAGACGCGGCCGTCGTCGGTGCCCGCGTACACGGTGCGCCCGTCGGTCGCCGGGGCGAGGGAGGTGATGGTGCCGTAGTTGGGGTAGGCGGGGTCGGCGCCGGGACCGCCGGACAGGTCGGGGCTGATGGGGTGCCAGGTCACGCCGCCGTCGGTGGAGCGGTTGACGACCTCGGAGCCGTAGTACAGGATCCGCGGGTCGCGCGGGTCGAAGACGACGGGCGTGAACCAGTTGCGCCGCTTGAAGGCGGTCTTGTCGGCGAAGTAGGTGAGGGTGTCGCCGCCGTCGGTGGAGCGGAAGCAGTTGCCGTACTGGTAGCAGGCGAAGACGTTGTCGCGGTCGGTGGGGTTGATGAGGTTCTCCTCGCCGTCGCCGCCGAGGTACTCGTTGAAGCCGTCGCCGTCCCCGCCCCAGGAGCGCAGCGAGCCGTTGTCCTGGGCGCCGCCGGAGATCCGGGTGACGTCCTGCGGGGTGATGGCGGCGCTGTACAGCTGGGTGTACGGCTCGTGGCGGGCCTTGACCCAGCCGCCGTCGCCGTCGCGGTCGGAGCGGTAGACCCCGCCGTCGTTGCCCAGGTAGACGCGGCCGGGCCGGCGCGGGTCCCACACCATGGCGTGGTGGTCGACGTGGATGCTGGTGTCGTCGCCGGTCCAGGTGGCGCCGCCGTCCCGCGTCGTCATCAGGGCGACCCCGGCCACGTGGACGTGGTCGGGGTCGCGCGGGTCGGCCCACACCTTGCCGAACCACCAGCCGAAGCTGGACTGCGAGGCGGCGAGCGCCTGGTTGTCCGGCGTACGGTTCCAGGTGTCGCCGCCGTCGTCGGAGACGTAGAAGCCCTCGAAGGGGCCGCCGGACTTGTTGACGAGCGCGTAGAGGCGGTCGCCCGCGACGGCGAGGCCGATGCGCCCCACGTCGGGGCCGCGCGCGGGCAGGCCGCCGCCCAGGCGCTGCCAGCTCCGGCCGCCGTCGGTGGAGCGGAAGACGCCCGAGCCCACGCCGCCGTAGGTGCGCAGGTCGGGGCGGCGGCGGTGGTCCCACATCACGGCGTGGAGCCGGTCGCCGTCGACGGCGATCTCGGTGGCGCCGGTGAAGTCGTTCTCCCCGGCGAGGATGCGCTGCCAGGTCTCGCCGGCGTCGTCGGAGCGGTAGACGCCGCGGTCGCCGCCGCCGTTGTAGAGGGAGCCGGCCGCGGCCACGTAGACGCGCCGCGGGTTGGCGGGGTCGATGGTGATGGCGCTGATCGCGCCCGAGTCGCGCAGGCCGATGGGGCGCCAGTGGGCCCCGCCGTCGGTGGAGCGGTACAGCCCCGTGCCCTCGTAGGTGATGCTTCCGCCACCGGGGTTGGGCTCGCCGGTGCCGACGTAGAGGGTGCCGTCGGGGGCGGTGGCGACCGCGCCCATCGCCTGCGTCCAGTCGTCGGGCCACACGGAGTGGAAGCTGCGCCCGGCGTCGGTGGAGCGCCACAGTCCGCCGCTGGCGGCGGCCGCGTACACGGTGTCGGCGCGGGTGGGGTCGAGCGCGAGCGAGACGATCCGGCCGCCGATGTCGGTGGGCCCGACGGCCTTCCAGCGCCCGCCGACCGCGGGCAGTTTCCGTGCCTGCTGGGCGGCGAGGTCGTGGGCGTGGCGCGGCATCGCCTGCCCGGGCAGGGTCTTCTGCTGGTACCGGTACTCCGCCGGCGCGGACGGCCCCCGCACCGGCCGGTACACGTCGGGCGGGCCGGGCGGCGCGGCGGTGGCGGGGGCGGTGCCCGGCGCCGTGAGGACGGCGGCGCCGGCCACCACGGCGAGGACGAACGACAGCAGGCGTCTACGCATGAGCACCCTCTCGTTGGCCACGACCACTTCAAACGGCGACGACGTTACGAGAGGGCGCGTGTGAACAGAAGGGCGCGCGTCGGCCTTTGTGGCACGCGAGGCGTACGGAGGTACGCCGGTTACGGCAACGGGCGGGCGACCGCCGCGAGTTCGGCTCCGGAGGCGACGGTCAGGCCGTGCATGCCGTAGAAGACTCGGCCGGTCGCCGGGGCGGCGACGTCGCTGCCGCGACCGTCGGCCGGGTCGGTGATCCGGCCGATGACCTGGCCCGCCGTGACGTCGTCGCCGGCGGTGAAGGCCGGGTACCACAGCCCGGTGGCGGGTGCGGTGACCGCTCCGGCCCAGACCCATTCCCGTACGGGCGCCGTCCTTGTCGGTGCCGGCCCGTCCAGCGCACCCGCCGCGCGCAGCAGCCCGTACAGGCCGTCGACCAGGCGGTGCGCGGTGGCCGGGTCGCGCTCGCCGAGCCGGCCGGTCTCGACGAGGACGGCCGCGACGCCCCGGCGGGCGGCGGCCGCGTGGCTGTTGCCGCCGCTCGTGTCCCGGCCGAGGATCACGTCCTCGACGCCGAGGGCGCGGGCCAGCGCGCGGGTCCTCGCGTCGAGGCCCGGCTCGCCGGTGAGCCGGTAGCCGACGAAGTCGCGCAGGGTCTCGTCGATGCCGCCGGAGTGCAGGTCGACGTACACGTCCGCCCCGGTGATCAGGTGCGTGGTGTGCCAGGCCGCCAGCCGCTCGGTGGGGCCGCCCCGCGCGTCGCCGGGGAAGACGCGGTTGATGTTCACGCCGTCGAGCGGGGAGACGCCGAGGCGTCCGTGGTACACGGCCGGCGGATTGGCGACCGGGCAGACGAGCACCTGGCCGGTCACCTCTTCCGGCGCGAGCAGGGCGGCGAGGCGGGCGGCCGCGTCGATCCCGGTGAACTCGCCGCCGTGCATGCCCGCCGTGATCACCACCCGGGGCCCGGGGCGCGCGCCGTTGACCAGGGTCACCGGGATGTCCGCGGTCACCGCGGCGAGGTCCGCCGGCACGAGGCCACGGGCCTTGGTGCCGGGCTGGGCGCGCAGCGGGCCGAGGGCCCAGACCGACGGCGTCGGCGGCGGCGGCGATGGTGGCGGTGTCATGGTCGTGCTCCCGGGGAGAGGCGGCGCACGCCGGTCGCCGCGAGCAGCTCCCGTGTGTGCGGGTGGAGGCCGGCCGGCTCGTACAGGGCGGGCGCGGGCACCGTCTCGACGATCCGGCCGTCGTACAGGACCGCCACCCGGTGGGCGCAGTGGCGCACGACGGCCAGGTCGTGGCTGATGAGGAGGTACGCCAGCCCCAGCCGGTCCTGGAGGTCGGTGAGGAGGTTCAGGATCCCCGCCTGTACGGACGGGTCGAGCGCGGACAGCGGCTCGTCGAGCACGAGCAGGCGCGGCTCGCTCGCCAGCGCGCGGGCGATGCCGACGCGTTGGCACTGGCCGCCGGACAGCTCGTGCGGCAGCCGGTCGCCGAGCCGGGGGTCGAGGCCCACGGTCTCCAGCAGTTCGGCCACCCGGCGCGGGCCGGTCCCGGCCTCCCACCGCCCCTGCACGCGCAGCGGTTCGGCCACCGCGTCCCGCACGCGCAGGCGTGGGCTCAGCGAGCCGTACGGGTCCTGGAACACCGGCTGGAACGCGGGGCGCAGGGGCCGCAGGGCGGACTCGTCGAGCGCGGTCAGTTCGCGCCCGTCGAACCACACCTCGCCGCCGTCGGGCCGGCGCAGCATGAGGACCGCGGCCGCCGTGCTGGACTTCCCGGAGCCCGAGGCGCCGATCAGCGCCAGGGTCTCCCCGGCGGCCACGTCGAAGGAGACCCGGTCGACCGCGAGCACCGGCGCGGACCGCCGCGTACGCCCGGGGTGCCGGACGGTCAGGTCCCGTACCGTCAGCAAGGCGCTCACGCGGCACCGCTCCCCGACACGTCCGGCAGGTCCTTCTCTTGGTGACAGGAGACAAGGTGCCCGGCCCCGTCGACGGCGACCGGCTCCGGTGCGTGCGTACGGCACCGCTCGTGCCCCGCCGCCGACGGGCAGCGCGGGGCGAAGGCGCACCCGGTGAGCCGCGAGAGCTCCAGCGGTGTGGGCGGGGCGCCGCCGATGGAGGGGAGCCCGCGGTCCGCGACCGGTTCGTCGGGGGGCAGGGAGGCGATCAGCCCGGCGGTGTAGGGGGCGCGCGGTCGCGTGAGCACCCGCTCGACCGGGCCGGACTCGACGGACCGTCCGGCGTACATCACCAGGACGCGGTCGGCGTGCGCGGCGACCACGGAGAGGTCGTGCGTGACCAGCACCATCGCCGCGCCGGTCGCCTCGCGCAGCGACGCCAGGACGCCGAGGACCCGTTCCCGTACGGCCGGGTCGAGTGCGGTGGTCGGCTCGTCGGCGACGACCAGCTCCGGTTCGTTGATCATCGCCATGGCGATGACGGCACGCTGGCGCATCCCGCCGGAGAACTCGTGCGGGTACGCCTTCGCCCGCCGGGCCGCGTCCGGGATGCCCACCCGGTCCAGGGCGGCGACCGCCGCGGCCCGCGCCCGCCTCCGGTCGAGCCCGCGCACCGAGCGCACGGCGGCGGCCAGTTGGTCGCCGACGGTGTGGACGGGGCTGAGCGCCGCGAGCGCGTCCTGCGGTACGAGGGCGATGTGCCGGCCCCGGAGTCCGGCGTACAGCGACCGCGGCGCGCCGAGGAGCTCCCGGTCGCGCAGCCGGACGCTGCCGGTGGTCCGCGCCGGGTGCGGTGCCATGCCGAGCAGGGTGCGGGCGGTGAGGGACTTGCCGGCCCCCGACTCGCCGACCAGGGCGAGGACTTCGCCCTCCCGCACGTCGAAGGACACCCCGCGGACGGCGGTCAGGGCGGGGAACTCCACGCGCAGGTCGCGTACGGAGAGCAGCACGGGCCGGCCGGTCATGCCGCCACCTCCGCGCGTCGCCGGGCCGTGGTCGTGGACGAGCCGGTGGCGGAGGAGCCGGTGACGGAAGAGAGCGAGGAGAGCGACACCGCGAAGCCGGCCAGCAGGGCCAGGGCGCCCGCCGGGGCGAGGGCCGCCCAGGGGGCCCGCTCGACGTACGCCCGCGACTCGTCGAGGAGCAGCCCCCATTCGGGCGCGGGCGCCTGGGCGCCGAGGCCGAGGAAGCCGAGCGAGGCGAGGGCCAGCGCGATCCCCGGCAGGCGCAGCACCGCGTGGCGGGCCACGGGCCCGGCCACGGCGGGCAGGACGTGCCGGGTGAGGATCCAGCGAGGCGTGGCGCCGATGGCCTTCTGGGCGGTGAGGTATCCGGCCGCCCGGACCTCCTCGACGAGGGCGGAGGCGTGCGCGGCCAGCGGTGGCCAGGAGATCAGCGCGACGGCGACGGAGGCCCCGGCCGTGCCGGGGCCGAGGGCCGCGGCGACGAGGATGCCGACGATGACCGGCGGCAGGGCGTTGGCGATGTCGGCCACCCCGGCGGAGAGGGCCGGCAGGAAGCCGATGGCGACGGCGAAGAGGTAGCTGAGCAGGCACACCGCGACGGCCACGCCGACGGTCGCCGTCGCGCCGTGCCCGAGCCGGGCGAGCACGTCCCGGCCGAGCCCGTCGGTGCCGAGCGGATGCGCCCGGGAGGGGGCGAGGAGCCGCGCCGTGACGTCGACGGCGTACGGGTCGCGCGTGAGGCCCCATCCGACGACCGCCAGCAGGATCCCCGCGAGGACCACGGGTACGGCCCGCGCGGCCCGGCCCGCCGGGGCCCGCGGCGGGGCAGGCAGGGCGAGGGCGGCGTCCCGCAGGCCGGGCCCGAGGAGCCGTACGCGTACGAGATGGGCGAGGGCGCCCGCCGCGAGGCCGAGCAGGAGCAGGGCGAGGACGGCGCCCTGGAGGAGCGGCAGGTCCTGGGCCTTGGCGGCGCCGAGGGCGGTGCGGCCGATGCCGGGCACCGCGAAGACGGTCTCCACGGTGACCGCGCCGCCGGTGAGCCCGACCGCGACCAGGCCGAACTGCGGAGCGAGGGCGGGCACGGCCCGGCGCAGCGCCGCGCACGCCAGGCGCCACGGGGAGACGCCCGACGCCCGCCACAGCTCGACCCAGCGCTCGCCGAACACGGCGGGCAGGGCGTCGTCCACGAGCCGGCCGAGCAGACCGCCGGCGGGCAGTCCCATGGCGAGCGCGGGCAGCACCATGGACGACGGGCCCTGCCAGCCGGACGTCGGCAGCAGGCCCGTCCAGACGCCGAGGACGATCAGGCCGACCGTCGCCAACAGGAACTCGGGCACGGAGGCGAGCATCGCCGCGGCCGCTCCCCCGGTGCCGGAACGGGTGCCGGAGCCGCGCCGCGCTCCGCGTACCACGGTTCCCGTGCAGAGCGCGGCCGCGACCAGCAGCGCCACAGCCAGCGACGCGCCCATCAGCCCCAGCGACACGCCGAGTCCGGAGGCGACCGACGGCAGCACCTCGGTGCCGGAGACCCACGAGGTACCGAGGTCGCCGCGGAGCAGCCCGCCCGCCCAGCGCCCGAGCAGGGTCAGTGGCCCCGAGCCGAGGCCCAGGTCGTCGCGGATGGCGGCCAACGCCTCCGCGGTCGGCTCCTGTTCGGCGGAGCGGGCGCGCAGCACGCTGAGGGCCGCGTCCCGGCCGGACAGCCAGGGCAGCAGCCCGAGGGCGGCGAGGACGGCGGCGAGCGCGGTTCCGCGGGCGAAGGCGGTCTTCACGCCGCTCACCTGACGTGTGTGGCGGCGGTGACCAGCAGACGCTCGCGCGGGTCCTTCGCCGAGTCCACGACGTGCGGGGCGTCGCCCTGGACGACCCGCTCGTGGAGCATCGGGATCGCCGCGTCGGTGTTCAGGATCGCGGTCTCGGCGGCCAGGATCGCGGTGCGGCGCGCGGCGCCGGCGGGCGCCTTCGCCGCCTTCTCCAGCGCCTTGTCGACGCTCGGGTCGGCGAGCTGGGAGAGGTTGAAGGAGCCGTCGCTCGCGAAGTCGCTGTAGAGGTACGCGGCGGGATCGCCGGAGTCGAGGACGGTCGCCCGGGACAGGACGAAGGCGTCGAACTTCCCGGCGAGGGCGTCGGATTCGATGGCGGCGTACTCGCGTATCTCCAGCTTCACCGTGAAACCGGCCTTCTGGAGCTGCTGCTGGAGCGCGGCGGCCACCTCGGGGAGCTCGGCGCGGTCGGTAAAGGTGCCGAGGGTGACGGTCCTGCCCGCCGGGTCGGCCGGCTTGGCGGGCCGGGTGCGGCCGGCGCGCTCCTTCGCCCAGGGGATGGCGGGGCCGAGGAGGCCCTCGGCGACGTCGGCGCGGCCCTCGTACACGCCGTCGACCAGGGGCTTGGCGTCGATCGCCGTACGGGCGGCGGCGCGCAGCGCGGGGTCGGCGAAGACACCGCGGCGGGTGTTGAGGTACAGCGTGTTGGTGCGCGGCATGGGCACCTCGGTGATCTGCTCCTCGTCGAGCAGGGCCGCCTGCGAGACCGGTACGGACTCGACGATGTCGGCCTCACCGCTGCGCAGCGCGGCGGCGCGGGCGGTGCCGTCCGGTACGAACCGCACGTCGATGCCCGCCGCCTTCGGCTTGCCGCCCCAGTAGGCGTCGTTGCGGTCCAGGGTGGCGGAGCTGGTGCCGTTCACGCGCTTCAGGACGAACGCGCCGGTGCCGGCGCCGACCGGATCGACCGTCCTGCCCCGGTACGCCGTGGCCGCGAGGATCGACAGCTGCGGTGAGGAGAGCCGCTGCGGGAGCAGCGGGTCCGCCACGGCGGTGGTGACCGTGACGGTGTCGCCCTCGGCGGTGACAGTCAGGTCGACGCCGTCGAGGATGCGCGGCTTCGGCGCGGCCTGGGAGGCCTTGGTGAGCGAGCGCACCACGTCCTCGGCGGTGAGGGGGCTGCCGTCGTGGAAGGTCACACCGGGGCGGACGGTGAAGGACCAGGCCCGGTCGCCCGCCCGCCGCCACGCGGCGGCGAGGGCGGGGCGCGGGTCACCGTTGGTGTCGAGGGTGACCAGGGTCTCGGCGGTGCTCCACCGCGACAGCTTGAAGGCGTCGTCGCTGAGCGGCGAGAGCCCGGAGCGCGGCGGTTGCATCATCACCACGCGGAGGCGCTTGTCCCCGTCGGTGGGACCGCCGGGTGCGGCGCCGGGTGCGAAGCAACCGGTCAGGAGCAGGGCGGAACCGATCGCCACGGAGAGGAGGGGCAGGGGCTTACGGGTGTACACGGGGCTTTTCCATCTCCGTCGGACCGGGTGACGTACAGAGCCGGACCGTAGCAGATGATAATCATATTCAACTACTCGGAGTTCGCCGAACGAAAACGCGCCACCGTGGCGCCGTTTTGGCGCCACATGCCTCCTTGTGGCGCCACCACCGCTTCCCATGGCGCCACAGTGGTGCCACTATGGTTCCCATGGACCTGACCCCCTACGTCGACCACCTCCGCCGTGAGCTCGCGGTCGCCGCGAACGCCGGCGGGGACGAGGCCCGCGCCCTGGCCGAGCGGCTCACCGCGCCCCTGGAGTCGGCCGCCCGGCTGACGCTGCTCAACGCGCTGTCCGCCGCCTCGGACGAGATCACACGGGAGCTGGCACCGGGCTCGGTCGACGTCCGCCTGCGGGGGCTGGAACCCGAGTTCGTGGTGACCGCGCCGCCCACCGCCGGGTCCCCCGAGGAGGAGGCGCCTGCCATGGCGGCACCCATGGCGCCACCGGTGGCGCCACCGGCTCCCTCCCCGGCGGACAGCGAGGAAGGGGCGGGCACGGCCCGGATCAACTTCCGGCTCCCGGCGCCGCTGAAGGCACGGGTCGAGGAGGCGGCCGGCCGGGAGGGCCTGTCCGTCAACGCCTGGCTCGTACGGGCCGTGGCCCTCGCCCTCGAACCGGGCGGCGGACCGGACCGGCCGGCCGCCCGTACGCCGCGTCACGGCCAGAGCTACCGGGGCTGGGTCCGCTAGCCGGAGTCCCCGCTTCGCACATCACTCCTCCCGCGCCACCTGCGCACACACCTTCCAGAGTCAAGAGGACGGACCAGCCATGCCTTCTTACGACACCGCCGGGCCCATCACGGCGGTCCTCGAGTTCGAAGTCGGCGAGGTGCGGCTCACCGCGGGCAAGCGCGGGGACACGGTCGTCGAGGTGCTGCCGAGCAACGGCGCCGACGACGCCGACGTACGGGCCGCGCAGCAGACGAAGGTCGCGTACGCCGACGGCACCCTCACCCTGAAGGGGCCCAAGAAGCGCTCGCTGTTCGGCAGGAGCGGCTCGATCGACGTCATCATCGAGCTCCCCGCCGGCTCGCACCTCCGCGCCACCTCCCCCATGGGCGACTACACCGGTGAGGGACCGCTCGGCGAGTGCCGCATCAAGACCTCGCTCGGCGACATCCGGCTCGACGAGGCGTCCACCGTGAACCTGCGGACCGAGCACGGGCACATCCGCGTCGACCGGGCCGTGGGCGATGCCGACGTCCGCGGGGCCGGCCGGGTCGACTTCGGCGAGATCGTGGGTGCGGCGACCATCAGGAACGGCAACGGCGAGACCGAGATCGATGAGATCACCGGCGAGTTGAAGGTCAATTCCTCCAACGGCCGCATCACCGTGGGCACCGCGCACGCCTCGGTCGCGGCCAAGTCCGCCAACGGCACGATCAGCGTGCGGCAGGTGGCGCGCGGCGTGATCGACCTGCACACCGCCGTCGGCGACGTGGAGGTCGGCATCCGCGAGTCCACGGCGGCCTGGCTGGACGTCGGCTGCAAGCTCGGCACGGTCCGCAACGAGCTCGGCGCCGCCGAAGGGCCCGACGCCGCCGAGGAGACCGTCGAGATCCATGCCCGCACCGGCATCGGCGACATCGTCATCCGCCGCGCCTGACCTCCCGCAGGAACAACCTCTCAGCGCGGTGCGCCTCCGGGTCGTACCGCCGAGCGGTGAGTACCACTCCACGCACCGTCACACCGTCACACCGTCACCGTCATGGAGGACACACCATGCAGCACGAACCGTCGGCCCGCCCCGTCGCCACGGACGCCGCCGAGCCCGTCACCTTAGCCACGCAGCGCGCCACCGGCTGCCCGTTCGACCCGCCCGCCGGTCTCGCGAAGGTGCGCGAGGAACGGCCCCTGGCCCGGATGACCTACCCCGACGGACACGTCGGCTGGCTCGCCACCGGATACTCCACGGTCCGCGCGATCATGGGCGACCCACGCTTCAGCTCGCGGTACGAGCTGCTGCACTACCCCTTCCCCGGTGGGCCGGAGGGCCCTCTGCAACCTGCCCCGGTCGGCGACATGACGGGCATGGACGCCCCCGAGCACACCCGCTTCCGACGGCTGCTGACGGGCAAGTTCACCGTCCGCCGGATGCGCCTGCTCACCGAACGGGTGGAGGAGATCACCGCCGAGCAGCTGGACGCGATGGAGCGCCGGGGGCCGGGCCTCGACCTGGTCGAGATGTACGCCCAGCCCATCCCGGCGCTGATGATCTGCGAGCTCCTCGGTGTGCCCTACGCCGACCGGGGGCGCTTCCAGCGGCACGCCCACACGCTCATGACCCAGGACGTGACGCCCGAGGAACGGTACGCCGCGTTCGTCGGACTCCAGGAGTACATGGCCGAGTTGGTGGCCGCCAAGCGCGCCGCACCCTCCGACGACCTGCTCGGCGACCTGGCGAAGGACTCCGACCTCACCGACGAGGAGCTGGTCGGCATCGGGGGCTTCCTCCTCGCCGCCGGGCTCGACACCACCGCCAACATGATCGCGCACGGCACGTTCGCCCTGCTCACCAACCCGGCCCAGGCCGAAGCCCTGCGCGGCGACCCCGATCTCGCCCCGAAGGCCGTCGAAGAGCTGATGCGCTACCTGACGGTCGCCCACACCACCATGAAGTCCGCGCTGGAGGACGTCGAGCTGGACGGCGTCACGATAGCGGCCGGCGAGAGCATCACCCTCTCCCTCCAGGCCGCCAACCGCGACCCGGAGCGGTTCCCCGACCCCGACGTCCTCGACCTGCGCCGCGCGGCCACGGGGCACCTGGGCTTCGGACACGGCATCCACCAGTGCCTGGGCCAGCAACTGGCCCGCGTCGAACTGACGGTGGCCCTGCCCTCGCTGCTGAGGCGGTTCCCCACCCTGCGGCTCGACGTGCCGGCAGAGGAAGTACCGCTGCGCACCGACATGAACATCTACGGCGTACACCGGCTGCCGGTCACCTGGGACGCGTCCTGACCGGACCCCGAGCGGCGGCCCGGTACGCCGTGCCATGCCGGCGCGCACGCCACCGCGGCCCGGTCGGGATCGCGGTGGCGTGCGTGGTGACGGTGACGGTGGCAAGCGTCAGGTTGTTTCGTGCGCGGTGATGAAGGAGCGCATCTTCGCCAGGGCCGTGCTGTTGGTGATGATCGTGAAGTGGCTGGGTGCCATCGGGCCGCTCATCAGGTAGTTCTCGTCGGCGCCGGCGAGCATGGCGGTGTTGGTCGGTACGGCGTTGTAGTCGGCGGTCGACCGGATCGTGAGGTAGTCGACCTTGTCGCTGAAGGGGACCTCCGTCGGCGAGTTGAGCGCCTTCAGGAACGGTGTGTCGGGGGACGCGAACTGCTGGCAGGAGACGTACCACTGGCAGCCGTTGTTGGTGGTGCCGTGCTGCGGTCCGGCGAAGCCGATGTACTGGGAGACCTTGTCGGCACCGCCGAGGTTCTTGATGTAGTACCGGGCCGCCAGGGTGGAGGCCGACCAGGTGGCCAGGACGACCCTGGAGGCGCCGGTCTGGCTGCGGACCTGGTCGACCTTGACCGAGAGCTCCTGGGCGGCCTTGGCCAGGTCCTGCGTCATCCGGCTGCTGTCGGTCCAGGTGAACAGCCGTCCCGCCGGCCAGCCGTGGGCCTGGAGGTTCGACTTCATGGTGTCCATGCTGGACGGCTGGCCGGTCATCCCGGGGATCATGATCACCGGGTCGTGCCCGGCGGCCACGGCGGCCTCGGTACGCGGGGCCGCCGTGGACGTCTGGGACGCCAGCCCCAGCAGGCCGGTGGTCAGTACGGCCGCGAGCGCGGCGGTCAGCGTCCGCCGGACGGAGTGGAACGACATGGGTGCCTCCTTGCCCGTCGTACGGTGCGCCGGGAGCGGACTGCGGCTCGCCGCCCGGCGGTCGTCGACGGGGATGTGGGGTGTGGATGGGGAGCACCGTAGAACCGCGTCACTCGGCGGCTTGATGGGAGCGGTGCACATAGTTCCGCCGCGTATGTGTCCACCGTGACCATTACGGAGCCGAATGCGCGCTGCGAGCGTGCTGCGCACATATCCGGCTTCGGGAGGGTGGGAAATGATCCGGTTCGGCATCGTCGGCGGTGGCCTGATGGGGCACGGGATCGCCGTCGCTCTGGCCCGCGCGGGCTTCGGTGTGGCCGTCCACGACGCGGATCCCGCGACGCTGGCCGATCTGGGTGAGCGGGTCGGGCAGGCGCTCCAGCGCTGCGGCACGGCGGTGGAAGAGCGCGCGACGGTGGCGGAGCGGATCACCGCGGCCGCGACGCTCACGGAGCTCGCGCGGAGCTCGGACATCGTGGTGGAGGCCGTCCCCGAGCGCCTGGAGGTCAAGCACCAGGTGCTGGCCGCGCTGGAGGAGCGGGTCGGCGACGTGACGCCGATATGGTCCAACACCTCGGTCCTGCCGCTCACGGAGGTGGCCAAGGGGATGCGGCACCCGCGGCGGCTGGTCGGAGTGCACTGGTGGAACCCGCCGTACGTCATCCCGCTGGTCGAGGTCGCGCCGGGGGCGGAGACGGACCACCGGTTCGTGGAGGAGGCGTGCGAGGTGCTGAACGGACTGGGCAAGACGACGGTACGCCTCCAGCGGGACGTCCCCGGATTCGTCGGGAACCGGCTGCAGTTCGCGCTCGTACGCGAGGCGTTGCACCTCCTGGAACAGGGCGTGTGCGACGCGGTGACCATCGACACCGTCATGCGGTCGAGCCTCGCCCTGCGCTGGCCTGCCGTGGGCCCCATGGAGAACGCCGACTTCATCGGGCTGGAGCTGACCCGGTCCATCCTCCGAAGCCTCAGCCCCCACCTGTCGGCACGGACGGGCGACTTCCCCGTCCTCGACGAGCTCCTCCGCGCCGGCCACGGAGGCCGCGCCTCCGGAGCGGGGCTGCTGCCCTGGCCGGAGGGACGGAGCGAGGAGGTCGCACGACGCCTGGAGGCCGGAATCCGCCACAACCTCGCTGCCTCGCAGCACGGTCCGGCAGGGGTCCGGCGGGCGGCGAAGCGGTGATAATCCCCAGCGGGGCCCGGCACACCCCGCTGCGGCCCGGGGACGTGACGGGCATGTCCGACGGAGGAGCCATGGCACGGACGTACGGCGGCGTGTTCCTGGAACTGCTGCTGGGGGAAGCCGACATCAGCGCGTTCGACGACGTGCTGGCGGCGGCCCGGGCCGCCGGTGAACCGGCCGGCCGTCTCGCGGAGCTGGAGGAGGAGCGCGCGCTCGCGCTGCGGCTGCGCGAGCGGCAGCTGCGGCACCGCCGCAACGAGGCGGAGCTCCAGCTCCTCAACGACACCGCCAACGACCTGGCCTCGCTTCGCGACCTCGACTCCATCCTCCAGGCCATCTCCGATCGCGCACGGCGCCTGCTGGAATGCGACCTCGCCTACATCAGCCTCAGCGACCGCGGCAGGGGGGACAGCTACATCAAGGCGGCGGCGGGCAACATCTCCGGCCGGCTGCGCGAGCTGCGGCTGCCGGTCGGCAGCGGAGTCGGCGGCATCGTCGCGCGGACCGGCGAGCCGTACGCCGTCACCTCGTACCTCTCCGACGACTCCTTCGCCCATACCGCCGAGATCGACCGTACGGTCGCGGCCGAGCGGATCGAGTCCCTGCTGGGCGTACCGGTGAAGCTCAACCAGGAGGTGATCGGGGTCCTGCTCGCCGCACACCGCAGCCGCCGGGGGTTCGGCAGCCGCGACATCAGCGTGCTGATGATGCTCGGTTCGCACGCGGCGGTGGCCATCGAGAACGCCCGTCTACTGAGCGCCGCCCAGGCGGCCGTCGCCGAGCTGCGGATCGCCAACGACACGATCAGCGCCCACATGGCCGACCTGGAGCGCACCGCCGACGTCCACGAACGCCTGACGCGCCTCGTCATCCAGGGCAAGGGGGTGGACGAGGTGGCGCAGGCGACGGCGACCTCGCTGTCCGGCACGGTCGTCGTCCTCGACGAGGACGGCGACATCGCGGCCCGGTCCCGCGGCCCGGGGTCGATACCGGTGGACGAGCTGCGGGCCATCGGCGCGGACGCCTGGCAGGCCGGAGGCACGGTGGTCCGGGGCGCCCGGTGCGCCGTCCCCCTGATCACCGAGTCCGAGCCCCTGGGCACCATCGTCCTCGCCGGGACGGCGACGGAGATCGGCACGATCGACCGCCGCATCCTGGAGCGGGCCGCGCTGGTCGCCTCGCTCGTGCTCGTCACCCGCAGACGCATGGCCGAGGCGGAGGCCCGGGTGCGCGGCGAGCTGCTGGCCGACCTGCTGGCGGCGCACCCCAAGGACCACGACCTCCTCCGGCACCGCGCGGCCCTGATCGACGTCGACCTCGACGCCTGCCGGATCGTGGTGGTGGCCCGGCTGGACGACGAACCGCGGGAGCGGGTCTACGCCTCCACCGCGGCCTTCGCCCGGCGCCGCCGCGGACTGGCGACGCTCCGGCGCGACACCGTGATCCTGCTGCTGCCCGGCGACGACCCCCTGGAGGTGGCGCGCGCCGCAGCCCGCGAGCTGACGCGGACGTGCCGACGCCCCGTCACCGCCGGCACCGCCCGCGCCGGGGACATCGCCGGCCTCCCCGCGGCCTACCGGGAGGCGGACGAGTGCCTGCGGGCGCTGCTCGCCCTGGGCAGGACGGGGGAGATCGCGGACACCCGCGGTCTCGGCTTCGTCGGCGCCCTGTTCAGCGGCCGGCCGGCCGTCGCGTCCTTCATCGACTCCGTCATCGGCCCGGTGATCGCGTACGACCGCGGCCACCGCTCGGAGCTGGTGCGCACGCTCGACGCGTACTGCCGCAGCGGCCAACACGCCAGGAACACCGCAGGCATGCTGCACGTCCACGTCAACACCGTCGCGCAACGCCTCGCCCGCGTCAGCCGGCTCCTCGGTGACGGCTGGCGGGAGCCGGAGAGGCTGCTGGAGATCCAGGTCGCCCTCCGGCTGCTGAGAGTCAGCAAGTCCTAGGTCGTGTCCGCAAAGTCCCGTCTGCCTGGCGGCGTCTGGCACGCACGCTCGCCGCGTTGTCGTCAGTCGCCAATGCTCCGCAGTGGCTCCATCCTCCGCCTTGCGATCGCACGCACCAGACGCCGCCAGG
>NZ_JBEZAQ010000022.1:0-87059 GCF_040646655.1 Streptomyces sp. NPDC045431
CTGGCGTTGATTTTTGGCACGCTGTTGAGTTCTCAAGGAACGGACGCTTCCTTTGTACTCACCCTCTCGGGCTTTCCTCCGGGCGCTTCCCTTCGGTCTTTCGTGTTTCCAGCTTAGCAGATCCGTTTTCCGTTTCCGCCACCCGCTGGAGCGGGCTGCCGGTCCGTTCTTCGCTTTCGCGTTTCCCTTTCCGGCGGTTCCGACTCTATCAGATCCTTTCGGGCCTGATTCCCAGTCAGCGGGCTTGTCCTCCCGACCCGTTGGCCGTTCCGACGAGTGAGACTTTAGCGAATCCGTTGCCCCGACGCTAATCGGGCTGCGTTCATTCGAACGCGGATCCGTCATTTCGCAAAAGCGCACGAGAAAACAAAACGACGACGTGGGTACGGCGTCGCTCGCCTGGAGTGGTTCTTGCGGAATGGCTGTCCGGGGACCGACCGGGGTCGGCGCTCACGTCGGACAACTCGGAGAACACTACGGATCCAGCAAATCCATGTCAACCCGAGGCCGCCTGGGTAGCCTGGAGGCATGACAACGCGCGTGTGCAACCTTCAGTGGTGGGCCGCCTGACGGCGGCCGGCACACACGCATGCACTCAACGGCCGCCGCCTCGGCGGCCGTTCGCGTTTCTCCCTCCCGGTGGGGGTCGGCCGCAGGTGGTGGCGGCCTCCATCGAGGAAGAGAAGGGGAGAACGCGATGACGCGGATCTTCAGTGGGATCCAGCCGACGGGCCACCTGACGCTGGGCAACTACCTCGGCGCCGTGCGGCGGTGGGTCGAGGTGGATCAGCACCGGGCGGAGGCCCTGTTCAGCGTGGTGGACCTGCATGCGCTGACCGTCGAGCACGACCCGGGACGGGTGCGGCGGCTCAGTCGGCAGACGGCATCGCTCCTGCTGGCCGCCGGGCTCGATCCCCAGCGGTGCGTCCTCTTCGTACAGAGTCATGTGGACGAGCACGCTCGTCTGTCGTACCTGCTGGAGTGCACGGCTTCGGACGGCGAGCTGCGGCGCATGATCCAGTACAAGGAGAAGGGGGCCCTGGCGCGGGCGGCCGGGCAGAGCGTGCGGGTGTCGCTGCTGACGTACCCGGTGCTCATGGCGGCCGACATCCTCGCGTACGGGACCGACGAAGTGCCGGTGGGGGACGACCAGGCGCAGCATGTGGAGCTCACCAGGGATCTGGCCGTGCGCTTCAACCAGCGGTACGGGCACACGTTCACCGTGCCGAAGGCGGTCCTGCCCCAGGTCGCGGCGCGGGTGCGGGATCTGCAGGACCCGATGTCCAAGATGGGGAAGTCACGGGGGAACGCGGCCGGGACCGTCTATCTGCTCGACGAACCGGAGGCGGTGCGGCGGAAGGTCATGCGGGCCGTGACCGACGGCGGTCAGGACGTCGCATACGACCGGGACGCCAAGCCGGGACTGGCGAACCTGCTCGATGTGCTGGCGGCGTGCACCGGTGGGGACCCGGAGGCGCTGGCCGGTGCGTACACGTCGTACGGGGCGCTCAAGAAGGACACGGCCGAGGCGGTCGTGGAGATCCTGCGGCCGCTGCGGGAGCGGCACGCGGAGCTGGTGGCCGATCCCGGATACGTGGAGGGGGTCCTGCGGGAGGGGGCTGAGCGGGCCCGGGCGATCGCGAGGCCGGTGGTGGACCGGGCCTACCGGGCGATCGGGCTGCTGCCCGCCGGTTGACGGGGCCGCCCGGGCTTCGGCGGACTCAGCCGTTGCCGGAGGCGAGCTCGCGGCTGCGGTCGCGGGCCGCCTCCAGGGCCGCGATCAGGGCGGCGCGTACGCCGTGGTTCTCGAGCTCGCGGATGGCGCTGATCGTGGTGCCCGCGGGGGAGGTGACGGCCTCGCGGAGCTTGACCGGGTGCTCGCCGCTGTCGCGGAGCATCACGGCGGCGCCGATGGCGGCCTGGACGATGAGGTCGTGGGCCTGGGCGCGGGGCAGGCCCAGCAGGATGCCGGCGTCCGTCATGGCCTCGACCAGGTAGTAGAAGTACGCCGGGCCCGAGCCGGAGAGGGCGGTGGCGGCGTCCTGCTGGGTCTCGGGGACGCGGAGGGTCTTGCCGACGCCGCCGAAGATCTCCTCGGCGTGGACCAGGTGGTCCTGGGTGGCGTGGCTGCCGGCCGAGATCACGGACATGCCTTCGTCGACGAGGACGGGGGTGTTGGGCATGACGCGGACGACGGGGGTGTCGGCGGCGAGGCGTTCCTCGATGAAGGTGGTGGTGATGCCGGCGGCGGCGCTGATGACCAGGCGGTCGGGGGCGATGTGGGGGGCGAGCTCGTCGAGGAGCTTGCCCATGTCCTGGGGCTTGACGGCGAGGATGAGGGTGTCGGCGCGCTTGGCGGCGTCGGCGTTGCTGACCGGCTCGACTCCGTAGCGGGTGCGCAGCTCCTCGGCGCGTTCGGTGCGGCGGGCGGTGACGAGGAGGTGCTCGACCGGCCAGCCGGCGCGGATCATGCCACTGAGCAGGGCTTCACCGATCTTGCCGGTGCCGAGGACTGCGACTGTCTGGGTCATGGCTCTGTTCACCTCGCCGGGGAGTACGTGGGGCCATCCTCGCACCAGGAGCGGTGTGGCGGGTGGGGTGTCCGAGGAGCGGTACGGCGGTGGCGCCCGGGCCGGTCGGAACCGAATGATCGCGGTGGCGGTCCTACCGGGCGGCTGGTGGGCGGGAAGGAGGACGGTCGTGTCCGGAGACCTGTCGGGTGGCGTGCCGGAGGACGGCGAGCGGGGCGAACTGCGGTTCGTGCTGCGGGACCTGGGCCGTACGGGTGGTGAGGTGCGGCGGCCGCACGAGGTGCGGGCGAGACACCGGCGCGCGGTGGGGGCCGGGCTGGTCACGGTGGCGGTGCTGGGCGCGGCGGCGGTGGGCTCGCAGCCCGCGCCGCATTCCCCGCCGCCGCCTCCACCGACCCGTACGGCCACTCCTCATGCGCCTCCGGTGACGCCGCGGCCCCCGCACCCTGCTCCCCACCGGGCGCCGTCGCCGTCCGCTCCCTAAGCGGTGCGGCGGCGGAGGGTGGCGGCGCCGAGGGTGAGGACGAGGAGGGCGCAGGCGGCGACGACCAGCGCGTCGCGCACGAAGTCGGCGGTCATGTCGGTGTGGCGGAGGACCTGGGCCATGCCGTCGACGGCGTACGACATGGGGAGCAGGTTCGAGAGCGTCTCCAGGGCCGGCTGCATGCGGTCGCGGGGGGTGAACAGGCCGCAGAGCAGGAGCTGCGGGAAGATCACGGCCGGCATGAACTGGACGGCCTGGAATTCGGAGGCGGCGAACGCCGAGACGAACAGGCCGAGCGCGGTGCCCAGCAGGGCGTCGAGGAGGGCCACCAGGAGCAGGAGCCAGGGGGAGCCGATGACGTCGAGGCCGAGGAGCCAGAGCGCGAGGCCGGTGGCGAGGGCCGACTGGACGACGGCGAGCAGGCCGAAGGCGAGGGCGTAGCCGGCGATGAGGTCCGTCTTGCCGAGCGGCAGGGCGAGGAGGCGTTCCAGGGTGCCGGAGGTGCGTTCGCGCAGGGTGGCGATGGAGGTCACCAGGAACATCGTGATCAGCGGGAAGATGCCCAGCAGCGAGGCGCCGAGGGAGTCGAAGGTGCGGGGGCTGCCGTCGAAGACGTACCGGAGCAGGACGAGCATCACGCACGGGACGAGCAGCATCAGGGCGAGGGAGCGCGGGTCGTGGCGGAGCTGGCGCAGGACGCGGGCGGCGGTGGCGAGGGTGCGGGAGCCGTTCATCGCGGGGCCTTCCGGCGGGCGGTGGCCGCGTCGACGAGGCGGAGGAATGCCTCTTCGACGGTCGGGGTGTCGTGGCGGTGGCGCAGGGCGTCGGGGGTGTCGTCGGCCAGCAGTTCGCCGTCGCGCAGGAGGAGCAGGCGGTGGCAGCGTTCCGCCTCGTCCATGACGTGGGAGGAGACGAGGATCGTGGTGCCCCGCTCGGCGGCGATGCGGTGGAAGAGCCGCCACAGGTCGCGGCGGAGGACGGGGTCGAGGCCGACGGTCGGTTCGTCGAGGACGAGCAGGTCGGGGGTGCCGAGGAGGGCGACGGCGAGCGAGACGCGGCTGCGCTGGCCGCCGGAGAGCCGGCCGGCGAGGGCGTCGGCGTGTGCGGTGAGGTCCACGTCGGCGAGCGCGCGGGTGACGGAGGCGGCGCGGGTGTCGCGGTGGGTGCGGCCGGGCCGGAGGACGGCGGCGAAGTAGTCGAGGTTCTGGCGGACGGTGAGGTCGTCGTAGACGGAAGGGGCCTGGGTGACGTAGCCGACGCGGGCGCGCAGGGCGGGGTCGCCGGCGGGGCGGCCGAGGACGGTCAGCGTGCCGGTGACCTTGGCCTGGGTGCCGACGATGGCCCGCATGAGGGTGGACTTGCCGCACCCCGAGGGGCCGAGGAGGCCGGTGATCCGGCCGGGCGGCACGGCGAAGTCGAGGTCGCGGAGGACGGTGCGGGGGCCGCGTACGACGGTGAGGCCACGGGCTTGGAGGGCAGCACCGGAGTGGTTATTCACCATGTGATGAATAGTTGCGCGCGCGGGAGGGCGCGTCAAGGGCAGGCGGTGCTGTGCTACTTCCGCTTCCGCTTGCGGGCGGCCGGGTTGCCGGCGCGGGTGGCGCGGCGCTTCTCGTACTGGGCGCGGGCCGTCTCGTACTCCGCGCGCAGCAGCTTCTCGCCCGGCGCCTCGGTGAGGGAGCGGACGAAGTAGGCGAGGAGGGAGCCGATGAAGCCGATGGCCTTCAGGCTGCGGAGCGCGTCCTCCCGGGAAGGGTCGGCGGGGCGGCGCGTGAAGCCCTGCCACGTCCTGCTGAACGCGATGGCCGTGCAGACGGCGAACATGACGACGACCAGGGTGTTGACGAAGCCGCCGACGTCGGCGATGGCCAGGCCCTGGTAGGCGAAGCGGAGGACGAGGGCGCCCGCGACGGCGGCCGCGAGCGAGCCGGCGGCGACGCCGGCGCGCCGCAGCCCGTACCCGCCGTCGTGGTCGACCCAGGTGGTGCCGAAGAAACGGAGGGATTCGGGCCGCGGCCCGGCGATGGTGCCGGTACCGGTGCCGGTCGTCGTGTCCGCCGTCTTGTCCGTCTGGTCCGTCTTGTCCGTCTGGTCGTCGCTCACGAGCCCGATTATCGCCGGAGCGGCGTGGCGACGGGCGAGGCGGTCAGGAGCAGCGCGGTGCGACGTACCCGTCGGTGCCCGTCTTCACGTACGCGTCGGAGACGAACTCGCCGTCCGCGATGTTGTCCCAGAGGGCCGTGGTGCCGTACGGGCCGGTGATGCGCTCGCCGGGCTTCTGGCAGTAGACCGGGACCCGCACGTCGTACGGGAGGGTCCGGACGATGCGGTACTGGGTGCCCGGGCCGGACCGGACGTTGACCCGGTGGCCGGGCGCGACCGGGTAGCGGACGACGTCGGCGGCGGCGAACGCCGCGGTGTCCGCCTCCCCGGTGGCCGTGGCGGTCTCGGTGGTCGTGGTGGTGTCTTCCATGGGCTGTGGCCCTCCCCCGTCGTGGTGAGCCGGCGGTGCGCCGGGCTTCACTGTGTGCGACGCGCAGGCTAGCAAGCCCCACCGACATCGGACGCACCATCGACTAGGCTCCGAGCGTCGCACGCGCGGCCGAAAATCGACGGGGACCACGGGGGTGGGCGATGCCGCCGGTGCCGGGATACGCCGGTCAGTACCGCCTGGAGGCACGGCTCGGGGCGGGCGGGATGGGCGTCGTGCACCTCGCCCGGTCGGCTTCCGGACTGCGCCTCGCGGTGAAGGTGGTCCACGAGCAGTACGCCGCCGACCCGGAGTTCCGCGCCCGCTTCCGGCAGGAGGTGGCCGCCGCCCGTAGGGTGAGCGGGGCCTTCACGGCGCCGGTCGTGGACGCCGACCCGGACGCCGAGCGGCCGTGGATGGCCACCCTGTACGTGCCGGGTCCCACGCTCGCCGACCAGGTCAAGCGCAACGGGCCGCTGGCCCCCGCCGAGCTGCGCCGGCTGACCGCCGGTCTCGCGGAGGCGCTGCGCGACATCCACCGCGCCGGTGTCGTGCACCGCGACCTCAAGCCCGGCAACGTCCTGCTCACCGACACCGGCCCCCGCGTCATCGACTTCGGCATCTCGCGGCCCGTGGACAGTGACCTGCGCACGGAGACCGGCAAGCTGATCGGTTCGCCGCCGTACATGGCGCCCGAGCAGTTCCAGCGGCCCCGGGAGGTGGGCCCGGCGGCGGACGTGTTCGCCCTCGGCTCGGTCCTGGTGCACGCGGCGACCGGGCAGGGGCCGTTCGACGACGGCAGCCCGTACATCGTGGCGTACCAGGTGGTCCACGACGAGCCGGACCTGAGCGGGGTGCCCGCCGAGCTCGTGCCGCTCGTGGGCCGCTGCCTGGCCAAGGAGCCGACCGACCGCCCGACGCCGGACGAGATCATGGCGGAGCTGCGGCCGCCGTCGTACGAGGCGACCGCGTTCATACCGGCGCAGCGCCGCCGGGAGACGGCGTTCACGGAGCCGGTTGCAGCGGAGCCGGTTTCAGCGGAACCCGTTCCGGATGAACCTGTTCCAACCGCACCGGTGCGTCGCCGGCGCGCCCGGTGGCCCCTGGCCGCGGCCGCCCTCGTGGCGCTCGCCGCGGGCGGCGGCGGCACGGTGTGGGGCCTGAGCGGCGGTACGGGAGAGAGCCCGGCGCCGCGGACGGCCGGGGCCGCCGGGGCGGTGGCCTCCTTCTCGCCGTGGCGCACGCCGCTGGGCACGTCCGGTGGTGACGCGGCGCCCGTGTGCGCGTACGCGGACGGCGCCCTGTACTGCGCGGCGTCCGGCAGTGGCCTCGCCCGGCTCGACCCGCGCGACGGGCGGGTCGTCTGGTCGCGGAAGGCGGCGGCGGTGGACGGCGAGGCGTCGGAGCCCGTCGTGTCCGGGGGCCTGGTGCACACCGTCGCGGACGGCACCCTCCGTACGTACGCGGCCGACGACGGCACACCCGCCTGGAGCACCGGCCTCTCCGCGTACGGCGGCGGCGTCCACCACGCCGGGGACACCGTGCTGTTCACGGCGCCCTCGGGCAAGGTCACGGGCGTCGACGGGGCGACGGGGCGCAAGCGCTGGCAGCACGCGCTGCGCGGTCACGACCAGCCGCGCTTCGGCCCGTACAGCGCGGAGACGGGGCTGGTGTACGCCTTCGAGGTCGCGGGGTCGGGGGCGAGCACGCTCGTCAGCGCGGTACGGCCCGGGGACGGCGCCGTGGTGTGGCAGCGGCGGCTGGACGGGCACCTGACACCCGTGGGCACGACATCCGGCGGGGTACTGCACCTGACGTCGCGGGACCGCGACTCGCAGACGGACGCGCTGGTGCGGTACGAGCCGGAGGGGCGCGCCGTCCACCGCGTACCGCTGCCGTTCCCCATGGCGGAACCGCAGGTCGCGGTGGACGGGGACCGGGCGTACCTGCTGGCGCGCAACGGCACGCTCGTCGCCGTGGACATCCGCGCCCGCGAAGACCTGTGGCAGCTGGAGACGTCCACCGGCCGGGTGTCCCGGCCCGTGGTGGCCGCCGGCGGCGAGCGGCTGTACTTCACGGCGGCCGACGGCAGGCTGCTGGCCGTCGACACGGCGCGCGCGGCGGTGCTGGGCCAGACCGGGCCGAGGCTGCGCGGCGGGAGGCTCGGCTACGCCGCCTCCCTGCCCGCGCCGCTCGTCACCGCCGACGGTGGCGCGGTCGTGGCGACCGCGCCGGACGGGTCGGTCTTCGCCGTGGCGGCGAAGGACCCGACCCGCTGGTGAGGCTCGGCTCCGGTGATCAGCCGAGCTTGGTGACGTCGCGCACCGCGCCCTTGTCGGCGCTGGTCGCCATCGCGGCGTACGCGCGCAGGGCCGCCGAGACCTTGCGCTCGCGGTTCTTCGGCGCGTACACCCCGCCGAGCGCCTCGCGACGGGCGGCCAGCGTGGCGTCGTCGACGAGCAGCTCGATGCCGCGGTTCGGGATGTCGATGCGGATGCGGTCGCCGTCCTCGACGAGCGCGATCGTGCCGCCGCTCGCCGCCTCCGGCGAGGCGTGGCCGATCGACAGGCCGGACGTGCCGCCGGAGAAGCGGCCGTCGGTGACCAGGGCGCAGGTCTTGCCCAGGCCCCGGCCCTTGAGGAAGGACGTCGGGTAGAGCATCTCCTGCATGCCGGGGCCGCCCTTGGGGCCCTCGTAGCGGATGACGACGACGTCGCCTTCCTTGACCTGCTTGTTGAGGATCTTCTCGACGGCCTCCTCCTGCGACTCGCAGACGACGGCCGGACCCTCGAAGGTCCAGATCGACTCGTCGACGCCGGCGGTCTTCACGACGCACCCGTCCACGGCGAGGTTGCCCCGGAGGACGGCCAGACCGCCGTCCTTGGAGTACGCGTGCTCGGCGGAGCGGATGCAGCCCTCGGCGGCGTCCGTGTCGAGGGAGTCCCACCGCTCCGACTGCGAGAACGCCTCGGCGGACCGGCGGCAGCCGGGCGCGGCGTGCCACAGCTCGACGGCCTCGGGCGACGGGGAGCCGCCGCGCACGTCCCAGGTCTTGAGCCAGTCGGCGAGGGAGGGGCTGTGGACGGAGTGCACGTCCTCGTTGAGCAGCCCGGCGCGGTGCAGCTCGCCGAGGAGGGCGGGGATGCCGCCGGCGCGGTGCACGTCCTCCATGTAGTACGTGCGGTCCTTGCCGACGTTGGGCGCGACCTTGGCCAGGCACGGGACGCGGCGCGAGACGGCGTCCATCTCCTCCAGGCCGAAGGGGACGCCCGCCTCCTGGGCGGCGGCCAGCAGGTGCAGGATCGTGTTGGTGGAGCCGCCCATGGCGATGTCGAGGGCCATGGCGTTCTCGAACGCCGCCATGGTGGCGATGTTGCGCGGCAGGACCGACTCGTCGCCCTGGGCGTAGTACCGGTCGGTCAGCTCGACGACCGTGCGGGCGGCGTTCTCGTACAGGGCGCGGCGGGCCGTGTGGGTGGCCAGGGTGGAGCCGTTGCCGGGGAGGGAGAGGCCGATGGCCTCGGTCAGGCAGTTCATCGAGTTGGCGGTGAACATGCCGGAACAGGACCCGCAGGTCGGGCAGGCGTTCTCCTCGATGCGCAGGATGTCGGCATCGGAGATCTTGTCGTTGGCGGCGTCCGAGATGGCGTCGACCAGGTCGAGCGTGCGGACCGTGCCGTCGACCAGCGTGGCCTTGCCGGCCTCCATCGGGCCGCCGGAGACGAAGACGGTGGGGATGTTGAGGCGCAGGGCGGCCATCAGCATGCCCGGGGTGATCTTGTCGCAGTTGGAGATGCAGATCAGAGCGTCGGCGCAGTGCGCCTCGACCATGTACTCGACGCTGTCCGCGATCAGGTCGCGGGAGGGCAGCGAGTAGAGCATGCCGCCGTGGCCCATGGCGATGCCGTCGTCGACGGCGATCGTGTTGAACTCGCGCGCGATGCCGCCCGCCTGCGTGATCGCCTCGGAGACGATCCGGCCGACCGGCTGGAGGTGGGTGTGGCCGGGCACGAACTCCGTGAAGGAGTTGGCGACCGCGATGATCGGCTTCCGACCGATGTCCGCACCGGGTACACCGGAGGCGCGCATCAGGGCGCGGGCGCCCGCCATGTTGCGGCCGTGGGTGACGGTGCGGGACCTCAGCTCGGGCATCGTCGCTCGCTCCTTAACGAAGGGGACAAAGAGGTGTCTTCTTCGAGCGTACGCGGTGGCTCCAAGATCTGGACATGCCGTCCGGATAGTGGGACGGCCGGCTCACGCCTCGGTCAGGTACCGCTGGAGCGCGGGCGCCACCATGGCCACGATCTGCTCCGGGTCCGCCGAGGCCAGCGGTTCAACGCGGACGACGTACCGCAGGATCGCGATCCCGATCATGTGAGAGGCGGCGAGCTCGGCCCGGAACCTCGGGTCCGGTACGCGCAGCTCCCCGGCCACCCGCTCCAGGAGCCGCCGCAGGACGAAGCCGCGCAGCACGGTGGCGGCGGCCTCGTGCGTCAGCGCGGAGCGGAGGATCGCGAGCAGGGGCGCGCGGGTCGCGGGGTTCTCCCAGACGCCGAGGAAGGTGCGGGCGAGGCGTTCGCCGACGCCTTCGGGGCCCGCGCCGAGCACGGCCGGGACGACCAGCGCGGGCTCGAAGGACATCTCGATGGCGGCGGCGAAGACGTCGTCCTTCGTACCGAAGTAGTGGTGGACGAGGGCCGGGTCCACGCCCGCCGTCCTGGCGATGCCGCGTACCGACGTCTTGTCGTACCCGCGGGCGGCGAACTCGGCGCGCGCGGCTTCGAGGATGCGCTCGCGGGCGCCCGGTCCCTCGGCGGTGGCGTCCCGCGGGGGGCGCCCGCGCCGCCTGGGCCGCTCCGTCATGAGGTGCGCGCGGAGGAGGCCAGGTGGAGCCGGGTGAAGGCGAGGGCCTCCGCCAGGTCGGCCTCGCGTTCGGCGGCGGACATCGCGCGCCGCGTGTTGACCTCGATGACGACGTGGCCGTCGAAGCCGGACCGGGCCAGGTACTCCAGCAGCTCGGCGCACGGCTGTGTGCCGCGCCCCGGCACCAGGTGCTCGTCCTTCGCCGAGCCGCGCCCGTCGGCCAGGTGCACGTGCCCGAGGCGGTCGCCCATGCGGGCCACCATGTCCATTGCCTCCACGCGCGCGGTCGCGGTGTGCGAGAGGTCCACGGTGTAGTGGCGGTAGTCGTCCTTGGTGACGTCCCACTCGGGCGCGTACGCGAGCATCTCGCGGTCCCGGTAGCGCCACGGGTACATGTTCTCGACGGCGAAGCGCACGTCGGTCTCGTTCGCCATCCGCCAGATGCCGCTGACGAAGTCACGGGCGTACTGGCGCTGCCAGCGGAACGGCGGGTGGACGACGACGGTCGACGCGCCGAGCTTCTCGGCCGCCGCCTGGGCGCGCTGGAGCTTCACCCACGGATCGGTGGACCAGACCCGCTGGGTGATGAGCAGACACGGCGCGTGGACGGCGAGGATCGGCACCTGGTGGTAGTCCGAGAGCCGGCGCAGCGCCTCGATGTCCTGGCTGACCGGGTCGGTCCACACCATGATCTCGACGCCGTCGTACCCCAGGCGCGCGGCGACCTCGAAGGCCGTCGCCGTCGACTCGGGATACACCGAGGCCGTCGAGAGCGCGACCTTCGCCTCCGGGATGCGCACCACTGTCTCCGACGGATCTGCCACGAGTGACAGGGTACGGGGCGCGGATGGGGAGCGTCCGCAGAGTAGGGACGTCCGCCCGGAGGGCGGGCCCGGCCTGATCCGGAAGCCAGGCCCTAGGTGGGGAGATGGTCGAGGCGGCGCAGGATGACGCCTTCGCGCAGCGCCCACGGGCAGATCTCCAGCTCCTCGACGCCGAAGAGGTCCATCGCGCCCTCCGCGACCAGCGCCCCGGCCAGCAGCTGGCGGGCGCGGCCCTCGGACACGCCCGGCAGGGCGCAGCGCTGCACGGTGGTCATGGCGGCGAGCTTGGGGACCCACTCCTGGAGTGACGTACGACTCAGCACGCGCTGCGCGTACAGGCCCTCGCCGGAGCCGGGCGCGCCGGCGAGCCGGGCCAGCTGCTTGAACGTCTTCGACGTCGCCACGACGTGGTCCGGCGGACCGAAGCGGGCGATCTCGCCGACCGTGCGGCCTATCTCCGTGCGGACGTGGCGGCGCAGCGCCTTCACGTCGTCGGGGTCCGGCGGGTCGCCGGGCAGCCAGCCGGCGGTGAGCCGTCCGGCGCCCAACGGCAGGGAGACGGCCGCGTGGGGCTCCTCGTCCATGCCGTACGCGATCTCCAGCGAGCCGCCGCCGATGTCGAGCAGCAGCAGCTTCCCGGCGGACCAGCCGAACCAGCGGCGGGCGGCGAGGAAGGTGAGGCGGGCCTCCTCCTCGCCGGTCAGGACCGTCAGTTCGACGCCGGTCTCCTCGCGGACCCGCTTGAGGACCTCGTCGGCGTTGGACGCGTCGCGGATCGCGGAGGTGGCGAAGGGGAGGACGTCCTCGCAGCCCTTGTCCTCGGCGGTGTGCAGGGCGTCGGCGGTGATGGTGACCAGGCGCTGGATGCCTTGGGGGTCGATCGCGCCGTCGGCGTCGAGCAGTTCCGCGAGGCGCAGATCCGCCTTGTGCGAGTGGGCGGGAAGGGGGCGGGCGCCGGGGTGCGCGTCCATGACCAGCAGGTGCACCGTGTTCGAACCGACGTCGAGGACTCCGAGTCTCATGGAAGGAACGCTACTGCGCGCGGCGCATACGCTTGGTGTGTGCCAAAGACGAAGAAGGCGAAGAAGGCGAAGCCCGCTCCCCCCGTACCGGCCCTGCCGGTGGCCGGGGACGAGAAGGGGCTGGACTTTCCCCGCGCCTGGGTGGAGTTCCCGGACCCCGCCGACGACGAGCAGGTCTTCCGCTGCGACCTGACCTGGCTCACCTCGCGCTGGACCTGCATCTTCGGCAGCGGCTGCCAGGGCATCCAGACCGGGCGCGCGGACGACGGCTGCTGCACGCTGGGCGCGCACTTCTCGGACGAGGAGGACGAGCAGCGGGTGGCCGGCCATGTGGAACGTCTCACACCGGAGCTGTGGCAGTTCCACGACGTCGGTACGGAGTCGGGCTGGACGCAGCTCGACGAGGACGGCGAGCGGCAGACCCGCCGCTGGGAGGGCTCCTGCATCTTCCAGAACCGCCCCGGCTTCGCGGGCGGCGCGGGCTGCGCCCTGCACATCCTGGCGCTGCGGGAGGGGCGCGAGCCGCTGGAGACCAAGCCGGACGTCTGCTGGCAGCTGCCGGTCCGACGTACGTACGACTGGATCGACCGCCCCGACGACACGCGGGTCCTGCAGATCTCGATCGGCGAGTACGACCGCCGGGGCTGGGGCCCCGGGGGCCACGACCTGCACTGGTGGTGCACCTCGGCGACGTCGGCGCACGGGGCGGGCGAACCGGTGTACGTGACGTACCGGCCGGAGCTGACGGAGCTGATGGGCAAGGCGGCGTACGACGTGCTGGTGGAGCTCTGCGAGGCGCGGCTCTCCTCCCAGCTGCCGCTGGTGGCGCCGCACCCGGCGGATCCGCGGCCCTGATCCCCGGCGTTCCTCACGGTGGCGGCGCTTCCGTCGACGGGGGCTCCGACGGTGAGGCGGTGTCCGACGGGGCCGGGTCCGGCGGCCGGGAAGAGGGTGCGGACGGCGTCGGGCTCGGGTCCGGGGACGGCGGCGGGGTCGAGGCCGGCGGGGTGGACGGCGGCGCCGGCGTCGGGTCCTGAGCCGGCGGCCGGGGCGTGCCCTCGCCGTCGAGTTCGACGATCGCGCCCGCCGGGTCCACGCCCACCCGCGCGGTCCAAGGGCCGGACGGCTCGCGGGCGTGGTCGACGGAGACGTACACCGCGAGGGACTGGCCCGGCGAGAGCGTGCCGGTGGAGCGGCTCGCGTACAGCCAGGGCGCGTCCGTCCACAGCGACCAGGTGACCGGCTCGCCGCCGGACGCCGTGAGCGTGAGCATCGTCGTCTCGTCGCCGGCCGGCTGAGCGGTGACCGTGATGCGCCCGGGGGCCGGGCGGCCGGGTCTCGCGGGCGGGGCGGGCGTGCCCGTGCTGATCACCTCGACGGAGACCGCGCCGCGGCCGCCGGGCTCGCTGCGGGCGTTGCCCGCGTTCGCGTACCGGTCGTACCGGTTGTACCCGTCCTGCGACGGGTCGGGGGCGCCGTCGGCGGCGCCCGGCTCGTCGGCCTCCCTCGCGCTGATGGCCGTCCCGTCGCGCGGCTCGCCGGTCATCGGCGCGCCGCGGTACGCCGCCCACAGCGCCAGCACCGGCGCCGCGACCACCGTGGCGACCACGGTGGTCGTCACCGCGCGCGCCCGCATCCGGTCGCGCCGGGCGGCGTGGTCCTTCGGGTCGAGGGGGAAGCCGTCACGGCCGAACCGGGGCCCGGCCGCGCGCGCCCGCCGGACGTGCAGCATCGCCACGTACGCCGCCGCCCTCGGCGCCTCGACCAGCGGGAGCTTGGCGGGGGTGACGGACGCGCCGGGCCAGGGGCCGCCCGCCCCGGCGTGCTCGGCGGCGCGGCGGCAGCGCGGGCAGTCGTCGACGTGCCGGACGAGCTCCCGCCGCAGTGCCGCGGAGAGCAGCACCTGGTGGTCGCCGGTGAGCCGGGCGACGGCCGGACAGGAACCGGTCTCCACGACGGCGAGGGCCGCGCGGGTGCGCTCCACCTCGCACGCCGCCGCCGACAGCAGCTCGCGTGCCGCGAGCGGCTCCATGCCGAGTACCGCGGCCACCTCGCGGGCGCCGAGCTGGTGGCGGACCGCCAGCTCCAGGGCCTCGCGCTGCTGGGGCGTGGTGCCGGCCGCCTCGGGCCAGGCGAGCAGGGCCAGTTCGCGGCGGCGGTGCTCGGCGGTCTCGTCGGTGACCTGGGCCGGCGGCGCCTCCTCGGGGGCGGGGGCGTGGGCCGGGGCCGGGCGGCCGGTGTGCGCGCCCTGCCGGCGGCGCTTCTCGCGCTGCTCGCCGAGCTCGCGCAGGCAGGCCCAGCGGGCGAGCGCGTACAGCCACGCCTTGCGCTCGGTCTCGCCGGCGGGGCGCCGCCCGGAGTGCCGCTCGGCGATGGCGAGGACGTCGCCGAGCACCGCCGTGGCCACGTCGTGGTCGCACAGCACGGAGAGGCAGTACGTGAACAGCCCGTCCAGGTACGGCTCGTACCGCGCGGGCGGGCGCTGGGCGAGGGTCCGGCCGCCGGTCCGGCCCGAGGACCGGGCGCCGGCCCCGGCGGTGGTCCGCTCCTCGGCCCCGGCGTCCAGCGGCGCACCGCGCCGCGACCGGTGTGCGCCGGTGGTGTACGTGGGGGGCTCCAGCCTGCTGCTCATCACCCGGCGACCGTAGGCGGGCGGAGGCACACTCTTCGTACCGCTTCCGCTCTTTTAACCCTTACGGGTGAACGTATCCCTCAAAAGAGGACAGGGCGTTTTGCCCCCGCCACGTGACAAGCGGTATATGCCAGCGGCTCCGCGCGCCGCTGGAAGGCGGCGTTGTCAGTGGGGGCCGCTACGGTTTGCGCATGGCTGCCCGTACGAAATCCACCAAGGACAGGCCCTCCTACCGCTGCACCGAATGCGGCTGGACGACCGCCAAATGGCTCGGCCGCTGCCCCGAGTGCCAGGCCTGGGGGACGGTGGAGGAGTACGGCACGCCCGCGGTGCGCACGACCGCCGCCGGGCGGGTCTCCACCGCCGCGCTGCCCATCGGCCAGGTCGACGGACGGCAGGCCACCGCCCGCTCCACCGGCGTGGACGAGCTGGACCGCGTCCTGGGCGGCGGCCTGGTGCCGGGCGCCGTCGTGCTGCTCGCGGGCGAGCCCGGGGTCGGCAAGTCCACGCTCCTCCTCGACGTCGCGGCGAAGGCGGCGAGCGACGAGCACCGCACCCTGTACGTCACGGGCGAGGAGTCCGCGAGCCAGGTGCGGCTGCGCGCCGACCGGATCAACGCCCTCAACGACCACCTCTACCTCGCGGCCGAGACGGACCTCTCCGCCGTCCTCGGGCACCTGGACGCCGTCAAGCCGTCCCTCCTGGTCCTCGACTCCGTCCAGACGGTGGCCTCGCCGGAGATCGACGGCGCCCCGGGCGGCATGGCGCAGGTCCGCGAGGTCGCCGGCGCGCTGATCCGCGCCTCCAAGGAGCGCGGCATGTCCACGCTCCTCGTCGGCCACGTGACGAAGGACGGTGCCATCGCGGGGCCCCGGCTGCTCGAACACCTCGTGGACGTCGTCCTGCACTTCGAGGGCGACCGCCACGCCCGCCTGCGCCTGGTCCGCGGCGTCAAGAACCGGTACGGCGCGACGGACGAGGTCGGCTGCTTCGAGCTGCACGACGAGGGGATCATCGGCCTCGCCGACCCCTCCGGGCTGTTCCTGACCCGCCGCGCCGAGGCCGTGCCGGGCACATGCCTGACCGTCACCCTCGAAGGCCGCCGCCCCCTGGTCGCCGAGGTCCAGGCCCTCACCGTCGACTCGCAGATCCCCTCCCCCCGGCGCACCACCTCGGGCCTGGAGACCTCGCGGGTGTCGATGATGCTGGCGGTGCTGGAGCAGCGCGGGCGGATCAGCGCCCTCGGCAAGCGGGACATCTACAGCGCCACCGTGGGCGGGGTGAAGCTGTCCGAACCGGCCGCGGACCTCGCCATCGCGCTCGCGCTCGCCTCGGCCGCCAGCGACACCCCCCTGCCGAAGAACCTCGTGGCCATCGGGGAGGTGGGCCTCGCGGGCGAGGTCCGCCGCGTGACCGGCGTACAGCGCCGCCTGGCCGAGGCGCACCGGCTGGGCTTCACGCACGCGCTGGTGCCCGGTGACCCGGGCAAGGTCCCGCCGGGCATGAAGGTCACGGAGGTGGCCGACATGTCCGACGCCCTGCGGGTCCTCCCCCGCTCCCGCCGCCGGACCACCGCTCCCGCCGCCGAGGAGCCGACCTCGTAGCGCTGCGGGGACCGCCCGGGGACGGGGTCGCTAGACTTTGCCCTGGTCTCGCCCATCCGTACGAGCCGGAGGAGTGCAGTGGCAGCCAAGGACGGGGCAGCAGGTCCCGGAAAGTCCGGCGGAGGCTCCGGCAACGAAGCACTGATGCGCGCTTCCCTGAGCGCGGTCGCTCCCGGTACGTCCCTGCGGGACGGCCTGGAGCGCATCCTCCGCGGCAACACCGGTGGTCTGATCGTCCTCGGCATGGACAAGACCGTCGAGTCGATGTGCACGGGCGGGTTCGTGCTGGACGTGGAGTTCACCGCCACCCGCCTGCGCGAGCTGTGCAAGCTCGACGGCGCGCTGATCCTCGACAAGGACATCACCAAGATCCTGCGGGCCGGTGTCCAGCTGGTCCCGGACGCGTCGATCCCCACCGAGGAGACCGGCACCCGCCACCGCACGGCCGACCGGGTCAGCAAGCAGTGCGGCTTCCCCGTCATCTCCGTCTCGCAGTCGATGCGGCTGATCGCGCTGTACGTCGACGGTGAGCGCCGCGTCCTGGAGGAGTCGGCGGCGATCCTCTCGCGCGCCAACCAGGCCCTCGCGACCCTGGAGCGGTACAAGCTCCGCCTCGACGAGGTCGCCGGCACGCTCTCCGCGCTGGAGATCGAGGACCTGGTGACCGTCCGGGACGTCACGGCCGTCGCCCAGCGCCTGGAGATGGTCCGCCGGATCGCCACCGAGATCGCCGAGTACGTGGTGGAGCTCGGCACCGACGGCCGGCTGCTCGCCCTCCAGCTCGACGAGCTGATCGCGGGCGTCGAGCCCGAGCGCGAGCTCGTCGTCCGCGACTACGTACCGGAGCCCACGGCCAAGCGGTCGCGCACGGTCGCCGAGGCCCTCACCGAGCTGGACGCGCTCAGCCACGCGGAGCTGCTGGAGCTGCCGATCGTGGCCCGCGCCCTCGGGTACACCGGCTCGCCGGAGGCGCTGGACTCGGCGGTCTCCCCGCGCGGCTACCGGCTGCTGGCCAAGGTGCCGCGGCTGCCCGGCGCGATCATCGAGCGGCTCGTGGAGCACTTCGGCGGTCTGCAGAAGCTGCTCGCGGCGAGCGTCGACGACCTCCAGACCGTCGACGGCGTCGGCGAGGCGCGCGCCCGCAGCGTGCGCGAGGGACTGTCGCGGCTCGCCGAGTCGTCGATCCTCGAGCGGTACGTGTAGTCCGCGGCGGGCCTGGGGGCGGGCCTCCGCGGCGGCCCGGGGCGGGCCCGCCGCGTCGCCCCGGGGCGTCAGTCCTTGGCGAGGGTGAACGACGCCGGGAGCACCTTCGCGCCCGGCACCGCCGCCTCCACCAGGTAGGTCCCGGCTCCGGCGGCCCGCGCCCCGGACGGCGTCGCGCACTGCGGCGCGCTGCGCAGGCGGTCCCACTCGACGGTGTGCGTGACGCTGCCGCCCGCCGGGACGCGCAGCATCAGCGGTCCGGCGCCGCGCGGGCAGTCCTTCGAGGACCAGACGGTGTCGGCGTCGCTGTTCTTGATGGTCAGCACCGCCGTACGGGGCGCGAAGTCCGCCTTGCAGGTGGTGCCCGAGGTGTTGCGGACGACGAGCTCGAACCGCGGCTTCTCGCCGGGCTCGTACGACACCTTCGTGCTGCGCAGGGTCAACCGCAGGGCGCCGGGGGCGCAGTCGGGCAGCGGCGAGTCCGCCGGGACCTGGTTCGCGACGGAGCCGGCGGAGCCGGAACCGGCCGAGGAGCCCGTGCCGGCGGAGCCGCCGGAGCCCGCTCCGGCACTGGTGCCCGTACCGGCGGCGCCGCCTGACGCCGCGTCACCGTTCTTGCCGTCGTCACCGGCCCCCTGGGCCGTGCCGCCGCCGGAGTCCCCGGAGGCGCCGGACTCGTCGCGGCCGCCCGGCTGGTTGCTGATCGCCGGGCCCGGCTGGGAGGGGCCCGGGGTGATGGAGGGTGCGGGCGTGGCTCCGTTGGCGCTGTCGCCCCCGCCGTCCTTGCCGCCGCCGTCCCCACCCGAGGTGACGACCCATACGATCAGCAGCGCGAGCAGCGCGACCAGGCTCGCCGCGACTGCCCTCCGTCGCCAGTAGATGGAGGAGGGAAGCGGCCCGACCGGATTGCGCAGAGATCCCACGCGCAAACTGTACGAGAGATCGGCCGCCAACTCCCGTCCCACCCGCCGCTCATGCACCAAGTTTTGCTGATGATCACATTCCAGGGCCGGGGATGTGGACGGCGGCGCATGGGACCGTCCGGCAGCCAGGTACCGTCCGTACCCATGAGCCAGGACCTCTACCTCGACATCACCGACTTCGCACACACCACCCCCGGCTGGGTACACCTCATCGCCGAGCTGTGGACGGAGGCCGGACTGCTCCTCTTCGGCGTGCTGTTCATCGTCGGCTGGTGGCGGGCGCGGCCCGACGCCTCCCGGGCCATGGCGCTCGCGGTCCTCGCGCCGCTCGGCACGGCCTTCGGGTACGTCGTCAGCGAGCTGCTGAAGTCGGTCATCGACGAGGAGCGGCCGTGCCGCGCGGTCGCGGGCGCGGCCGCCTCGCTGGTGGAGTGCCCGGCGTACGGCGACTGGTCCTTCCCGAGCAACCACTCCGCCATCGCGGGCGCGGCGGCCCTCGCGCTCGCCCTCGCCTGGCGGGGGATCGCCTGGCTGACGGTGCCGATGGCGCTGCTCATGGCGTTCTCGCGGGTCTTCGTCGGCGTGCACTACCCGCACGACGTGGCCGCCGGGCTGGTCCTGGGCGCGCTCGTCGCCGTCGTCTTCGTCAAGCTGCTGACCCGCCCGACCGGCGCGCTGGTCGACACGATGCGTACGAGCCGGTCGGGCGCCGCGACCTGGCTGGCGGGGCGCGGTCCGGTGGTCCCCGCGGCCGCGACCGGACGGCATGTGGCGCAGCGGCGCCGGGAGCCGATGCACCGCCGCGGCTGAGGAACGTGCCAGGATCGGGGGTGCCATGACTGCGACCGAAAGCCTCTCCGCCGCCGCTTCCGCCCCCTCCTCCGTCCCTTCTTCCACCCCCTCCTCAGCCGACGCCGACGCGCACGCGCGGCTGCACACACCCGTCCTCGCCTGGTTCGAGCAGCACGCCCGCGACCTGCCCTGGCGCCGCCCCGAGGCGGGCGCCTGGGGCGTGATGGTCAGCGAGTTCATGCTCCAGCAGACCCCGGTCAGCCGGGTCCTCCCGGTGTACGAGCAGTGGCTGGCCCGCTGGCCGCGCCCCGCCGACCTGGCCGCCGAGGCCCCCGGCGAGGCCGTGCGCGCCTGGGGCCGCCTCGGCTACCCGCGCCGCGCCCTGCGGCTGCACGGCGCGGCCGTCGCCATAACGGAGCGGCACGGCGGCGACGTACCGCGCGACCACGCGCAGCTGCTGGCGCTGCCGGGCATCGGCGAGTACACGGCCGCGGCGGTGGCGTCGTTCGCGTACGGGCAGCGGCACGCCGTCCTGGACACCAACGTGCGCCGGGTGTTCGCCCGGTCCGTCACGGGCGTGCAGTACCCGCCGAACGCCACCACGGCCGCCGAGCGCAGGCTCGCCCGTGCGCTGCTGCCCGAGGACGAGACGACCGCGGCCCGCTGGGCGGCGGCGTCCATGGAGCTCGGCGCGCTGGTGTGCACCGCGAAGAACGAGGACTGCGCGCGCTGCCCGATCGCCGGGCACTGCGCCTGGCGGCTGGCGGGCAAGCCCGCGCACGACGGCCCGGCGCGGCGCGGCCAGACGTACGCGGGGACCGACCGCCAGGTGCGCGGCAAGCTCCTCGCCGTGCTGCGCGAGGCGGTGGCGCCGGTGGAGCAGGCCGCGCTGGACGCCGTGTGGGACGAGCCGGTGCAGCGGGCGAGGGCGCTGGACGGGCTGGTCGCGGACGGGCTGGTGGAGCCCCTCGCGGGCGGCCGCTACCGGCTCCCGGCCGGCCCGGCCGCTCCGGAGGCGCCGGGCGGTCCGGGCACTCCCGCCGGTCCGGGCGCTCCGGCCGGTCCCGGCACTCGCGGCGAGGGCCGAACATGATCACCTTCCCCTGATCCGGCGGTGTCACACCTCCGCTGTTACACAACCGATGGACAGCCGTGCGTCCGCCGATGGCTGCCTCGGACAACCCCGTGACAACAGCTCCGTAGCGTCTCCTGCCGTAAGACCACAGGGGTGCCCACGGGGGGTGCTCGTCACGGGGATGGAGGCGGTTCGGATGTCGCACGGCGAGGTGCTCGAATTCGAGGAGTACGTACGCACTCGGCAGGACGCGCTGCTGCGCAGCGCGCGCCGTCTCGTCCCGGACCCCGTCGACGCCCAGGACCTGCTGCAGACGGCGCTGGCCCGTACGTACGGCCGCTGGGACGGCATAGCGGACAAGGCCCTCGCCGACGCGTACCTGCGCCGCGTGATGATCAATACGCGGACCGAGTGGTGGCGCGCCCGCAAGCTGGAGGAGGTGCCCACCGAGCAGCTGCCCGACGCGTCCGTCGACGACGCCACCGAGCAGCACGCCGACCGGGCCCTGCTGATGGACGTGCTCAAGGTGCTGGCGCCCAAGCAGCGCAGCGTGGTCGTGCTGCGGCACTGGGAGCAGATGAGCACCGAGGAGACGGCCGCCGCGCTCGGCATGTCGACCGGTACGGTGAAGAGCACGCTCCACCGGGCGCTCGCCCGGCTCCGTCAGGAGCTGGAGAGCCGGGCCGTCGACACCGGCGCCCGCTCCCCGGAGCGTACGGAACGCGGTCACGAACGAGGGCGGGAACGGTGCGCGGCCTGAGAAACGACGTCGGCGGCACCGGCAGGATCCGGGCGGCGAGTACCACGGCGACGGCCGTGCTCGCCGCCTTCGGCCTGCTCACGGCCGGCTGCTCCACCGGCGGTACGGGCACGCGCGACGAGGGCGCGGCCCGGACCGACCAGACGACCCCGACGTCCGCGCCGACGGCGCCCGTCGGCTCCTCGCCCGTCAAGAAGGTCGACCCGGTCCGGCTGATCAAGGACGATCCCAAGGTCAGCGACCAGGTCAAGGACGAGCTGAAGCCGTGCACGGCCGACGCGTACCCGGTCGACACGTCGTACGGGAACCTCACCGGCAACGGCCGCCCGGACGTGGTGGTGAACGTGCTGACGTGCGGGGATGCCGTGGGGGTCGGGACGTACGTGTACCGCCTGGTGGACAACGCGTACGAGAATGTCTTCGCGGTGGAGGAACCGGCCGTGTACTCCACGATCGACCGGGGCGACCTCGTCCTCACCCGGCAGGTGTACGAGGAGGGCGACCCGGTCGCGTATCCGTCCGGCGAGGACGTGATCACGTACCGCTGGGTGGGCAACCGGTTCAGCGAGCACGACCGGGTGCACAACGACTACAGCAAGGCGATCGGCGACGGCGGCATCGACGGGCCCGCGCCGAGCCCGCCGCCCGAGAACTGAGACCCAGAACCGACCGAGGACCGAGAGAGCGCGGGATGGCGATGGCCGAGACCCATGTCCTGTTCGTCGAGGACGACGACGTCATCCGCGAGGCCACGCAGCTCGCCCTGGAGCGGGACGGCTTCGCGGTGACCGCCATGCCGGACGGACTGTCCGGGCTGGAGTCGTTCCGGGCCCGGCGGCCGGACATCGCGCTGCTCGACGTCATGCTGCCCGGCATGGACGGCGTCAGCCTCTGCCGGCGCATCCGGGACGAGTCGACGGTGCCGGTGATCATGCTGTCCGCCCGGGCCGACTCCATCGACGTGGTGCTGGGTCTGGAGGCCGGCGCCGACGACTACGTGACCAAGCCGTTCGACGGCGCCGTGCTCGTGGCCCGGATCCGCGCCGTGCTGCGGCGCTTCGGGCACGCCTCGGGCGGGGCGGGCGGCGCCGCCGCCGACGCCTCGCAGGGCGGCCCGGACCAGGGCGGCGTGCTCGTCTTCGGTGACATCGAGATCGACACCGAGGGCATGGAGGTGCGCCGGGCCGGCGCCCCGGTCGGGCTGACCCCGACGGAGATGCGGCTGCTCCTGGAGTTCTCGTCGGCGCCCGGCACGGTGCTGTCCCGCGACAAGCTGCTGGAGCGGGTGTGGGACTACGGGTGGGGCGGGGACACGCGCGTCGTCGACGTCCACGTCCAGCGGCTCCGTACGAAGATCGGCCAGGACCGGATCGAGACGGTCCGGGGCTTCGGCTACAAGCTCAAGGCATGAGCCGCCGTCGTTTCGCCGTGCGCACCGGTGTCCGCTGGAAGATCGCCATCGCCATCGCGGGGGTCGGCGCCCTGATCACGGCCGCGCTCAGCCTCGTGGTCCACAACGCCGCCCGCGTCTCCATGCTGGACAACGCGCGCGAGGTGCAGATGGAGCGGCTCGTCTTCGCGCAGCGGATGTACGAGTCGGCCAAGCCGAAGGGCGAGCCGAAGTTCGGCACGAAGGTCAACGACCCCGCGCTGCCGCCCGAGCTGGAGAAGCTGATGCGGCAGCGGCACCGCGGCACGTACGTGGAGGAGCGGCACTCCGGCGCCCCGGAGGTCTGGGCCGCCGTGCCGCTGGCCAACGGCGACGTGCTGTCGCTGCGCACGCAGTTCGCCGGGCGTTCCACGACGATCATGAAGGCGCTGGACCAGGCGCTGGTGGCCGGCTCGGTGTCGGTGGTCTTCGGCGGGTGCGCGCTCGGCGTGCTGATCGGCGGGCAGCTGTCACGGCGGCTGCGGAAGGCGGCCGCGGCGGCCGGGAAGGTCGCCCAGGGCAACACGGACGTACGGGTCCGGGACGCGATCGGCGGGCGCGTACGGGACGAGACGGACGAGCTGGCGCGTGCGGTGGACGCGCTGACCGACGCGCTGAACGACCGGATCGAGGCCGAGCGGCGCGTCACGGCGGACATCGCGCACGAGCTGCGTACGCCGGTGACCGGGCTGCTCACCGCCGCCGAGCTGCTGCCGCCCGGGCGGCCGAGTGAGCTCGTACGGGACCGGGCGCAGGCGATGCGCACGCTGGTCGAGGACGTGCTGGAGGTGGCCCGGCTCGACAGCGCCTCGGAGCGGGCCGAGCTCCAGGAGATCGCGCTCGGCGAGTTCGTCGAGCGGCGGGTGCGGGCGCTGGACCCGGAGGCCGAGATCCGCGTGGTGCACGAGTCGTGGGTGAACACCGACCCGCGGCGGCTGGAGCGCATCCTGGGCAACCTGCTGGCGAACGCCGCGAAGCACGGCAAGCCCCCGGTGGAGGTCACCGTCGAGGGCCGCGTGCTGCGGGTGCGCGACCACGGGCCGGGCTTCCCGGAGGCGCTGCTGCGCGAGGGGCCGAGCCGCTTCCGCACGGGCGCGAGCGACCGCGCGGGGCACGGCCACGGCCTGGGCCTGACCATCGCGGCGGGCCAGGCCCGCGTCCTGGGCGCCCGCCTCACCTTCCGCAACGCCTCCCCGTCGGGCGGGGCGATCGCGGTCCTGTGGCTTCCGGAGCACGCCCCGACGTCGACGGGCAGCTTCCCGGTCCTGCGGCCGTCGGCCGAGGACCGGTAGCCGGGGCGGGAGCCCGAGGACCGGTAGCCGGGGCGGGGGGCAGGGGTACGGGAACCCCGCCCCCGGCCCTCAGCTGCTGGAGGCCGCCAGCTTCGGCGGGACCTCCGTCTGCGGGGGCTCGGCCTGCGGGGGCTCCGGACGCTGCGGCCCGGCTCCCTTCAGCGGGACCTCCTTGACGAAGAACGCCGCCACGAAGCCGATCAGGGCGACCGCCGCGCCCAACAGGAAGGCCGTGTGCGTACCGGACGCCACCGCGAACTGGTACGCCTCGCGCACGTGCTCCGGGAGCCGCGCCAGGCTCGCCGCGTCGAGCTGGGCCGTCTGCGCGGTGGCCGCACCGCCGCCCTGCGCCGCCATCTCGTCCTGCACCCGGGCCGTGAACAGCGCGCCCATGATGGCCACGCCGAAGGACGAGCCGAGCGTACGGAAGAGCGTCGTCGTGGACGAGGCCACGCCCATGTCCTTCATCTCGACGCTGTTCTGCGCGACCAGCATGGTGATCTGCATCAGGAAGCCCATGCCCGCGCCGAGGACCGCCATGTACGCCCCGGAGGTGAAGCGGGAGGTGCCGGTGTCCATCTGCGCCATCAGGAAGAGGCCGAGGACCATCAGCCCGCCGCCCACGATGGGGAAGATCTTGTACTTGCCGCTGTTGGTGGTGACGCGCCCCGCGTACAGCGACACGATCATCATGGCGATCAGCATCGGCAGGAGCAGCAGCCCGGAGTTGGTGGCCGAGGCGCCCTGCACGGACTGCTGGAACAGCGGCAGGAAGAGCATGGCGCCGAACATCACGAAGCCGGTCAGGAAGCCGATCACCGACATGAGCGTGAAGTTGCGGCTGCGGAAGATGTGCAGCGGCACGACGGGCTCGGCGGCGCGGGTCTCGACGAAGAGGAACCCGGCGGTGGAGGCCACGCCGACGGCGCTCAGCGCCAGGATCGTGGCGGAGTCCCAGGCGTACTCCGTACCGCCCCAGGTGGTGACCAGGACGATCGCGGTGATGCCGATGGTCAGCAGCGCCGTGCCGAGGTAGTCGATGCGCGGCCGGCGGTCGCGCTCCCGCTTCGGCAGGTGCAGGACGGCGCTGACCATCGCGAGGGCGACCGCGCCGAGCGGCAGGTTGATGTAGAAGGACCAGCGCCAGCCCCAGTGGTCGGTGATGGTGCCGCCGACCAGCGGGCCGCCGATCATCGCGAGGGCCATGACGCCGGTCATCATGCCCTGGTACTTGCCGCGCTCACGCGGCGGGATCAGGTCGCCGATGATCGCCATGACGCCGACCATGAGACCGCCGGCGCCCAGGCCCTGGACGGCGCGGAAGCCGATGAGCTGGCCCATGTCCTGGGCCATGCCGCTGAGCGCCGAGCCGACCAGGAAGATCACGATCGCGGTGAGGAAGCTGCCCTTGCGGCCGTAGAGGTCGCCGAGCTTGCCCCAGATCGGGGTGGAGGCGGCGGTGGCGAGGGTGTAGGCGGTGACGACCCAGGAGAGGTGCGCCAGGCCGCCGAGCTCTCCGACGATGGTGGGCATCGCCGTTCCGATGATCATGTTGTCGAGCATCGCCAGCAGGATGGCGATCATCAGCGCGAGCAGCACCACGCGCACGCTGCGCGTGCGCGGCTCCCGGCGCGGTCGCCGTCGTATGTCGGTGTCTTTCATGCTCCCCGCGTCCTTCATGCTCCCCACTCCACTTACTTGCCGCCCGGCTAGTTCTAGACTGGTGACGGTAGACGCGGTACTAGCCGGGCGTCAAGTAAGTTTTTGAGAGGACCGAGCACCATGGCCAGAGGCAACACGCGCCAGCGGATTCAGGACGTGGCCCTCGGACTCTTCGCCGAGCAGGGCTACGAGAAGACCTCGCTGCGGGAGATCGCCGAGCGGCTCGGGGTCACCAAGGCGGCGCTGTACTACCACTTCAAGACCAAGGAAGACATCGTCATCAGCCTCTTCCAGGACCTGACGCGGCCGATCGACGACCTGATCGCCTGGGCCGAGGAGCAGCCCCGCACCCTGGAGACCAAGCAGGAGATCCTGCGCCGGTACCACGCGGCCCTGCTCGGCGCGGCCCCGCTCTTCCGCTTCATGCAGGAGAACCAGGCCACCGTGCGCGACCTGAGCATCGGGGAGACCTTCAAGGAGCGGATGCTCACCCTGTCCGGACTGGTGCAGGAGCCCGGCTTCGCCATGACCGACCGGGTGCGGTGCATCAGCGCACTGTTCACGATGCACGCCGGCGTCTTCTTCATGCAGCACGTCGAAGGCGACCCCGAGGAGAAGCGCGAAGCCATCCTCGAGGTCGCCGTCGATCTGCTGACCCAGGCCCATCAGGGCCGCTCGTAACGCGCGGGTCAGATGGTGACGCCCTCCGAGCGCAGGAACGACGCCGGGTTGATCGCGGAGCCGTAGTTCGGGGTCGTACGGATCTCGAAGTGCAGGTGCGGGCCGGAGGAGTTGCCGGTGTTGCCGGACTTGGCGATGAGCTGACCGGTCTTCACCTTCGCGCCCACGGAGACGTCGATCTTCGACAGGTGGGCGTACTGCGAGTACGTGCCGTTGGCGTGCTTGATCACGATGGCGTTGCCGTACGCGGGACCGTCGCCGCCGCCGTTCGGGCCGGCCTTCACGACGACACCGCTGTGGGTGGCCTTGACCGGGGTGCCGACCGGCACGGCGAAGTCCTGGCCGGAGTGCTTGTGGGACCACATGGCGCCGCCCTGGTTGAAGGAGGCGGTCAGCGTGTAACCGTTGACCGGCTTGACCCAGGAGGCCGTCTTCTTGGCGGCGGCCTTCTTCGTGGCGGCCGCCTTCTTCGCGACCTCGGCGACCTTCGCCGCCTGCGCGGCCTGCGCCGCCTTCTGCGCGGCCGCGGCCTGCTGGGCGGCCGCGGCCTGCTGGGCGACCTTCGACTGGGCTGCGGCCTGCGCGGCGACGGCGGCCGCGGTGTCGATGGCGGGGGCCGCCTGCGCCCCGGCCGCGAACGCAGCACCGGATCCGAACGCCAGCGACGCTCCCATGCCGACGGCGGCGAGGGCGACGGCGGCGTTACGGGTGGGGTGCTTGATGCGCTTCGACATACGGGGAAAGACCTCCGGACAAGAACGGACCCGACGCGAGCGGTGCGCCGGGCGGGTGCTCATCCTTGGTAACCCGGCCCCCCATCCCGCCTCAAACCACCCATCTACGACATGTCGTCGTAGCGGGGAGGGTGTGACGTGGACTCTTGACGGCGCGGCGAAAGACAGGGCGAGAGGCCAGAATGTCCTTGGAAAGCGAGATTTGTCCGGATAGGGGTGCCCTTGAGCTGGGGCTTTCCCGACGGCCTCGATGGCCGCACCCGCCCCCGACCCCGTACGGCCGCCGCCCGCCCGCCGAAGGGTGGCCGGGGAAAGGCCGCGGACCGCACTATTCCGCCTAGTACCACGCCCACCGCCTGTGCGGCTTGTCACGGGCGGCGGGTCGTACGCGTGTCCGTTTCGGGACCAAAGGCCCGGGGGTCCCGGGCGTCAACGCGGTGACGTGGCGGCCCCGGGCGTCCTTCCCAGCCCCACCCGGCTCCGCCATCCTCCTCTCCATGAGCAGACACGTGATGCGCGTGACCGCCCTCGCCCTCGGGCTCGCCGGACTCCTCGGGGGGAGCGCCCTTCCCGCCGGCGCGGGACCCTCCGACACCGGCCTCAAAGGGGCCATCGACACGATCCTCGCCGACCCCCGGCTGGACGGCGGCGCCGCGAGCGTCGTCGTCGCCGACGCCGGGACCGGGGAGACCCTCTACCAGCGCGACGGCGGCGACCGGCTGATGCCCGCCTCCAACACCAAGCTCGTCACCTCCGCCGCCGCCATGGAGCTCCTGGGGCCGGAGTACCGGCTCCGTACGGACGTACTGGCCACCGCCCGCCCCCGGAACGGCGTCCTCCACGGTGACCTGTACCTGCGCGGTACGGGCGACCCGACCACGCTCGCCAAGGACTACGACGCCCTCGCCGCCCGGGTCGCAGCATCCGGCGTCCGGTGGGTGGCCGGGCGGCTCGTCGCGGACGACACCCGCTTCGACGCCCACCGGCTGGGGCGCTCCTGGGCCGCCGACGACGAGTCGTCGTACTACTCCGCGCAGACCTCCGCCCTCACGGTCGCCCCGGACACCGACTACGACGCGGGCACGGTCGTCGTCGAGGCCGCCCCGGGCGGCGCGGCGGGCGCCAGGCCACGGGTGAGCGTGGCACCCCGCACCGACTACGTACGCGTCGACAACCGCGCCACCACCGTGGCCGCCGGCCGGCCCGACACCCTCGCCGTCGAGCGCGAGCACGGCACCAACACGATCGTCGTCAGCGGCGAGATCCCCCTGGGCGCGGCGGCCACCAAGGAGTGGATCACCGTCTGGGAGCCGACCGGCTACGCTGCCGCCGTCTTCGCCGACGCCCTCGCGGCCCACGGCGTACGCGTCGCGGGCGGCCGGCCGCGCCTGGGGGTGCCGACGCCCGACGGCGCCAGGGTCCTCGCCTCGCACACCTCCATGCCGCTCAAGGACCTCATGCGGCCCTTCATGAAGCTGTCCAACAACATGCACGCCGAGGCGCTCACGAAGACGATCGGGTACGAGACCTCGGGCCGCGGCTCGTGGAGCGCGGGCCTCACCGCCATCGGCGCGTACCTGAAGACGGAGGGCGTGGAGCCGGACCAGGTGCGGCAGGCCGACGGGTCCGGGCTGTCGCGGATGAACCTCTTCCCCGCCGCCCAGATCAGCCGGCTGCTCCTCGCCGTCCAGGACGCCCCCTGGTACGCCGACTGGTACGCGTCCCTGCCGGTCGCCTGCGCCCCGGACCGCGCCACGGGCGGCACCCTGCGCACCCGGATGTGCGGTACCCCGGCGGCGTTGAACACCCATGCCAAGACCGGCTCGCTGACCGGCGCCTCGGCGCTCTCCGGGTACGTGACCGATGCGGGCGGCCGGCGGTTGGTCTACGCGATCATCCTCAACAACTACCTGGCGCCGTCCGTGAAGGGCGTCGAGGACGCGATCGTGGTGACCCTGGCCCGCTCGGACACGGCCGCCGGGACGATCGTCACGGCGACGCCGGAGCGGCTGCGGACCGCCGAGGCGCCCGGCGACCTCGAATGCTCCTGGCGCAAGCCGCGGGTCTGCTGACCGGAAACGCCGAAGGGGCTGTCCCGTACGGGACAGCCCCTTCTTTCAGCTCTTACCGCTTACGCGTCCTTCGAGAGGTTCGGGCCGGTGCCGCCGGCCGCCTGCTCGATCGGGGGGACGTCGGGCAGCGCCGCCTTCTCCTCACCGCGGAAGGTGAACTTCTTCTCCTCACCCTCGCCCTCGGTGTCCACGACCACGATGTGACCGGGGCGCAGCTCGCCGAAGAGGATCTTCTCCGACAGGATGTCCTCGATCTCGCGCTGGATCGTCCGGCGCAGCGGCCGGGCGCCCAGGACCGGGTCGTAGCCCTTCTTCGCCAGCAGCTTCTTGGCGTCACCGCTGAGCTCGATGCCCATGTCGCGGTCCTTCAGACGCTCGTCCACCTTGGCGACCATCAGGTCGACGATCTGGATGATGTCTTCCTGGCTGAGCTGGTGGAAGACGACCGTGTCGTCGACACGGTTGAGGAACTCGGGCCGGAAGTGCTGCTTCAGCTCTTCGTTGACCTTCGCCTTCATCCGCTCGTAACCGGTCTTGACGTCACCCTGTGCGGCGAAGCCCAGGTTGAAGCCCTTCGAGATGTCCCGGGTCCCGAGGTTGGTCGTCATGATGATGACCGTGTTCTTGAAGTCCACGACCCGGCCCTGGGAGTCGGTCAGGCGACCGTCCTCCAGGATCTGGAGAAGGGAATTGAAGATATCGGGGTGGGCCTTCTCGACCTCGTCGAAGAGGACGACGGAGAACGGCTTGCGGCGCACCTTCTCGGTGAGCTGGCCGCCCTCTTCGTAACCCACGTATCCGGGCGGGGAACCGAAGAGGCGGGAAACCGTGTGCTTCTCGCTGAACTCCGACATGTCGAGGGAGATCATCGCGTCCTCGTCGCCGAAGAGGAATTCGGCGAGCGTCTTGGACAGCTCGGTCTTACCGACACCGGACGGGCCGGCGAAGATGAACGAGCCACCCGGGCGCTTCGGGTCCTTCAGGCCGGCGCGCGTACGGCGGATCGCCTGCGACAGGGCCTTGATGGCGTCCTTCTGCCCGATGACGCGCTTGTGGAGCTCGTCCTCCATGCGGAGCAGACGCGAGGACTCCTCCTCGGTCAGCTTGAAGACCGGGATGCCGGTGGCGGTCGCGAGGACCTCGGCGATGAGCTCGCCGTCGACCTCGGCGACGACATCCATGTCGCCGGCCTTCCACTCCTTCTCCCGCTTGGCCTTCGCCGCCAGCAGCTGCTTCTCCTTGTCGCGGAGAGAGGCCGCCTTCTCGAAGTCCTGGGAGTCGATCGCGGACTCCTTGTCCCGGCGGACGGCCGCGATCTTCTCGTCGAACTCGCGGAGGTCCGGCGGCGCGGTCATCCGGCGGATGCGCATCCGGGAGCCGGCCTCGTCGATCAGGTCGATCGCCTTGTCCGGCAGGAAGCGGTCCGAGATGTACCGGTCGGCCAGGGTGGCGGCCTGGACCAGCGCCTCGTCCGTGATGGAGACCCGGTGGTGGGCCTCGTACCGGTCGCGCAGGCCCTTGAGGATCTCGATGGTGTGCGGCAGCGACGGCTCCGCGACCTGGATGGGCTGGAAGCGGCGCTCCAGGGCCGCGTCCTTCTCCAGGTACTTGCGGTACTCGTCGAGCGTCGTGGCACCGATGGTCTGCAGCTCACCGCGGGCGAGCATCGGCTTCAGGATGGACGCCGCGTCGATCGCGCCCTCGGCGGCACCCGCACCCACCAGGGTGTGGAGCTCGTCGATGAACAGGATGATGTCGCCGCGGGTGCGGATCTCCTTGAGCACCTTCTTCAGGCGCTCCTCGAAGTCACCGCGGTAGCGGGAGCCGGCGACCAGCGCGCCCAGGTCCAGGGTGTAGAGGTGCTTGTCCTTGAGGGTCTCGGGCACCTCGCCCTTGACGATGGCCTGCGCCAGGCCCTCGACGACCGCCGTCTTGCCGACGCCGGGCTCGCCGATGAGGACCGGGTTGTTCTTGGTGCGGCGGGACAGCACCTGCATGACCCGCTCGATCTCCTTCTCGCGCCCGATGACCGGGTCGAGCTTGGACTCACGGGCGGCCTGGGTGAGGTTCCGGCCGAACTGGTCGAGGACCAGGGACGTGGAGGGGGTGCCCTCGGCAGGGCCACCGGCGGTGGCGGCTTCCTTGCCCTGGTAGCCGGAGAGCAGCTGGATGACCTGCTGCCGCACCCGGTTGAGATCGGCGCCCAGCTTCACGAGGACCTGGGCGGCGACGCCCTCGCCCTCGCGGATCAGGCCGAGCAGGATGTGCTCGGTGCCGATGTAGTTGTGGCCCAGCTGAAGGGCCTCGCGGAGCGACAGCTCCAGGACCTTCTTGGCACGGGGAGTGAAGGGGATGTGACCCGACGGGGCCTGCTGGCCCTGGCCGATGATCTCCTCCACCTGCTGGCGGACCGCCTCGAGCGAAATCCCGAGGCTCTCCAGGGCCTTAGCGGCGACACCCTCACCCTCGTGGATAAGGCCCAGGAGGATGTGCTCGGTGCCGATGTAGTTGTGGTTGAGCATCCGGGCTTCTTCCTGAGCCAGGACGACAACCCGCCGCGCGCGGTCGGTGAACCTCTCGAACATCGTTAATCGCTCCTCAGAGCGGTCAGGCAGTAGAGGGGTCGGTCCCCTCCCTGTCCTTCCGCAGCTTAGTCCCGCAAGCGGGGACCGCTCATTCCAACTGCCGACACCCGTCTGTGGCCTCCTGACCCGAACGCCGACAAATGCTCCAACCCGATGGTGCGAGACGATGTTCCCGCAGGCCAGGTACTTACCCTCACCGGCAGTACGCCGATGGCGAACGTGAGACGCCCGGACCGTGCGTGTCGCCCCTCCCCACTAGGAATGTCTTACCCGCAGCCACTGACACTCCATGCGGTGAACCCCGGTTCCCTCCGCTAAGGGCGAACACTCTTGCGCCCGCCCCCACGTCTGGGCGCCCCCCGGAACGACACGTTGCGTGATCGCTCTCCTACGGTGCGTAACCCGGGCGGGCGGCGGGGAGTTCCCCCGGTATGGCCTTCACCGTCCCCCTCCCACGCGTGCCGGCCGACGACGGAGACGGCCACGCGCGGTGGTACGCGCACGAGCTCGGCTGGGCCGCGGCCCGCGGCCCGGCGGGGGTGGAACTGCTGACGGGGCTCCGCTTCGACGTGCTGGAGCTGCCGGCCGCCGCGGGAGCCGCCGTGCTGCGGCGCCTGGGCGGGCACTGGCCGGTCGCCGTCGAAGGGCGCCGGATGCGCATGCTCGTCGCCGCGGGGAGCGCGGAGGAGCTGCCGGGGCTGCTCCAGTGGCTGGAGTGGGGCGGGATCGCCCTGGATCTGACGGTGCTCGGCGCCGGTGGCCGGATGCCCGCTCCCGTCCCCCCGGGGCTGCCCCCGGGACGGAGTGGCTCCGGCTCGCCCGGCGCCGCCGTGTGGCTGCGCCCTCCCCTGCCGGGGCGTGAAGTGGAGCCGACGCTTCCGGCGCTGCCCTCGCCCGGGGCGGGGCCGGTCGCCGGGACGGCTCCGGGGGACAGGGGGAACGCCCCCTGTCTCGTACGGCTCGTGGACTCGGCGGCGACGGCGTGCCACCGGGTCCGGCTGCTGGGTGCGGGCGACGGGGCCGCACTCAGTGGTTGGCGTCCTCGTACGCCTTCCTGATCTCGGCCGGGACGCGACCGCGGTCGTTCACGTTGTAACCGTTCTCCTTGGCCCACGCGCGGATCTTCGCGGTGTCGGGGCTGCCGCCGGCGGCGACGCGACCCTTGCCACGGCCGCCCGCGGCGCGGCCACCGGTGCGCCGGCCGCTCTTGGTGTACGGCTCGAGCAGGCTGCGGAGCTTGTCCGCGTTGGCGGTGGTGAGGTCGATCTCGTAGGTCTTGCCGTCCAGAGCGAACGTCACCGTCTCGTCCGCCTCGCCACCGTCGAGGTCGTCAACAAGAAGGACCTGAACCTTCTGTGCCACCGGATTTCCTTTCATCGAAAATGCAGTACGCGGAAAGGAAACCGCTTTTCCCTGGAAAACACAAACCCCCGGGAGAGGTTCGGAACCCGGGACAGGCGGGAAACATACGCGATTCGGACATAGGGATCGGTGAGGCTCATCCTCCGATCACAGGTGCAGAAGCATCCGGCTGTTGCCCAAGGTGTTCGGCTTCACTCGTTCGAGACCGAGGAACTCGGCGACGCCCTCGTCATAGGAACGCAGGAGCTCGGCGTAGACATCTCCGGCGACCGGCGTCTCACCGATCTCGACGAAGCCGTGCTTGGAGAAGAAGTCGACTTCGAAGGTCAGGCAGAAAACCCGGCGCACGCCGAGCCAGCGGGCCGTGTCCAGCAACTTCCCCAGCACTTGATGGCCGACACCCGCCCCCCGGAAGTGCGGGTCGACGGCGAGAGTACGCACTTCGGCGAGGTCTTCCCACATCACGTGGAGAGCACCGCAGCCGACGACCGTGCCGTCCTCGTCGCGTTCCGCCACCCAGAACTCCTGGATGTCCTCGTAAAGCGTCACCGTCGCTTTGTCGAGCAGGATGCCCTCGGTGACGTACGGATCGACGAGGCGTCGCAGGGCCGCCACATCGCTGGTCCTGGCCCGGCGTACGGTCACGGCTTTCGCGGCGGGATTGGGCGGCGGGGGCGGAAGGTCGGTGGAGGACATGAGGGGACGCTATCGCCCGGCGGCGTCCTCGCCGTCGGCACCCCGGCTCTCCCCGGTGTGCGCGGCGCCTTCCACTTCCGCCCGTTCCTGTTCGCCTTGCGGCGCTTCTTCGGCGGTCTCTTCCGGGATGTCGCGTTGCAGGATCCGGATGGCGTCATTCAGCGCCTCGCGCTGCTCCTGCGACATCATGCCGAAGAACGCCACGAGCGCCGCGGCGGGGTTGTCGCTCTTGGACCAGGCTTCGTTCATCAGTGCGGCCGAGTAGGCGGCGCGGGTGGAGACCGCGGTATATCGATAGGCGCGGCCGGAGACTTCCCTGCGCACCCAGCCCTTCTGATGGAGATTGTCCATTACGGTCATGACGGTGGTGTAGGCGATGGACCGTTCCTGCTGGAGATCCTCCAGGACTTCCCGGACGGTGACAGGCCGGTTCCATTGCCAGACGCGGGTCATGACGGCGTCTTCGAGCTCTCCCAATTGACGGGGCACGTCGCCACCATAGTGGGGGATGTCGGAATGACTGGCTATTGACGTATCAAAGGTAACAAAAAGGGCGTACGACGCGTAAGCGGTCGTACGCCCTTGGTTTCCGGCCCGAGGCCCGGGCCCGGCGGGTACGTGTCAGGCGGAGCCGTCCGCCTGGCGGGCGGCCTCGGCGCGGGCGAGGGCCGCGTCGACGGCCGCGTCCTCCTTGGCCTTGTTCTGGCCGCCCTGGCTCTTGACGATCACCACGATGAGGGCGATGAAGAAGGCGGCCATCACCACCGGGGGCAGGAGCGCGGATACGTAGTCCATGGCGTCCAGGGTAACTAGCTCGCCGCCCGCTTCTCGGGCGGGGGCGCCGCGGGTCGCCGGCGCGGCGGGAAGACCTCGGAGGGCTTGGGGACGGGCTTGGGCGCGGGGTCCGGGGCCGGCTTCGGGGAGGGCTGCTGCGCCGCGGCGGCGGCCCGGCCCCGGCCGCCGGGCAGCGCGAGCAGCCGGGTGCGCGGGGCCGGCGCGGTGCGCTGCCCGGCGAGGCGGGCGCGTACGGACTGCTCGGCCAGGCACCGGCAGCGCTCCAGCAGCGCGGCGGCCACGGCGCCGTGGCGCAGGCCGCGCAGCGCGGCGAGGTCCTCGGGCCCCGGCTCGTACCCGGCCGCCAGGGCGTCCTGGAGCAGCTCCAGGTATCCGGTCGCCGAGCCGGGGAGGGCATCGCGGTACCGCGCGAGGTCCGCGAGCAGGAAGGCGCGCAGCCGCCGGGCCTCGCGGACCGCCTCGTCGACCGAGCCGGCGAGGCGGTGGCAGTCCTGTACGTCCTCGTCGTCGAGCGGGGCGGGGTGAAGGGCATGGGCGAGGGCGCGTCGGAGCACACGCAGCTCGTCTGCGCCGAACGCCAGGCCGCCGCGGGATCCGTATGGCGTGGGCATGAGGTGACGATATGCGCAATTGGGACGAAAGTCGTTTAAGTCGATGGTCACGGCGTGCCCCTGCAGGCCCCCGTCCGCCTGCGGAGGGAGGCCTACATGCGGCGCGGGCTACATCCGCGAGACGTTGCGCTCGTACACCAGCCGCAGGCCGATCAGGGTCAGCCACGGCTCGTGCTCGTCGATGACCGTGGACTCGCCGAGGACCATCGGGGCCAGGCCGCCCGTGGCGATGACCGTGACATCGGCCGGGTCGCCGGAGGGGCCGACCAGTTCGCGCTTCATGCGCTGCACGACGCCGTCGACCTGGCCCGCGAAGCCGTACACGATGCCCGCCTGCATCGCCGCCACCGTGTTCTTGCCGATCACGCTGCGCGGGCGGGCCAGCTCGATCTTGCGGAGCTGGGCGCCGCTGACGCCGAGCGCCTCGACGGAGATCTCGATGCCGGGGGCGATCACACCGCCGACGTACTCGCCGCGCGCGCTGACCGCGTCGTACGTCGTCGCCGTGCCGAAGTCGACGACGATCGCCGGGCCGCCGTACAGCTCGACCGCCGCGACCGCGTTGATGATGCGGTCGGCGCCGACCTCCTTGGGGTTGTCCGTGAGGATCGGGACGCCCGTCTTGATGCCCGGCTCGACCAGCACCGCCGGCACGTCGCCGTAGTACCGGCGCGTCACCTCGCGCAGCTCGTGCAGGACGGACGGGACCGTCGAGCAGATCGCGATGCCCTCGATGCCGTCGCCGAGCTCGTCGCCGAGCAGCGGGTGCATGCCCATCAGGCCCTGCATGAGCACGGCCAGCTCGTCGGCGGTGCGGCGGGCGTCCGTGGAGATGCGCCAGTGCTCGACGATCTCCTCGCCGTCGAACAGGCCGAAGACGGTCTGGGTGTTGCCGACGTCGATCGTGAGCAGCATCAGCCCTGCTCCGCCTCTCGCAGGTCGAGGCCGATGTCGAGGATCGGGGAGGAGTGCGTGAGGGCCCCCACCGCGAGGTAGTCCACGCCGGTCGCGGCGTACGCGGCGGCGTTCTCCAGGGTGAGGCGGCCGGAGGACTCCAGGACCGCGCGGCCGCCGACGAGGGTGACGGCCTCCTCGGTCTCGGCCGGCGTGAAGTTGTCCAGCAGAATCAGGTCGGCGCCCGCCTCCAGGACCTCGCGGACCTGGTGGAGGGTGTCCACCTCGACCTCGATCGGCACGTCGGGGAACTGCTCGCGCACGGCCTTGAACGCCTCCGCGACGCCGCCGGCCGCGACGACGTGGTTGTCCTTGACGAGCGCGGCGTCGGACAGCGACATGCGGTGGTTGACGCCGCCGCCGCAGCGCACGGCGTACTTCTCCAGGGCGCGCAGCCCGGGCGTGGTCTTGCGGGTGTCGCGGACCTTCGCCTTGTGGCCCTCCAGGGCGTCCGCCCACGCGCGGGTGGCGGTGGCGATGCCGGAGAGACGGCACATGATGTTGAGCGCGGAGCGCTCGCCGGTGAGCAGATCGCGGGTGCGGGTGGTGACGGACAGCAGCTTCTGCCCGGCCTCCACGCGGTCGCCGTCCTCGACGTGCCGCTCGACCGCGAACTCCTGGGTGCAGACCACGGACATGATCGCCTCGGCGATGTGGATGCCCGCGACCACGCCCGCCTCGCGCGCGGTGAAGTCGGCGGTGGCGACCGCGTCCTCCGGGACCGTCGCGACGGTGGTGACGTCCACGCCGCCGTCCAGGTCCTCCTCGATCGCGCGGTAGGCGACGTCCTCGACGAGTACGGGGTCGAGGCCGGCGTTCACCAGCAGCGCGGCGAGCGCGGGGTCGAGGCCGCACTCGTACTCAGCCTCGTCGAAGGCGGCATCACCACAGCCGCAGCCGTCGCCGCAGCCACCGCCGGACGCGGCCGGCGCACCGATGTTGATCAGGGGGACGTCCACGGGCTGCGGGCGTTCTTCGGGCGTGCTCACGGTTACGGCTCCTGGGGGGCTTCGGCGACGGTCGGAGGGAAGTCTTGGGTGTCGGTGGGGCGGACGTCCAGGGTCCGGTCGGGACCGAGCCGTACGACGAGGTGGCGGCGGAACGCCGTGTCGTCGCGGTCCGGGTGGTCCTCGCGCCAGTGGCAGCCGCGGGTCTCCTCGCGGCGGCGGGCGGCCGCGACGAGCACGCGGGCGACACAGAGGAGATTCGTGGTCTCCCAGGACTCGACGCCGGGCTCGGCGGCCTTGCGGCCGCCGCTCACCGCCTCGCCGTGGATGGCGTCCAGCCGCTCGGCCGCCTCGGCGAGGCTCGCGGCGGAGCGCAGCACTCCGGCGCCCGCCGTCATGACGTGCTGGAGGGTGGCGCGGCAGGTGGGGTCGAGCAGCGGCAGCAGGGTGGGGGCGGGGTGCGGGGCCGGCGTGCGCGACCCGGTCCCGGCGTGCGCGGCGCGGTCCTTCGCGACGGCGTCGGCGATGCGCTCGGCGAAGACCAGGCCCTCCAGGAGGGAGTTCGACGCGAGGCGGTTGGCGCCGTGGACGCCGGTGCAGGCGACCTCACCGCACGCGTACAGGCCGGGCACGGTGGTGCGGCCGGACAGGTCGGTGCGGACGCCGCCGGAGGCGTAGTGCGCCGCCGGGGCGACCGGGATCGGCTCGGTGACCGGGTCGATGCCGTGGGAGCGGCAGGCGGCGAGGATCGTCGGGAACCGGGAGGCCCACATCTCGGCACCGAAGTGGCGGGCGTCGAGGTACATGTGGTGGGCGCCCTGCTCGCGCATGCGGCGCATGATGCCCTTGGCGACGATGTCGCGGGGGGCGAGCTCGGCCAGCTCGTGCTGCCCGACCATGAAGCGGACGCCGTCGGCGTCGACCAGGTACGCGCCCTCGCCGCGTACCGCCTCGGAGACGAGGGGCTGCTGGCCCTCCGCCTCGGGTCCGAGGAAGAGGACGGTGGGGTGGAACTGCACGAACTCCAGGTCGCTGACCTCCGCCCCGGCGCGGAGCGCGAGGGCGACACCGTCGCCGGTGGAGACGGCGGGGTTGGTGGTGGCGGAGAAGACCTGGCCCATGCCGCCGGTGGCGAGGACGACGGCCGGGGCGTGGACGGCGCCGACGCCGTCGTGCTGGCCCTCGCCCATGACGTGGAGCGTGACCCCGGCCGTACGGCCTTCGGCGTCGGTGAGGAGGTCCAGCACGAGCGCGTTCTCGACGGTGCGGACGGCGCGGTCGCGGACCGCGTCGACCAGGGCTCGGGAGATCTCGGCGCCCGTCGCGTCGCCGCCCGCGTGCGCGATGCGGCGGCGGTGGTGGCCGCCCTCGCGGGTGAGCTCGATGGTGCCGGCCTCGTCGGTGTCGAACCGCGCGCCGGTGGCGATCAGGCGGCGTACGGCGTCGGGGCCCTCGGTGACCAGGGCGCGGACGGCCTCCTCGTCGCACAGGCCCGCACCCGCGACGAGCGTGTCGTCGAGGTGCTGCTCCGGGGTGTCGCCCTCGCCGAGGGCCGCGGCGATGCCGCCCTGGGCCCAGCGGGTGGAGCCGGCGTCGAGGCGGGCCTTGGTGACGACGACCGTACGCAGGCCCGCGGCCGTGCAGCGCAGGGCGGCCGTCAGGCCCGCGACGCCGGAGCCGACCACGACGACGTCGGCGTCGATGGCCCAGCCGGGGGCGGGGGCCTGGAGGCGTATGCCGGTCATGCGGGGGCTCCGAAGGTGAGGGGAAGGTTGTCGATGAGCCGGGTCGTGCCGACCTTGGCGGCCACGGCCAGGATCGCCTCCCCGGTGTACTCGTCGGGGACGTCGGTGAAGTCGGCCGGGTCGACCAGGGCGAGGTAGTCGAGGACGAGGGGCGGGGTGCGCTTGGCCGCCTCGTCGAGTACCGCGCGGGCCGCCGCCCGAACCGCGTCCGCGCCGCCCGGACCCGCCGCCGCCAGCGCCGCCACCGCGTGGGCGTCGGCCGCCGCGCGTGACTCGCCCAGCTTGGACAGGGCCGCGGCGCGGCTCTCGGAGGCGGGCAGCGTCTCGGCGCGGGCGCGCAGCGCCACCTGGGCGGCGAGCCGGTCGCGGGCGGCGAAGAGCGCGGCGGAGAGCGCGAGGGCGGTGCGCCGCTCGGGGGGCGACAGGTAGCGGTTGCGGCTGGAGAGGGCCAGGCCGTCGGGCTCGCGGACGGTCTCCACGCCGACGATCTCCACCGGGAAGTTCAGGTCGCGGACCATGCGGCGGATCAGGGCGAGCTGCTGGGCGTCCTTCTGGCCGAAGAACGCCGCGTCGGGGCGGGTGAGGTGGAGGAGCTTGGCGACGACGGTGAGCATGCCGTCGAAGTGGCCGGGGCGGGAGGCGCCCTCCAGCCGCTCGCCCATGGGGCCCGCGGTGATCCGGATCTCGGGCCGCCCGTCGGGATACATCTCCTCGACGGAGGGGGCGAACACGGCGTCGGCGCCTGCCTGCTCGGCGGTCTTGAGGTCGGCGTCCAGGGTGCGGGGGTAGCGGTCGAGGTCCTCGCCCGCGCCGAACTGGAGCGGGTTCACGAAGACGGTGACCAGGACGTACCCCTGCTTGCCGACGTGCCTGCGGGCGGCGCGGACCAGGGTGGCGTGGCCCTCGTGGAGGGCGCCCATGGTCATGACGACGGCCGTACGGCCCCGGGGCGCGAAGTGGTCGAGGGCGTACCCCAGCTCGTCGCGGGTGGTGATCGGTTCGAAGTCCTGGCTCATCGGCCGCTGTCTCCTTCCGCGCCCTCGGCGCCTTCCTGGCCGGTGGGACCGTCCGCGGACCCGTCCGCGAGGACGTCCAGCAGGTCCTCGGCGAGCTCGGGCTTGAGCAGGCCGGCCGCGAGTGCCCGGTCCGCCGTCGTACGCGCCATGGCGAGGTAGCCCGCGACGGCGGCGGGCGCGTGCGCGCGCAGCTCGGAGATGTGGGCCGCGACCGTGCCGGCGTCGCCGCGCGCGACGGGGCCGGTCAGGGCGGCGTCCCCGGAGCGCAGGGCGTTGTCCAGGGCGGCGCCGAGGAGCGGGCCGAGCATCCGGTCGGGGGCGCCGACGCCCGCCTTGCGGAGCAGTTCCATGGACTGGGCCACCAGGGTGACGAGGTGGTTCGCGCCGAGGGCGAGGGCCGCGTGGTAGAGGGGGCGGGCGGCCTCGTCGATCCACTCGGGCTCGCCGCCCATCTCGATGACGAGCGCCTCGGCGGCGAGCCGCAGCTCCTCTGGGGCGGTGACGCCGAAGGAGCAGCCGGCCAGCCGCTGGACGTCGACGGCGGTGCCGGTGAAGGTCATGACGGGGTGCAGGGCGAGCGGCAGCGCTCCGGCCCGGCGGGCCGGGTCGAGCACGGCGGTGCCGTACCGCCCGGAGGTGTGCACCAGGAGCTGCCCGGGGCGTACGGCTCCGGTCTCGGCCAGCCCCTGCACCAGGCCGGGCAGGACGTCGTCGGGGACGGTCAGCAGCACCAGGTCGGCCCGCTCCAGGACCTGCGCGGGCGGCACGAGCGGCACGTCGGGCAGGAACTCGGCGGCGCGCCGCACGGACGCGTCGGAGACGCCCGAGACGGCCACCGGGCGGTGTCCGGCGAGCCGCAGGGCCGCGGCGAGGGCGGGGCCCACCCGGCCGGCGCCTACGACGCCGACGGTGAGCCGGGCGGGGCGGGGTTGCGAAGCGTTCACGCGGGCGACGGCCTTCCGTTCCAGTCCGCGGGGGGTACCGGACGATTTCTGGTCATGCTACGCCAGCGTTTCGTTCCGCTTGCCGACTGTCCACAGGGCGTGACCGGCGGTGTGATGATCGGACCATGAGCGATCAAGGTGACGAGAAGGCGCGGCGGACCGCCGCGTGGCGGGCGTCCGAGAAGGTCCTGTGGCGGTACGCCTCGGAGACGACGCTCGCGGAGCGGCTGAGCGCGCTCGCGCGGGACGCGGGCGGCGTCCACGACCTGTCCGAACCGGTCGACGTGTACGGCGACCGGGTCGTCGAGACCCTGGAGCGGCGAGTGGCGGCGCTGCTGGGGTTCCCGGCCGCGGCGTACTTCCCCACCGGGACCATGGCGCAGCAGGTGGCGCTGCGGTGCTGGGCGGCGCGCACCGGCAACCCGGTCGTCGCGCTCCACCCGCTGGCGCACCCCGAGGTGCACGAGCGCCGCGCCCTCACGGCGCTCACCGGGCTGCGGACCGTCCACCCGACGCGCGCGCCCCGGCTGCCCACCGCCGAGGAGGTCCGGGACCTCGACGAGCCCTTCGGCACGCTGATGCTGGAGCTGCCGCTGCGCGACGCCGGCTTCGTACTGCCGCACTGGGACGAGCTGGTGGCGGTGGTGGAGGCCGCGCGGGAGCGGGATGCGGTGGTGCACTTCGACGGCGCGCGGCTGTGGGAGTGCGCTCCCTGGTTCGGGCGGGAGCTCTCCGAGATAGCGGGACTCGCCGACAGCGTGTACGTCTCCTTCTACAAGTCGCTCGGCGGGCTGTCCGGCGCCGTCCTGGCCGGGCCCGAGCCGCTGGTGGAGGAGGCCCGGGCGTGGCGCCACCGGTACGGGGGCCAGCTGTTCCAGCAGTTCCCGGCGGCGCTGTCGGCGCTGCTGGGCCTGGAGCGGGAGCTGCCGCGGCTGCCGTCGTACGTGGCGCACGCGCGCGTGGTGGCGGAGGCGCTGCGGGAGGGCTTCGCGGGGGCGGCGCCGTGGTTCCGGGTGCACCCGGAGACCCCGCACACGCACCAGTTCCAGGTGTGGCTGCCGTACGAGCCGGAGGCCCTCACGGAGGCGGGCGTCCGCCAGGCCGAGGAGACGGGCGTCACCCTCTTCCGCGCCTGGGCGGACCCGGGCCCGGCCGGTCCGCCGGGCGTCGCGGTCACGGAGGTCATGGTCGCGGCACCGGGCCTGGAGTGGTCGCGCCAGGACGTGGTGGACGCGGCGCGGGACTTCATGGGGCGGGTGGCCGGCCAATAGTCCGGGCCGTCGTCCGGGCCGTCGTCCGGGCCGCACGCGACAGGTGCACCGGCACACCCCTGAGCACCTTGAGGAAGCGGCGGTGCTCGCGGGCCGCGCGCAGGGCGCGCCAGTCGTGCGCGCCCGGGAGCGGCGGGGGCGGGGTGCCGAGCTGGGCCGAGCGGTAGGTGTCCAGGAGGTGCTGGTGCAGGGCGTTCATGCGCTCCAGGGTCCGCACTCCGCCCCTCCGATGCGTATCGATTGACGAGGGGCGTCAACTGGCGCGTGGCGGGGCGCGGCAGCCCTCACCATGGGGGCGTGAGCGTGAGCATCGACATCACGGGCCTGCCGCCCGAGCGCATCGTCTTCGACATCTCGCCCCTCGCCGAGCTGGGCGTGGCGCTGCACGCCCTGGCCGAGCCGGGGCACCATCCCGGGCTGCACGGCTGGGCGACCGCCACCGCCGCCGCGCTCAAGCCGGACCTCGCCGACCGGCTGCACGAGGCGAACTTCCTGTGGACGACGACGTTCTCGGACGTCCACATGCCGTTCGCCGGAGTACGGGGCGGCGACGGCCGCACCGGCGCCACGCTGGCCGAGGAGCTCGACCTGCTCGACGCGCTGGACGAGGACCGCTTCCTGGCCGCCGCCCTGGAGTTCACCTGCTCCGCGCACTACGCGGCCGGGGGCCCCGTCCGCCGCGAACGCGCCCTCGAACTCGCCGCCAGCCGCGGCCCCCGGCAGCTGGAGTTCACCCGCCGCCTGCTCGCCGACCCCGCGGGCGTACGCGCCTGGCTGCGCCGCCTCTTCGAGGACTGCGACCAGGCCTTCTTCGCCGACACCTGGCGCCGCGTCCAGCCCGCCCTCGCCGCCGACGCCCGCCACAAGACCGAGCTGCTGCGCCGCAAGGGCCTGCCGGAGGTGCTGCGCGCCGTGTCGCCCGCCGTGAGCCTCGACGAGGGCGAGGGCGGGGGCGTGAACGGAGGCGGGGGCGCGGGCGTGCGGCGCATCGTGGTCGACAAGCTCACCGACGGCCGGACCACCGCCGCCGGCACCGGAGTCACCTTCGTGCCGTCCAGCTTCGGCTGGCCCCACCTGTGGGTGCTGCACGCCCCCGGCTGGCGCCCCGTCGTCCACTACCCCGTCGGCGCGCCGGAACTGGCCGGCCCCGCCTCCGTGGAGCTGCTCCACCTCCGCATGGAGGCGCTGGCCCACCCCATGCGCATGCGCATGTGCCGGGCGCTGGCCCGTGCCGCGTACACCAACAGCGAGCTGGCCGAGCTGTACGGCATCACCCCGCCGGAGGTCTCGCGCCACCTCGCCGTCCTGAAGAAGGCCCAGCTCGTCACCGTGCGCCGCCGCGGCCGGTACGTCCTGCACCAGCTGGACGTGGCCGCCGTCGCCCGCATCGGCAGTGACTTCCTGGAGACGGTGCTGCGCTGACGGGCGGGCGCGCGGGGCGGCGCTCAGCGGCCCCCGGCCCGTACCAGGCCCGTCTCGTACGCGAGGACCACCACCTGCACCCGGTCCCGCAGCCCGAGCTTGGTGAGGATGCGGCCGACATGCGTCTTGACGGTGGCCTCCGAGAGCACCAGCCGCCCCGCGATCTCACCGTTCGACAGACCCTGCGCGACGAGCATCATCACCTCGCGCTCCCGCTCGGTGAGCTTCTCCAGGGTCTTGTCGCGCGGGTCCTTGGCGGCGGAGGGCAGCATCGGGGAGAAACGGTCCAGCAGCCGCCGGGTCGTCGACGGCGCGACCACCGCGTCGCCGCTGTGCACCGCCCGGATGGCGCTGAGCAGCTCCCCGGGCGGCACGTCCTTGAGCATGAAGCCGCTGGCGCCCGCCTTCAGGCCGGAGAAGGCGTACTCGTCCAGGTCGAAGGTGGTCAGGATCAGCACGCGCGGCGCGCCCGGCTCGGCGCAGATGCGGCGCGTGGCCTCCACCCCGTCCAGGCGGGGCATCCGTACGTCCATGAGGACGACGTCCACGGCCGTGGACCGCAGGACGTCGATCGCCTCGGCCCCGTCGCCCGCCTCCGCGACGACCTCCATGTCCGGCTGGGCGGCCAGCACCATGCGGAAGCCGGTGCGCAGCAGCACCTGGTCGTCGACGAGCATCACGCGGATGGACATGCGATTCCTTAGGTCCGTACGGATTCAGTGGACTTCAGTGGGCTTCAGTGAGCTTCAGTGGGCGGGCTTGAGGGGGAGCAGGGCGCTGATCCGGAAGCCGCCGCCGGGCCGCGGCCCGGCGTCCAGCGTGCCGCCGACCATCCCGACGCGCTCGCGCATGCCGATCAGGCCGTGACCCCGGCCGTCGGCGCCGCCGTCCTCGTACAGCTCGTGCGACGCGCCCCGGCCGTCGTCCTCGACCAGCAGACCGAGTCCGTCGTCGAAGTAGACCAGCCGCACGCTCGCCCCGACGTCCGGGCCGCCGTGCTTGCGGGTGTTGGTGAGCGCCTCCTGGACGATGCGGTACGCGGTGAGCTCGACGCCGCTCGGCAGCGGGCGCGGGGTGCCCTCGATGCGGAAGTCGACGGCGAGGCCCGCGCTGCGGACCTGTTCCACCAGGTCCCCGATCTGCTGGACGTCGGGCTGCGGCACGTAGTCCTCGGAGTCCTGCGGCTCGCCGGTGCGCAGGATGCCGAGCAGCCGGCGCATCTCGGCGAGCGCCTGGCGGCCGGTGGTGGAGATGGTCTCCAGGGCCTGTTTGGCCAGGTCGGGCGAGGTGTCGAGGACGTACGCGGCGCCGTCCGCCTGGACGACCATGACGGAGACGTTGTGGGCGACGACGTCGTGCAGCTCGCGGGCGATCCGGGCGCGCTCGGCGGCGACGGCGACCTTGGCCTGGGCCTCGCGCTCCTTCTCCAGGCGGGTGGCGCGCTCCTCCAGCTGTGCGAAGTACGCGCGACGGGTGCGCATCGAGTCGCCGAGCACCCAGGCCAGCACGAAGGGCACGCTCAACACGACGGTGAAGAACACCTGCCCGGCGGTCGAGACGTTCTCGACGGGCCAGCGCAGCTGCGCCAGCGGGGCCGCGCTCACGCCGCCGACGAGCGCGAGGCGGGACGCCCACCGCGGGCCGTCGCTCTGCGCGGCCACGGTGTAGATGACGACGAGCATCGCGAAGTCGGCCGGGTTCGTCGCGATGTCGAGCACGAGCTGGGCCACGCCGATGCCGGCGACGAGCAGCAGCATCTTGTCGGGCCAGCGGCGGCGCAGCGCCACGGCGAGACAGAGCAGCAGGACGATCCCGGCGGCCACCAGGGCGGGCTTGGCGCCTACGGGGACCGTGGCCACCCACAGCATGGAGAACCCCAGGAGCATCACAGCCCAGAAGCCGTCGACGCCCGTCGGGTGTCTGCGGATGAAGTCGTAGAGGCGGTGCACGTCACCCAGCGTAGGGAAACGGAATAGGTGCAGGGGTCAACCGGAGGTCCCATCAATGGGAGGGGGCCCTACTCCGCAGGGTGGAGAGGGCAGGGTGGAGGGGGCGGGGCGGAGAGGCCGGAGGAGACTGGTGCCCGTGACGGATGAGACGGCTCGGACGAGTCAGGGGACCGGCCGGGGGCCGAGTCGGTGGACGGGCTGGCGGGCGGCCGCGGAACGCGCGCTGTACGGGCCCGACGGCTTCTACCTGCGCCCCGAGGGGCCCGCGGGGCACTTCCGTACGTCGGTGCACGCCTCACCGCTGTTCGCCGGGGCGGTCGCCCGGCTGCTGGCGCGTGTCGCGGAGGAGCTCGGCACGGACGAGGTCGCACTGGTGGACGTGGGGGCGGGGCGCGGCGAGCTGCTGACGGGGGCGCTGGCGGCGCTGCCGGCTGCGGCGGCGGACCTTCTCGTACGGGCGTACGCCGTCGAGCGCGCGGCCCGGCCGGAGGGACTGGACCCGCGCGTGGAGTGGGGGCCGGACCTGCCGTCCGGGGTACGCGGGCTGCTGTTCGCCAACGAGTGGCTCGACAACGTGCCGGTGGACGTCGCCGAAGTGGACGATGCGGGCACGCCCCGGTACGTGGAGGTGGCGCCGGACGGCACCGAGCGGCTGGGCCCGCCGGTCGTGGGGGCCGACGCGGAGTGGCTGGCCCGCTGGTGGCCGCTGCGGGAGCCGGGCGAGCGCGCCGAGATCGGCCGCCCGCGCGACGAGGCCTGGGCGCGCGCGGTGGGCTGCCTCGACGCCGGCCTGGCGGTGGCGGTCGACTACGCCCACGTGCGGGAGGCCCGGCCGCCCTTCGGCACGCTGACCGGCTTCCGCGCGGGCCGCGAGGTGGAGCCGGTGCCGGACGGCTCGTGCGACATCACGGCGCACGTGGCGCTGGACGCCTGCGCGGCGGCGTGCGGAGCGGGCCCGGTGGAGCTGGTCTCGCAGCGGGAGGCGCTGCGGCGGCTCGGTGTCGCCGGGGGCCGGCCCGCCCTCGACCTGGCGCGGAGCGACCCCGCCGGGTACGTACGCGCCCTCGCCGCCGCCGGGGAGGCCGCGGAGCTCACGGCGCGGGGCGGACTCGGGGACTTCACCTGGCTGCTCCAGCACGTGCCCGGGGAGGGATACTGTCCGGCATGACGGAGACCACGGTCGGCATCGGCGGTGCCGCGGAAAGCACCGACATGGTGCTGAACATCGGGCCCCAGCACCCCTCCACGCACGGCGTGCTGCGCCTGAAGCTCGTGCTGGACGGCGAGCTGATCCAGCATGCCGAGCCGGTCGTCGGCTATATGCACCGCGGCGCGGAGAAGCTCTTCGAGGCGCGTGACTACCGTCAGATCATCATGCTGGCCAACCGCCACGACTGGCTGTCGGCGTTCTCCAACGAGCTCGGTGTCGTCATGGCCGTCGAGCGGATGCTCGGCATGGAGGTCCCGGAGCGCGCCGTGTGGACGCGCACCCTGCTCGCGGAGCTGAACCGGGTGCTCAACCACCTGATGTTCCTCGGCTCGTACCCCCTCGAACTGGGCGGTATCACCCCGATCTTCCACGCCTTCCGCGAGCGCGAGGACCTCCAGCACGTGATGGAGGAGGTCTCCGGCGGCCGGATCCACTACATGTTCAACCGGGTGGGCGGCCTCAAGGAGGACCTGCCCGCCGGCTGGCTCGGCCGGGCCCGGCAGGCGGTGGCGGCGATCCGCTCCCGCATGGACGTGTACGACCGCCTCGTCCTCGGCAACGAGATCTTCCGCGGCCGCACCCGCGGCGTCGGCGTCATGGCGCCCGGGATCGTGCACGCGTACGGCGTCAGCGGCCCGCTGGCCCGCGCGTCCGGTGTCGACTTCGACCTGCGGCGCGACGAGCCGTACCTCGCGTACGGCGACCTCCAGGACACCCTGAAGGTCGTCACCCGCGAGGAGGGCGACTGCCTGGCCCGCTTCGAGTGCCTGCTGGAGCAGACGCACAACTCCCTGGACCTCGCCGACGCCTGCCTCGACCGGCTCGCGGAGCTGCCGCCGGGGCCGATCAACCAGCGGCTGCCGAAGGTCCTGAAGGCGCCGGAGGGCCACACGTACGCCTGGACCGAGAACCCTCTCGGGCTCAACGGCTACTACCTGGTGTCCAAGGGCGACAAGACGCCGTACCGGCTGAAGCTGCGCTCGGCGTCGTACAACAACATCCAGGCGCTGGTGGAGCTGCTGCCGGGCACGCTCGTCGCGGACATGGTGGCGATCCTGGGGTCGTTCTTCTTCGTCGTCGGCGACATCGACAAGTAGCCCGGCCGGGCGGCCCGGCGGTCGAGTGGCCGGGCAGTCGAGTCCGGGGCCGGACCGGCGGTCGAGTCCGGGGCCGGACCGGCGGTCAGGAGGCGGCGTCGCGCCGCAGCTCCACCACGTCGAGCTGCTCGGTCTCGTCGTGCGCCGTCAGGTCGATGACCTTGCCGACCGCGCGCTCCTCCCGCCGCCGTACGGCGAGGGCCTCCTCGCCGACGACGTCGGCCAGGTCCTCGTGCTGGACGGTCTCGATGGCCGCCGGGGCCTTCTTCCGCGTCTGGGTGCCGAAGAAGTCGAAGCCGCCCTGGAGGCGCGGCGCCGGACGCCACTGCGCCGCCTGCGGGGCGATCGCGGCGGTCGGCGGGACCGGGCGCATCGCGGACGCGGCACCGGGGCCCTCGGCCTCCGGGGCCGCGGCCTCGTGGGCGGTGGCCTGGTGGGCGTCGGCCGCGGTGGCCTCGTCGGCGGCGCCCTCGTCGACGGCGGGTGCCTCCGGGGACCGCCGCGCGGCGCGCCCGGCCTCCTGGACGGCGGCGTTCCGCGCGAGGTTCTCCAGGGCCCTGGCGGCCTGGAGGTACGCGGCCGGGGTCGGCGTCGAGGCCGCGGCGGGCAGCTCCCGGGCGGCTCGGGCGGCCGGCGCCGCGGCCTCCAGCGCGAGCTGCCGACGGCCCTCCAGCGCGCTGGCCCGCTCGGTCTCGGCGGTGGCGTACCGGCGCAGCAGCCCGGCGTGCTCGTTGCGCAGCCCCGCCAGCTCGACGCGCTTGGCCCGCAGCTTCGCCTCCAGCCGGACGCGCAGCTCGCGCGACTCCTCCAGGTCCGCCTCCAGCTCCGCGATCCGCTCCTCGGTGCGCCACTGATCGCCCGCGCGGGCCCGGGTCAGCTCGGCGACACGCCGGCCGGCCGCCCGGTCCCACCTGCGCATCAGAACGGCTCCGGTGACGGCCCCCACGGCGGCGGCGGCCGCCAGCAGCCGCAGGACCAGCGGATCCGCGAAGAGCCAGGCGCCTCCGGCACAGAGAACCGAAGCGCCGGCGACCGCCGACGGCGGCAGCAGCCGGTGCAGGGGTGGGGAATGGCGGTGGCGTCCACGTGGCATGGCCTGAAATTTACCGTGCGTAGACTCCGTTTGGGGGACAGGCCCGGCAATGTTTCGCCACCGGCCGGCCTTTCCGGTCGGCCTACTTCCCGATCAGCCCCTTCTCCTCCAGGTAAGCCCGGGCCGCGTCCACCGGCTTTGCCCGCTCGGCGTCCACCTTCCGGTTCAACTCCACGAGATCCTCGGTCGTCAACACCTTCGTGATCTTGTCGAGCGCGGCGGCTATCTCCGCCGAACCGGCGTCCTTCGCATTGACGACCGGCAGCACATTGTCGGCGTTCTGCAGCTTCTTGTCGTCTTCCAACAGCACCAGCCCGAACTGCTCCAGGGTGGCGTCCGTCGTGGTCGTCAGCACCAGTTGGTCGATGCCGTTCTTGACGGCCTGCTTGGCCTGCGTCGTACCGACGCCCTTGGGGTCGATGCCCGCCACGTCGATGCCGTACGTCTTCTTCAGGCCCGGCGCGCAGAACGGCCGGATCTCGCACTCGTCGCCCGCCGCGATCTTCACCTTCAGCTTCGAGGCACCGAGGTCGGAAAGGGTCTTGAGCTTGTTCTTCTCGGCGAATTCCCTGGACACGGCGAAGGCGTTCTGATCCACCGCCCCACCGACCGGGAGCACCTTCAGTCCGCGCGGAGAGGCGAGCTTCTCCAGCGCCGCGACGGTGGCGGTGACATCGCTGGAGGCGACCGGCTTCTCCTCCGACGCCTTCGGTCCGTTCACCTTCGCGTTGAGGAATTCCGCAAGCGTAGCCGCATATTCCGGTACGACGTCGATCTCGCCCTTCTCCAGGGCGGGTTCGTACAGTTCCCGGTTCTCCACGGTCCTGATGGAGGTGGTGTATCCGGCGTCCTTCAGCACCTGCGCGTACAGCTCCGCCAGCACGCTGGACTCGGTGAAGCCGGCCGAGCCGACGACCAGCGTGCCCTTGTCGCCGCCGCCGCGGGCCGAGGCGGCGTCCGCGCCGCCCTTCCGCTTCTCCAGGCTGTCGCCCCCGCACGCGGCGAGCCCCCCGGTCAGCGCCGCCACGGCCAGTACCGCACCCGCCAGGCGCGAGGTCCTACTCATCACGTTCTCCGTCCGGATAGGGATACGTCGCTCCGCCGCCCCGGGTCCAGGACCCGGCCGGCGAGCACCAGCAGGCCCTCGACCGCCAGGGCGAGCACCCCGACGATCAGCGCCCCCGCGACCACTTGCGCGGTGTCGTACGTGTTGAAACCCGCCGTGATGATCCGGCCGAGGCCGCCCTGGCCGGCCATCGCGGCGAGCGTCGCGGTGGCGATCACCTGGACCGTCGCCGACCGCAGACCGGTCATCACCATCGGGAAGGCGAGCGGCAGTTCCACCTTCCGGAAGAGCTGGCCCCCGGACATCCCCATGCCGCGCGCCGCCTCCACCACCGCCCGGTCGACCTCGCGCATCCCGAGGTACGCGTTGGTGAGCAGCGGCGGCACCGCGAAGAGCACCAGGGCGAGGATCACCGGCAGGTCGCCGTGGCGCCCCAGCGGAGTGAGCGTCAGCAGCACGAGCACCGCCAGCGTGGGCACCGCCCGCCCCACGTTGGAGAGGTTGACGGCGAGGGCCCCGCCCTTGCCGATGTGCCCGAGCCAGAGCGCCAGGGGCAGGGCGACGAGGCACGCGATCAGCAGGGACACCCCGCTGAAGTACAGGTGCTCGCCGAGCCGGTGCCACACCCCGCTCTCACCCTGCCAGTTGGCCCCGGTCGTCAGCCACGTCCAGGAGTCGGCCACCGCACCCACGCCTCAGCCCGCCTTTCCCGTACGCGTACGCGCCCAGGGGGTGAGCAGCCGCTGCGCGCCGAGCAGCAGCAGGTCCGCCACGACCGCCAGCAGCACGCACAGCACCGACGCCGTGAGCACCTGCGCCTTGAAGTAGCTCTTCAGCCCGCCCGTGATGAGCGTGCCGAGCCCGCCGTAGTCGACGAGGGCGCCGACCGTCGTCAGGGCGATGGTGGACACCGTCGCCATCCGTACGCCCGCCATCACGGCCGGGAGCGCCAGCGGCAGTTCGACCTCCCACAGCAGGCGCCCACGCCCGTACCCCATGCCGCGGGCCGCCTCGCGCGTCTCGTCGGGCACGGCCGCGAGCCCGGCCAGGATGTTGCGTACCAGGATCGTGAGCGAGTAGAGCACCAGGCCCGTCACCACGAGGGCTGCCGACAGCCCGAAGAGCGGCAGCAGCAGCGAGAACATCGCCAGCGACGGGATCGTGTAGAGCACGGTCGTCAGCCCGAGCACCGGTCCCGCCCACCGCGGCCGGGCGCGCACCAGCAGCGCCAGCGGGAACGCCACGGCCAACCCGATCAGCACCGACACGACGGTGATCCACACGTGCTGGACGGTCGCGTCGGTCAGCTCCTGGGCGCGGGAGCGGACGTACTCCGCGCAGATCCAGTCGTTGGCCGCCAAGCAGCTCGACGCCGCACTCACCCGCTCACCCCCGTTCGCCAGTTCGACCCGCCAACGACCCTAACCCCCGCCACCGACAATCACCCCGCACCGCCACACCACGGCACCATGGCCTTCACACCGCACCGGCCACAATGGGGGAACCATGATCCGATTCGAGCGTGTGACGAAGCGGTACCCCGACGGCACGACCGCCGTCGACGACCTGTCGTTCGAGGTGGCCGAGGGCGAACTGGTCACGCTCGTCGGCCCGTCCGGCTGCGGCAAGACCACCACGATGAAGATGGTCAACCGGCTCATCGAGCCGACCGGGGGCCGCATCCTCGTCGACGGCCAGGACATCTCCGCCGTCGACCCCGTCCGGCTGCGCCGCCGGATCGGCTACGTCATCCAGCAGGTGGGCCTCTTCCCGCACAAGACGGTGCTGGAGAACACCGCGACCGTGCCCCACCTCCTCGGCACCCGGCGCGACCGGGCCCGCGCCCGCGCCGCCGAACTGCTCGACCTCGTGGGGCTCGACCCGGCCACGTACGGCGACCGCTACCCCGACCAGCTCTCCGGCGGCCAGCGCCAGCGCGTCGGCGTGGCCCGCGCCCTGGCCGCCGACCCGCCGGTGCTGCTGATGGACGAGCCGTTCGGGGCGGTCGACCCGGTGGTGCGGGAGCGGCTGCAGAGCGAGTTCCTCAAGCTCCAGTCGCAGATGCGCAAGACGGTCCTGTTCGTCACGCACGACATCGAGGAGGCCGTCCGGCTCGGCGACCGCATCGCCGTCTACGGGCACGGCAGGATCGAGCAGCTGGACACCCCGGCCACCGTGCTCGGCGCCCCCGCCACGCCGTACGTCGCCGACTTCGTCGGCGCGGACCGGGGCCTCAAGCGGCTCTCCGTCACCCCGATCGAGCCGGGCGACCTCGAACAGCCGCCGGTGGTCCACCTGGACGACCCGCTCCCCCGCACGCTCGACTCCCGCTGGGCCGTCGTCCTGGACCACGAGGACAACCTGCACGGCTGGATCTCCGCCGACGTCGCCGCGCGCGGCAAGGGGTTGGTACGCGACCACGCGCGCCGCATGGAGGCGTGGCTGCCCGTCGGCGCCTCGCTCAAGCAGGCGTTCGCCACGATGCTCCAGCACGACGCGGGCTGGATCGCGGTCATCGACCGCGAGGAGCGGGGCCGCTTCCTCGGCGTGCTGACCCCGGCCCGGCTGCACGAGGCGCTGCGCCGCTCGACGGCCGCGGACGCGCGCGACGTCCCCCGTACGGACGTGGACGTGGAGACGGTCAGCTAGCGCTCAGCCGGCCGCTCAGCCACACCAGGGCGGGCGGGATCTCGCGGTTCCAGGTGGTGAAGTTGTGCCCGCCGCTGTCGAGGGTGATCGACGACACGCGTGCGGGCGCCTTCACCTTGGCGATGAACGCGCGCGTGCCCTTGAGGTTCCCCTCGCCCTGCTTCGACGTGGTCACCAGGAAGGACGAGCGCCCCTGCGGCAGGTGGTCCAGGCTCCACAGCAGGTCGGCGCGGTCGCGCAGCCGCCGGTCTCCCTTGAAGAGGTCGCCGGTCGTGACGTCCTCGGCGGCCTTGTAGTACGCGGAGAGGCCGGCCCCGGCCGCGTACCGCTCGGGGTGGTGCAGGGCGATCTTCAGGGCGCAGTAGCCGCCGGTCGAGTTGCCGATGAAGCCCCAGTTCCGCGGCTGCGTGCCCACGCGGTACGCGCCCGACACCGCCGTCGGGAGGTCCTCGGCGAAGAAGGTCTCGGTCTGCGGGCCGCCGGGGATGTCGACGCACTCGGTGTCCCGGGGCGGTGCCACGGTCGGCCGCAGCATCACCAGCACCATCGGCCGCATCTTCCCGCTCTTGACCTGCTCGTACGCCGTACGCGGGTACTTCAGGCCCTTGAGGAGGTTCTCGGCGGTGCCCGGGTAGCCGGTCAGGACGACCGCCGCGGGGAAGGTCCTGTCCGCGTACGCCGGCTGGAAGTACTCCGGCGGCAGGTACACGTACGCCGGGCTGGTGATCCCCGACTTCTCCCCGGCGACGAGGACCTTCTGGACCTGCCCTGCCGCCGCGGGGCGCCCGCCGCCCGGCACGCCTTCCGGCTTCAGCTCGGCGACCACCTTGACGGACTTGCCGGCCTTGCCGCCCGCCGAGTGGTCGACGACCACGCCCATCTGCTGCTCCTGGCCGAAGAGGTCGGCCCAGGACCCGTAGAAGAGGAAGTAGTTGTTGGCGGCCAGGCCGACCGACGCGAAGAGCGCCAGCTGGGTCGCGAGCAGCAGGCCGACCCTGCCGAGCACCGGGCGCAGGCCCCGGCGCGACAGCCGGGGCCACAGCCACACCGTGGCGGCGAACAGCCCCACGGCGACCACCGCGGCCAGCGCCAGAACCTTGTTGCTGGTCAGACCCATGAGTCGTTCTGGTCCTCTTCGTCGAGAATTTCCCGGAGATGAATGAACCCGCCTCCCCCGGCTGCCGTCCTAGAGAGCGCACGTCTCCGGCCGACCGATTCTGCGGCCGAAAGGAACACTGGAATCTCTCGCGGAGCTACGGGAAACGATGTCTGTCACGAAAGATGGGGATAAGTCGGGATCGGTTCCGAGCCGGGTGCGCCGTGTCCTGCGCGGACCACGCGCCGAGAAGGTTCCCTCCCTGGTGGGCACGGCCTGTACGGCCATCGGCCTGATCGACATCGCCGCCGGGGTCTTCCCCCGCTTCCGGGCCAGCCGCATGCACGCCATCGCCGAGGTGCTCCCCGGCACCCTGGGCCCGCTGTCGGCGGCGCTCTCCCTCAGCGCCGGTGTGCTGCTCCTGCTGCTCGCGCACGGCCTCAAGCGGCACAAGCGCCGCGCCTGGCGCGCCGCGGTGGTCCTGCTGCCGGTCGGCGCGGTGGCCCAGTTCGTCTACCGCCACTCCGTCATCGGCGGCCTGCTCTCGCTCGTCCTGCTGGCGCTGCTGCTGCGCCACCGCAGCGAGTTCGCGGCCCTGCCCGACCCGCGCAGCCGCTGGAAGGCGCTGGCCAACTTCGTCCTGATGGGCGCCGGTTCCATCGCGCTGGGCCTGGTCATCGTCAGCGCCCACCCCGGGAAGGTCGTCGGCAGCCCGAGTCTGAGCGACCGCCTGGAGCACGTCCTGTACGGCCTGCTCGGCGTGGAGGGCCCCGTCGGCTACCGCGGCGGCGTGGACTGGACGGTCGGCTACTCGCTCGGCGCGCTCGGCCTGCTCACCGCCATCACCACCATCTACCTGGCCTTCCGCCCCGAGCACCCGGTCGCCCGGCTCACCGAGGACGACGAGGCCCGGCTGCGCGCACTGCTGGAGCGGCACGGCGGGCGGGACTCGCTCGGCCACTTCGCGCTCCGCCGCGACAAGGGCGTCGTCTTCTCGCCCAGCGGCAAGGCGGCCGTCTGCTACCGGGTCGTCTCCGGCGTGATGCTCGCCAGCGGCGACCCGATCGGCGACGTCGAGGCCTGGCCCGGCGCCATCGAGCGGTTCATGGACGAGGCCAAGGCCCACTCCTGGACCCCGGCCGTGATGGGCTGCTCCGAGACGGGCGGCGAGGTCTGGACCCGCGAGACCGGCCTGGACGCGCTGGAGCTCGGGGACGAGGCGGTGGTGGACGTCGCGGATTTCTCCCTCACCGGGCGCGCCATGCGCAACGTGCGCCAGATGGTCAAGCGCATCGAGCGCAACGGCTACACGACCCGGGTCCGGCGCGCCCGTGACCTGACGGAAGGCGAGCTGGAGCACATACGGCACGCCGCGGCCGACTGGCGCGGCACCGACACCGAGCGCGGCTTCTCCATGGCCCTGGGCCGGATCGGCGACCCGGCGGACGGCGAGGCGGTGATCGCCACCGCCCACAAGGACGACGACGACTCGGCCGGCTCCCCGTACGGCGACCTGAAGGCGATCATCCACTTCGTGCCGTGGGGCACGGACGGCATGTCGCTGGAGCTGATGCGCCGCGACCGGTCCGCCGACCCCGGCATGAACGAGCTGCTGATCGTCGCCGCCCTCCAGGCCGCGCCCACGCTGGGCGTCAAGCGGGTCTCGCTGAACTTCGCCATGTTCCGCTCCGCCCTCGCGCGCGGCGAGAAGCTCGGCGCCGGCCCGGTGCTGCGGGTGTGGCGGGGGCTGCTGGTGTTCCTCTCCCGCTGGTTCCAGATCGAGTCGCTGTACAAGTTCAACGCGAAGTTCCGGCCCCGCTGGGAGCCCCGCTTCGTGGTGTACCGCAACACGCGCGACCTGCCGCGCATCGGTTTCGCCGCGATGCAGGCCGAGGGCTTCGTGAACCTCGCCCTCCCCCGGCCCTTCCGCCGCCGCACCGCCGCCGCCGCGCCCCGCCCCTGCGCGCACCTGCCCCGCCCCGGCGCGGAACACGAGGTCCGCGCCGCCTGAGCCGCAGCGGGCCCGGCCTGATCGACAAGACACCCCCTAGGCTGGACGCATGAGTACGTTGCGCGCGCGTGGCACGGCCCGGGGCCTGCCGGAGTGGGACCGCTGTGCGGTCATGGGGGTCGTCAATGTGACGCCCGACTCCTTCTCCGACGGCGGCCGCTGGTTCGACACCACGGCCGCCATCAAGCACGGCCTGGAGCTGGTCGCCCAGGGCGCCGACCTGGTGGACGTGGGGGGTGAGTCCACGCGCCCCGGCGCCACGCGCGTCGACGAGGACGAGGAGCTGCGGCGGGTCGTCCCCGTCGTACGCGGCCTGGCGGCCGAGGGGGTGACGGTCTCCGTCGACACCATGCGCGCCTCCGTGGCACGCCGGGCGGTCGAGGCGGGCGCCGTCCTGGTCAACGACGTCAGCGGCGGCCTCGCCGACCCCGAGATGGTGCCGTCCGTGGCCGCCGCCGAGGTGGCGTTCGTCGTCATGCACTGGCGCGGCTTCAGCGACACCATGAACAGCCTCGCCGTCTACGACGACGTGGTCGCCGAGGTCCTCGCCGAGCTCCGCGCGCGCCTGGAGGCGGTCGTCGAGGCCGGTATCGCACCGGAGCGGATCATCGTCGACCCGGGCCTGGGCTTCGCCAAGCAGGCGCCGCACGACCTCGCCCTCGTCGCCCACCTGGCCGACCTGCGCACCCTGGGCCGCCCGCTGCTGGTGGCCGCCTCGCGCAAACGGTTCCTCGGCCACATCCTGGCCGCCGAGGGCGCGCCGCCGCCCCCGGCGCGCGAGCGGGACGCGGCCACCGCCGCCGTCTCGGCCATCGCCGCGCACGAGGGCGCCTGGGCGGTACGCGTCCACGACGTACGGGCGACCGCGGACGCGGTGCGGGTCGCCCGCGCCGTCGAGGGAGCCCTGTGAGCGACGCGCGCACCAACGACACGGAAGCGGTCGAACTGGCCAACACCGCCTTCTACGAGGCGATGGAGCGCGGCGACTTCGAGACCATCTCCGACCTGTGGCTCGACGAGGCGTACGGCGGGATCTCCTGCGTGCACCCGGGCTGGCCGGTCCTTTCCGGCCGCGGCGAGGTGCTCCGCTCGTACGCGCTGATCATGGCGAACACCGAGTACATCCAGTTCTTCCTGACCGATGTGAAGGTGTCCGTGGCCGGCGAGACGGCCCTGGTGACCTGCACCGAGAACATCCTCAGCGGCGGCCCCGCCGAGGACGGCGCCGAGCTGGGTCCGCTCGTCGGCCAGCTGGTCGTCGCGACGAACGTCTTCCGCCGCACCCCCGACGGGTGGCGGATCTGGGCGCACCACGGTTCGCCCGTTCTGGCCGAATCCGGCGACGAGGACGACGACGAGAACGGCTCCTGAGTGGGTAGGCGGGCACAAGCGAGGCCCGTGGGCGGGCGCTGTCGGTGGTCGCAGGTAGATTCGAGTGGTGGCAACGCGCGTCGACCGCACCCGGCCGTGTGCCCGCCCGACCAACGACAGCAGGAGTGATTCGCGTGGATCGTGTCGCGCTGCGCGGCCTCAAGGCCCGTGGGCACCATGGCGTCTTCCCCCGGGAGCGCGAGGAGGGCCAGACCTTCATCGTCGACCTGGTGCTGGGCCTCGACACCCGCCCCGCGGCGGCCGACGACGACCTGGCGAAGACCGTGCACTACGGCATCGTGGCGGAGGAGGTCGTGGACGTCGTGCAGGGGGAGCCGGTGGACCTGATCGAGACCCTCGCCGAGCGCATCGCCCAGCAGTGCCTGAAGCACGGCGGGGTCCAGGAGGTCGAGGTGACCGTGCACAAGCCGGACGCCCCGATCACCGTCCCGTTCGACGACGTCACCATCACCATCACACGGAGGCGCGCATGAAGAGCACGCAGAGCGACCCGACGGTACAGCCGGTGCCCGCCTCCGTGGTGGAGCAGGTCGACGCCGCGGACATCACGCTCTCCAACCCCAAGCGGGCCGTGATCGCCCTCGGCTCCAACCTCGGCAACCGCCTGGAGACCCTGCAGGGCGCCATCGACGCTCTGGAGGACACACCGGGCGTCCGGGTCAAGGCGGTCTCGCCCGTGTACGAGACGGAGCCGTGGGGCGTCGACCCCGGCTCCCAGCCGTCGTACTTCAACGCGGTCGTCATGCTGAAGACCACGCTGCCCCCGGCGTCCCTGCTGGAGCGGGCGCACGCCGTGGAGGAGGCCTTCCACCGGGTCCGCGAGGAGCGCTGGGGCGCCCGGACCCTCGACGTCGACATCGTGGCGTACGCGGACGTCGTCTCCGACGACCCGGTCCTGACCCTGCCGCACCCCCGCGCCCACGAGCGCGCCTTCGTGCTGGCTCCGTGGCACGACGTCGACCCGGAGGCCCAGCTGCCCGGCGCCGGCGCGGTCGCCGACCTGCTGACGGCCGTCGGCAGGGAGGGCGTCCTCGCCCGGGCGGACCTGGAACTGCGGCTGCCGGAGTAGTCGTTGATCAGGACGCAGACCGTACGGCGCCGACCACGGCCACCACGTAAGGACACCCGGTGAAGCAACTGCGGCTCAAGGTACTGGCCGGACTCTTCGCCGTCGCCGGCATCCTCTCCTGGGGCGGCGCCCGGCTGTGGGAGTCGTTCGGCACCCTGCCGAGCGTCCCGCTCGCCGCGCCGATCGTCCTCGCCGCGATCGCCGTCGTCCTGCTGGCGACGGCCCTCTCGCTCCGCTCCCGCCTGCGCGCCCAGCGCGAGCGCCGGCCGGGGGCGAAGGGCGTCGAGCCGCTGATGGCGGCCCGCGCGGTGGTGTTCGGCCAGGCCAGTGCCCTGGTCACCGCCCTGGTCAGCGGCATGTACGGCGGGGCGGGCGTCTTCCTGCTCGGCTCCCTCGACGTCCCGGCCCGCCGCGACCAGGCGATCTACGCCGGCTTCTCGGTGGCGGCGGGTATCGCGGTGATCGCGGCGGCGATGTTCCTGGAGCGGGTGTGCAGGCTGCCGGAGGACGACGACGAGGTCCCGTCCCCGGGCTGAGCCACCCGGCCGCCGGGGTGCCGCGCTACAGCAGCGTGCCGCCCGCGACCTCCGTCTCGGCGAGGATCCCCGACAGCCGGTCCAGCACGTCGGAGGGGAGCTCGACGCGCGCCGCGGCGAGGTTCTCCTCGATGTGGGCGGGAGTGCGGCTGCCCGGGATCGGCACCACGTGCCGGTCCTGGGCCAGCAGCCAGGCCAGGGCCAGCTGCGCCGGGGTGAGGTCCAGCTCGGCGGCGATGCCCCGGACGGGCGCGAAGCGGTCGTTGTTGGCCTGGTGGTTCGCGGCGCTGAAGCGCGGCATCTGCTGCCGGAAGTCGCCTTCCTTCACCTCGCCGACCGTGCCGGTGAGGAACCCCGCGCCGAGCGGGGACCAGGCCACCAGGCCCACGCCGAGCTCGTGGGCGGCGGCGAGCAGCTCGGGGTCGACCGGGCGCCACATGGACCACTCGGTCTGGACGGCGGCCACCGGGTGTACGGCGTGCGCGGCGCGCAGCTGCTCGGCGGTGACGTTCGACAGGCCGAGGTGGCGGACCAGCCCCGCCTGGATCAGGTCCGCGACCGCGCCGACGGTGTCCTCCAGCGGCACCTGCGGGTCGGGGAAGTGCGGGTAGTAGAGGTCGATCCGGTCGGTGCCGAGCTCCCGCAGGCTCGCCTCGGCGTAGCCCCGTACGTGCTTGGGGTCGGCGTTGACGGCCAGCTCACCGAAGGCGAAGCCGACCGGGAAGGTGTGCGGCTCGACGCCCTCGGGCAGCCGGAAGCCGAACTTGGTGGCGAGGGCGACCTCGTCGCGCCGCCGGCGCAGCGCCTTGCCTATGAGCCGCTCGTTGTGGCCGTCGGCGCCGTACCCGTCGGAGGTGTCGATGAGCGTGGCGCCCGCGTCGACGGCGGCGAGCAGCGCCCGCTCACCACGCTCGTCGTCGATCTCGCCGTACACACCCGGGGACAGCACCATCGCGCCGAAGCCGAGGGCGGACACCTCCAGCCCGCCGAGCGAGCGCGTGGGCAACGGCGTCGACTGCTCGTTCGTGATCGTCATGCGGAGAGTCTTCACGGCACGACGGACCGCGTCCACCATCTGTCCGGCATGAAAGATGGCTGAAAACAAGGGAGTTGACCACCCCGGCGACTAACCCGGTGACCCCTCCGACGTCTACTCAGGCGCCTACTCCGGTGCCTAGTCCGCCATGATGAGGCTCATCGCCTCCGCGCGCGTCGCCACATCACGCAGCTGGCCGCGCACCGCCGAGGTGATCGTCTTCGCGCCGGGCTTGCGGATGCCGCGCATCGACATGCACATGTGCTCGCACTCGATGACGACGATGACGCCCCGGGGCTCCAGGATCTTCATCAGCGAGTCGGCGATCTGCGTGGTGAGGCGCTCCTGCACCTGCGGCCGGCGGGCGTAGACGTCCACGAGCCGGGCCAGCTTGGACAGGCCCGTTATCTTGCCGCTGGCGGACGGGATGTACCCGACGTGGGCGACGCCCCGGAAGGGCACCAGGTGGTGCTCGCAGCAGGACGTGACCTCGATGTCCTTCACCAGGATCATCTCGTCGTGACCGAGGTCGAAGGTGGTCGTCAGGACGTCCTCGGGCTCCTGCCACAGCCCCGCGAATATCTCCTTGTACGCGCGTGCCACCCGGGCGGGGGTCTCCCGCAGGCCTTCGCGGTCCGGGTCCTCGCCGACCGCGATGAGGAGTTCGCGTACGGCGTTCTCGGCGCGCTTCTCGTCGAACACGCCGATCGTGCCCTCGCCGTCCAGAGTCACCGGGTCGGTCATGTGTGCCTCGTTCCGTATTGCCTGAGTACGCGCGTATGTGAAAAGCCGCGCCCCCACAGGCTAGAACCTGGGGGGCGCGGCTTTCATTCCGGGGCTTCCGGGCGCTTCCCGGCCGTACCGGGGCTTACGCCTCGGGGCGGTCCTCCGTGACCGGCTCCGCCGCCGGGGCGGTGGTGGTGTCGGAAGGGCCGGAGCCGTTCGTCCCGGCCGTACCCGCCGCACCGTTGGTCAGCGCCAGCTCCTTCGGCGACAGCACCGGCGGCCGCGTCGACGGCGTACGCCGCGAGGAGCCGGTCCACGCCGGGCGGGCCGGGCGCTTGACGATCGGGGCGAAGATCTCGGCGATCTCCTCCTTGCCGAGCGTCTCCTTCTCCAGCAGCCGCAGGACGAGGTTGTCGAGGACGTCACGGTTCTCGACGAGGATCTCCCACGCCTCGTTGTGCGCGGTCTCGATGAGCTTCTTGACCTCTTCGTCGACGAGCGCGGCGACCTCTTCCGAGTAGTCGCGCTGGTGCGCCATCTCGCGGCCCAGGAAGGGCTCGCTGTTGTCGCCGCCGAACTTGATCGCGCCGAGCCGCTCGGTCATGCCGTACTGCGTGACCATGGCCCGCGCGGTCGCGGTCGCCTTCTCGATGTCGTTGGCCGCGCCCGTGGTCGGGTCGTGGAAGACCAGCTCCTCGGCCGCACGCCCGCCCAGCATGTAGGCCAGCTGGTCGAGCATCTCGTTGCGCGTGGTGGAGTACTTGTCCTCGTCCGGCAGGACCATGGTGTAGCCCAGGGCCCGGCCACGGGACAGGATGGTGATCTTGTGGACCGGGTCGGAGTTCGGACAGGCCGCCGCGACCAGGGCGTGACCGCCCTCGTGGTACGCGGTGATCTTCTTCTCCTTGTCCGACATGATCCGGGTCCGCTTCTGCGGGCCCGCGACCACCCGGTCGATCGCCTCGTCCAGCATGTGGTTGTCGATCAGCTTCTTGTCCGAGCGTGCGGTCAGCAGCGCCGCCTCGTTCAGGACGTTGGACAGATCGGCACCGGTGAAGCCGGGCGTACGACGGGCCACGGCGGCCAGATCGACGTCCGGGGCGACCGGCTTGCCCTTCTGGTGGACCTTGAGGATCTCCAGGCGGCCCTGCATGTCCGGGCGGTCGACGGCGATCTGCCGGTCGAAGCGGCCCGGGCGCAGCAGCGCCGGGTCGAGGATGTCCGGCCGGTTGGTGGCGGCGATCAGGATGACGCCGCCCTTCACGTCGAAGCCGTCCATCTCGACGAGCAGCTGGTTGAGGGTCTGCTCGCGCTCGTCGTGACCGCCGCCGAGGCCCGCGCCGCGGTGCCGGCCGACGGCGTCGATCTCGTCGACGAAGACGATCGCCGGGGCGTTCGCCTTGGCCTGCTCGAAGAGGTCGCGCACACGCGAGGCACCGACACCGACGAACATCTCGACGAAGTCGGAACCGGAGATCGAGTAGAACGGCACGCCGGCCTCGCCCGCGACGGCGCGCGCGAGGAGCGTCTTGCCCGTACCGGGCGGGCCGTACAGCAGCACACCCTTGGGGATCTTGGCGCCGACGGCCTGGAACTTCGCCGGCTCCTGGAGGAACTCCTTGATCTCCTGGAGCTCCTCGACGGCCTCGTCGGACCCCGCCACGTCGGCGAAGGTCGTCTTCGGGGTGTCCTTGGTGATCAGCTTGGCCTTGGACTTCCCGAAGTTCATGACCCGGGAGCCGCCGCCCTGCATCTGATTCATCAGGAACAGGAAGACCACGACGATCAGCACGAAGGGCAGCAGCGAGAGCAGCACCGAGACGAACGGCGACTGCTTCGACGGCGAGACCGTGTAGCTCTTCTCGATCTCACCCGCCGCGAACTTCTTCTGCAGCGTGGCGGCCAGGTCGGAGCCCTGCGTGCCGATGTAGCTCGCCTGGACCTTGTCGGAATTGTCGACCTTGAAGCCGTCCTTCAGGTCGATCTTGATCATCTGCTCGTCGCCGGTGGTGAGCTTGGCCTGCTCGACCTGGTTCTTGTCGATGGCCTGGACGACCTTGCCGGTGTCCACCGTCTTGTAGCCGCCCGACGAGCCGACGACCTGCATCAACACGACCACGGCGAGGACGGCCAGCACGATCCACATGACCGGCCCACGGAAGTATCGCTTCACGTCCATCCATACGGAGCGATGACGCCCCGTCCCTCCTGCCCGTAGGTAAATGCTGCTATGAGAAAAGACTGTTCTTCGGACGGTACCCCAGCATTGTCACCCGCGACCGCCTTCCCATGCTCCAACGGCGGGAAGGAGGCCGGGGTTCCCGTACGGCGCCGGGACCTCACGCACTAGCCGCCGTAGACGTGCGGCGCCAGCGTCCCGACGAAGGGGAGGTTGCGGTACTTCTCCGCGTAATCCAGGCCGTATCCGACGACGAACTCGTTGGGAATGTCGAATCCGATCCACTTCACGTCGATCGCGACCTTCGCCGCCTCGGGCTTGCGCAGCAGGGTGCAGACCTCCAGGGAGGCCGGCTCGCGCGAGCCGAGGTTGGACAGCAGCCACGACAGGGTCAGGCCGGAGTCGATGATGTCCTCGACGATCAGGACGTGCTTGCCCTTGATGTCGGTGTCCAGGTCCTTGAGGATCCGGACCACGCCGGAGGACTGGGTGCCCGCCCCGTACGAGGAGACGGCCATCCAGTCCATCGTGACGGGGGTGGACAGCGCGCGCGCCAGGTCCGCCATCACCATCACGGCGCCCTTGAGGACGCCGACGATGAGCAGGTCCTTGCCCGCGTACTCAGCGTCGATCTTCGCGGCCAGCTCGGCCAGCTTCGCGTCGATCTCTTCCTTGGTGATGAGCACCGACTGGAGGTCGGCGCCCATGTCTTTCTCGTTCACCCGGGTCACTTTCGTTGCAGCCTGCGTCAGCCTTGCCGAATGACCAGTCTGCCACCCTGCCGGCGTGCCTCGACGCGGCCGGGCAGATTGATGGCCCCCTGACCGCGCCAGCTGGTGATCAGCCGGTCGAGTTCCTCGATGTGGCGGGCGAAGAGGGAGCCCGCCGGGGCGCCCTCGGCGATGGCGGCGCGGCGCAGTACGCGGCGGCGGACGGCGGCAGGCAGCGCGTACAGCCGGGCGCAGACCAGCTGGCCGGTCTCGTCCCGTACGGACGCCTCGACGTCGGCGGCCCAGGTGTCGAGCGCGTCGGCGTCGTCCCGGCAGAGCTGGGCCGTACGGGCGAGGGCCTCGACGACGCCCTTGCCGAGCGACTTCTCCAGGGCGGGCAGCCCCTCGTGGCGCAGCCGCGACCGGGTGTAGGCCGGGTCGGCGTTCATGGGGTCGTCCCAGACGGGCAGCGACTGCACCATGCAGGCCTTGCGGGCCGTCTGGCGGTCGAGCTGGAGGAAGGGGCGGCGGTAGCGGCCCTCGGCGCCCGAGACGGCGGCCATCCCGGACAGCGAACGGATGCCGGAACCGCGGGCGAGGCCGAGCAGCACCGTCTCGGCCTGGTCGTCGCGGGTGTGCCCGAGCAGCACGGCGGCGGCGCCCAGCCGCTCGGCGGCCTCGTCCAGCGCGGCGTACCGGGCGTCGCGGGCCGCGGCCTCGGGGCCGCCGTCGCGGCCGACGGTGACGGTGACGGCCTCGACCGGTTCCAGTCCCATGGCGGTGAGGCGGGCGGCGACCTCGGCGGCGCGCAGGCCGGAACCGTCCTGGAGGCCGTGGTCGACGGTGATGCCACCGGCACGGACGGGCAGCTTGCGGGCCTCGAAGGCGAGGGCGGAGGCGAGCGCCATGGAGTCGGCGCCGCCGGAGCAGGCGACCAGCACGAGCGGCGTCGGCGGCTCGACGCGGGGAGCGCCCTGGGGTGCGCTCGGTGCGGTCGGCGCGCCCGATGCGGTCGTGCTGAGCTCGGGGGCGGTGTGCTGCGCGGTGTGCTCGGTGAGAACGTCGTGGAGAACGCGGCGGACCGCCAGGCGTATCGCCGCGACCGCAGGATGGGGACCCATGTCCGGTGCCCTTCGTGTGAAGTTTGGGGGGTGCCTCGGTCGGAGTCTTAACGGTCGGACCGGAGGGTTCGGTCACTCACGGTGCATCGATCGTGACAGAACCCGGCCGATACCCGAGCATCGCACGCCTACCCACCGCCCACGGTCCCTCGGATGGGTGATTGGAGGGGCGTCCTTCTGCCGTCGGCCGGATCGGACTCGTCACTCTCCTTTACGGTGCTCCCTCTGCTCGCCGCCGTTAACGGTGCACCCGCGCGACCCAGTCCGCCGGTGAGGCGATCTCCGCCTTGGTGGGGAGGGTGTTCGGGGAGGTCCACACCCGGTTGAAGCCGTCCATGCCGACCTCGCCCACCACCGCCCGGACGAACTTCTCGCCGTCGCGGTACTGGCGCAGCTTGGCGTCCAGGCCGAGCAGTTTGCGCAGGGCCAGGTCGAGGCGGGACGCGCCGCGCGCCCGGCGCTGCTGGAACTTCTCGCGGATCTCGGCCACCGACGGCACGACCTGCGGCCCGACGCCGTCCATCACGTAGTCCGCGTGCCCTTCGAGGAGCGACATGACGGCCGTCAGCCGGCCCAGGATCTCGCGCTGCTCGGGCGTCTGGACGAGCTCGACCAGGGAGCGGCCCTCGTCCTCCTCGCCCTCGGGGCGGGCCCCCACGAGCGTCTGGGCGGCCTCGCGCAGCCGCTCCAGCACGGTGGCCGGATCGACGTCGGTGGCGTTCAGGAATGACTGGATCTCGCCCTGCAGATGGTCGCGCAGCCACGGCACGCCGGTGAACTGCGTGCGGTGGGTCTCCTCGTGCAGGCACACCCAGAGCCGGAAGTCGTGCGGGTCCACGTCCAGCTCGCGCTCGACGTGGACGATGTTCGGCGCGACGAGCAGCAGCCGCCCGCCGCCGTTCCGCCCCGCGGGCAGCTCGCGCGTGGCCGGGGCGAAGGTCTCGTACTGGCCGAGGACCCGGGAGGCCAGGAACGACAGCAGCATGCCGAGCTCGACGCCGGTCACCTTGCCGCTCACCGCGCCCAGCACGGCCCCGCCCGGGGAGGAGGAGCGGCGCTCGCTCATCTTGTCCAGCAGGGGTTTGAGCAGCTCGCGGAAGCCCGCGACGTTCGCCCTGATCCAGCCGGGCCGGTCGACGACCAGGATCGGGGTGTCCTCCGGCAGGTGGCCCTCGGGGATCATCCGGGTGTACGCCCGGACGTGCTCCTCCGACGCCTTCGCGTGGCGCCGCAGCTCGGCGACGACCGCCCGCGCCTCCTCGCGGCTCACCTCGGGCCCCGGGCGTACCAGCCGGGTCGCGGTCGCCACCGCGAGGTTCCAGTCGACCATCTCCGCACCACCGATGCTCGTCATGCGTCAACCGTACGTGCTCGGCCGCGTGGAGGGTGAGGGATGGGACGGCACCCTTCCCGGCCGCTCGCCGGACCCGTCAGCGGGTCAGCGCGGCGGCGAGGCGGTCCAGGGCGGGCTGGGCGGCGTGCGCGGACGGGGTCTCGCCGGCGAGAAACGCGAAGGCGAGGAGTCGTCCGTTCGCGGTCACCACCGTCCCGGCGAGGGAGTTCACGCCGGTGAGGGTGCCGGTCTTGGCGCGGATCAGCCCGGCGCCCGGGGAGCCGTCGGCGTAACGGTCCTTCAGGGTGCCGCTGAAGCCGCCGACCGGGAGGCCCGTGAGGACGGGGCGCAGCTCGGGGCGGGCGGGGTCGGCGGCGCGGGAGAGGAGGGCGGTCAGGAGCGCGGCGGAGACCTTGTCGCGCCGGTCGAGGCCGCTGCCGTCGGTGAACCGCGCGCCCGCGAGCGGGACGCCGAGCTTGTCGAGCCGCTCGCGGACGGCGCGGCCGGCACCGTCGAAGCTGGCGGGCTTTCCGGTGGCGAGGGCGGTGTGGCGGGCGAGGGCCTCGGCGAGGTCGTTGTCGCTGTGGGTCAGGGTGTGCTCGACCAGCGCGGCGAGCGGCCGGGAGTAGGTCTTCGCGACCGGGGTGGCCTTCTTGGGCGCCTTGGCGCGGGCGGGTGCCCCCTCACCGGCGACGTCCAGGTCGGCGAGGAGCCCGGCGAAGGCGCGGGCGGTGTCCCCCGCCGGGTCGGCGGAGCGGGGCGCGGGGCCGGTGGCGGCGGCGCCCTCGGCCCGGCCCTCGTCGGTCATCAGGGGCGTCACCGCGGCGATGTTGTCGTTGACGCCGATGGGGTGGCGCTCCGGGCCGGAGTAGAGGGAGGTGTCGTAGGTGAGCCGGACGGTGGTGATGCCGCGGTCGCGCAGGGCGCGGGCGGTGTCCCGCGCGAGGGCGCCGAGCCGGCCCTCGTCGAGCGTCGGGTCGCCGCCGCCGACCAGGGTGACGGTGCGGAAGTCCGCGGAGGCCACGACCGTGGTGGGGATGCGGTGGTCCGGGCCGAGGGCGGAGAGCGCGGCGGCCGCGGTGGCGATCTTCACGGTGGAGGCGGGCGTCATCGGGGCCACGGCCCCGTTCCCGTACAGCTGCTCCCCCGTGGCGACGTCCACGACCGCCGCCGTACGCAGCGGGCCCAGGTCCGGGGAGGCGAGCAGCGGCTCCAGGGCGGCCGCGAGCGCGGTGCGCGCGGCGGCGGGCGGCAGGGCGGCGCCCTTGTCGCGCGCGGCCGGGACCGCGAGGGCGGTGAGGACGCCGGGGGCGCTCGGGGCGGGCGCGGGGGCCTCGGGCCGGGCGGCGCGGTCCGGGCGGCCGGGGCGGGCGGCCGGGCCTCCGGGGGCGGCCGCACCGTGATCTGCGCCACCCGCGCGGGCCCCGGCGGCGGCGCGGGCGCGCTCCGCCGTACGCTGACCCGAGTCCCAGGGACCGGCGAGGCCCGCCGCGCCGGCCGAGAGGACCAGGCCGAGCAGGGCCGAGCCGGCGGCGAGCTGCAAGACCTTCGGCTCCGGCACGGCCGACCAGCCCCTTTCGCAAGCACTCAGTAGCGTGAGGGACACTTAATCACTGAGCTGTGCCGTGAGCACGGCACCCCCGCTTTGTGTTGATCTTGGAGGAGCCACCCGTGGAGTTCGACGTCACCATCGAGATCCCGAAGGGGTCGCGGAACAAGTACGAGGTGGACCACGAGACCGGTCGTATCCGACTGGACCGCCACCTCTTCACGTCGACCGTCTACCCGGCCGACTACGGCTTCGTCGAGGGCACCCTCGGCGAGGACGGCGACCCGCTGGACGCGCTGGTCATCCTGGACGAGCCGACCTTTCCGGGTGTCCTGGTCAAGTGCCGCGCCATCGGCATGTTCCGCATGACGGACGAGGCGGGCGGCGACGACAAGCTGCTGTGCGTGCCGGCCTCCGACCCGCGCATGGAGCACCTGCGGGACATCCACCACGTGTCCGAGTTCGACCGCCTGGAGATCCAGCACTTCTTCGAGGTCTACAAGGACCTGGAGCCCGGCAAGTCGGTCGAGGGCGCCAACTGGGTCGGCCGCGCCGAGGCCGAGGCCGAGATCGAGGCCTCGATCAAGCGCCTGGAGGCGCAGGGCGGCGCTCACTGAGCCCCGTACCGCACTCGGTACGCGCGCGGGCGGTGCACCTTCACGGGTGCGCCGCCCGTCGTGCGTTCGCGCCCTTGCTCATGCGCATACTGGGCAGACGGGTCGGATGGGAGTGAGGGACAGGGCTGTGGCGGCGGAGGAAGCGGGTGTTCCGGAGGACCGGAAGCCTCAGTCGGACGAGGCGCGCAGCGCCTTCACTCCGCCACCGGGGGTGGAGCAGCCCGTCGTGCCCGAGGAGGACCAGCCGACCTCGGAGTTCGCCGTTCCGCAGGGCCTGGCTCCGGAGACGCCGGCGGAGCCGGAGGGCTCCGCGTTCGCCCCGCCCTCCACGTACGGGGCGAAGCACTCGCCGCCCGCGTTCACCCCCGCACACGGCTTCCCGGAGGTGAAGCTGGCGCGGGACGCGCCCTGGCAGGACCGGATGCGCACCATGCTGCGGATGCCGGTGAGCGAGCGGCCGGTGCCGGAGACGGCGCAGCGGCACGAAGAGGTCCGCCCGGCGGTACCGCGCGTGCTCGACCTGACGCTGCGCATCGGCGAGCTGCTGCTCGCGGGCGGCGAGGGCGCGGAGGACGTCGAGGCGGCGATGTTCGCGATCGGCCGGGCGTACGGGCTCGACCGCTGCGAGCCGACCGTGACCTTCACGCTGCTGACGATCACGTACCAGCCCTCGCTGGTGGACGACCCGGTGACGGCGAACCGGACCGTACGGCGGCGCGGCACCGACTACACGCGGCTGGCGGCGGTGTACGCGCTCGTCGCCGACATCAACGCCGAGGACTACGACGTCACGCTGGAGGAGGCCTACCGGCGCCTCGCGGAGATCCGGCGCAACCGGCACCCGTATCCGGGGTGGGTCCTGACGCTGGCGGCGGGGCTGCTGGCCGGGGCGGCGTCGATGCTGCTCGGCGGTGACATGGCCGTCTTCGCGGTGGCGGCGGCGGGCGCGATGCTCGGCGACCGGCTGGCGTGGCTGTGCGCGGGGCGCGGGCTGCCGGAGTTCTACCAGTTCGCGGTGGCGGCGGTGCCGCCGGCGGCGCTGGGTGTGGTCGTGAGCCTGCTGCACGCGGGGCTCCAGCCGAACGCCGTGATCACCGGTGGGCTGTTCGCGCTGATCCCGGGGCGGGCGCTGGTGGCGGCCGTCCAGGACGGCCTGACCGGCTTCTACATCACCGCCTCGGCGCGGCTGCTGGAGGTGGCGTACTTCTTCGTCGCCATCGTGGTGGGCGTGCTGACCGTGCTCTACGTGGGCGTGCAGTTCTTCCAGGCGAAGCTGAACCCCGAGGGGGCGCTCCAGGCGGTGGAGCGGCCGTGGATGCAGATCCTGGCGGCGGTGCTGCTGTCGGTGACCTTCGCGGTGCTGCTGCAGCAGGATCGTTCCACCGTGCTCTTCGTGGCGCTCAACGGCGGTGTCGCGTGGGTGGTGTACGCGTCGATCGCGGTGACCGCGGACGGGCCGACGGTCCTCGCGACAGCGGTCGCGGCGGGGCTGGTGGGCCTCTTCGGGCAGCTGTTCGCGCGGTACGAGCACACCTCGTCGATGCCGTACGTGACGGCCGCGATCGGGCCGCTGCTGCCGGGCTCCGCGACGTACCTGGGGGTGCTCAACATCGCGCAGAACAACCTGGACGCCGGCTTCGCGTCGCTGGCGCGGGCGGCGGCGCTGGCCCTGGCGATCGCGATCGGGGTGAACCTCGGGGGCGAGATGGCGCGCATGTTCATCCGCGCGCCGGGGTCGGCGGCGGCCCGGCGCGCGGCGAAGCGGACGCGCGGCTTCTGATCCCGGATCCCCCTCGGGGGCCTCAGGCCGCGCGTGGCTTCTGGAAGCCCGGGCTCCCCTGGGGCATCACGCCGGTGCGGCGCAGGAAGGCGTACCCGACGCCGAGGCCGATGGCGACCGGCCATTCGATGACGTCCGCCACGCCGAGGACGCCGAGGCCCACGTAGACCGGCAGGCCCCGCTTGGCGGGGAGGACCTGGCGGGCGACCGCCACCGGGAGCATGGCCGCGTTGGCGGCGCCGCTCGCGACGCGGTCGAAGGACGGCAACGACGGCACGGTGAAGCTGATCGTGCGCCCGCCGCCACCGCCGCCGCCGGACGAGGACCGCGCGGGCGTCTCGGGCTTCGTCTCGGGCGCCTCGAAGGCCGTCTGCCGCTCCTTGGGGGGTTCCGCGGCCACCTTCTTGGCGCGTGCGGTCGAGCGTGACTTCGCCGTGGACGACTTCGCCGTACCGGTGGCTTTCGTCGTACCGGCGGCCTTCGTCGTACGCGACTTCGCGGTACCCGACTTCGCCGTACCGGCGGACTTCGTCGAGGAGGAGCGCTTACGAGGCGTTGAAGATGTGGCCACAGGTCTCACATCCGCACTTCTGGTATGGGCAGTTTGTCTATATTTAGGGTAGCCATTCCGGGACGGTTGAATCGGAATGACGGACGGACCGAACGGACCGGAGGCACTGCCCATGTCACCGTTGCCCAGCCCGCACCTGTGGTCACCCGGTCTGCTCGCGCCGGTGGCGTCGGGTGTGACGTACGGAGTCGCCGCCGGGGTCCGCGGTGCCGCCGATGTCGCCGGCCGGCTGATCGGCCTGCCGCAGCGCGACGTGTGGTGGCGGCCCGGACGCTGCTACATCGAGGTCCACGGGGTGCACGGCGTCGGCGGCGAGCGGGTCGCCGCCCGGGTGGAGCGGGCCCTGGAGGGCCACCCCGGGGTGCTGTGGGCGCGGGTGAACGCCCCCTCCGAGCGCGTGGTCGTGGCCGTCTCCGCGCCGCCGCCCGCCGAGCGGGAGCTGGTCGCGCTGGTCAAGCAGGCGGAGGGCGACACGCACCCGGAGGAGTTCGACGAGTGGTGCCCCGAACCGCACCACCCCAGCGAGGGCCCCCGGACCCGCCAGTCGGTGCCCGCCCTGGCGGCGGACACCGTGGGCCTCGGCATCGCCGCCGTACGGCAGCTCACGCCCTGGATCCGGCTGCCGCCCGAAGTGGCGGCCGTCTTCGGCGCCCTCCAGCACCACCCGAAGCTGCGCCACCTGGTCGCCGACCTCAGCAGTCCCGAACAGGCCGAGTCCGTCCTGCCCGTGGTGAGCGCCCTCGCGCAGGGTGTCGCCACCCGGGGCGGCGGCCTCGCCCTGGACGTCTTCGAGCGGGTTGCCCAGTGGCGGGAGGCCACCGCGGAGCGCAAGGCGTGGGCCGACGCCGAACCGGACCTGGTCCGGGGCCCGGAGGACGCGCAGGCGGATCCGCTCGTCGTGGACCGCGCCGGTCCGACGCCCAAGGACTCGGTCGACCGGTACGCCGAGCGGGCCATGATCGCCGGGCTGGCGGCCGGAGCGCTCACGGTGCCGTTCGCCGGGCTGCGCCGGGGGCTGGCCGTCGCGCTCTCCGCCGTGCCGAAGGCGCCGGAGGCCGGGCGCGAGGGCTTCGCGACCAGCCTGGGCCGGGCCCTGGCGATGCGGGGCGTGGTCACCATGGACCGCAGCGCCCTGCGGCGGCTCGGCCAGGTGGACACCGTCGTCCTGGAGGAGGACGCCCTGCGCAGCGAACAGTACGAGCCGGTCGACCTGGAGCTGCTCAGCGGCGCGGACCCGGAGGCGACGGCCGGGCGGCTGTTCGCGCTCTTCGACGCGGACGCGCCGCTCAAGGCCGTACGCGACGACGACGGCTGGGTGCTGGGGCCGCTGGACGAACTCGACCTCACCGGCCGTACCGGCAGGCAGGCCGACGCCCGGCTGCGCCGCCGGGGCGCCGAGCGCACGCTGGGCCTGGCCAGGGGCCGCCGCCTCCAGGCGGTCGCCGGGCTCGGTACGCAGACGGCGCCCGGCGCCGAGGCGGTCGCGGCGGCGGCCCGCCGGGCGGGCGCCCGGGTGGTGCTGGCCACCGACCGCGAGGCACCGGCGTTCACCTTCGCCGACGCCGTGGTCCCGGCGGGCAAGCGCCTGGTGGCGTCCGTACGCGGCCTCCAGGCCGACGGCGCGGTCGTGCTGCTGGTCTCCGGCAACCGGCGCGCGCTCGGGGCGGCCGACTGCGGCGTCGGCGTGCACCGGGACGGCGAGCCGCCCGCCTGGGGCGCGCACCTGATCGTCGGCTCCGACCTCGAATCGGCCGGGATCATCGTGGACGCCGTCGGCATGGCCGCGCGGGTGGACCGCGACAGCGCCGTGCTCGCCGCCGGCGGCAGCGGCGTCGGCGCGGTCGCCGCGCTGCAGGGGCCGCCCGCGCAGGCCACCGCCCGGGGCATGACGGCCGGCACCACGGCCGCGAGCGTGGCGTTCTGCCTCGGAAGCTGGCGCGCCCACCAGCTGCTCTCCCGGCCCCTCGCGCCCCCCGTGACCACCGTGCCGTGGCACCTGATGCCCACCGAGCGGGTCCTGGAGCGGCTGAACACCACCACCGAGGGACTTGAGCCCGACGAGGCGGCCGACCGCAGCGGGGGTCCGCGCGGCGGCAACGAGCCCGCGCGCCTGACCCTCCCGTCGGCGTTCATCGAGGAGCTGTCCAACCCGCTGACGCCCGTCCTCGCCGGTGGCGCCGCGCTCGCCACCGCCGTCGGCTCGCGCACCGACGCCATGCTGGTGGCCGCCATCACCGGCACCTCCGCCCTGATCGGCGGCTTCCAGCGGGTGCGGACCGAGCGCGCCCTCGCCGAGCTGTTCCGCCGCTCCGCGATCGGCGCGCGCGTACGCCGCGGCGGCAAGGAGCGGCTGGTGACCGCCGGTGACCTGGTGGAGGGCGACGTCATCCTGCTGCGGCCCGAGGACGTCGTACCGGCGGACTGCCGGCTGCTGGAGGCCGAGGGGCTGGAGGTCGACGAGTCGTCGCTGACCGGTGAGTCGCTCGCGGTCCACAAGGACCCGGCGCCGGTGGTCGCCACGGACCTCACCGGCCGCCGCTCCATGGTGTACGAGGGGACGACGATCTCCTCCGGGCGGGGCGTGGCGGTCGTGGTCGCGACCGGTTCCAGCACCGAGGTGGGGCGCAGCCTCGCCACCGCGCGGCAGGCCGCCCCCGAGACCGGCGTGGAGGCGCGGCTCGCCTCCCTCACCCGTACGAGCCTGCCCATCGCGCTCGGGTCGGCGACCGCGGTCGCGGCGGCGGGCCTGGTGCACGGGCGGCCGCTCGCGGACAACCTCGCCTCCGCCGTGAACCTCGCCGTCGCCTCCGTGCCGGAGGGGCTGCCCTTCCTGGTGAACGCCGCCCAGCTGGCCGCGGCGCGGCGGCTCGCGGACGTCGGGGCGCTGGTGCGCAACCCGCGCACCATCGAGGCGCTCGGCCGCGCCGACGTGCTGTGCTTCGACAAGACCGGCACGCTCACGGAGGGCAAGCTCCAGCTGGCGGGCGTCAGCGACGGCGAGAGCACCCTGGCGCCGGACCGGCTGGACGCCCGGCGCAAGGCCGTCCTCGCCGCCGCGCTGCGGGCCACCCCGCCCGCCCGGCAGTCCGAGCCGATGGCCCACCAGACCGACCGCGCCGTGACGGCCGGCGCGCGCACCGGGAAGGTGACCGTACGGCACGGGGCCGCGCGCTGGCGGCGGCAGGACACGCTGCCGTTCGAGCCGTCGCGGGCGTACCACGCGACCACGGGCCAGACGACGCACGGCCTGCTGCTCAGCGTGAAGGGCGCGCCCGAGAACGTCCTGGAGCGGTGCGACCGCCGCCGCGGCCCGGACGGCGAGAGCCCGCTCGACGAGGCGGGGCACGCGGCGCTGACCGCCGAGGCGGAGCAGCTGGCGGGCGCCGGGCGGCGGGTGCTGGCCGTGGCGGAGCGGCGGATGGGCGAGGGCGAGGACCTCACCGACGACAGCGTGCGGGAGCTGGTGTTCCTGGGGTTCCTCACGCTGGCGGACCCGGTACGGGCCGGGGCGGCGCCCGCGACGGCGCGGCTGCGGGAGGCGGGCGTGCACACGGTGATGCTCACCGGCGACCACCCGGCCACCGCCGACGCCATCGCCTCCACGATCAGCGACGTCACCGACCCGAAGGTCTGCACCGGCGCCGAGCTGGACGAGCTCGACGACGACGCGCTCGACGAGCTGCTGCCGACGGTGGACGTCATCGCGCGGTGCAGCCCGCACCACAAGGTGCGGATCGTCCAGGCGTACCAGCGGGTCGGGCGGGTCGTCGCGATGACCGGCGACGGCGCGAACGACGCGCCCGCCATCCGGCTCGCCGACATCGGCATCGCGCTGGGGCGGCGCGGCACGCCCGCCGCGACCGCCGCCGCGGACCTGGTGGTGGGCGACGACCGGCTGGAGACGATCGTCGAGGCGCTGATGGAGGGCCGCGCCATGTGGGCGTCGGTCCGGGCCGCGCTCGGCATCCTCATCGGCGGCAACCTCGGCGAGGTCACCTTCAGCGTGCTGATCTCCACGCTGACCGGCTCCACGCCGCTGAACGCCCGCCAGATCATGCTGGTCAACCTGCTGACCGACCTGGCGCCCTCGCTGGCCATCGCGGTGCGCGAACCCGCCGGCCAGAACGCCGAGCGCCTGATGTCGGAGGGCCCGAGCCGCTCGCTCGGCAGCGCCCTGACCAACGAGATGCTGCTGCGCGGGGCCATCACCGCGACCGGCGCGGGGCTGGCGTGGACCGGGGCCCGCCTCACCGGGCGCGGGAAGCGGGCCAGTACGGTCGCGCTGGCCGCGGTCGTCGGTACGCAGCTGGCGCAGACGCTCGCGACGGGCGGGCTCGACCGGAACGTGCTGGCGGCGAGCCTGGGGTCGGCGGCGGTGCTGGCCGCCGTCATCCAGACGCCGGGCGTGAGCCAGTTCTTCGGCTGTACGCCGCTGGGGCCGGTCGCCTGGGGCATCGCGCTGAGCGCGATCGCCACGGCGACGGCGCTGGGGATGGTGCTGTCCCCGCTCGTACGGGAGCGGTGAGGCCCCGGCGCCGCCCCGGCGGGGTCAGCGCTTGGCGTGGCGGCCGCGCGGGGCCGGGGGCAGGGCGCCCTCCTGCCCGTCGGCGACGGCCTGCGCGTTCCGGGCCTTCTTGCCCTGTGAGCGGGCCCGCAGGTACTCGATGACGATCGGGATCACGGAGAGCAGCACGATCAGCACGAGGATCTTCTCGATGTGCTGGTGCACGAAGTCGATCTTGCCGAGGGAGGCGCCGAGGAGCGTGACACCGGCGCCCCACAGGACGCCGCCGATGATGTTGAACGTGATGAATGAGCGGTAGTTCATCCGGCTCACACCGGCGATGATCGGCGTGAACGTCCGCACGATCGGGACGAAGCGGGCCAGGATCAGCGACTTGGGGCCGTGCTTCTCGAAGAACTCGTGCGCCTTCTCGACGTTCTCCTGCTTGAAGAGCCGGGAGTCCGGGCGCTTGAAGAGCGCCGGGCCGACCTTGCGGCCGAAGAGGTATCCGACCTGGTCGCCGATGACGGCGGCGAACACGATGAGGCTGCACACCAGCCACAGCGGGGTGTCGAGCTTGCCGGTGGTCACCAGCAGGCCGGTGGTGAACAGCAGGGAGTCACCCGGCAGGAAGAAGCCGATGAGAAGTCCGGACTCGGCGAAGACGATGACCAGGACGCCGATCAGACCGAAGGTCTGGATCAAATAGTCCGGGTCCAGCCAGCTCGGTCCGAGCGCAAGCGTATTCACGGTTCCGGGGCTCCTGGGTCGGTGGGCGGGACGGCTGCCCAAAGCTATCAACGCTTCCGGCCCCGTCCCGGTTCCACCGCCCCCCCAGGGTCGCTCCCGCGCCTACACGGACTGCTCGCGGTACTCCCGGGTGTCGACGATCAGCGTGCCGTCGTGCTGCTCGTAGTGGGAGAGGGCGAGGCCGAGGCCGAAGAAGGTGGGTGCCCATTCACCGACGAATATGCCCCACCGGTCGGCGCGGGCGAGCCCCGTCCCGGGCTCCATGTTGAGGGACGCGGCCCAGCTGGCGACGGAGAGGCCGATGGAGGCGAAGGCGGCCAGGTAGGCGTGTTCGCTGCGTACACCCATCTCGTGCAGCTTCCTGATGACCATGGTGACTCCTTTCCGGCGGTACCGAGGGTGGTACCGATGGCCGTAGCCGACGAGGTGCCCAAAACGGACGAAGCCATTCCGGATGTCACCCGGCCTCTCGCCGGTGGATCGTCACGCGCGCCCGCGACGGCCGGCCGCGGGCGCGCGTGACGGGTCAGCCCTGCCGGGCGGCGTTCGCCACGATGGCGTCGCGGAGGTGGGCCGCGAAGCCCGGCGTCATGGCGTCGAAGTAGGCCGTGAACCGCTCGTCCGTGACGTACATCTCCGCCAGGCACTGGTGCATCTCGTGCGAGCACGCGTAGTGCCACCGCTCGATCTGCCGCCGGTGCTCCTCCGCCAGGTCCATCGCGCGCTCACCCGTCGGCGGCTCGCCCTCCGCCATCAGGGCCTGGTAGCGGGCGCCCCAGTCGGCGTTCTCGTCCTGCATGCGCTGCCAGTCCGCCTTGGTGTAGCGGGCGGCGCGGCGCTGCGACTCGCGGTACGCGTCCGTGTCGCCCCAGCGCTGCTCGACCTCCTCGGCGTACTGCTCCGGATCGTGGTCCCCGAAGACCTCGAACTTCTCCTCGGGCGTGAGGTTGATGCCCATCTTCCTCGCCTCCATGGCGTGCTCGACGGCCTCGGCCATCCTCGTCAGCTCGGCGATCCGCGCGGTCAGCAGTTCGTGCTGGCGCCGCAGGTGCTCCCGCGGGTCCGCGTCGGGGTCGTCGAGGAGGGCCGCGACCTCGTCGAGCGGGAAGCCCAGCTCCCGGTAGAACATGATCTGCTGCAGCCGGTCGAGGTCGGCGTCGTCGTAACGCCGGTGCCCCGCGTGGCTGCGGCCGCTCGGGGAGAGCAGCCCGATCTCGTCGTAGTGGTGCAGCGTGCGCACCGTCACCCCGGCGAAACCGGCGACCTGTCCCACGGAGTAGCTCATCGCTTCCCGCTCCCTCGCTGAATCGGTACGTCCCTCAGCCTCGGGGCTCACGCGACGTGAGGTGCAAGTCCTGATTCCGGAGGACGCCGATGAAGGGCGGTCCCTCGCCCGCGAAGGTGTACGCGCCGTGCTCGATCCGCTCGATCAGGCCGCGGGTCCACGCGGCCCCCGCGACCGCCGAGTGCACCCACAGGTTCATGATCTCGCCGATGTGGCCCAGCGCCTCGGGCCCCTTCTCCGGGGTGTAGCGCTCCAGGACGTCGGCCTTCCAGCGCTCGATGGCGGCCAGCCGCTGCCGCAGCAGCGCGACCGCCTCCTCGCGCGGCAGGTCGACGATGAAGCCGACCGCCGCGGAGAGGACGTCCGTCTTCTGGTCGTACGAGGTCAGCGACGCGCGCAGCAGCGCGAAGAACTCCTCGGTGCCCTTCTCGGTGATCTCGTACTCGGTGCGCGGCGGGCCGCCGGCCGTGCTGGGCGCCGTCTCGTACGCGCGCAGCATCCCCTGCTTCGCCAGCTGCTTGAGCGCGTGGTAGATCGAGCCGGGCTTGGCGTGGGACCACTCGTGGGCGCCCCAGTACTCCAGGTCGTTGCGTACCTGGTAGCCATGCGCCCGCCCGTGCTGGCGCACGGCCCCGAGGACGAGCAGCCGGATCGGTGACATCGCGTACACCTCCTAGTCGACCTCGACCAGGCTACGCAGCCGGACACCCCCCTACGCGTCGCGCTCCATGTCCACCAGCTCGAACGCCGTCTTCCCGTCCAGCGACTCCCGGATGATGTCGGCGTGACCGGCGTGCCGGGCGATCTCCTCCACCAGGTGCAGCGCCATCCAGCGCATCGACACCCGCCCGTCCTTCGGGAACCAGGGCGCCTCCGGCAGCGGGAAGGTGTCGTCCAGGCTCGGCACCGTCCGCAGGAACTCCTCGGTCTCCTTCGCCACCCGGTCCCAGAAGGCCAGCACGTCCTCGACGGATTCGTCCTCGACCAGCCGGAAGCTGTCGGCGAAGGTCTCCGGGGAGGGGTTGAGCTCGTTCGGCGCCTGCTGGGCCATCCGCAGCCAGGTCAGCTCCGCCTGGGCGGTGTGCTTGAGCAGCCCCGACAGCGACAGCTCACTGGCGCTGGGCCGGGACGCCGCCTGCTCCTCGGTCAGCCCGAGCACCGCGCGCCGGACCCCGCCGCGCTGCGCCTCGATGAAGGCGAGCAGTGCGCCGCGCTCGTCGCCGTGAGCCTCCGCGGGAACGTGAGTGACCATGATCCGTCCGCCTTCCGGCCAGGGGGAGGGGCGCCGACTGCGCCCCTCCAACACCCGCCACACTACGGCCGGTTGAGGACAGTTCGTGTCCTCTACTCAGAACGGGAACCGGCTGCGGCCGTACTGGATCGAGATCCACTTGTACGTGGTGAACGCGTCCACCGTCGCCTCGCCGTTCAGCCGCCCGACACCCGAGTGCTTCTCGCCGCCGAACGGCACGATCGGCTCGTCGTGCACGGTGCCGTCGTTGATGTGGATCATGCCGGTGTGGACGCGCTGCGCGAGCCGCACCCCGCGCTCCACATCGCCCGTGTGGACGGCGCCGCTCAGGCCGTACGGGGTGTCGTTGGCGATCCGTACGGCCTCCTCCTCTCCGTCGAAGGGGATGAGGATCGCCACCGGGCCGAAGATCTCCTGGCTCAGGACCGGGGAGTCGGCCGGCAGGCCGGTCAGGACGGTCGGCGCCACGACGTTCCCCTCGACGGTGCCGCGCACCAGCGCGGTCGCACCCGCCTCGACGGTCTGGTCGACGAGCGAGGAGACGGCCTCCGCCTGCGTGGAGTTGATGAGCGGCCCCAGGTGGGTGGCCGGGTCCGCCGGGTCGCCGGCCCTGAGGGTGCGCACCTTGGCGACGAACTTCTCGGTGAACTCCCGCTCCACCGACCGGTCCACCAGAATCCGGTTCGCGGCCATGCAGACCTGCCCCTGGTGCACGAAGCGGCTGAAGACCGCCGCGTCCACGGCGTAGTCGACGTCCGCGTCGTCCAGGACGATGAGGGCGCTGTTGCCGCCGAGCTCCAGGACGGACCGCTTGAAGTTCGCGGCGCAGACGGTGGCGACGTGGCGGCCGACCCGGTCGGAGCCGGTGAAGGAGATGACCTTGGGCACCGGGTGCTCGATGAGCGCGTCGCCGATCTCGGCGATGTCGGTGATCACGACGTTGAGCAGGCCGGGCGGCAGGCCCGCGTCCTCGAAGACCTTCGCGACCAGGGTGCCGCCGAGGATCGGGGTGTTCTGGTGCGGCTTGAGGACGACCGCGTTGCCGAGCGCGAGGGCCGGGGCGACGGACTTGATCGACAGCAGGAAGGGGAAGTTGAAGGGGCTGATGACGCCCACGACCCCGACCGGGACGCGGTAGAGACGGTTCTCCTTGCCGTCGACCGGCGACGGCACGATGCGGCCCTCGGGGGCGAGCGCCAGGTGGATCGCCTCGCGCAGGAACTCCTTGGCGAGGTGGAGCTCGAAGGCCGCCTTGGTGCGGGTGCCGCCGAGCTCGGCGATGATCGCCTCGGTGATCTCGGCCTCGCGCTCCTCGATGATCCGCAGCGCCCGCTCCAAGACACCGCGGCGCGTATACGGATTGGTGTCGGCCCACGCGCGCTGGGCCCGCTCGGCCGCGCGGTAGGCCTGGTCTATCTCGTCGACGGTGGCGACGGTGATGGAGGCGAGCTTCTCCTCGTTGTACGGGTTGAAGTCGATGATGTCCCACGAGCCGCCGCCGGCCCGCCACTCACCGTCTATGTACTGCAGGGCCAGGTCTGTGAAGTACGACATGCCATTCCTTCCGGCAGGCAGGCAGGCGCGTAGGCGTGCGGGCGTGCAGGCTCAGGGGGTGGTCAGTTCCGCTGCATTGACGCGTCGTCATCGTACTGATGAGTCAGGTGAGTTGGAGGAGACCCCTGAGAAGATCCCGGCTCTCCTCCGGCCCCGGGCTGTCCTGATGCAGCCGCCCCATGACCCGCTCGTACTGGGCGACCTCCTCGCGCTTGTCGAGGTACAGCGCGCTCGTCAGCTGCTCCAGATAGACGATGTCGGAGAGGTCGGACTCGGGGAAGCGCAGCAGGGTGAAGGCACCGCTCTCGCCCGCGTGGCCGCCGAAGCTGAACGGCATGACCTGGAGGGTGACGTTGGGCCGCTCCGAGATCTCGATCAGGTGCTTGAGCTGGTCGCGCATCACGGCACGGTCGCCGTACGGGCGGCGCAGGGCGGCCTCGTCGAGAACGGCGTGAAAGTGCGGTGCCCGCTCGGAGACGAGGATCTTCTGCCGCTCCAGACGCAGCGCGACCCGGCGGTCGATCTCGGCGCGCGGGGCGTCGGGCATGCCGCGCGTGACGACGGCGTGCGCGTACTCCTCGGTCTGCAGCAGGCCGTGCACGAACTGCACTTCGTAGATCCTGATGAGCGAGGCGGCGCTCTCCAGTCCGATGTACGTCTGGAACCAGCCCGGCAGCACGTCGCCGTAACTGTGCCACCAGCCGGCCATGTTGGCCTCGCGGGCGAGCCCGAGGAGCGACTCTCGCTCGGTCTCGTCGGTGACCCCGTAGAGGGTGAGCAGGTCCTCGACATCCCTCGCCTTGAAGCTCACCCGTCCCAACTCCATGCGGCTGATCTTTGATTCGGACGCCCGGATCGAGTAGCCGGCGGCCTCACGGGTGATGCCGCGCGACTCGCGCAGCCGTCGCAGCTGCGAGCCCAGCAGGATGCGCCGCACCACGGAACCGCTCGATTCACTTGCGGTCACGTCTCCAACCCTCCCCATCGCTGATGTGTACGACGGAGCACCCCCGAGCCCCGAGATGCCGGATTCTGCCACCAAACGCTTCAGCGTGTACTCATTCGATTACTGATAGGCGAAGCCCTGACCGTGCAGAGCGCCGGTGACGAGCGCCGAAGTGAAATCCGTCGCCGGAAGATATGGCCAGTAACCGTCACGGGGGTGGACAGGTCGGGCGCGTGCACGTGCATCTGCCCTTGCATCAGGTGGTCGCATTCGGAACCATGGTCCCCGCGCACCTGCGTACTCGTTCGTGTTGTCGCACCACAGCCGCGAATCCCGGGAGTGCCTCGCATGGGGACGAATGGATCGACCATGCTCGAGCCGTTAAGGCAGGGGCTTCCTCCGATCGATGCCGCTTCCGTCTCCACGTCCGCCTCCTGCGCACTGCCGGCCCGCTACGAAGCGGTGCGCGGCGCACGCCAGTTCACCCGGGCGACGCTCGACCAGTGGCACCTGGGCGACCGCTTCGACGACGTCTCGCTCGTCGTCTCGGAACTCGTCACCAACGCGCTGCGGCACGCGCTGCCCGCGGACGCGTCCGGCCTGGACACCGTCTCCCCCGGCGAGTCGCCCTCGGTGCGGCTGCACCTGATGCGCTGGGCGAGCCGGCTGGTGTGCGCGGTCCGCGACCCGAGCCCGGACAGCCCGGCCGCGCGCGAGTCCGCCGAGGACTTCTCGGCCGAGTCGGGCCGGGGCCTGCTCCTGGTCGAGTCCTTCAGCGACAGCTGGGGCTGGCACCCGCTGGCCGGGACGCTGCGCGGGAAGGTGGTCTGGGCGCTGTTCCGGCTCCCGGACACGCCGGCGGGCGGGGCGGGCGCCGCGGGCGCGACCCCGGCGCCGTAACGAGGGCGGCACCGTAACGAGGGCGGCGGCTCGGCCGCCGCGCCTCAGCCGCCGACCAGGTGGTCGAACTCCCCGTCCTTCACACCCAGCAACAGCGCCTCTATCTCCGCCGGCGTGTAGACCAGCGCGGGCCCGTCCGGGTGCCGTGAATTGCGTACGGCGACGTCGCCGCCCGGCAGCTTGGCGAACTCCACGCAGGAGCCCTGCGAGTTGCTGTGCCTGCTCTTCTGCCAGACGACCCCGTGAAGCTCTGTGGCCGCCATGCCGTTGTACACGTGGTGCACAGGACGCTCCCCCGAGATACATGGTGCAGGTGTCAACTATGCGCGATCATAGCTTTCTTTCCTGTGCAACTGCATGAGCAGATGCACGTGCACGCCGGGTGGCCCTTCCGTTACAGCCCCCGTCCAGGAGTAAAGACGCGCGAAAGGCCTTTCCGGCTCCCGCACCTGCCCCGGTACGCACACGAAGGCCCCCCGCCGAGTGGGCGGGGGGCCTGTTGCGCGGGCGGTGGGACGTCAGCGCGAGGACGACGAGTACGGCAGCAGCGCCATCTCGCGGGCGTTCTTGACGGCCCGCGCCAGCATCCGCTGCTGCTGGGCCGAGACGCGCGTCACACGCCTGCTGCGGATCTTGCCGCGGTCCGAGATGAACTTCCGCAGCAGATCGGTGTCCTTGTAGTCGATGTACGTGATGCCGTCGCGGTCCAGCGGGTTCGGCCGGTTCTTCGCGGGCTTGCGGTCGGCGGCCGAGCGGCGGGGGGACATGGGGTCAGACCTCCAGGAGGGAGTCGAAGGCGGACGGCAGCCGCTGCCAGGCCTCGCGGCCCGCGGCGTACTCCGCGTCGGTGAGCAGGCAGGAGTCGAGGAGCTCGGCGAGCCCCTCGCGGTCCAGGCCCGGCGAGGTGAAGACGAGGTGCTGGCAGCGGTCCCCGTGCTCGGGGTCCCAGTCCAGCGCTGCCGCCGCCCGGCGCACCGGCGGGACCATCTCCCAGGCGGCGTCGGGCAGCGAGGCGAGCCACGGCCCGGCGGGCTCGACGCACAGCGCGCCGCCCGCCGCGTCCCAGGCCAGCAGCGTGTCGGGCCGGTCGGCCAGCCAGAACCGCCCCCGGCTGCGGGCGGCCGCGCAGCACAGGTCCTCCAGCGCCGCGTACAAGCGCCCCGGGTGGAACGGCCGGCGCCGCCGCCACACGTACGTACCGACGCCGTGCGCGTCCGCGTCCTGCGGCAGCAGCGCGCACGCCGGGTGCTGCGCGGCCGCGGCGGCCTCCACGTCGAAGCCGCCCAGCGCGGCCGCCGCCAGGTCGCCCTCCACCGGAACCCGGCGGGCGGTCGGGTGCAGCTGGGCGAGGAGCGCGCGGTCCTCGTCGTCGGCCTCCGGGCTGTCGAGGACGGCGAGCACGGGCGCGTACTCCAGCTGGCGCGCCCAGGTGTCGGCGACGGTGCGCTGGTCGGTGGCGGCCGCGGCGAGGCCCGCGTCCATCAGGTCGTCGCCGTTGCCGAGGTACGGCAGGAGGAGCGCCGGGTCCACGGCGGTGATGACGGAGGTGACGCGCAGTCCGGCCGCCGCGACCACCTCGGCCATCGCCTTGGGTTCGACCGAGTCCCACAGCTCGACGACGGCGAGCCGGGTGAGCCCGGCGTCCGCGAGCCGCTCCAGCTCGGGCACCAGGTCCTCGCGGAGCGCACAGCAGGCGCAGTCGTTGACCAGCGGCGTCTCGCCGGTCGACAGCACGCCGGTGGCGTCCCGGACCGTGCGCGTCACCGTACCCTCGGGCGCCGTCGACAGGTCGTGGTGGAGCGCCACGCTGCCGGGGACGGTGGCGAGCAGCCGCTCCACGGCGGCGGCGCGGGCGTCCGCGTGCAGCCCGCCGACGATCGCGACGGACAGCATCAGCGCGCCCCGCGGCGGCCGTCGGCCCCGTAGCGCTTCTGGAACTTCTCCACGCGCCCGGCCGTGTCCAGCACGCGCGCCTGGCCCGTGTAGAAGGGGTGGCTCGCGGAGGAGATCTCGACGTCGATGACGGGGTAGGTGTTGCCGTCCTCCCACTCGACCGTCTTGTCGCTGGTGGCGGTCGACCGGGTCAGGAAGGCGAAGCCGCCGGCCTTGTCACGGAAGACGACGGGCTCGTACGAGGGGTGGATTCCGGGCTTCATCGCTGGGCTCAGCGCTCCTCTCGGAAGTCGACGTGCCGCCCGACGACCGGGTCGTACTTGCGCAGCGTCATGCGGTCGGGGTCGTTACGGCGGTTCTTGCGGGTCACGTAGGTGTAGCCGGTGCCGGCGGTGGACCGGAGCTTGATGACCGGTCGGAGTTCGTTGCGGGCCATGCGGCGAGAGTATGTGAAAATGGTTTCCATTACCAAGCCACAGTCTTGGAAGGCTCACGAGAGGTAGGTCACCTTGTCCGCCCACTGCCAGCTGACCGGCGCCCAGCCGGGCTTCGGCAACCGCATCTCGCACTCGCACCGGCGTACGTCACGCCGCTTCGACCCCAACATCCAGCGCAAGCGCTACTGGCTGCCGAGCGAGGGCCGGTACGTCCGGCTGACCCTGTCCACCAAGGGCATCAAGACCGTCGACGCCATCGGCATCGAGGCGGCGGTGGCCCGCATCCGCGCCCGCGGGGTGAAGGTCTGATGGCGAAGAAGAGCAAGATCGCGCGCAACGAGCAGCGCAAGACGGTCGTCGAGCGGTACGCGGCCCGGCGCGCCGAGCTGAAGGCGCTCATCCGCCGCCCCTCGACGCCGGAGGCCGATCGCCTCGCCGCCCAGGCGGAGCTGCGCCGCCAGCCGCGCGACGCCAGCGCCACGCGCGTACGCAACCGGGACAGCGTGGACGGGCGGCCGCGCGGTCACCTGCGGAAGTTCGGCATGTCGCGGGTGAACGTGCGGCAGCAGGCGCACGCCGGGTTCCTGCCGGGGGTGCGCAAGTCCTCCTGGTAGCACGCCAACGGCGCGTACCGGCTGGTAGCTTGACGGCGTGAACGTACAGAGGCTCGTACGGAACACGGCCGTCACGGCGGCCGGCTGCGCGGCCGCGCTCGCCCTGACCGGCTGCGGCGGCGGCGCGGACACGGACGACGGGCGGGGCAAGACCGACGGCCGCGCCGCCACCGTGCCCCCCTCCCCCGCCGCGTCTCCGGCCACGCCCCCACCCGCCCCGGCTCTCGAAGGCGCGTGGCTCGGCGTCACCGACGGCAAGGCCGTGAACCTCACCGTCAAGAAGGGTCACGTCGTCGTCCTCGCGGAGTCCCGGCTCTGCCAGGGCTCCGCGAGGGACGCGGGACCGGGCGCGGTGTCCCTGACGGTGAAGTGCCGGGACGGCGACACCGGCCGGGCGCGCGGCACCGCGCGGGAGGCCGGGGGCGGGAAGCTCGTCGTGACGTGGGAGAGCGGCACGACGGACACCCTCACCAAGGCGCCGACCGGGGAGAACGTCCCGACGTCACTGCCGTCCCTGCCGCCACAGCCCTAGGCCGGGTCCGCTTCCCGCAGGGCGTCGGAGAGCGACTCCAGCGCCTCGCGCAGCAGGCGCACCCCCTCGCGTACGACCGGCTCGGGGACCTCGTCGTCCCCGGCCCGGACCTCGTCCCAGCGCGGCACGCGGCCCTCGCGGATGTCCTTGGCGCCGCGTTCGGTCGCGCGGCGCAGCGCGTCCGCGAGGGCGGCGGCCGCGGAGAGCGGAGCCGCGTCGCGGTCCGGGAGGTGGGCCTCCATCAGCATCGTGGCCCGGCCCAGTTGCGCGAGGGCCTGCTCCGCGCCGTCGGCGGCGGTGTGGGTCAGGCCCCGGTGCCTGACCGGTTCGTGGGTGGCGCGCGCATGGGCCTCCTGCCAGGCGACCCGGGCGGTACGGGTGGCGAGCACGGCCTCGCGTACGTCGGCGGCGTCGCGTCCGGCGGCCGGATGCGCGTAGTGGGCGAGCACGCAGGCGGCGTACCGCCCGTCCGCCGCCAGCCAGTCGGCGAGCCGGGCGCGCAGCCGGGGCGTCTCCCACGCCGGGTACACGGCGTACGCCACCATCGCCAGCACCCCGCCGAGCAGCGTCAGCAACACCCGCTCCGGGACGGTCTGGTCCCAGCTCTCGCCGCCCATGCCGAGCAGGAAGACGACGTACGCCGAGACGCAGACCTGCGCGGCGGCGTAGCCCGTGCGCATCAGCAGGAACATCCCGAAGGCGCACGCCACGGCGAGCGCGGCGGAGGTGTACGTGCCCGGGGTCGCGGTCCGCACGACGGCGGTGGCCAGCGCCACGCCGAGCAGGGTGCCGCAGAAGCGGGCCACCGCGCGGGCGTAGGTCTGCGTGAAGTCGGGGCGCATGGCCATGACGGCGGCCATCGGCGCCCAGTACCCGTGCCCGAGGGGCAGCGCCGTACCGAGGAGGTACCCGAGCCCGGCGACGGCCGAGACCCGCACGGCGTGCCGGAAGACGGGCGAGCCGCCGCGCAGTTCGCCCCGGAGGTCGCGTGCGACGCCGGGCAGGAGGCTCAGGAGCGAGGGGCGCGAGCGGGCCTCGCCCGGTTCGGCCCGCCCGCTGGGCGTCGCCGTCTCGACGACGTCCTCCAGGAGAGCGGCGAGGCGGACGGCCGCGCGGCGGGCCGGGCCGGTGAGGATCGCCCCGGTGTCGGGGGTGCGGAGCGCGGCGAGGGCGGCGGGCGGGATGGCGGCCGGCCGGCCGTGGCGGATCGCGCCGGCGGCGGTGTCGAGCACGGCCCCGGCGGCGTCGAGGAGTTCGCGCACCCGCGCGCGCTGCGGTCCCTCGCGCGGGACGCCGATCGCCGGGTCGGCGAGCAAGGCGAGCACCGGCCGGATGCGCTCGGCGAGCCCGCGCGCCCCGTGCAGCTCGGCCGGCCGGCGGCGGGCCTGGCGGCGGGTGACGGCGGCGGCGCTGCGGGCCGTCATGAGCGGCACCGGGTCGAAGGGCGCCAGCGGATCGTGCCGCAGCCGCCGCGCGTAGTCGGCTTCGGCGGCCAGCGCGTCGGCGAGCGCGTCGCGGTGCGGGCCCCAGCGGCGGAGGGGCACGAGCACGATGAGCGCGGCCTGGACGAGCCCGCCGGCGGCGATGACGAGCGCGTGGCCGGCCGCGGCGGCGACGGAGGTGGGGAGGGTGACGGTGACCAGCATGATGGCGACGTTCGACGACGCGATGACCCCGGCCGTGGGCCCGGCGACCCACGCGAGACCGGCGAGGAACGTCCACGCCACCAGCAGGCAGAGGAACAGCACCGGGTGAGCACCCGTCAGGTAGCCCACGAAGGTCGACACGGCGAGGCTCACCCCGGACGCGAGCGCCAGCGTCGGCCGCGGCCGCCAGCTGCGCTGGAACGTGGCGACCGCGGCCTGGAACGCCCCGAACGCCGAACTCACCGCCACGGTGGTCCCGAACGCCGCGAGGCTCACCCCAACGACCAGCGCCAGCCCGGCGGCTCCCCGCAGCGCGATCAGCGGCTCCAGCCTGCGCCGCTCCACCGTGAGCCCCGCACGGGCGGTCGCCTTGAGCGCGCGGAGCCAGGTCATGGGGACGAGGGTAACGGCATACCACCACATACCGGACACACGCACCGGCGGCGGAAACGACCACCCGCGTGAGGGGGTCGGGGGTGGAGCGTGGGGGGTGGTCGGACGTCAAACGACTGAACTCGCGCGAAGCGCGGTGAACGAGAGTCCGACCACCCCCCA
>NZ_JBEZAQ010000023.1:0-85125 GCF_040646655.1 Streptomyces sp. NPDC045431
CACCCTCTCGGGCTTTCCTCCGGGCGCTTCCCTTCGTTGTTTCCAACCTTACCAGATTCTTTTTCCGTTCCGTTTCCGGTTCGGATTCAGTTTCCGGTGGCCGTTGGAGGGCCTTTGTCTTTCGGCTGTTCCGACTTTATCAGAATCATTTCGGCCGACCTAATCGGCTTGGTGATTCGAAAGGGAATCGGAGTGGCTCCGCAGGAATCGCATTCCCGAGTGGAGCGAGATGGAGACTAGCTGCTGCGCTCGAGCTTGTCCAGCTCCACGCAACCGTTTAAATCTACCTCCCCACCTCTCCCGTGTCAACGGGTTTGGCGGGCGAAGAGGAGACTAGCAGGTCAGCCAGGTCCTACGCACATCAGGCGGCGGTGGGGAGCTCTGCGCTGCGTTCGGCGGTGTCCACGTCGCCCGTGTCGCCGGCGCGGGCGGCGCGGCCGCCCAGGACGTACACGTACAGGAGGAAGGCCAGCTCAGCGGCGATGCCGATGGTGATGCGGGCCCAGGTCGGGAGCCCGGAAGGGGTGACGAAGCCCTCGATAACGCCGGATACGAAGAGGACCAGTGCCAGGCCGATGGCCATGCCGACGGCGGCGCGTCCTTGCTGGGCGAGGGCCGTGCGGCGGGACTGGGGGCCGGGATCGATGAGGGTCCAGCCGAGGCGGAGGCCCGTGCCGGCGGCGACGAAAACGGCGGTGAGTTCGAGCAGGCCGTGCGGGAGGACCAGGCCCAGGAAGGTGTCGAGGCGGCCGGCGGAGGACATCAGGCCGATGCCGACGCCGAGGTTCAGCATGTTCAGGAACAGGATCCAGAGCACCGGCACACAGAGGAAGGCGCCGAGGACCAGGCACATGGCGGCGGCCTGGGCGTTGTTCGTCCACACCTGGGCGGCGAAGGAGGCGGCCGGGTGGCTGGAGTAGTACGTCTCGTACTGGCCACCAGGGCGGGTCATCTCGCGCAGCTCGGCGGGGGCGGCGATGGCGGACTGGACCTCGGGGTGGGTGCCGATCCACCAGCCGATGACCGCCGCGAGGAGGGTGGAGAGGACGGCCGTCGGGATCCACCAGTGGCGGGAGCGGTAGACCGCGGCCGGAAACCCGGCCGTGAGGAAGCGGACGGCATCGCGCCAGGAGGCGCGGCGGGTCCCGGTGACGGTGGCGCGGGCGCGGGCCACGAGCTGGGTGAGCCGGGCCGTGAGCATGGGGTCGGGCGCACTGGACTGGATCAGGGAGAGATGGGTCGCCGTGCGCTGGTAGAGGGCGACGAGTTCGTCGGCCTCGGCGCCGGTGAGGTGCTTGCCGCGGTGCAGGAGCTGGTCCAGGCGGTCCCACTCGGCTCGGTGGGCGGTGACGTAGACGTCGAGGTCCATGATCGGCTGCTGCTCCAGGCACTCGGTGCGTACGGGCGTGCGTGCGGTTCTACTGCGGCGGCGCGCTGATGGTCAGCTTGGCAGACTGGGGTTCGAAGGGGTCGGGGAAGGGTGAAGAAGGGTGGGCGCCATGAGCGGGGTTGTGACGGGGGATGCCGTCGTACTCGGACTGCAGCCCGCCAGGCTGCCGAGCCGGGCGCTCGCCCTGCTCATCGATCTGGTGGTGGTGTGGGCGGCGTATCTGCTCATATCCGTGGGATTGGCGTTCGCGACGGCGTCACTGGACGAGGCGGCTTTCATGGCCGTGTCGATAGCGACGTTCCTGCTGGTGCTGGTGGGTGCGCCGATCGCGGTGGAGACGCTGACGCATGGGCGCTCGCTGGGGAAGATGGCGTGCGGGCTCCGGGTGGTGCGGGACGACGGGGGGCCGATCCGGTTCCGGCACGCGCTGGTGCGCGGGGCGATGGCGGTGGTGGAGATCCTGATGACCTTCGGGGTCATCGCGTGTATCGCCTCGCTGGTGTCGGCGCGGGGGCGGCGGATCGGCGATGTCTTCGCGGGGACGCTGGTCGTACGGGAACGGGTTCCGGCGGCGCGGGCGACGGCCGTGCCTCCGCCGCCGCCGTGGCTGGTGGGGCGGTTCGCGCAGCTGGATCTGTCCGCGGTGCCTGACGATCTGTGGCTGGCGATCCGGCAGTACCTGACGCGGATGCGGCAGCTCGACCCGCAGGTGGGGCGCGAGCTGGCGGAGCGGCTCGCCGACGACCTGGTGGCGCGGACGGGGACGCCTCCGCCGCCGGGGGTGCCCGCGGCGGACTATCTCGCCGGTGTGCTGAACGAGCGGCAGGCGCGGGAAGCGCGGCGGGCGTTTGCGCCTCCTGCTGTTGGTGGTGGTGGTGAGGGGGTGGCGGTGCATCCGAGTGCGGGCGCCGCCGGTACGGGGTCGTGGGCCGGGCGCGAGGTGCGGGGCGCCGTAGGCGACGCGGAAGGCGGCGCGGAAGGCGGCGGCGAGCAGGTCACACGGGCGACGGGGTTCGCGCCGCCTGCGTAGACGGGTGTCAGGGGAAGACCGACGGTGGGGTGTCGAGGTCTTCCAGCTCGATGCCGGGGGCTGCGAGCACCACGTCGCCGGCGATGTGGATCATGTGCTGCTCCCCCGTGTCGAGGGCGCTGACCTGATACGCGTCCACGGTCAGGGGGCCGTTGTCAGTGGTGTGCGCTTCACTGTTCACCAGGGCCCAGGACTGGTCGACGGTGAGCGGTGCGAGCACCGGGTCCGTGAACGCCACGAGGCGGACGCGGGTCGCGGGGGAAGAAGGGGTGAGGCGCAGAAGACGCGAGATCGCGATGAGGAACGCCGGTGAGGTGCCGGTGAAGGCATGGGCGCGCACATTGCCTTCGGTGGCATGCGTACCGGTGGGGTCGGTACGGACCCAGGTGACGCCGTCGAGGGCGGCGCCGCGGATCTGCCAGCTCGCGGCGTGCAGCTCAAGGCGGATGGGGCGGCCGAGGTCGTCGATGGCGAGGTCGACCGAGCCGGCGTGAGCGCCGGAGGGGGTGGTGATCTGGGATACGTAGCGCCAGCCGGAAGGGCCGGGGGCGCAGTGGAAGTGCTCGTCGCCGAGGGGGGTGTGATCGTGCGGATCATGGAGCGAATAACGGCCGCGGGGCATGGGTCCTCGGGTCCTTGGGGTCGGCGTTAAGGAGCCCGCGTACGAGGCAAGCCCCCGACACGGGGGTGCGGGGGCCTGCCTTGGTGCGTGCTGCTGCTGTTACCGGCTGAGCCTGCCGCTCCCTGCTGCCTGCTCCCCGCTCCTTGCCCCCGGCCGCTGCCGATGTACACCAGTGCACGGGTGTCGTCGGCGGTGGCCGGTGGGCCGGGGAGCAGGGATCAGTAGCGGTAGTGGTCCGGCTTGAAGGGGCCGTCGACCTCGACGCCGATGTAGGCGGCCTGCTCGGGGCGGAGCTTGGTGAGCTTCACGCCGAGCGCGTCGAGGTGGAGACGGGCGACCTTCTCGTCGAGGTGCTTGGGCAGCACGTAGACGTCGGTCGGGTACTCCTCGGGCTTCGTGAACAGCTCGATCTGGGCCAGGGTCTGGTCCGCGAAGCTGTTGGACATCACGAAGGACGGGTGACCGGTCGCGTTGCCCAGGTTCAGCAGGCGGCCCTCGGACAGCACGATGATCTTCTTGCCGTCCGGGAAGGTCCAGGTGTGGACCTGCGGCTTGACTTCGTCCTTGACGATGCCCGGGATCTTGGCCAGGCCGGCCATGTCGATCTCGTTGTCGAAGTGGCCGATGTTGCCGACGATCGCCTGGTGCTTCATCTTGGCCATGTCCGAGGCCATGATGATGTCGCGGTTGCCGGTCGTGGTGATGAAGATGTCCGCCTTGTCGACGACCTCGTCGAGGGTCGTGACCTGGTAGCCGTCCATCGCCGCCTGGAGCGCGCAGATCGGGTCGATCTCCGTGACGATCACGCGGGCGCCCTGGCCGCGCAGGGACTCCGCGCAGCCCTTGCCGACGTCGCCGTAGCCGCAGACGACCGCGACCTTGCCGCCGATCAGGACGTCGGTGGCGCGGTTGATGCCGTCGACGAGCGAGTGGCGGCAGCCGTACTTGTTGTCGAACTTCGACTTGGTGACCGCGTCGTTGACGTTGATCGCCGGGAACAGGAGGGTGCCGTCGCGGTGCATCTCGTACAGGCGGTGGACACCGGTGGTGGTCTCCTCCGTCACGCCGCGGATCTCCGAGGCGAGGCGGGTCCACTTCTGGGGGCTCTCCGCCAGGGTGCGGTTCAGGAGACGCAGGATGCAGGCGTACTCCTCGCTGTCCGCGGTGGACGGGTCCGGGGCCTCGCCGGCCTTCTCGAACTCGACGCCCTTGTGGACGAGGAGGGTGGCGTCACCGCCGTCGTCCAGGATCATGTTCGGGCCGCCGGTCGGGGCGTCCGGCCAGGTCAGCGCCTGCTCCGTGCACCACCAGTACTCCTCGAGAGTCTCGCCCTTCCAGGCGAAGACCGGGATGCCCTGGGGGTTGTCCGGGGTGCCGTTCGGGCCGACCGCGATGGCGGCGGCGGCGTGGTCCTGGGTGGAGAAGATGTTGCAGGACGCCCAGCGGACCTGCGCGCCGAGGGCGACCAGGGTCTCGATGAGCACGGCGGTCTGCACGGTCATGTGCAGCGAGCCGGTGATGCGCGCGCCGGCGAGCGGCTGGGCCTCGGCGTACTCCTCGCGGATCGCCATCAGGCCGGGCATCTCGTGCTCGGCGAGCGTGATCTCCTTGCGGCCGAACTCGGCCAGGGAGAGGTCGGCGACCTTGAAGTCCTGTCGGTTGGCGACAGTCGTCATTGTTGAGCTGCTCCTCGTGTTGGGTCGAGGGTGGGTACGGCTTGCTCTGCGTGTGACGGGCACAAGGATGCCCGGGCACGCGCAGTGCAGTCGTCGGAGGCCCTCTCTCCCTCGGACGGTCCGTCGGGGACCGCCCGACCGCCATCAGCAGCGACGTCTGGCTGTGTCACGAATCTACACCGATCGCTCCGGCGTCCCACAGTCCGGATGGGTGTGGGATTCAGCCCACTTCCGGTCGTGGCCGACGCCGAAGGCCCCCGCGCGCGGCTGCGTGCGGGGGCCTCGCGGGCCTTACCGGGGGCACCCGGGGGCTTTCCCGGGGCGGGGGTCAGTGGGCGTCGGCCGGGCCGCCCGAGGGCTTGACGGGGTCGGTGCCCGCCGCCGCGGCGGCCTCGTTGTAGATGTCCGGCTCCAAGTAGATCACGCGCGCGATCGGGACGGCGGCGCGGATCCGCTCCTCGGCGGCGTCGATGGCCGCCGCGACCTGGGCGGCGGTGTCGTCGTGCCGAACGGCGATCTTCGCCGCGACCAGCAGCTCCTCGGGGCCGAGGTGGAGCGTACGCATGTGGATGATGCCCGTGACGGTGGTGCCGTCGACCAGCGACTCCTCGATCTTCTTCACCTCGTCGACGCCGGCCGCCTCACCGAGGAGCAGCGACTTCGTCTCGGCGGCCAGGATGATCGCGATCAGGATCAGCAGGATGCCGATGCAGAGCGTGCCGATGCCGTCCCAGACGCCGTCGCCGGTCACCAGCGCCAGGCTCACGCCCACCAGGGCCAGGATCAGACCGACCAGCGCGCCGAGGTCCTCCAGGAGGACGACCGGCAGCTCGGGAGCCTTGGCGCGGCGGACGAACTGCTTCCAGGACAGGTTGCCGCGGAGCTGGTTCGACTCCTTGATGGCCGTACGGAAGGAGAACGTCTCGGCGATGATCGCGAAGACGAGGACGCCGACCGGCCAGTACCAGGACTCGATCTCGTGCGGGTCCTTGATCTTCTCGTAGCCCTCGTAGATGGCGAACATGCCGCCGACCGAGAAGAGGACGATCGAGACGAGGAAGGCGTAGATGTAGCGTTCGCGGCCGTAGCCGAAGGGGTGCTGCGGGGTGGCCTCGCGCTGCGCCTTCTTGCCGCCGAGGAGCAGCAGGCCCTGGTTGCCGGAGTCGGCGAGGGAGTGGACGCTCTCCGCCAGCATCGACGACGAACCACTGAAGACGAATGCCACGAACTTGGCTACGGCGATCGCGAGGTTCGCGGCGAGCGCCGCCACAATCGCCTTGGTTCCGCCTGACGCGCTCATGCGTGCGGGTGTCCCTTCGTTGTTCCTTGAGGGGGGTGGTGGTTCGTACGGCCGCACATTGTTGCAGCAGGCGGGGCGGAGGGTGCGTCAGGCCACTACCGTGGCCCGGAAGATGGTGCCCGTACCGGACAGTCGGGTCTTTTCGCCCGCCGGTACGAAGACGGACTGGCCTGGGGCGAGGGTGAGGTCGTTCGCCCGGGGGGCGTCCGCGGTGGCGAGCAGGATCTGCGGGGCGGGGGTGGTGAGGTCGACGGGGGCGGCGCCTTCGGCCCGTACGTAACGGGAGAGGCGGAAGTCGTCGAACGGCGTCTCGTAGACCTCCTCGCCGGACACGGGCGACGCCTCCGGGCGCAGGATCAGGGGGTCGCAGGCCTCGAAGCGGACGACGCGGAGGAGCTCCGGGACGTCGACGTGCTTGGGGGTGAGGCCGCAGCGCAAAACGTTGTCGGAGTTGGCCATGATCTCGACGCCGAGGCCGCTGAGGTACGCGTGCGGGACGCCGGCGCCGAGGTAGAGGCCCTCGCCGGGCTGGAGCCGTACGTGGTTGAGCAGCATGGCCGCGATGACGCCGGGGTCGCCGGGGAAGTGATGGGCGAGGGCGGCGTACGGGGCGTGGGGGCCACCGAGGCGTGCGCAGGCGGCGGCGGCTTCGGCGACGGTGGCCGCCATCTCGGTGCGGTCGGCCGACAGCACCGCCGTGAGGACCTCGCGCAGGGCGGCGTCCGCGGGGTGGGCGTGGAGGAGGTCGACGTACGGCTTGAGGGAGTCGACGCCGAGGGCGCCGAGGAGCTCGGCGGTGTGGTCCGGGTCGCGGAAGCCGCACAGCCCCTCGAAGGGGGTGAGGGCGCAGAGCAGCTCGGGCTTGTGGTTGGCGTCCTTGTAGTTGCGGTGCGACGCGTCGAGGGGGATTCCGGCGCGCTCTTCGGCGGCGTACCCCTCCTGGGCCTGGGTGAGGTCGGGGTGGACCTGGAGGGAGAGGGGGGCGGCGGCCGCGAGAAGCTTGAGGAGGAAGGGGAGGCGGGGGCCGAACTTGGCGACGGTGGCCTGGCCGAGCTCGCGCTCCGGGTCGGCGTCGATGAGGGCGGAGAGCGTCTGTTCGCCGGTGCTGGTGCCGGCTCCGGCGGTGGTGCTGGTGCTCGTGCCATTGCCTGTGCCCTTGCCCGTGCTGTTGCCCGTGCTGCGGGTGACGCGGGAGGGGGCGCCGGGGTGGGCGCCCATCCACACCTCGGCCTGGGGCTCGCCCGTGGGGGCGGTGCCGAGCAGTTCCGGGATGGCCGTCGTGGAGCCCCAGGCGTAGGGGCGGACGGTGTTGGAGAGGCGGTCCATATTCTTCGCTTTTCTCGTCCGTCGCGTGGGTTGCGGGTCTAGGGGGTGTCTTGTCGATCAGGCCGGATCAGGGAGCGGCGTCTGGTGCCGTGTATCGCAAGGCGGAGGAGGGAGCCACTGCGGAGCAGTGGCGACCGACGACAACGCGGCGAGGCGCGGTGCCAGGCGGCGCGAGCCCGGCAAGATCGGCAAGACACCCCCTAGGGGGTGGGAGGGCCCGACGCCAGCGCCATGTAGACGGCCGCGAAGTCCGTCACGGCGAGCAGCTCGGCCAGGGCTTCGAGCTCGGTGCCCTCTTCCGGTTCGAGTTCGCTGACGGCCGTGTCGTGGCTGAGGGCGAGTTCGCGGGCGGCCGGGGCGGCGCTGAGGCCGCCCACGGAGTGGTCGCGCAGCAGCACGACCCGCGCGCGCAGGGCCTGTGCCTCCTCCACGCGGTCGCGGAAGAAGTCGTCGAGGTCGGCACCGGCGGCGTAGTCGCCCTCCAGGAGGACGCCGTGGGCCGGGAGCGCCTCGGGGAGCTCGGCGGCGATGGCGGGGCGACCGGCGAGCTCGGACAGTACGGCGGCGAAGCGGCGGCCGACCGGGGCGGCGGCCGGCCCCTCGGTCCAGATGAGGGGCAGCGTGTCGACGAGCTCGGTGGCGAGCGTCTTGGCGGGGTTGCTGTACGTGGCGACGGCCGGACCGCAGCGTTCGGCGATGGTGTCGAGGCGGTCGGCGACCTTCTGGACGGCGTCCGCGGGGGCGGTGATCAGGCCGACGCGGTCGAGGAGCGCGAGGAGCGGTGTGAACAGGGCCCACAGCGCACTCGGGCTCGCCGCGTGCGTCTCCTCGGACAGCTCGTGGGGCGCGGTCGCCATCGGGACGACGAGGCCGTGCCGGCCGTCCACGGCCTCGGACAGTGGAGAGCTCTGCGGGGCGACGGCCACGACGGTGAGGCCACGGCGGTACGCCTGCTCGGCGAGGAGCGCGAGGCCGGGCTCGCTGCCGTCGGCGGTGACGATCAGGAGCAGGTCGACGGAGCCGGCCCAGCCCGGGAGTGCCCAGCGCAGGGCGCCCGCGGCGGGCGCCACGCCGGTGGAGCGCAGGTGGGCGACGGGCGCGGAGGCGCCGGCGAGGGCGGCGACCAGGTCCGCGACGCCGGTGGCGGCGGTGCCGGGGCCGGCGACGAGCACGGCACGCGGGCGGCCCTCGGGCTGCAGCTCGGTGACGCCTGCCTCGGCGGCGTGGCGCGCGGCGGTACGTACCCGGGCGCCGGCTTCGGCGGCCCCGCGCAGGAAGCTGCGGCTGTCGATGCGGGCCAGAGCGTCCGGGTCGTCGAGCAGCGACTCGTCGAGCATGGGGTGGGGCCTCCGATCGCCGTGCGGTGGGTGGGGCGGGTGCCGGGCGGGATGGCGGCGCCGTCAGGCGAGGCAACGCCCGGGGCTACGCCGTCAGGCGGGGCGGCGGGCCTCGTCGACCAGCAGCACCGGGATGCCGTCCCGTACGGGGTACGCCAGGCCGCAGTCCTCGCCGGTGCAGATCAGCTCGGGGGTCTCGTCCGCCGTGCGGTCGCTGAGCGGGGCGTGGCAGGCGGGGCAGGCGAGGATCTCGAGGAGGCCGGCTTCGAGCGGCATGGGGTGGGTCCCTTCGAGCGTGTCGAACGTGGTGGTCGTGGTGGTGGCCGCAGGGTGTGCGGCGGCTGTGCGGCAACGCCACGTCAGCCTACCGCTGGGGGAGCGGGGGGCGCGGGTTGGCGGGGCGGCGGGGGCGGTGTGGTGGGGGCGGGGGTCTTCCCCCACCCCGCCCCTTCCCGAAACCGGGGGCAAGCCCCCGGCCCCCGGTCCGCCGCGGACGGCGGCGCTCCCCCTTCGGCCCTGCGGGCGCGGGGAGCAGGGCTCCGGCCCCGGCTCCGACACGTGCACCGGCCCCACGCCGGACGCCGCCCCGCGCCCTGCGGGCGTGGGGGCACGGAAGCTGCCGGGACCCGGCCCGGCCCAGCGGGCCTGCGGGCTCAGCGGGCCTGCGGGCTCAGCGGGCCTGCGGGCCTGCGGGCCTGCGGGCGTCGAGGCTCAGCGGCCCGTGCGTCGGCATCGAGCCGAGGCCCGATCGGCGGGAAAGCCTTGGGCCCGGGCCCGGCCCCGCCCCGCGTGTCGACGCGGCGCCGCGTCACCGCGCGCTCCTGGTGCGGTCGGCGCGCCCCCGGGCCGGTACCGCGCACCACGCGGAACGCCCGAGGCACAACCCGGAGCCCCGGCCCACCGCCAGCGCGCCCCGGACGCACCCCGGGCCGCTACCGGCCACCACGCGGAACGCCCGAGGAGGCACAGCCCGGACCCTGAACCCCGGCCCGCGGCCAGCGGGTCGGCGGGGCAGCAGCCGGAGTCCCTGACCCCGCGCGGCGCGCTCGCGGCGGAGCCGCGGCTCCGCAGGCGGCCACGCCGCAGTGGTCAGGCGCTGCGGATCAGGGCCAGGACCTCGTCGCGGAGCTTCGTCATCGTCGGCTCGTCCCTCGCCTCCACGTTCAGGCGGAGCAGGGGCTCCGTGTTGGAGGGGCGGAGGTTGAACCACCAGTCCGAGGAGGTCACCGTGAGGCCGTCGAGGTCGTCGAGGGTGACGTCCGGGCGGGCGGCGAAGGACTCGCGGACCGCGGCGGTGCGGGCGGCCTGGTCCGGGACCGTGGAGTTGATCTCGCCGGAGCCCGCGTAGCGGTCGTACGACGAGACCAGCGCCGACAGCGTGCCGTCCTGGCCGCCCAGGGCCGCCAGGACGTGGAGGGCGGCCAGCATGCCGGTGTCCGCGTTCCAGAAGTCGCGGAAGTAGTAGTGGGCGGAGTGCTCGCCGCCGAAGATCGCGCCGGTGCGGGCCATCTCCGCCTTGATGAAGGAGTGGCCCACCCGCGTACGTACCGGCGTGCCGCCGTTCTCGCGGACGACCTCGGGGACGGACCACGACGTGATCAGGTTGTGGATGACCGTGCCGCCCGGGTGCTTGGCGAGCTCGCGCGCTGCCACCAGGGCCGTGATCGCCGACGGGGACACCGGCTCGCCCCGCTCGTCGACCACGAAGCACCGGTCGGCGTCACCGTCGAAGGCGAGGCCCAGGTCGGCGCCCTCCGCGACGACGCGGGCCTGGAGGTCCACGAGGTTCGCCGGGTCGAGCGGGTTCGCCTCGTGGTTGGGGAAGGTGCCGTCCAGCTCGAAGTACATCGGTACGAGGGTGAGGGGCAGGCCCTCGAAGACGGTGGGGACCGTGTGGCCGCCCATGCCGTTGCCCGCGTCCACCACGACCTTCAGGGGGCGGATGGACGTCAGGTCCACCAGGGACTTGAGGTGGGCGGCGTAGTCGGTGAGCGTGTCGCGCTCGGTGAGCGTGCCGGGGGTGCCGACGGTCCCGGGCGTCGCGGGGACGGGGGCCGGGGCGCCCGCCGACAGCCAGGACTCGACGAGCTCGCGGATCTCGGCGAGGCCCGTGTCCTGGCCGACCGGCGCCGCGCCCGCGCGGCACAGCTTGATGCCGTTGTACTGGGCGGGGTTGTGCGACGCCGTGAACATCGCGCCCGGCAGGTCGAGCAGCCCCGACGCGAAGTACAGCTGGTCGGTGGAGCAGAGGCCGATCAGGGTGACGTCGGCTCCCTGGGCCGCCGCGCCCCGGGCAAAGGCGCCGGACAGGCCCGGCGAGGAGGGGCGCATGTCGTGTCCGACGACGATGGCCTCGGCGGCCGTCACCCGGACGAACGCCGCGCCGAACAGCTCGGCCAGCTCCTCGTCCCACTGATCCGGCACCACCCCGCGGACGTCGTACGCCTTCACGATCCGTGACAGATCAGCAGCAGTCACTGCCCCAACCCTCCTGCAAGCCTTTGATGAGGAGGAACAACCTACCTAGGAGTCGGGCGAGCGCAGCACGCGGAGGTGGCCTCGGCGGCCCACTTCCACCGGGTCGCCCGCCCGGCCACCGGGCTTGCCGCCGGCCTGGGCCTGGGCGGCGCGCTCCCGTTCGTGGGGGCGGGCCGCTTCCCGTACGGCGTTGGCGAGTGCTTCGAGGTCGTCACCGCTGGGGCGGGTGGGCGTGGAGCCGTCCGAGAGGCGGACGACCTCCCAGCCGCGCGGCGCGGTCAGGCGCTCGCTGTGCTCGGCGCACAGGTCGTAGCAGTGGGGCTCGGCGTAGGTGGCGAGCGGGCCGAGGACCGCGGTCGAATCGGCATAGACGTACGTCAGTGTCGCGACGGCAGGGCGGCCGCACGCGGTGCGCGAACAGCGACGTACAGGGCTCACGATGTTGGACGGTACCGCACTCTTGAGCGGGCCGCGACGACTCTCCACCACGTCACTCGCCCGTGTCGCGGTGTGACGTCCGGCACAGGGCCCTGTGCGGCGGCTCCGCTGACCTGCGTGGGAGGGGGAACGGCCCGGATCGGCGCGACCGAGTCGGCCGACGAGAGCCGGAACGAATGTAGTCAATACCGGCCTCATCACGGCCGTTCCGCCGTGCCGAATCGATCTCGAGCTTGGCCGGAATGTTCAATAAGCGACAGGGGCGACGAGGGAGCTACCCTGCGTGAGTGATGGACAGTTCCGTACCACCCCGCCGCCGCGATCGACACGGCCGCGGCATGCGCGGGCCCGTCGCCCCGCCCCAGGTTCCGCTCTCCGCCACGCGCGCGGACACCTTCCGGGATCTGGTGCAGGACTCCGTCGAGCGGCTGGAGCGGCGCTGGCCCCAGCTGGCCGAGGTCGACTTCCACGTCCTGGAGGTGCCGGAGTCCCCGGAGGACTCCGTACCGCTGGGGGTCTCGCTCCCGGCCGGCCGCGACCGGCCCGCCCGGATCGTCGTCTACCGGCGGCCGGTCGAACTGCGCGCCAAGAGCCGCGACGAGCGGGCCCTGCTCGTCCACGAGGTCGTGGTCGAGCAGGTGGCCGATCTGCTCGGGCTCGCCCCGGAGTCGGTCGACCCCCGGTACGGCCAGGACTGAGACCGGCAGACCGCCAAACCGGCAGATCGCCAAACCGGCAGACCGGCAGAGCGGTTCAGTCCTCCAGGACCGACAGGTCCTGGCGGGCCGCCGGGACCTCGACCGTGCCCCGGTCGTCCGCCAGCGTCTGCACGGTGAACATCGGAACGCCGTCGTCCGGCACCGTGAGCGTCCGCGCCGCGTGGACCGGGCCGCCCGACACCGTCTCGACCGTCAGGGCGTACGAGCCCTTCAGGCCGGCCGGCACCGGCGGCTCGACCGGGAGCGTCGTACCGGCCTTGACCGTGTACGTCTTGCTCGCCGGCGTGCCGCCCTCGGTGCCCGCCGACGCCGTCACCTTGACCTGGGCCGTCGCGGTCGGCGCGGTGAGCGAGAGGGTGGTGCCCTCGGCGCGGTTGTCGGCGACGGTCGCCCGCTGCCCGACCGGGCCGGTCGCCGGGATGAACGCGACCTCCTGCTTGTCCCCCTTGCCGCGTACGACGCGCAGCGCCGCGACCACGGGCGTCGCCCGGCCCTTCTGAGCGGGCGACAGGATCAGCGCGCCGGCCTCGCCGCGCGTGACGTCCTTGAGGTCGACGGAGGCGGTCATCCCCGACTTGACGTGCAGTTCGCGGGCGGCGGCCGGGACGATCGTGCCCGTCCCCGTCGCGAGCTGGACCTTCAGGTCGGCGTCGTCCTCGCCGGGTGCGTACGCCACCAGCCGTACGGACGTGGCGTCCGCCGGGATGCCCGGCAGCACCAGCGTGGCCGCCGGGTCGGTGGAGGCGGGCAGCCAGTCGCTGCCGGCGGTCTCGTCGGCCGAGCGCACCACCGCGCCGACCCGGCCGCTGCGGGTGGTGACGTGGACGGTGACGTCGGGGGCGGCCGGGTCCGTCGTCAGGGTGGACAGCAGCACGGGGACGCTGGACCGGGCCGGGACCGGGATGCCCTCGGCGAGCTGGGACTTCAGGGCGCCGTTCGGGCCGAACAGCTCGATGTCGGCGACGACGGCCGTGTCGTCCGGGTTGGTCAGGTGGACGTAGTCCTGGCGCTCCTTGGCGGTGGAGGCGCCGGGGAACCAGAAGTCGGTGTCCGGGGGCGTACAGCCGACGCCGAGCAGGCCGCGCGCGCCGCCCGCCGGGACCGCGGTGGTCTGCTGGGTGGTCCAGCCCGGGGCGAGGCGGCCGGAGGCGGTGCCGACCAGGGCGGGGGCGTCGCCGCCGTTCGCCTCGGCGGAGACCGGCTTGCCGGGCTGGGCGAGGGCGACCACGGGCTTGTCGGCGGCGGCCGGCTTCTTCGCGCCCTCCGCGCCCTCCGCGGCCTCCTCGTCCTTCTTCTTCGGTGTCGCCGTCGTGTCGTCGGCCGCCGACGCCGTCGCCGGCTTCAGCTCCGCCCGGCCCGCCGCGTCTCCCGAAGCGGAACCCGAAGTGGAACCCGCCGGCGTGAACGACGTGTACACCGTCTCCGCCACCTCCGAGGTGCTGGGGGCCGGGCACAGCAGGGTGGAGCGCTCCACGGGCAGCCGTGTCGGGGCCTTCACGACCGCGGCGGGGGCGTCGCCCCCGTCGGGCTCGGTGAGCACGGCGAAGCCGGTGACGGCGGCGAGGGCGGTGGCGGCCGCGAAGAGGGAGAGGGTCGTCCGGTTCACTGGTTGCCACTCCCGTCGGGACGCTGCTCGTGCTCGTGCTGGTGCTCGTTCTCGTACGCGTAGCCGTACGCCGGGTCATACGCGCCGCCGTACTGGTTCTGCTGGTATGGGCCCGGGTCGTAGGCGCCCTGGCCGTACGGGTCGTACGGCTGCTGCTGCTCGTACTGCTGTTGCTGCGGGTACTGCTGCTGGTACGGGTCGTACGGCTGCTGCTGGTACGGGTCGTACTGCTGATCCGGCTGCGCGTACTGGTACGGATCCGGAACCGGAGCCTGAACCGGATTCGTATCCGTGTCCGGTACGGGCGCGGGCACGGGCTCCGGCTCCTGAGACGCGGCCTCCGCGGCCTCCGCGGCCTCCGTTTCCGCCGCCTCCGCCGCCGCCCGCAGGCGGCGCGCCCGGCGGCCGTCGCCCGTGACGTCCTGCGCCGGGATCGCGACGGGCTCCTCCGGAAGGTCGTCGTCGACGTCACGGCGACGCCCCGGCAGGGCCAGGATCAGGAGCACGACGGCGAGGAAGCACTGGCCCCAGATCCACGCCCGGTGGGTGAGCGGGGCCTCGTACGTCAGGTCGAGGCGGCCGCCCTCGGCGGGCAGTTCGAAGCCCTGGGCCCAGCCGTCGACGGTGGTCTTCTTCAGGGCCTGGCCGTCGAGGGTGGCCTGCCAGCCGTCGTCCGCGCGGTCGGCGATCCGCAGCACGCGGCCGGAGCCGCCGGCCGGGATCTCGGTGTGCGCCTCGACCGGCCCGGAGGCGACCGGGAGCCGCTCGCCCTTGCCGGCCGGGACGATGGTGGCGCGCGCGACCTGGCGGTCGACCCGCCACAGGGCGCTGCCGTCCAGCTGGCTGAGGCGGCTCAGGCCGGGCGTGGCGTCCAGGACGCGGCTCATCTGGCGCGGCGCCCCGTCCCGCACGAGCACGTACCGGATGGCGAAGCCGCTCAGCTGGTCGGACTGGTCGGCGCCGGAGCCCGCCACGAGGTGCGCGACGACCTTGTCGAGCCGGGCGTCGCCGCCGCCGGCCTCCGTCAGCTCGGCGTCGCCGAGACGGCCGCCGGAGCCGCGGACCAGGGTGTACGAGACCTCGCCCGGCGACGTGCCGCCGAGGATCAGCGTGCGGGGCTGGTCGCGCGTGTCGGATTCCTCGGCGACGAACGCCGGGACCTGCACCGGGTCGCGCCGCTCCAGGGGCCCGGCCGCGCCGCCGAGCATCCAGCCGGCTGCGGAGAGGACCGGCCCGACGGCGGCGGCGAGCGCGATCAGGACGGCGACGGGCTGGCGCCAGCCGAAGCTCTGCGCGGCGACGCGTGTGCGGCCGCCCTCGGCGCCGAGCATGCCGGCGGCGATCAGGGCGCCGCCGTACACGAGGGTCGCGGGACCGGCCCAGCCGGAGCCGGCCGGGCCGGAGCCGTTGGAGAGGACGGCGGTGACCAGGCCGACGAGCGCCGCCACCCAGGCCGTACGGACGGCGAACTGCCGCTCCGCGCGCAGCAGGGCCGCCAGCGCCGCCAGGACCAGGCCGATCAGGACGAGTCCGCCGACGGTCTTCGGGCCGCCCGGGCTGGCGCCGAGCAGGTCGAGCGCCGTCGCCGTCCCCGTACGGACGTCCATGCCGGCTTCCCGGAGGAGGGCGGTCGGGTCGGTCAGCAGCGACAGCGACCAGGGGGCCAGCGCCAGCAGCGGGGTGCCGACGGCCGCCAGGAAGCGGAGGGCGTACGCGAAGAAGTCGTCGCGTCGCAGGGCGAGCACGACGAGTCCGAGGACGACGGCGAGCGGCCACACGACGGGCGTGAAGGCCATCGTGATGGTGAGCAGGAGGGCGTACGCCCAGGTCCCGCGCCAGCTGCCGCGCGGCGCGCCGGGGCCGCCGCCGCGCAGCCCGTGGGCGGCGACGGCGGCGCGCGCGAGCAGCGGCAGCACGACGGCGAGGACGGCGGTGCCGAGGCGTCCGGTCGCCAGGGCGCCGGTCGCGGCGGGTAGGAAGGCGTACGCGATGGCGCCCCAGGCGCGGAGCAGCCGGGACTCGACGAGCGAGCGGGAGGCGAAGTACGCGGTGATGCCGGCCAGCGGCACGGAGCAGACGAGCAGCACGGTGAGCGCGAGGCCGGTGGAGCCGAGGAACAGCCCGGAGAGCGCGGCGAGCACCGCCAGGTACGGGGGCGCGGTCTGGGTGCCGCCGGTGGAGAGCGGGTGCCAGGCGTCGGCGTACCGGCTCCACAGCTCCCCGACTCCGTCGGGGGCGGGCAGCAGGGCGCCGCCCGCCAGGGAGCCGCCGCCGAACAGGCCGCGGCAGGCGACGACGGAGACGAGCAGGAGGAGTGCGAAGAGGACCGGGCCGGGCTTGCGGGCGATCTTCTTCAGGCGGGCGAACTGCTCGATCTCCAGGTAGTCGGCGTCGTCGCCGCCCGGTCCGGACTCGACGGCGCCGTGCCGGGAGCCGCCCGAATCGGCGTCCGCGCCGCCGAAGTTGGACATGACCTGTTCGACGGTCGCGCGGACCGTCGCGCCGGGCGGCGGGAACAGCGGCCTCAGTTCGGCCGGTTCGACGGCCCTGTTCTTCCTCCTGCGGCGGGCGGCGACGATCCGCTCCGGCCGCAGCAGCGTGCCGAACAGGCCCATCACTTCGTCGACGGCCTGGCCGGGCGCCTTGCCCAGGATGTAGGCGAGGGTACGGAGGAGGGTGCCGACGACGAGCCGGAGCAGGACGTATGGGAAGGCGGCGCCGCGCGCGTTGGCGAGCAGGGTGTAGACGGCGCCCGCCTTGTCGACGCGGTGGGGGCTGGCGACGGAGCGGCCGACGCAGTCGACGGTGCGGCGCTCGCGGGCGGAGGCCTCGGCGTGGCGCAGGACGGCGTCGGGGGCGACGAGGACGCGGTGGCCGGCGGCGTGGGCGCGCCAGCACAGGTCGACGTCGTCGCGCATCAGGGGCAGGCGCCGGTCGAAGCCGCCGAGCCGCTCGAAGACGTCGCGGCGGATGAGCATGCCGGCGCTGGAGACGGACAGGACGGAGCGGACCTGGTCGTGCTGGCCCTGGTCCTGTTCGCGCCGGTCGAGGCCGGTCCAGCGGCGGCCGCTGTTGGCGATGGAGACGCCCACTTCGAGCAGCTGCCTGCGGTCGTACCAGCCGCGCAGCTTGGGTCCGACGATCGCGGCGTGCTCGTCGCCGTCGGCCACGCGCAGCAGCTCGGCGAGGGCGTCGGGGTCGGGGGCGGAGTCGTCGTGGAGGAGCCACAGCCACTGGACGGGCTCGCCGTGCGGGAGCTCCGGCAGGTCGTACGCGTCGTCGCGCCAGGTCCGGCTGACCGGGTCCCAGCCGCTGGGCCGCTTCAGGTAGGGCAGGTCGTCGGGGCCGAGGACGGGGGCCGTACGGGCGGCTTCCTCCACGGCGGCGCCGAATCCGGTGCGGCGGGCGAGGTGCAGCACCCGCTCGTCGCCGATGGCCTCGGTGACCAGCCGTGCGGAGTCGTCGGCGCTGCCGGTGTCGGCGGCGATGACGTTCTGTACGGGGCGTTCCTGGCCGAGCAGCCCGGCGAGGACGTCCGGCAGCCAGCGCGCGCCGTCGTGGGAGACGAGCACGGCGGTGACGACGTGGCGCGGGAACTCCGGCCCGCCCGACGCCGAGGCGGCGGATGCGGCGGAAGCGGGGGAAAACGCGGCTGTGGTGGCGGACATCGAGGTACGGGCCCTCCGGCCGGGGGTCGCCCGCTGGGGGCGTGGGAGCGTCTCGGACGGAGGCCCACACTAATGGCTGACACGTCAGCGGTCCGCCGCCTGTGGACAGAGCACGGGCGGCGGACCGTTCCTCACGTCTTCGCGTCGGCCTTTTCCCCGGCCGCGCGGCACGTCACTTCGCGTCTCGCTTGACGTCTCTCTTTGCGACTTTGCGGACGCGTGTGCGCCGCGCGGTCGTACGACGGGCCTCGCGGCCGGTCCTGCGGCGGCCGGGTCCCGCGGCCGGCTCGGGTGGCCGGGTCCCGCGGCCGCGCGGCCGGATCGCGGCTCGGTACGGCCCGTGCGTCGTCGCGACGCGGTCGGGATGCGGTGAGATCTGGTCAACGTCTGTCGCGTTCTGGACGCGTTCTGGTCGTACTGGTCGTACTGGTCGTGATGCGATCGGTAGAGGCCGAGCGGCGCTCAGACAGCGGCTTTCTTCAGCCGTCGGCGCTCGCGCTCGGACAGCCCGCCCCAGATTCCGAATCTTTCGTCATTGGCGAGCGCGTACTCAAGGCATTCCGAACGGACTTCGCAGGCGAGGCACACCTTCTTCGCCTCGCGCGTGGAACCGCCCTTCTCGGGGAAGAAGGACTCCGGATCGGTCTGGGCGCACAACGCGCGCTCCTGCCAGCCGAGTTCCTCGTCCGCGTCCTCGACCAGCAGTTCCTGGAACAACTCGGTCATGTGCGCCCCTCGTCTGTCATTGCGTCCCCGCGTATGTCGCCCCGCTTTCCCGTTTTCGGGCGAACGACACGGGTGAAATTACAAGTGCGGTGCTCCGGGCCAGTCAAGCCGAGATCTGCTATTGAGCCCGGTATTCACTCGGCGGAACCAAAGCTATGCGGAAAGTGTTCAAATCAGCAAAAATGAGACACATGCCGCCTCCGCGCCCGCACCCTTGTCTTTCGGCACGTCTGCGCCCCTCATCAAGGGAGGACGTCCACGGCTTCGATCTTGTTGCGATCGAGACGATGAAGCGACCCGGATCACAGTCAGGTCACGAGACCGCGACGACGTTTGCGCGGGCGGTTGCTGCGCCATGTCTCCTGCTTCGCGGGCGCACAAACCTTTCTCCGGACGGAGTAACCGGATGAGGTGAAACATTGCACCCAAACCGGGCATTGGGTTGACAGCGGGATATCGGGCCGGTCACCTTTGACGCATGCCAGCGACCACAGCGCCTTCCGCGACCCACGCCCGTGGGCTCCGCAGCGCTGCCCCGACGCGCCTGAGCGCGCTCTGTCGCTGTCGCCGTTCCTGTTGCTGTTGATGCCGTAGCGCTCCAGCCACTGCCTTCCCCCGCGTTCTCGCGCGTGCTCCGCCGTCTTTGCGTACCGCTTCTTTATGCCGAGGGACCACCCCACTCCATGAACAGCGACAGCGACCTCCAGATCGCCGGCGACATCCTCGCCGTCCAGCACCTGCTCCAGCCCGCCAAGGCCCACCCCTCCACCGTGGCCGAGTTCGCCGGGCTCGCCCGCTCCATCGCCGCCGACCGCGCGCAGTGGGAGCCGCTCGTCCGGTACGACGCCACGACCCGCTGGTACCACCGGCTCCGCACCGGGCCCGGGTACGAGGTGTGGCTCCTGTCCTGGGTGCCCGGGCAGGGCACCGGGCTCCACGACCACGGCGGCTCCTCCGGCGTACTGACCGTCCTGGCGGGCGAGCTGACGGAGCGTACGGAGCGCGCGGGGCTTGCGGAGGGGGGCGCGCGGAAGCTGTCGCAGGGCGCCCAGCGGATTTTCGCGCCCGGGTACGCGCACGAGGTCGTCAACGACTCGCTCGAACCGGCCGTCAGCCTGCACGTCTACTACCCGGGCCTGACCGAGATGCCGATGCATGCGCCGCAGGCGAGCCGGTCGTGCTCCCCGGCGACACGGGGTGTCGTACCCGCCTGACAGACTGCTGTGCATGCGCATTGTGGCTCTGGCCGGTGGCATCGGCGGTGCCCGTTTCCTGCGCGGCCTCAAGCAGGCCGCGCCGGACGCGGACATCACGGTCGTCGGCAACACCGGTGACGACATCCATCTGTTCGGGCTGAAGGTCTGCCCCGACCTCGACACGGTGATGTACACCCTGGGCGGTGGCATCAACGAAGAGCAGGGCTGGGGGCGGGCGGACGAGACCTTCACGGTCAAGGGAGAGCTCGCCGCGTACGGGGTGGGGCCCGAGTGGTTCGGGCTCGGCGACCGCGACTTCGCGACCCACATCGTCCGGACGCAGATGCTGGGCGCCGGCTATCCGCTGAGCGCCGTCACCGAGGCGCTGTGCGCGCGGTGGCAGCCGGGCGTGCGGCTGCTGCCGATGTCCGACGACCGGGTCGAGACCCATGTCGCCGTCGAGGTCGACGGGCAGCGCAAGGCGGTCCACTTCCAGGAGTACTGGGTGAAGCTGCGCGCCTCCGTCGACGCGCAGGCGATCGTGCCCGTCGGCGCCGAGCAGGCCAAGCCGGCACCCGGGGTGCTGGACGCCATCGGGGAGGCCGACGTGGTGCTCTTCCCGCCGTCCAACCCGGTCGTCTCCATCGGCACCATCCTCGCCGTGCCCGGTATCCGCGAGGCCATCGCCGACGCGGGCGTGCCCGTCGTGGGCCTCTCCCCCATCGTCGGGGGCGCGCCCGTGCGCGGCATGGCCGACAAGGTGCTGGCGGCGGTGGGTGTCGAGGCGACGGCCGCGGCGGTCGCCGAGCACTACGGCTCCGGGCTGCTCGACGGCTGGCTCGTCGACACCGTGGACGCGGGCGCGGTCGCGGAGGTCGAGGCGGCGGGGATCCGCTGCCGGGCGGTGCCGCTGATGATGACCGACGTGGACGCGGCGGCGCGGATGGCGCGCGAGGCGCTGGACCTCGCCGAGGAGGTGCGGGCGTGAGCGTGAGGCCCTCGTCGCCGCCCTCGCCATCGCCCTCCTCGCCGTCGCCCTCGTCGCCGTCGCCCTCGTCGCCGTCGTATCGGGTGTGGGCCGTGCCGGGGCTGCCGGAGGTCCGGCGGGGGGACGACCTCGCCGGGCTGATCGCGGCGGCGGAGCCGGGGCTGGCCGACGGGGACGTGGTGATCGTCACGTCGAAGATCGTCTCCAAGGCGGAGGGGCGGGTCGTCACCGCCGAGGACCGTGAGGCCGCGATCGACGCCGAGACGGTACGGGTGGTGGCGCGGCGCGGCACCCTGCGGATCGTGCAGAACCGGCAGGGGCTCGTCATGGCCGCGGCGGGCGTCGACGCGTCCAACACGCCCCCCGGGACGGTGCTGTTGCTGCCCGAGGACCCGGACGCGTCGGCGCGCGCCATCCGGGACGGGCTGCGGGACGCCCTCGGCGTCGACGTGGGTGTCGTCGTCACCGACACCTTCGGCCGTCCCTGGCGCAGCGGGCTGACCGACGTCGCGATCGGCGCGGCGGGGGTGCGGGTGCTGGACGACCTGCGCGGCGGCACCGATGCGTACGGCAACCCGCTGGTGGCGACGGTCGTCGCCAGCGCCGACGAACTCGCCGCGGCGGGTGACCTGGTGAAGGGCAAGGCGGCCGGGCTGCCGGTCGCGGTGGTGCGCGGCCTGCCGCACCTGGTGGGCGACGCGGCTGACGGTGCGCGGGCGCTGGTGCGGGACGCCGAGAGCGACATGTTCCGGCTCGGCACGTCCGAGGCGGTACGGGAGGCGGTGACGCTTCGGCGCACGGTGCGGGAGTTCACGGACGCCCCCGTGGACCCGGGCGCCGTGCGGCGCGCGGTCGCCGCGGCCCTGACGGCGCCCGCGCCGCACCACACCACGCCGTGGCGCTTCGTCCTGCTGGAGTCGGCCGAGTCGCGGCTGCGGCTGCTGGACGCGATGCGGGACGCCTGGGTCGCGGACCTGCGCGCGGACGGCCTCGGCGAGGAGGCGATAGCCCGGCGGGTGCGGCGCGGCGACGTGCTGCGCCGGGCGCCGTACCTGGTGGTGCCGTGCCTCGTGACGGACGGCGCCCATACGTACGGCGACGCGCGGCGGGACGCGGCGGAGCGCGAGATGTTCGTGGTCGCGGCGGGGGCGGGGGTGCAGAACTTCCTCGTCGCGTTGGCGGGTGAGGGGCTGGGGTCGGCGTGGGTGTCGTCGACGATGTTCTGCCGTGAGGTGGTGCGGGAGGTGCTGGGGTTGCCGGGGGCGTGGGATCCGATGGGGGCGGTGGCTGTCGGGCGGGCGGCGGGGGTGCCGCGGGAGCGGGGGGAGCGGGAGGTGGGGGCGTTCGTGGAGGTGCGGTGAGGCTTTCCCCCACCCCTCCCCCTACGCCCAGGGGCGTGGAGGACCCCCCCATTTCCCGAAACCGGGGGCTTCGCCCCCGGGCCCCCTGGGTGTCAGGGATGTGGGGGCTGACGCCCCCACGGCCCCGTGCGCGGCGGCTTCGCGCCGCGAGGGCGGCTGGGGCCCGGCGCCGCGGATGCACGGCCCGGCGGGCCCCGGAGCAGTGAGCCGCGCCATGCGGCGGTCCCCCTCGGGGGCCCGGCGCCGCGGAGGCACGGCCCGGCGGGCCCGGCACGCGGCGGCTTCGCGCCGCGAGGGCAGCTGAGGCCCGGCCCCGCGGCGGCTTCGCGCCGCGAGGGCGGCGAGGAGGTCCGGCAGCAGGCGCGGTCCCGCCGCGAAGCGAGCATCGCAGCGCCGCAGGTGCGGCGCGGTAGGGGCGCAGGCCCTTCGCCCCCCGGGGGCCGCACAGGGGCCCTGCCTCACAGGGTCGTGATGTTCCTCGGCGTCATCCTTGGGGCGCGGCGTGGTGGGGTGTGGCCGCTCAGGAGGATGAGGCGGGTGGCGCGGTGGCGTTGGCCGGCGTAGGGGGTGAGGAGTTCCAGCATGGCCGCGTCGTCGGCGGCGCGGTTGTCCGCCAGGGCGTGGCCCACGATGCTCGGCAGGTGGTAGTCGCCCACCGTGACCGCGTCGGGGGCTCCGTTGGTGCGTTGGACGACCTCGGCGGAGGTCCAGGGGCCGATGCCCGGGATCAGTTCGAGGCGCTGCTGGGCCTGGTCGGGGGGCATGGTCGCCGCTTCCTCCAGGCGGCGGGCCACGCGGACCGCGCGCAGGATGGTGGCGGAGCGCTTGGCGTCGACGTTCGCGCGGTGCCACTCCCAGGACGGGATGAGCGCCCAGGTGCGGGGCTCCGGCATGACGTACAGCCGGTCGTTCGGGCCCGGGGCCGGCTCGCCGAAGCGGCGGACCAGGACGCGCCAGGAGCCGTACGCCTCGTCCGTGGTGACCTTCTGCTCCAGGATCGACGGGATCAGCGACTCCAGGACCAGGCCGGAGCGCCCCAGCCGCAGGCCCGGGCGGCGGCGGAGCGTCGCGGCGAGGAGGCGGTGCCTGGGGGTGAAGAGCGACGGGTCGTCGTCGGCGCCGAGGAGCGACGGGAGGCCGTCGAGGAGCCAGTCCGCGCCCGGGCCCCACGCCTCCGCCTCCACGCGGCCGCCCCGTACCGCGACCTTCAGCGTGCCGGGGCCCGCCGGGGTGCGGCTGGCCCGCCAGACCGCGCCGTCCGGTGACGTGCGGAACGTGGGGTCGCCCGGGCCCCGCCGCAGCGGGGACAGCACCAGCGGCACGTCCAGCGGCCACGGCGGCGTCCAGGTACGCGTCCGGGCCACGGAGCGCGGGCCGGACGCCTGGGCGGGGATCGGGCTGCGCGGGCGGGGGGCGTATCGGCCGGCCACGGGGAGAGTCCTTCGGGGGTTGGGTGCCCTTCGAGACTAGCCCCCCGGCCGCCGCTACTGGTCCGACGAGAAGCGGATCGAACCGTCCGGGATGTGTGCCGCGCACCACACCCGTACGCCGTCGCGCAGCTCGTTGTCCGCGCCCACGTGCGCGCCGTCGCCGATGACCGCGCCGTGCAGCACCGTGCGCGCCCCGATCCGCGCGCCCTCGCCGATCAGCGAGTCCGTGACGACCGCACCGTCCTCCACGACCGCGCCGTCCAGCACCGCGCTGCCGTCGATCCGGGCACCCGCCCCGACCGTCGCGCCCGCGCCGACGACGGTGCCGCCGGTCAGCTTGGCGTCCGTGGCGACCGTCGCCGTCGGCAGCACCAGCCGGTCGCCGCAGCGGCCCGGCACGGCCGGCGACGGGGCGCGCCCCAGCACCAGGTCGGCGGAGCCGCGCACGAACGCCTGCGGGGTGCCGAGGTCCAGCCAGTACGTGCTGTCCACCATGCCCTGGAGGTGCGCGCCCTCCGCCAGCAGGTCCGGGAAGGTCTCGCGCTCGACCGAGACGGGACGCCCGGTCGGGATGGTGTCGATGACGGAGCGCCGGAAGACGTACGCGCCCGCGTTGATCTGGTCCGTGACGATTTCCTCGGGCGTCTGCGGCTTCTCCAGGAAGGCCGTGACGCGCCCGGTCGGGTCGGTCGGTACGAGCCCGAAGGCGCGCGGGTCCTCGACGCGGGTGAGGTGCAGCGAGATGTCCGCGCCCGACGACCGGTGGGTGTCCACCAGCGCCCGGATGTCCAGGCCCGTCAGGATGTCGCCGTTGAAGATGAGGACCGGCTCGTCCGGCCCCGAGTGGAGGCGCGAGGCGACGTTGCGGATGGCTCCGCCCGTGCCGAGCGGCTCCCGTTCGGTGACGTACTCGATGTGCAGGCCGAGCGACGAACCGTCGCCGAAGTACGGCTCGAACACCTCGGCGAGGTACGAGGTCGCCAGCACGATGTGTTCGACGCCGGCCGCCCGCGCGCGGGCCAGCTGGTGCGTGAGGAACGGCACGCCGGCCGCCGGGACCATCGGCTTGGGTGTGTGGACGGTCATCGGCCTCAGCCGGGTTCCTTTGCCACCGACCAGGAGGATCGCTTCTGTCACCAGTCGTCTCTGCTTCCTGCTGGGGCCGGTCGATGGAGGGAACACCGGTCATATGACCGATACGACCGCACAGTGTATGCAGACCGTTCGGTACAGCCGTCCCCGGTTCGTCAGCGGCCCTGGTACTTGGCCGACGAGGCCCGGGCCGTGCCGAGCTTGCTGTAGAGGCGGTCACCCGGGCAGTCGGTCGAGAACCCGTCTCTGTGCCCGGAGATGACGTTCAGCTTGACTTTGGTTCCCTTCGGATAGAGGTTTCCGCCGCCGGACGTCAGTGTCGTCTTGGCCCGTGGGTCCTTGCCGTGGAGGCCGAGCTTCCACGCCGTGAGCCGGGCGACGGCCGTCACCGAGGCGGCGGGCGGCGTGCTGGAACTGTACGTGCCGAGCACGGCGATGCCCATGCTGTTGCTGTTGAAGCCCAGGGTGTGCGCGCCCATCACCGGCTTGGCCACGCCTCCTGCCCGGCCTTCGTAGATGTTTCCGCACTTGTCGATGGCGAAGTTGTAGCCGATGTCACGCCATCCGCTGCTCACGACGTGGTAGCGGTAGATACTGCGGAGGACGGAGGGCGCCTCCTTGCAGGTGTAGTTGTTGCCGGTGGCGCTGTGGTGCAGGAACGCCGCCTGGACGGACTTGGTGTAGACGAAGTCGCGTTCGCGCAGCTTCTCGTCGGCGCCCCAGCCCTTGCGGGTGATGATGCGGGGGCGCGGGCCGATGAACGGCTTCGCCACGACGTCGGCGTCGGTGCCGGTGTCGAGGCTCGCCTCGGTCTCCTCCTTGGTGAGCTCGGGGATTTCGAGGGCGCCGATGGCGGCGAGGTCGGCGTTGACGGCGGAGCTGGCGGCCTCTTCGGGGGTGAGGACGGAGCCGGAGGTCTGGTCCTGGTTGGGGTCGGCGCCGTTGGCTGTGCCGGCGCCCGTGCCGGTGTCGGTGGTGGGCGTTCCGGTGTCTGTGCCCGTGTCTGTGCCCGTGTCTGTGCCGGTGCCGGTGCCGGGGTTCGGGGTGGTGCCGGTGCCCGTGCCCGTACCCGTGCCCGTACCGGTGCCGGGGTTCTCCGGGCCGGGGGCCGGGGTGGCCGGGGCGGGCGGCGGGTCGTCGCCCGGGTCGACGAGCTCGATGCGCAGGCCCCTCGGCAGCGGCGCCGCCGAACCGCCTGCGCGGGGCGCCTCGGACCGTACGCGGACCTCCACGCCGTCCGAGTCGCCCACCCACAGCGGCGCGGTGGAACCGCGCACCGAGGCCGCCTCGCGCTCCGGTGTGCCGAGGTCGGCGGCGTGGGCGTGGTTGTGCGTCTCCACCGCCTGCCAGCCGGACCACTGTCCGGTGCTGGTGGCGCGGGTGCGGACCTGGACGGTGCCGTGCAGTTCGTCGTCGGGGTCGTCCCAGACCACGCCGACCAGCGAGAACGGTCTGACGTCCCGTTTCAGCAGCCCTTGCTGGGGCACGCCCGGGGCCCGTTCGGCGGTGAGGGGCACCAGGGGGAGGGACTGGGTGGAGCCGGGCAGGGACGCGTCGTCGGCGCGGGCGTCGCCCGACAGCGGGGGCAGTACGAGGGCGGCGGCGGCGCACGCGACGCCGATCGAGGATGCAAGGAAGGCACGCATGAGCTGATCGTGGACATTCCCGGCGTGATGCGCTTCTCGGGGAAACACCCTGAAAAGTGACGGTCCATCGGTCCGGACGATGGACGGTGTCACCGGGACGGCCGCACACCCGGGTGCCGCGCGCGTACGCTAACGCGGGTGAACGCAAGCGACCGTACCCCCGCCGACCTGCTGCGTTCCGCGCTCGCCGCGGACCCGGCACGCCCCTTGGTCACGTACTACGACGACGCCACTGGTGAGCGCGTCGAATTGTCCGTCGCCACCTTCGCCAATTGGGTGGCCAAGACAGCGAACCTGCTCCAGGACGGGCTCTCCGCCGAGCCCGGTGAGCGCGTCGCGCTGCTGCTGCCCGCGCACTGGCAGACCGCGGTGTGGCTGCTCGCCTGCGCGTCGGTCGGCGTCGTCGCCGATCTGGACGGCGACCCCGCGGCCGCCGACCACGTGGTCGCCGGGCCCGACCGGCTCGACGACGGGCGCGCCTGCCGCGGCGAGCGGCTCGCGCTGTCCCTGGCCCCGCTCGGCCGCCGCTTCCCGACGGCGCCGGAGGGGTACGACGACTACGCCGTCGAGGTCCCGACGCAGGGCGACGTCTTCCGTCCGTACGCGCCCGTCGACGCGGACGCGCCCGCGCTGACCGTCGCCGGCGCGGAGCTGACGGGCAGCGACATCGTGGAGCGGGCGCTCGCCGACGCACGGCAGTTCGGGCTGCGGGCGGGGTCCCGGCTGCTGTCCGGACTCGGGTACGACACCTGGGAGGGCGTGTCGGCGGGGCTGTACGCGCCGCTGGCGGCGGGCGCGTCGGTCGTGCTGTGCCGGAACCTCGACCGGTTGGCGGCGGACGCGCTGGAGAAGCGCGTCGAGAGCGAGCGCATCACGCACCGCGCCCTCTGACCCACCGCGTACGCCGGATCCTGCCGAATACGTCGGATCCTGCCGAATACGTCGGAAGTGCACCCGTCCGGCGCACGGTGCGCCCGCTCCCCCGGGTCCCGGGGCCGACTCCGATGGATGATCGTCACAGAGGAACTCGCTCCACCTGGCTCCACCGCGATCCACCTCGATCCTCCATCGATCGGCCCGACGGCACGAAGGACGGACCACGACGTGACGGACAGCACTGGCACGCCCGCCGAACCGCCCCGCCGGGGCGGATCCGAGCCGCCGCGTGCCAGTGCCCCGTCGAAGAAGCGCAGGAAGAAGCGCCCGCGCGCCGCTGTCGCACCGGTCACGTCCACCGCGTCCACCGCGTCCGCCGCGTCCACCGCGTCCGCCGCGTCCACCGCACCCGCCGCGCCCGCCGCGCCGCCGCCCCCCACCGGGGGCCCGGTCCGCCGCTGGTTGCGCTGCGGCGCCTTCGGGGCCGCGCTCCTGGTGCTGGGGGCGGCAGGGGGCGGCTGGTGGCTGTACCAGAAGCTGGACGGCAACATCACCACCGACACCTCCGCCGCCGCCGAGCTGGAGCGGTACGAGCGGGAGCGGCCCTCCTCCCTCGTGCGCGGGGCGCGGAACATCCTGCTCATCGGCTCCGACACCCGCGTCGGCGACGGCAACGACGAGTACGGCAACGACAAGGACGGCCAGCGCTCCGACACCACGATCCTGCTGCACCTGGCGGCCAACGGGCGGGGGGTGACCGCCGTTTCGCTCCCGCGCGACCTCATGGTGGACATCCCCGCCTGCGGCAAGCGGAACGGTACGCGCACGCGGCCGCAGTTCGCGCAGTTCAACTGGGCGTACCAGCTCGGCGGTACGGCGTGCACGATCCGCACCGTCGAGAAGATGACCCGCATCCGCATCGACCACCACATGGTGATCGACTTCCGCGGGTTCAAGGACATGGTGGACGCCGTCGGCGGCGTGCGCGTCTGCGTCACGGAGCCGATCGACGACCCGGACGCCCGCATCACGCTGAAGCCCGGCGCCCGGACGCTCCGAGGTGAGCAGGCCCTCGGCTACGTACGGGCCCGCAAATCGCTGGGCAACGGCAGCGACACCGAACGCATGGACCGCCAGCAGCAGTTCCTGGGGGCGCTGGTGAACAAGGTGCAGAGCAACGGCGTTCTGCTCAATCCGGCGCGGCTCTACCCGGTGCTGGACGCCGCCACCAAGTCGATCACGACCGATCCGGGGCTGGACTCCCTGAAGGACCTGTACGACCTGGCGCGCGCCCTGCGGAGCGTACCGACGGAGAAGGTGCAGTTCCTGACCGTGCCTCGGCAGCCGTACAGCGCCGACCCGAACCGCGACATGCTCGTCCAGCCGAAGGCCGACACCCTCTTCAAGCGGCTGCGCGACGACGCGCCGGTCGTGGTGGTCCCCTCCGACCGGCGGTCGGGCCGCGGGCAGGGCGACGGGGACGAGGACAAGTCGTCGAGCCCGTCCGCGACGCCGACGTTCGCGGGGACGAACGCGGCCACCGGGGCCTGTGGGCAAAGAACAGGCAAGGGAGTGGGCAAAAGTGGGGGCAACGGGGGCGGCGGTCTATGACGATTGGGCGGAATGCCCGGTTGTAAGGGCCGTGGAATTTGTCACGGGCGTCGCCCGGCGCTGAACTGAGCGGATAGTGTGACGCGATCCGGTTGGTGAGACAGACCGCGAGGTCGCGCACAACCGGTTTTTCGAGCCGAGCGTCTCCTTTCCGGGGGAGGGGCGTCTCGAGTGGCACCGACGGAGGACTCAAGCAACCGTGGATGCGCAGAGCCGTGGGCGGGTGGACGACATCGACCCCGCAGACCAGTGGGTACTCAACCCCGACACCGGCAACTACGAACTGCGACTGGGCGAATCCACAGAGCAAGCCAAGGTGGCCCAGCCCCGTGGCTCGCGTGGCTCGCGCGGCTCCGGCAGCGCCCGCGGTGCCGGAGCCTCCGGCACCACCAGCGGAACCAGTGGCTCCAGTAGCTCCAGCGGCTCCCGTGGTTCTCGTGGTTCCCGAGGAGCCTCCTCCTCCACTTCCCCGGGTTCGGCGACCTCAACCGCCCCCGGCCGCTCGGTTCCGGGCCAGCGCGGCCGACGCAGCGCCAACGCCGCGGACGGCGGCGGCAGTGGCCGCCGCAAGCGCAAGCAGAAGCAGTCCGGCAAGAAGAAGGCGCTGCTGTGGACGGCGGGCGTCATGGGCGTCGTCGTCGTCGGGGCGTCGGTCGGCGTGTACCTCATCTACGACCGCCTCAACGGCAACCTCAACACGGTGGACGTCGGGGACGCGGCCAGCGGCGGCTCCCTGAAGGACGGGCCGCTCAACATCCTGCTCATCGGGTCCGACGTGCGCACCGGTGAGGGCAACGAGAGCTACGGCAACCGGGAGAACACCACCGGTCACGCCGACACGACGTTCCTCTTCCACGTCTCCGAGGACCGCACCAACGCGGCGGCGATAAGCATTCCCCGCGACCTGAAGATCGACATCCCGGACTGCCCGACGAAGCAGCCGGACGGCTCGACCAAGGTGATCCCGGGGTCGCCGGACACGAAGTTCAACGAGAGTTACGGCGTCAACGGCCGTGACCCGGGCTGCACGATGCGTACGGTGAAGCAGATCACCGGGGTGCCGATCGACCACTTCATGATGGCCGACTTCAACGCGGTCAAGACGCTCACCACCGCGATCGGCGGCGTGGACGTCTGTCTGACGAAGCCCATCAAGGACAAGGACTACTCCCAGCTGGACCTGTCCGAGGGGAAGCACACCCTCCAGGGCGAGCAGGCCCTCGCCTTCCTCCGCAACCGGCACGGGCTCGGCAACGAGAGCGACCTCGACCGGATCAAGATGCAGCAGCAGTTCGTCGCGTCGATGATCCGGAAGATGAAGGAAGACACCCTAGGCAGCCCGAAGAAGATGCTGGACCTCGCGGACGCGGCGACCAAGGCGCTCACGGTGGACAGCGGCATCGGCGACATCCCGAAGCTGACAACCCTCGCCAAGGAGCTCGGCGGGATCAACCTCAAGAACATCTCGTTCATGACGGTCCCGGTGAAGGACAACCCGGCTGAGACGGTGAAGGCGACCGTGGTCCTCGACGAGACCAAGGCGCCCGACGTCTTCCGCATGCTGCAGAATGACGTCTCCTTCACCGAGGTGAAGAAGAAGGAGAAGGAGAAGGCCGCGGAGGCCAAGAGCAAGCAGGCCGCGCTGCTCAACGGCCCCCGGGCCGAGGCTTCCGACGTACGCGTCGACATCTACAACGGCAGCGAGACCTACGGTGCCGCGCAGTCGACGCTGCTCTGGCTGCAGAACAGTCAGGGCGTGCTCAAGTCGACGAACAAGAGCAACGCACCTGAGAAGATCGCCAAGACGACACTGGAGTTCGCTCCGAACCAGGCCGATCAGGCCCGCAAGCTCGCGGACTTGATGGGGCTGCCCGCCACGGCGCTGAAGCAGGGGACGCAGGACGCGCAGGGGCTTCAGGCGATGGTGCTGACGCTCGGCGGCGACTTCAAGGGCGCAGGGGTGCCCATCGCCGCTCCGACGAAGGTGCCGGACGTGGAAAAGGTAGAGGCGGACAAGCAGGTATGCGCTCAGTGACGCGTACCTGACGTGACAGGGGGACCTGGGGTGGGACAGAGCCGCGTACGCGGGGAGGGGACACGACACCGCGTACCGCACGCCCGTGACCTCGGCTGGGACGACAGCCTCTACGAGGAGGACGGGACGAGGAAGGAGGGCGCCCCCGGAGCCACCGGTGCCGCCGGTGCCCCCGCCGGTGACGGCGACGGCGCGCCCGGGTCCTCCCCTGCCGCCCAGCAGGGCGAGAAGACGGGGACGGCGAAGGCCAAGGCCACGGGCACGGGCACGGGCAAGAGCACGGGGAAGCGGCGCGTCGGGCGCTGGGTGGCCGCCGTGCTGGCGCTGCTGATACTCGGCACGGCCGGCGCCGGTTACGTGTACTACGAGCACCTCAACAGCAACATCAAGAAGGACAAGCTCAACCTCGGCAAGAACAAGATGGCCGAGCACAAGGTGAACGCCGCGGGCCAGACCCCGCTCAACATCCTGCTCATCGGCTCCGACGCCCGCGACTCCAAGGAGAACCAGGCGCTGGGCGGGGCCAGGGACACCTTCAACAGCCCCCCGCTCGCCGACGTGCAGATGCTCATCCACCTCTCCGCCGACCGCAGCAACGTCTCCGTGATCAGCATGCCGCGCGACACCATGCTGAAGATCCCGGAGTGCACCGACCCCGAGACCGGCAAGGTGTACCCGGCGCGGCAGTGGGCGCAGACGAACGAGTCGCTCGGCCGCGGCGGCCCCGGCTGCACGGTGGCCACCTGGTACGAGCTGACCGGCATCACCATCGACCACTTCATGATGATCGACTTCGCGGGTGTGGTGTCGATGGCGGACGCCGTCGGCGGCGTACCGGTGTGCGTGGACAAGAACATCCACTCGCGTACGCGGGACGGCAAGGGCTCCGGTCTGAAGCTCCCGAAGGGCACCCACCCCATCCAGGGCGAGCAGGCGCTGCAGTGGCTGCGTACGCGGTACGGCTTCGGCGACGGCAGCGACCTGTACCGGGCGCGCGCCCAGCACATGTACATGAACTCGATGGTCCGGGAGCTGCGCGCCAACGCCAAGCTGACCGACCCGAACAAGCTGCGCAAGCTCGCCGAGGCGGCGACCGAGGCGCTCACCGTGGACGAGGGCCTCGGCACCATCACCAAGCTGTACGACCTGGGGCAGGAGCTCAAGAGCGTCCCCACCGAGCGCATCACGATGACGACGATGCCCAACGTCTACTCGACGCGCCTACGGGGCAAGGTCGAGCCCAAGCCGGGCGAGGCCGAGCAGATCTTCGAGATGATCCGCGAGGACATCCCGCTGGACGGCAAGGCCTCCAAGCGCAAGAAGCCGGCCGCCTCCAAGGACCCGGCGGCGCCGGTCGGCGAGACGGAGGTGATGGTGCAGAACGGCACCTACACCCCGCAGCTGGGATCGTCGAAGGGGCGCGCGACCGAGATCGCCGGGGTGCTGTCCGGCAAGGGCTACACGCGGGCGAAGGCGGACGCGGCGACCAATCCGCAGGCGAAGACGCTCGTGCGGTTCCCGAGCGCGGAGCTGGAGGGTGACGCGCAGGCACTCGCGAAGGCGCTCGGCATCCCGGCCTCCGCGGTGAAGAAGTCCGCCGACGTCACGCGCATCACGCTCGTCGTGGGCGCGGACTGGCGGGAGGGCGACACCTACCCGAAGTCGGCGGGCGCCGCGGAGGGCAAGACCCCGCAGTCGGCGAACCCGCTCAGCGCGGGCGACACGACGAAGTGCATGGAGGTCGACCCGAACTTCACCTGGTAGGGCGACCGGCACGGCGAAGGGCCCCGGGGCGACTGCTCCGGGGCCCTTCGCCGTACCACCGACCTATGGGGACTAGCGTGCGAGCACCGCCGGGCGGCGGCTCGCGATGACCTTCTTCGCCAGCGAGCGCGGGCTGGTCAGGAAGCCGTACCCCCACGACATGTGCATCGTCGCCAGCGCCACCGGGATCTGGAGGCGGGCCTTCAGCGGCAGGCCGCGGCCCGCCGGGAGGGAGCCCGCGACGATCGCCGCGAGGTAGCCGCCGGGGATGACGAAGCCCAGCGGGGTGAGGGTCGCGCCGACGACGACACCCGCCGCGATGGCGCAGACGGCCGTCGGCGGGGCGAGGTAGCGCAGGTTGATGGAGCCCTGGTGGTAGCGGGCGACGACGTGGCGCCAGCGGCCGTAGTCCTTGTACTGCTTCGCCAGCGCGCGCACCGAGGGGCGGGGGCGGTAGCTGACCTTGAGCTCCGGCGAGAACCAGATCAGGCCGCCGGCCTCGCGGATGCGGAAGTTCAGCTCCCAGTCCTGGGCGCGGATGAACTCCTCGTTGTAGCCGCCCTGCTGTTCGAGCGCCTCGCGGCGGAAGACACCGAGGTAGACGGTCTCGGCGGGGCCCGCCTCGCCGCCGGTGTGGAAGGCGGCGTTGCCCACGCCGATCTTCGACGTCATGGCGGCGGCGACCGCGTGCTCCCAGTCGTTCTCGCCCTCGGCGTGCATGATGCCGCCGACGTTCTGCGCGCCGGTCTCCTCCAGGAGGCGGACGGCGGTCGCGATGTAGTTCGGCGAGAGCATGCCGTGCCCGTCGACGCGCACCACGATGGGGTGGCGGGACGCCTTGATCGCGGCGTTGAGGGCCGCGGGGGTGCGCCCGGTGGGGTTCGGCACGGTGTGGACGCGGGGGTCTTCCCGTACGAGCTCGGCGGCGATCTCGTCCGTGCGGTCCGTGGACGGGCCGAGGGCGATCACCACCTCCATCTCTCCGTCGTACTCCTGCTCGAGGATGTGACGGACCGAGGTGCGCAGATGCCGCTCCTCATTGAGGACCGGCATGATCACGGAAACCGGGGGCGGAGGCGTGGCGTTCATATCGCCCGCCACGTTACCGCGAACGGGGGACACCGGTGCGCGCCGCCCGGGCGATGCGGGCGGGCGCTGATCGTATGGGCCTACTGTGCTCATGATCCCCCTGTACGCCCGCGGAGGTGTCCTTCGTGCCCACGCCGCCCCGCCGTCCTGCCGGCCCCAGGCCTCCCGTGCCCGGGCGACCGCGACGGCCGGAGCCGGCGCCGCCGCCGCGGCCGGTGCCGCGGCCCCGGTGGGGCATGCGGATGGTGACGACCCTCTCGGTGCTGGTGCTGGGCGTCGGCGGGATCGGCCACGCCGTCGTGACCAGCCTCGACACCGGCATCGGCCGGGTGGACCCGTTCCGCGACATGAAGAACCGCCCCGCGCCCGGCCACGGCACGAACATCCTCGTCGTCGGCACCGACGGCCGCGACAAGATCACCCCGGCCGAGAAGCAGCGGTATCGGCTGGGCGGTGCCGGGTGCCGCTGCACCGACACGATCATGCTCGTCCACATCTCCGCCGACCGGAAGCGCGCCAGCACGGTCTCGCTGCCCCGCGACTCGTACGCCGAGATCCCCGAGCACACCGACGCCCGCACCGGTGAGCGGCACCCCAAGCACCCGGTGAAGCTGAACGCGGCGTACGCGGAGGGCGGGCCACAGCTGACCGTACGGACCGTGGAGCACATGACCGGCGTGAAGGTCGACCACTACCTGGAGGTGGACTTCACCAGCTTCATGCGGACCGTCGACGCGGTCGGCGGGGTGCGGATCTGCACCGCCAAGCCGATGAAGGACGCCTACACCGGCCTCGCCCTGCCCGCCGGCACGCACGAGCTGAACGGCGGCCAGGCCCTGCAGTACGTACGCTCCCGCCACATCGACGGCGCCTCCGACCTGGGCCGGATGCAGCGCCAGCAGCGGTTCCTGGCGGCGCTGATCGACCGGGCGACGAGCGAGGGCGTGCTGCTGAACCCGGTGCGCTTCCAGGAGGTCGTGGGCTCGGTCCTCAGCTCCGTACGAGCGGACGAGGGGTTCCGTACGGAGGAGATGCTGGCGCTGGCGAAGGCGATGCGCGGCTTCAAGGCGGCGTCGTCGGAGTTCACGTCCGTGCCGGTCGCGCAGGCGAGCTTCCCGGTGAGGGGGCTCGGCTCGACGGTGCGGTGGGACCCGGTGAAGTCGAAGAAGCTGTTCCGGGCGCTGCGCGAGGACAAGCCGCTCGCGCCGTACGCGGCCCGCAGCTCGGTGCGCAAGAAACTCGTGGAGGTCTCGCCCCAGCAGATCCGGGTGCAGGTCTACAACGGCACCCGCGTGCACGGCCTGGGCGCGCGCGTCGACTCGGCGCTGCGGGGGACGGGTTTCCGCACGACCCGTACGCCGCTGAACTGGGCGCGGCGCGACGTCCACCGCACCATCGTCTGGTTCGACCCCCGCTGGGACCGCTCGGCCCGCTCCCTCGCCACGGCCCTCCCGGGCGCGGAACTCCGCCCGGTCCCGGGCCAGGGCGCCCTGCTGAAGGTGACGGCGGGCGCGAACTTCACGGGCGTGGTGCCGGTACGGGCGGAGAACGCCTTCCAGGGCGAGTTCGGCGTGGTGACGGGGGACCAGGTGATCTGCGGGTAGGGGGCTGGGCGTCAGCCGGCTACTTCCTTTTCCTGGCCTGTACGACTCCGAGGATGACGAAAGCCAGGACGGCGATCCCGAACAGCACCCAGAGGGGGATGCCGTCGAGCCCCTTGTAGGCCAGCGGACTGGCACCGCCGACGGCGATGTCGGAGAGCATCATCGGCCTCCCCTCTTTCTGCCCCTGATGACAAGGAGTAGGCCGATCGCCAGGCCTATGACGAGGACCGCGACAGCCAAGGCGGTGGGCAGACTCGCGAATCCGGACCGTGCGAGGTCCATGGCTTCTCCTTTCCCAGGTGGTGCCGGTCAGGTCGAGGGCCTGTCGGCGACGCTCACCTTTTCTTGGCCGCAACGTAGAGGATGATCGCGAGCACCAGAAGAAACCCGATGATGACTATCCAGATGTAGCCTCCGGCAGCAGGGGAGGTCCCCGTCAGGACTGCCGAATCCATCGTTCACCTCGCATCTCTCCGGGAAGCACATGCGCCCACCGGGCAACCCGGCGGGCGCATGCTCCTACTGGATCCCCATGTCAAGGTCGAGCAAGCCACGACGTCCAGAGGGCAGGACGTCGCTCTCCCGAGTGGGCAACGAGGGCGTCAGCTCCAGCCCCGAAAGGCCGCGGGCCCGTCAACGTCGCCTTCCCTTGAAGATCAAAATCGCTACCAGGCCCAGGATGAATATCGCACCGAGCGCAATACTCAACGTTGCGTTCCCGGAACTGGCACCGCCTGCAGCGACGCCGGAAAGCATCATCGGCCTCCTTCAGCTCGTTATCAACTTATTCCCTGCGTAGCCGAGCGCTGCGTAGCCGACGTCCGCTCCTGTCGCCGCTCGCCCTGCCAAGCCACTGCCCTTGGCGAGCGCTTTGGCACCACCGCCGACTCCGAGGGTGAAGGCACTCACGACAGCGACTCCGGCGATCTGAGAGCCCGACGCACCGCTCGCTGCAGCGCCCCCGATGTCGGCAGCAGCCGCCGCGACACCGAGACCTATACCCAGTGGCCCCGAAGCAGCGAGCGCTCCAAGCGTCAGGCCGATACCCGCTACCTCAAGAGCGCCGGAAAGGGAGAGCAGCCCCGTGGGGTCGGTCCGGTTGACCGGGTCACCGGCTGCGTACAGGTACGGGTTCGTCTCCTGGCCCGAGGGGTCGGGCTGGGTGAAGCGGCCGGTGTTGGGGTCGTAGTAGCGGGCGCCCATCTTGTACAGGCCCGTCGGGTCGGCGTAGGCGCCGGCGAAGCGGTAGGGCTGGGGGATGGTTTCGGTGGTGGTGCGGGCGCGGCCGGTGGGGTTGTAGGCGTAGGTGTGGGTGCGGGCACCGGTCTCGTCGACGAGGCCGAGGACATTGCCCGTCGCGTCGGTGAGGTAGTAGTAGCTCTTCCCGCCGGTGCGCATGGAGTTGAGTGTGCCCGCGGGTTCGCGGACGAATCCGGTGTCGGTACCGGCCGTGGTGGTCCCGGTCAGGCCGAGCGCCGTGTGGTGGAACCAGGTGTCGCCGAGCTTGGTGCGCTCGCTGTTGTCGGTGCCGGCGTGGGAGGCGTCACGGGCGGTGCCACCGGTGGTGATGGTCTTCAGCTGGCTGTGGTCGCTCCAGGTCTCGCCGGAGCGGGCGTAGCCGGAGGTGGGGTCGCCGGCGAGTTCGTTGCCGGACTTGTCGTAGGACCAGCCCGTGGTCGAGCCGCCCGCGGAGATGAGCTGGGAGGCGTCGTTGTAGCCGTACGTCGGCGTGGTGGGGCAGGTGGCGGCCGTGGAGTCGTAGTGCGTGAGGTTGCCCGCCTTGTCGTAGCAGTACAGCCAGGACGCCTTGCGGACACCGGCGGTGTCGGCTTCCTTGGCGTAGGACAGCCGGCCCTGCGAGTCGTAGGTGTAGCTGGTGGTCAGCTTGGCGGCGTTGTCCGTACGCGTACGGATCTTGGTGCCGTCCTTGGCCGTCGTGCCGGACGTGTAGCCGTAGGTGTAGGCCAGGTCCACGAGCGTGGTGGTGCCGGAGGTGGTCTTGACCGCCTTGGGTCGGCTGGACTGGTCGAGGGTGACGGTCTGCGTGGTGCCGCCGGGGTAGACGGTCTTGGTGCGCTTGTCGTTGTTGTCGTAGTCGAAGTCGGTCTTCTTCCCGGCCGGGTCGATCAGGAAGTCCAGGCGTCCGGCGGCGTCCCAGGTGTAGTCCGTCTTGCCGTTGGGGTCGGTGTAGTGGTCGACCTCGCCGCCCGGGGTGTAGGCGAGGACGGTCTGCGCGCCGTGCTGGAGCGTGCGGGTCGCCTCGCGGTTGAGCTTGTCGAACGTCCAGACCGTGGTGCCGGTGGCGTCGGTGCGCGAGGTGAGGTTGCCGTCCCCGTCGTAGGTGTAGGTGACGGTCGTGTTGGTGGAGGACACCTTGGTGACGCGGTCACGGGTGTCGTAGACGTACACGCTCTTGATGCCGCGCCCGTCGGTGACGGTCTCCACCCGGCCCAGGGCGTCGTACGTGTACGTGACGGCGCCGAGCGGGGCGGGCGGCGTCACCTTCGACAGGTTGCCCTTGGCGTCGTACGTGAAGGACGTCACCTTGCCGTTGGCGTCCTTGGCGGTGCACCGCTGGCCCTCGAAGCCGCCGCAGGTCGGCGTGGCGGGGTTGTACGTGTAGGAGCGGGTGCCGCCCGCGGTGCCGGTGGTGGTCACCGACAGGGTGTTGCCGTTGGTGTCGTAGGCGAAGTCGTCCTTCTGCCCGTCGGCGCTGCTGAAGTCCCGGGGCAGGTCGGTGCCCGCGATGGTCTGGTACGCCGAGACGGCCGCGGTCGCGCCGGTGGGCAGCTTGGCGGAGGAGGGGTTGTTGCGCGCGTCCCACCCGTAGGTGGTGACGTTCCCGCCCGTGCCATCCGTCCCCGTGCCCATCGCGTCCGTCGCCGTCTGGACCAGATGGCCCTTGTACGACTTCGAACGCGCGTGGCCCAGCGGGTCGGTCACCTTGGTGATCTCGTTGTCGGCGTTGTGCGTGTGCACGGTCTTGTCGCCGTCGGGGTCGGTCACCGTCGTCGTCCCCGCGTCGGACGGGGTCGCGCCGGAGTGGTCGTAGCGCCAGGTCGGCCCGGTGTGGCCGGTGGCGTCCGTACCGGTCGCCCGCTTCACCGAGGTGACCCGGTTGTGCGCGTCGTAGGTGAACAGCGTGACCGTGCCCTCGGGCGTGGTCACCTTCGTCACCCGCCGCGAGGAGTCGTACTCGTACGCCGTCGTCTTCCCGGCGGTGTCGGTCGAACGGGCGATGTCGCCGGCCGGGTTGAGGTCGAAGACGGCCGTGCGGCCGGTGTGGTCCTTGGCCTGCCACTGCGAGGCGTCCGTCTTCACCAGGTCGATCCACCGGCCCGAACGGCTCTCGGTCAGCTTGAAGCCCCTGTGCTCACCGGTCTCGTCGTGCTGGTCGACGGTGATGGTGCCGTTGTTCTTGTCGGTGACCTTCGTCAGCGTGCCGTGGCCGTTGTACGTGTCCTTGGAGCCGGACTTGCGGTCGGTCAGGGTGTAGGTGCCGTCCGCGTTCTTCTTCAGGTCCTTGGAGTAGCCGGTCGGCGTGGTGTACGTGCCGTCGGCGTTCTTGGCGAAGCGGACGGCGTCGCCGGTCGCGTCGTACACGACGACCTCGGTGTCGAGGATCTGCGCGTAGCGCTCGTACCCCTGCCACCACCGCTGGGAGACCTTCCCCCAGGGCGCGTCTAGGGAGTTGTACGTGCGCGTCAGCTGGAGCTTCTGCCCGACCCCGGCGATGTCGAAGTCGGTCGCGGCGAGCATCAGGTTGCCGTTGGACAGGTTCACCCGCGCCACGAGCGCATCGCTCAGGCGCGTGTCCGAGAACTCGTGCCAGGGGACCTGGCCTTGGCCCTCGGGTACGTACGTGGTGGTCTCGGCGGCGGCGACCGCCGAAGGCGCGGCGGCGCTGCGCGTGGTGGTGCCGGTGGCACCGGTGGCGCGCGCCTTCTGCGCCGCCCGCCACGCCGCCACGTCGGCGGAGGGCTCGGCCTCCGGCACCGACGCCGGGGCCTTGGTCACGCCGGGCGGAACGGGCGGCGCGCTCGCCGCCTTGCCCGGAGTCGTCCACGGCGTGGTGGCCTGCGGCAGCTCGGCAGCGGGCGTCGGGGCGGCGAAGGCCGGGGCGCCGGCCACGACGAGGGAGACGGCGGTGATGGCCGCCGTGAGGGTGTAGCGAGAGGTGACGGTGGATCTGCGGGCACGCCGAAGAGACGTGCCAGAAGCACGTGAACGCATCAACTTCCCCCCACAGGAAGAGTCGCCACGATGACCCCAGTGGTCACCGGGCGCCCATAAGTTGCCACGCGTTGTTGAAGGGGAGCGGCCCGCTGCCCCCAAAATTCGAACGTATGTGGGGTGGAATGAGTCCTACCGCTTCGGCGCCCATACGGCCCGATATGGGGCGAACCCCCCTCGGAGGCTGGGATCGCGGCGGTTTTCGGGCGGGTACGCGTGCCCGAAGACGGCTTGAATCATTCGGCCGAGTCGTGCGTCACAGCAGCGGTGGCGGGCCGTGAGCGCGCCCCACCTCGTTGGGCCGTTGCATGCCGGAGCCGGCTGACCAAACCACCGCTTCGCCCCTGCGGCTTGACGCCGTAAGTACGGGTACTCATGCATGGATCGCGAGTACCGCCTACCTTCGCGACGTGCCTACACATCCCACACGACAGTCGTCCGCTTCCGGCAGGAGTCGCTTCTGCTGCTGCCTGGTGTTCGCCGCCCTGCCGGTCGTCTGGTTGATCGCCGGCACCGTCCTGCCGGAGCAGGTGTTCTGGTTCCCCATCTGGTTGGGGGCCGTGGTGTGGAACGGAGCAGACGGCCAAGGCGGAATCAGCCACTTGTTCGGTTAACGGCAGGCGGGACCAGAACGGCGGTGACAGGCTCAGGGCCGACGGGTCCCGGGGGGTCAGTCCTCGATGCCCTCCGCCGCGCGCTTCTCGCGCAGTTCCTTGATCGCGCGGCGGCGTGCCAGGCGGTGCGTGCGGCGGATCTGGGCCTCCTGGTAGCGACGCTTGTCACGCTCCGTCTCCGGTATGACCGGCGGTACGGGGCGGGGCTTGCCGTCCGCGTCGACGGCCGCGAAGACGAGGTACGCCGAGCCGACCTGGGTCGCCGGGGTGGACTCGTTCCAGCGCTCGGCCAGGACGCGGACGCCGACCTCCATCGAGGACCGCCCGGTCCAGTTGACCTGGGCCTTGACGTGAACAAGGTCACCTACGCGGACCGGCTCCAGGAACACCATCTCGTCCATGGACGCGGTCACGGCCGGGCCGCCGGAGTGCCGGCCCGCGACGGCGCCCGCCGCGTCGTCCACCAACTTCATGATCACGCCGCCGTGCACCGTCCCGAGGAGATTGGTGTCACTGCCGGTCATGATGTGGCTGAGGGTCGTACGGGAGGCCGACGTGGGCTTTCCCTCCAGCTGGACGCCCTGCGGCGGGGCCTGATCTGTCATGCCCTCCACCCTATGCCCGAGTACGTTACGGCTTCATTGCATCAGCTTCGCTACAGCCCCGCTGCGGAATCCCACCCGCCCTGTCGGCCTGACCTGGGCGGCCTGCACACTGGTCCGCATGAATGACTGGCCTGAAGGATGGTCCGACGACCGCAACGCCCGTTACGGCCGTGGCAGCGCCGATGCCCAGCCCGAGGGCGTACGGTCCATGCCGCACGTGCGGCGCCGCCCGGCGGTGCCGCCGCAAGCGGTCCCGCCGCAGCCGGCGGGGGCCCCGCACGCTGCCGCCGTGCCGCCGCAGGCACCGGCGGCGTACGACAGCGGTTACAACACAGGCCAGGTCTACGGCACCCCGCAGGGCCCCCGGCCCGGCGGCCCCCGCGGCGGCGGGCCCCGCGTCCCCGACCGTGGCTCCGTACGCGCCCCGGGCCCGGCGCCCGACTGGCGCCGTCGGATCAAGGTCGGCTCCATCGTGGTCCTGGTGGCCGTCCTCGGCACCACCATCGGCACGTACTTCTGGGCCGACGGCAAGATGCGCCGCGAGGTCGACCTCGCCAAGGTCATCGACCGCCCGGCGGAGGGCGACTGCACCACGTACCTGATCGTCGGCTCCGACAGCCGCGAGGGCATGACCGCCGACGACAAGAAGCGGCTGCACACCGGCTCCGCCGACGGCAAGCGCACCGACTCGATGATGATCCTGGCGGCCTGCTCCAGCGGCAACACCATGATCTCGCTGCCGCGCGACTCGGACGTGGAGATCCCGTCCTTCGTCGGCTCCCAGTCCGGCAAGACCTTCCCCGCCCAGGGCCGCCGCGTGAAGCTGAACGCCGCGTACGCCGAGGACGGCCCCGAGCTGCTCGTCCGCACCGTCGAGCACAACACCGGGCTGCGCATCGACCACTACGCGGAGATCGGCTTCGCCGGTTTCGCCAACATCGTCGACTCGCTCGGCGGCGTCGAGATGAACATCGAGAAGGGCTTCAAGGACAAGAAGTCCGGCGCCGACTTCCAGGCCGGCAAGCAGACCCTCAACGGCGAGCAGGCCCTCGCCTTCGTCCGCACCCGGTACGCCTTCGCCGAGTCGGACCTCGCCCGTACGAAGAACCAGCAGAAGTTCCTGTCGGCCCTCGCCAGCCAGGCCGCCACCCCGGGCACCATCCTCAACCCGTTCAAGCTCTACCCGACGCTGGGCGCGGGACTGGACACCCTCATCGTCGACAAGGACATGTCGCTCTTCGACCTCGGCGAGATGTTCTTCGCGATGAAGGGCATCAGCGGCGGCGAGGGCACGTCGATGAACATGCCCATCAACGGCAGCCGTGGCGGCAACCTCGTCTGGGACAAGGCGAAGGTGCAGCAGCTGGTGAAGCAGATCCAGAACGACGAGAAGGTGACCGTCACCGAGAAGTAGAGCCTCGCGCCCCGGCCCGGCCCGGGGCGCGGTTCAGCTCGCGCTCGCGTGCGTCACGAAGTCCGCCCACGCGGTGGGCGTGAAGCGGAGCTTCGGCCCCGGGACGTTCTTGGAGTCCCGGACGTGGACCGCCTGGGGCGCGGCGGCGACCTCGACGCACTCGGGGCCGTCGTTGCTGCTGTAGCTGCTCTTGACCCAGGTCAGGTCAGTCATGTCAGCCTCCAGTGGCGTAGGTGACGAAGTCCGCCCAGGTGGTGGGCGTGAAGCCGAGCCGGGGGCCGGGAATGTTCTTGGAGTCCCGGACGTGGACCGCGCTGGTCGTGGCCGCCACCTCGACACAGGCGGGGCCGTCGTTGGTGCTGTAGCTGCTCTTGACCCACGTCAGCTCGGAAGGGTCTCCGGTCGAGGGCTGCACTCTCATGTCTCTCCCAGCAATTTCTCGATGAACGTCCGCGACAGCCGAGGCGTGAGTGCCTGCGACCTGATCAAGCCATACCGCATCTCAAGGATCTGGACCTCCCTGGGATCCGTGATCAGTCGGCTGTGGAGCTGCGCCTGGCTATGCGCCACAGCTGTACCGTCCCTGAGCTTAAGCACGTTGTGAGGACCGCCCAGACCCGCATGTTCCTCCGTCTCGATCGGCATGACCTGGATCTCGACGTGCCTCAACGCGCTCAGTTCTAGCAGGCGTTCGAGCTGGCGACGCAACACCATTTTGCCGCCGGTGGGCCGCCTCAGCGTCGCCTCTTCCTGGACAAAGGTCAGGAGGGGCGCGGGCTCTCGCTCGAAGACCGCCTGCCGGGCCATGCGGGCGGCTACCAGCCGCTCCACCTGGTCCTCAGAGAACGCCGGTCGGCGCTCCCGGTACAGCGCACGCGCGTACTCCTCCGTCTGGAGAAGACCGTCGATTACGACGCTTGCGTACGCACCGATCTCGATGGCGTCCGCCTCCAGCTTCGCGAGGTCTCGGACTTTCTTCGGGTACCTCGCCTCCGCCACGTCCTTCTTCATCGCGGCGATCCTGCCGCCCGCGTTCAGGACCTCGTCCACCTTGTCCAGGAACTCCGGTTGCGGGATCCGCTTGCCCCCCTCCACCTTGTAGACCAGGTTCTCGCTGTAGCCGATCGCCCTGCCGAGCTCCGCCGCGCTCATGCCCGCGGCCTCGCGCCAAAGTCGGATCTGGCGGCCGACTGCCGCGATCACCGCGCCCGAGTCGTCGTCCTCCAGGTCGACGTCCTGGTCCGGTTCATCCGTCATACGACACCACCTTCACCCGTGTCCGTGCCGTGCCTCCGCGCGACGCCGTACAGGTTGGACATGGTCGTACCTCACCTGGACAGTCACTCTCCGTACAGGCGTCGCTTCTTTCAGCGTAAGCGCCAACCCGCCACTCTGAGTCACGTGAATCTGGAAATCACCCGAACTGAACGTTCCGCTACCGCACGGCAGTTCACCGTGCTGCTCTCCCCCACTCGCCGAGGCGCCCGGCTCGCCCGGCTCCTGACATCGGCGCAACTGAGCGACTGGGGCGTGGAGTCGGAGGCGGCCGCGCAGATCGTCGCGGAGCTCGCCACCAACGCCACCGTCCACGGCCGCGTGCCCGGCAGGGACTTCCGGTTGGACCTGGCGGTCGAGGGCGAGGGCAAGCGCCTGCGCATCGAGGTCACCGACACCCGGAGTGACCGTCTGCCGCCCGGGCCCGGGGCCGTCGCCGTACCGGCCAGTGACTCGGAGGCGGGGCGGGGGCTCCTGATCGTGGAGGCGCTCGCGGACCGGTGGGGCGTGGCGCTGGGGCCCGTGCCGCGCAAGACCGTCTGGGCCGAACTCGACCTCCTACCGTGACCGGCTTCACCGGGTCGCGGTTTTCCACGACCCGGTGGAGCGCGACGCGGTGGCGCACGACGCAAAAGCTTTTAAGGCCCTCGAAAAGGACCGGGAAAAACCCTCCCCACCCCACCCTGCCCCCGGCTCACTCACACGGGTGAGGTTTCCGGATTCGGCTGGATTTAAGGCGGGTTGGCGGGCATATGCTCGCCGCGACAACCCACCGACATGCGTCGGCCCCCGGCCGGGAGTGGCATCCCGATCGAGGGCCTGGCCACCAAGGAAGTAGCACCTTCCCGATGGATACTGCGCAGGTTAGCGCGCCCTCGCGCGCGTCGTCCCGTGTTCCCGGACGCATCGCCGCCTTCGGGGTGACCCACGTCAAGACCGTGCACCGCAGCCGCTTCACCGTCGTGGGCAACCACCTCGCCCAGCACCGCGAGATGTCGATGGCCGCGATCGGGCTGGCGGTTCACATCCAGTCGCTGCCCGAAGGGGCGAAGGTCGGCATCAAGGCGCTGGCGGAACGCTTCCCGGACAGCGAAGCCCGGATCGCGGAGACGCTGCGGGAGCTGGAGGAGTTCGGCTACCTGGAGCGCACGCGGGTGCGGCTGCCCAGCGGCAAGCTGGTCACGCGGACGGTCTCGTACAACCAGCCGCGTGCGGTGTCGGCACCCCAGGAGCCTGAGCCGGTGCCGCCTGTACCGGAACCGGAACCGGAACCCGAATCGGAGCCCGCGCCCGCGCCCGAGCCCGCGCCCGTAAAAGCTCCTCCGCCGCCGCTTCCTCAGCCCCAGGCCCACGACCTGGAGCGCCACCGCCTGGCCACCGACCTCCTCGCCGGGTTGCGGCGCCACGAGCCCCGGCTGTTGCTCGCCGAGCAGGACGTACGGCGCCTGGCGCCCGCCGTGGCGGCCTGGTTGGAGCGGGACGCCGACCCCGACGCCGTACGGCAGGCGCTGACGGCCAACCTGCCCGCGCAGCTGAAACAGCCCGCCGGGCTCCTCGCCCACCGGCTCACGGCGCTGCTGCCGCCACCGCTGCCCGCCGCGCCACCGGGGCCCAACCGCCCCGACCCGCTCCAGAACTGCGACACCTGCGACCGCGCCTTCCGCTCCCCGGAGCCGGGCGACTGCCCCGGGTGCAGAACGCGCTTCGCCAATGCGGCCTGACCGGGGGCCTCCCCCGGTACCCCTCGGCCTAGGCGTGTCCTGTCGCTCAAAGGGCGTGCGGCCGCAGCCAGGGGCAGCGACGCGGCCTGCCCGATACCGCCGCCCGATCATTTTCAGGCGGCTCGGCTGACGTCCAGCCGTTCGGGCAACGGCTCGTATCCAGCTGCCCTGTAGGCGGCGACGGCGGCAACGTTCGAGCTGGGGGTGCTGACGAGCGCGCTTGACGCACCCAGTTCACGCAGCGCCGCCGCAGCGGCGACGCTGATCGCCGTCCCGTAGCCGCGACCGCGATGGTCGGCGTGCACGCCCACCGGCTCCAGCAGGCCGGGCTTGCCGGGCCCGGCCGACCAGACCGTCGCTGCGGCCACCGCGTTGTCCTGGTCGTCGTAGCCGATCAGGCAGCGGGCGTCGGCGTAGACCGGCCCGGCCGCGAGGACGTGCCAGATCTCCTCGGTGAACCTCGGGCTGCCGAACGCCGAGCGGTGCACCGCGGTCCGCACCCCCGCCGTCTCCGGACCGGCTACCTCGACCCGCAGGCCGGCGGCCGTCACCGGCTCGGCGAGGTCGCGGCGCAGGGGCGTCCACGGCTCGTCCAGATGCCAGCCCGCCTCCAAGAGGACCTCGCGGAGCAGGGCGCCGTTGGGGATTTCGAGGCCGACCTTCCCGGGCGGCAGGACCCTGCGCTCCGGATCATCGAGGTCCGCCAGCAGTTGGCGCGCCAGATCACCGTCCTGTCGCAGGTCCGGTGCGGTCGTCAGGCGCAGCAGATCAGGGGCGTCCAGGTATCCGACGGCAATGATCCGTCCGTCCACGCTCCAGGTGCGGACGGCCGCGGCCAGCCTCTCCGCGCCCAGCGCCCAGGCCCAGCCGAGGTCTCCCGGATGGAGTTGCAGCGGCGTGCGGTCGTCCTGCCATGCGCGGAGGGCGTCCACGGCCCCGGTCAGCCCGTCGACGCCGGGCTCGTTCAGAACGATCGTCATGTCCCGCATCGCACACCATCGCGGCGACCGGCCGCACCTGGTTTTACTCAGCCGGTCTCAGCCGGTCTCAGCCGGTCAGACCGACAGGACACGCACGCCCTAGCCGGAGCGCCGCTCGTACACCGTCACCCGGCGTCCCCGGACCTGCTCGTCCGACACGGCGCGGAAGTGCTCCTTCAGCACGGCCGTCTTCACCCTGTCCCGTTCCGCCGAGACCGGCCGGGCCACCTTGGCCGCGTCCGTGACCAGGAGTATCCGGTGCTGGGCCAGCATCGCGGTGCGTATCCGGGCCGGGTCGGCCTCCTCGCCCTTCAGGGTGCCGGAGGCGACCGGGGTCGCCGCAAGCGCTATGTCGCTCAGGCCGGCGAAGTCGTCCGGGGAGACGAGCGCGGTGTCGCGGCGGGCCGCCGGGACGAAGAGCACCGCGTCTCCGGGGTGCTTGAGCCGCCGCACGTCGGCCGACACCGCCAGGACGTCGTCCACGCGGCTGGCCGGGGACCGCTTGCTCAGCGACTGCGGCAGCAGCGCCACCACCGCCACCGTGACCGCGACCGGGACGAGCCACGACGACGCGCGCGGGAACCGGGGCGTGAGCGCGCGGACGGCCGCGCCCAGCGCCGTACCGATCAGCAGCGCCAGCCCCAGCATGCTGAAGAGCACGTACCGGTCGAGGAAGAGCGGCTGGAACAGGGACAGGCCGATCAGGCCGAGTTGTGGCACCGCGAGCAACGGCAGTCCGACGGCCGCCACCGACAGGCGGCCGCCCGGGTGGGAGGGCCGGTCCGCGAGGGCGCCGAGGGCGCCGATCGCGAGCAGGACCGCCGGGCCGATCAGCATGTGCCAGGTCAGCGGCGGGATCCAGGACACCTGGCCCGACTGGGTCCGGCTGAACAGGATCAGCGGCAGCGCCCCCGCCATGGCGAACGACGAGGCCGCCGCCCAGCGCGCCCAGGTGCCGCGCCCGGCCCGGGTCCAGGCGAGGGTCGCCGCGTGGGCGGGCAGCATCAGCAGCGAGAGCCAGTTCAGCAGCGCGCACAGCAGGACGGCGCCGCCGTACGCCGTCCAGTGCGCCGCCGAGGCCCGCCCTTGCAGGGCCGTCACCAGCAGCAGCGTCGCGATCCCGGCGCCGGCGGCGACGAGCGCGTACGGGCGCCCCTCCTGGAGGTAGAACTGCACGGCCGGCAGCAGTCCGAGCGCCAGCCCCGCCCCGAGGCCCACCCAGGGCCCGGCCAGTCGGCGGCCGATGACCGTCACACAGCCCGCCGCCACCGCCATGGCCAGCACGGAGGGAAGCCGGAGGGTCGTGGTGCCGGCGCCGAAGGTGGCGAAGAGGCCGTGCATCAGCAGGTAGTACAGGCCGTGTACGACGTCGACCTGGCCCAGCATGTGCCAGATCTCGCCGGTGGACCGCTGGGCCACCTGCCAGGTCGCGGCCTCGTCCCGCCACACGCTGTGCTGCCGGGACAGCCCCCAGGCGCCGAGGGCGAGGGTCCACAGGACGGGAACGGCCCAGAGGGGCGGGCGGCGGCGGCTGCTGCTGTCGGCAGGGGCTATGTGGGAGGTCATGAAGGTATTCGGGTGGTGGAGGTGGCGGTGAGCGCGGCGTCCTCACCGACGGTGAGGACCGCGTCGCAGCGGTCGCGGACGTACTCGTCATGGGTGGCGATGACGACGGCGCATCCGCCCTCGCTCATCTCGCGGAGGATGTCCATGACCGCTGTGGTGTGGGCGCGGTCGAGGGCGCCGGTGGGTTCGTCGGCCAGGACGAGCGCCGGTTGCTTGACGATGAGCCGGGCGAGCGCCACACGCTGCTGCTCTCCGCCGCTGAGGTGGTGGATCCTCTCCGCCTCCCGCCCCGCCAGCCCGACACGGTCGAGGGCGTCGGCGATGACGGCACGGGTATCGCCCCGGGTGGTCCGCTGTGGCCTGATGGCGATCTCCAGGTTGGCGGCGACGGTCGACTCCTCGATCAGGGCGTAGTTCTGGAAGAGGTAACCGAGAACGTCGCGACGGTACAGGCGCGTCTCGCGTCCGCCGAACCGGGTGATGTCCTTGCCGTCGTGGCGGATCGCCCCCGAGGTCGGCTTGTCGAGGAGGCCGAGGCAGTTGAGGAGGGTGGACTTCCCCGATCCGCTGGGACCGACGAGCGCGAGCATCTCGCCGCGGCTGACGGTGGCGGTGACGTCGGACCACAGGGTCCGGGTGCCGAAGGACTTCGAGAGCTTCACGATATCGATCACGACAGTGCTCCTGCGGGGTGGAGAAGATACGGCGACAGCGGTACGGGCTCGGGGCTCACGTCCCGGCCACCCCCTCCTTGACGACGCGCCGGTGGAACACCGCGAGCGCGAGGAGCACGGCGCAGACCTCGGCGGTGACCAGTCCGGCGATGACGCCGGTGTCCAAGGCGGTGATCCGGACGGGCGGGAAGGGTGCGGGGATGCCCTGGGAGGTGAACTCCGCGAGGTCCTGGTTCTGCTGCCACACCTGGAAGGGCACCCACGCGGCGAGGAAGACCGCGAGGAGCGCCTCGACGGCGAGGACCTGGCGGTGGATCCTGGTGAACCTCCAACCGCTGATGTGCTGCGCGAAGATGGCCTGGGCGTGCTTGCGGGCGTGGATGACGCAGACTCCGACGCCGGTGATGAGGAGGACGGCCACGGCCGCGACGAGGTTGAAGAGCCGAAGCCGGAAGTCGTTGACGGCCTCCCTCAGCGCCAGGGCGGCGCTGTGCCGGACCGGGCGCACGGCCGTCACGTACGTGTGCAGGTCGTCCTTGTCGGCCGCGAGGGCGTTCAGGGCGTCGTCGGGGTCGGGGAAGACGATGCCGTCCTGGGTGGCGAACGCGGTATAGGTGTCGTCGGTGAGGATCTTCGAGCCGTTGGGGACCACCACGAGCACCGGGTCGCGTACCAGGGACCGGTCGTCGTCCGGGGTGTGGGCGGTGTTGGGGCTGAGGCTGCCGGAGTTGTAGCCGAAGAGGCGCTGGCCGCTCTTGGCCGGGAGCGTCTCGACCGTGAGCCGTCGGCGGAGGTCCGGATCCAGGCGGCCGAAGACGCCGGGGACCGCCGCGCTGAGGGCGGGGGCGTGGGCGGAGAGGGACTCGGGGACGATGAGCCGGACCGCACAGGCTGCAGCACAGGGTTTCGCGGCTTGCGCATGAGCGGCTTGCGCGTGAGCGGCTTGCGGGTGCGCGGCTTGCGGGCGCGCGCCTTGCGCTGTGGGCCGGGGTGCCGCCGGTGCGTACCGGTGTCCCTTCGGGTCGAGGACCGGCTGTGCCGCGAGGAAGGCGTCGTTGACGACGAGTATCTCGCCCGGCGGCAGGGGCGCGTCGGAGGAGACGCTTTGGAGGTCCCGGCGCCCGGCGACGATGACCTGGCCCGCCGCGTCGGCGCGGCGCAGCCACCCGCCCACCTGGGTGATCATCCGCTTCTCCTCGCCCACCAGGCTGCCGTTGAGGCGGAGGGTCACGGCGTCTCCCGCCCGGGCGTAGGTGTCCTGGCTTTCCTGGCGCGCCAGCACGTGCTGTCCCGTCAGGGCCACGTCCATGGCGACGCCGAGGGCGAGCAGCAACGCCGGGACACGCACCAGGTACGTCCCGACGAACGCGGCCCGCGCGGGCAGGCGGCCCTTGAGCGCGCGCAGCACGTCGACCCTGAAGGTCAGGGCGAGCGCGGCCGCGTGGGCGGCCAGGACGAACAGGACGAGCAGGCCGGCGAGGCACGCGGTCACCGCGGCGAACAGTCCCAGCCAGGCGAGGCCGTTGTAGAGGTGGAGGAAGCCGAGCGCCGCCGCCGCCACGGCACCGGCCGCGACCGACCAGAACAGCGCCACCTGTCGGAGGTCCCGGAGGAGGAGGTCCATGAAGGACTTGCCCTGGAGGCGCAGCACCCCGTAGGCCCTCGCGCCGAGCAGCACGCTCGCGCCCGTCATCGTCACCGCGGCGAGGGCGACCACCCAGAACGAGCCGAAGAGGTCTCCGCCCGAGAAGAGGAGGGGCAGGTTCGCGGGTGCGAGAGGGTGCTGCACGCTCACGCGGAGGCCGAGTTCGGAGAGCTCGTCCGCCAGTGCGCCCGCCGCCTCGGGCGGGCCGAAGACGTAGTAGTAGCCGCGCGGGTCGCGCTGTCCGACCTCGGCGATCGGGTGCACGTCCGTCTCGACCTGCCTGCCGAACCGGGGATATCCCTCGTCCAGCCAGGACGCCGCCTCGGACCCGGGGCCGCCGGGGGCCAGATACAGGTGCCGCAGGCGGTCGGGGTTCTTCAGGTCGGGCAGCTCGCGGGCGACCGTGACCCCGTGATCGTCCGAGAAGGAGGCGATCGCGCGGGCGATGTCGGCGCCGCTCACCGCGTCATCGGAGTCGAAGACCCAGACCTGGGCCGAATTGCCCAGCACCAGCTCCTCGTCCAGGCCGCGTACGAAGAGGAAGGCCATGACCGCGGAGACGGCCAACACGGCGGCGTGGACGAACTTGATACCTCGGTGGAGCATCGGCTACCTGGTTCCGGGCGCTCGGGGAGCGCGTGTCTCGTCGGACGTTGGCGGGGAATGCACGGCACCGGCCGCGGGAGAGGAGTTCTCCCGCGACCGGGGCGATGGTGACCGATGCCTCGTCAGCAGGAGGCGTCGTAGTGCGCGGTGTTGGGGTGGATGCTCGACTTCTCCACCGAGGCCTTGGACCACTTCTTGTTCTCGGTGCAGCCGCTGTAGGCCCAGCTCCTGCCGTGGACGGAGGAGGAGTGCCAGTTGACCTTGTGGTAGAAGTTCGAGTAGGCGTAGTTGGCGCCGACGTCGTAGCTCCACCTACCGCCGCTGACGTCGACCGACTTGGCCAGCGCCGGAGCGGTGGCGGCCATGACGATGACACCGGCGGCGGCGACGGCCTTGAGTCCGTTTCGTATGGTCATGGTTGACTCACTTTCCTGTGTGGGATGACGGAGCTGGCGACGCACCGGTCTCAGGGCGCGGCGCAGCGACAGCCGGTGGTCTGTTCGTCTTCGTGGGACGTGACCAGGCTGTTGGTTTACTGGTGTGGTGGTGTGTGGGTGCGGTGGTGTGCCGGTCGCTGAATCTGTGAACGGGGCGGTTGCGGTTCAGGCAGCGATCCACGGGACACGGCACACGTGGGGCGCCGTGCCTTCAGGGCACATGTTCCTGATCACCGTCTTGCGGATCGCCCGCCACGTCCGCAGGGAGCACACCACGTGGACGCGCAGCTCGACCGGTTCCCGTGCGCCGCCGCTCTGGCCGGGGTGCTCCCAGGCCCACTGCTCCGCCAGCATGCCGTACACGTCAGCGGTCGACAGCTCGCTCCCGGGGAGCGTGTGCGCGACGGTCTCCCGGACGATCCGGGCGCTGCGGGAGGCCGCGGCCTCCTGGACGAGTCGCCTGACCCATGCCAGCCCCTGCTCGTCCGCGTACAGACCGAACGTCAGTGTGCGCGTCCTCATCGACTCACGCCCTCTTGATCGACTTCTTCGTGCAGTGCTTCGCACGGTAGCCGGTGGGCATCTGGTCGTTGGCGTTCTTGATGGCGGCCTTCCACGCGTTCGGCTTCGTCTCGGAGATACCGTGGCCCTGTACGAAGCCATGGGCGGTGTCGTCCGAGATGCGCATCTTGGTGCACTGCACGTGCGCATGCCATCCGCGCCCCGCCGCCTCCGCGGGAGCGGCGATGCCGGCGGAGAGAAGCGCCGCCGCGACAGCGGTGGTGAGGAGAGGGCCGACGGCCCGCAACTTGCGCATTGAGTGGTCCCCCAGGGATCGATACGTCCTCTGTCCGGGGGTGGGCGGGTCGGGTGATGCCGTCTTCGCATTCACCCGCCACCGCCGCGAAACACCGGATGACGTCCTGGCCGTATGGCCGAGGCGATCCGCGTGCCGCTCACCTTCCCCCGTGAGCCACCCGCTTCGGAGGTCAGCCGACCGGGTGGACATGGCGAATTTACGCCACTCCGACGATCTTCCGCCAGGCGGAAAGACGTGAACACGATCACCGCGCGCGGATGGAACGTTGAACCTACAACATGGGCGTTTTGTCGTTCTGTCGCCCTGTCGCCCTGTCCTGGATGCGCGCGATCACGTTCGGGGGCCGCCAGGGTGGCTAAGGCGCCTTCTCCGTACCCTCCGAGGCCGCCGGGGGCTTCGCGTAGAGGACGTCGCGGGCCTGGTCGGCAGCACGGAGGATGCTCTCGGAGACGAAGTCGAGGAAGCGGGCGACGTTCTCCAGGCGGACGGCCGCCGGGGTGCCGGACCCGAGGACGCCGACGCCCTCCCGGGCCGTCGCGGCGAGCTGCGCGTTGGACTGGGCGGCCGAGATCATCGACTGGTACCAGACCCCGTCGTCGACGAAGTAGCGCTCGCGGCGGCGCTCGTCACGTTCCCGGCGGATGAGGCCCTGCGCCTCGAGGAACGCGACCGACTTGGAGATGGACGCCGGGCTGACCTGGAGGTGCTGGACCAGTTCGGACGCGGTGAGGCTTCCGGCGTCGGTGGTGAACAGGCAGGTCAGCACCCGGGCCATCATCTTCGGTACGCCCTGCTGCATGAGGAGCGTGGTGAACCCCTCCTCGTACTCGCGCACGGCATCGATATCCCGCCCGGGGCTCTGCTCGGGCGCCCCTGCCCCTCGGGGGGCGGCCGGCCTGCGGCGGTGCGCGCGGCGTTCGGTGGCGCGGTGGGCGAGGTCGGCGCGGTAGGCGGTGGGGCCGCCGTTACGCATGACCTCGCGCGTGATGGTCGACGTCGGGCGGTCGAGGCGCCTGGCGATCTCCGCGTACGCGAGGCCGTCGGCCAGCCCCAGCGCGATCTGCTGGCGTTCCTGCTCGGTGAGCCTGCCTCCCGGCATCGCGGCCTCCTTGTGTGGTCCTTGAGGTCTCCAGCATAGCGTTCACTTCCAGCCCATTGCAACGTGCAGTAGGTGTGACGTTGCGTTACTTTCTCAACCATTGCAACGATTTCGCTACTCTGACCTGCGCTTTTCTTGTTTCGTCGCAACGCTGTCGTTGCCGGTTCCACGAATGCAACGTAGCGTTTCTCTCGTCGGAAACAACGCAGCGACACCAAGGAGCGCACGATGCAGACGTTCACCACCCCCGCCCCGGTCTCCGCCGTCCTGGACATCCCGGCCGGGCACATCCGGTTCATCGCGGCCGACCGGGCCGACACCACCGTCGAGGTCCTGCCCGCGGACGCCTCCAAGAGCCGCGACGTGAAGGCCGCGGAGCAGACCCGGGTCTCGTACGGTGACGGCGTCCTGCGGATCGAGGCCCCGGAGGCGAAGAACCAGCTGTTCGGCTCCTCCGGGTCCGTCGAGGTGACGGTCCAGCTGCCCGCCGGCTCCCGCGTCGAGGTGCAGGCGGCCAGCGCCGAACTCCGCGGCGTCGGGCGGCTCGGGGACGTCACCTTCGAGGCCGCGCACGGCACGGTCAAGCTCGACGAGACCGCGGGCGCCCGCCTCGTCCTCCAGGCCGGCGACATCACGGTCGGCCGCCTGGGCGACGCCGCGGAGATCCGCACCCAGAAGGGCGACCTCCGCATCACCGAGGCCGTACGCGGCGAGGTCACGCTCCGCACCGAGCACGGCGACATCGCGGTCGGCGCCGCCCGGGGAGTCTCCGCCGCCCTGGACGCCGGCACCGGGTACGGCCGGATCCACAACGCGCTGAAGAACACCGACGGCGGCGACGACGCGCCTCTGAGCATCCACGCGACCACCGCGTACGGCGACATCGCCGCCCGCAGCATCTGAGCCGCGGCTCACAGAGCTCGCAGATCTCGCAGATCTCGCAGAGAGGGAGCACCCCACCATGACCAACCTGGCCATCGCAGCGCACGGGCTGCGCAAGTCCTACGGCGACAAGGTCGTCCTCGACGGTGTCGACCTGTCCGTACCCGAAGGAACGATCTTCTCCCTGCTCGGTCCGAACGGCGCCGGCAAGACCACCGCCGTGAAGATCCTCTCCACGCTCATCACGGCGGACGCCGGCTCCGGCGCGGTCCGCATCGGCGGCCACGACCTCGCGGCCGACCCGCAGGCCGTGCGCGCGGCGATCGGCGTCACCGGGCAGTTCTCCGCCGTCGACGGCCTGATCACCGGTGAGGAGAACATGCTCCTCATGGCGGACCTGCACCACCTCTCCCGGCGGAAGGGCCGCCGGGTCGCCGCCGAGCTGCTGGAGCGCTTCGACCTCACCGCGGCGGCGAAGAAGCCCGCCTCCACCTACTCCGGCGGCATGAAGCGCCGCCTCGACATCGCCATGACCCTGGTCGGCGACCCGCGGATCATCTTCCTCGACGAGCCGACCACCGGCCTCGACCCCCGCTCCCGGCACAACATGTGGCAGATCATCCGCGAGCTGGTCACGGGCGGCGTCACCGTCTTCCTCACCACCCAGTACCTGGAGGAGGCCGACGAACTCGCCGACCGGATCGCCGTGCTCAACGACGGCGGGATCGCCGCCGAGGGCACCGCCGAGGAGCTGAAGCGGCTCGTCCCCGGCGGACACGTCCGGCTCCGCTTCACCGACCCGGCCGCGTACCGGAGCGCCGCCTCCGCACTGCGCGGGGCGGCCCCGGACGACGAGGCCCTCGCCCTGCAGATCCCGAGCGACGGCAGCCAGCGCGCGCTGCGCTCCCTCCTCGACCGGCTTGACTCGGCCGCCGTCGAGGCGGACGAGCTGACCGTGCACACCCCCGACCTCGACGACGTGTTCTTCGCCCTGACGGGCGGCGGCGTCTCCCCTCAGCAGTCCCTCCAGCCGCACCAGCCGCACCAGCCGCACCAGCCCAAGGAGGCTGTCCGATGAGCTCCTTCGCCCTCGCCGTACGCGATTCCTCCACGATGCTGCGCCGCAACCTCCTGCACGCCCGGCGCTACCCGTCCCTCACGCTGAACCTGCTGCTCACGCCGATCATGCTGCTGCTGCTCTTCGTCTACGTCTTCGGCGACACGATGAGCGCGGGCATAGGCGGCGGCGTTCCGGACCGCTCCCAGTACGTCGCGTACATCGTCCCGGGGCTGCTGCTGATGACCATCGGCAGCACGGTGGTCGGCACCGCGGTCTCCGTCTCCAACGACATGACCGAGGGCATCATCGCCCGCTTCCGCACGATGGCGATCCACCGCGCTTCGGTGCTCGTCGGGCACGTCATCGGCAGCGTGCTGCAGGCGATCGTCAGCGTGGTCCTCGTCGGCGCCGTCGGCGTGGCCATCGGCTTCCGCTCCACCGACGCCACCGCCCTGGAGTGGCTGGCGGCCTTCGGACTGCTCGTGCTCTTCGCCCTGGCGCTCACCTGGATCGCCGTCGGCATGGGCCTCATCAGCCCCAACGCCGAGGCGGCCAGCAACAACGCGCTGCCCCTGATCCTGCTGCCGCTGCTCTCCAGCGCCTTCGTACCGCTCGACGCGATGCCCGGCTGGTTCCAGCCGATCGCCGCGTACCAGCCCTTCACGCCCGCCATCGAGACCCTGCGCGGCCTGCTGCTCGGCACCGAGATCGGCCACAACGGATGGCTCGCGGTGGGGTGGTGCCTGGGCCTCGCGGTACTCGGCTACGTCTGGTCGACCTCGAAGTTCCAGCAGGACCCGAGGTAACCCCGATGCCCCCGCGGGCCCCCGGCCCGCAGCTCGTCCCACCACCCGTACCGAGGGCGGCGTACACCGACGCGAGTGTCGGCGTACGCCGCCCTGTTGGCGTGTGTGGGGGCGTCAGAGGCGTTGCGGGCGGCTGCAGTAGGCGAGCGCCAGGGCGTAGGCCGCGGCCAGCCCGAGCAGGCCCCCCAGTCCTGGAGTCGCGGTCGAGGCGGGCTCCCTGGTCCAGAGGTACAGGCTGTACTGGGCCTCGTCCGACAGGTGCAGCCAGGTGGCGGCCCAGGCCTGCGGGTGGAACGCCGTGAGGCCCGCTATGCCGACGAGGGGTGCCGCGACCAGAACGGGAGCGAGGGTGGCGGCGAAGGTCATCACCGTGTCACGCGTCACGGCGGCCATGGCGAACGCGACCACCGCGAACACGGCCTGGACGACAAGGGACCGTGCGAAGCCCTCGACCGCGTCCCCCCACGTGGTCCGGCTCTGCGGATCCCAACTGGCCCGCCCGGCGAGGGCGCCCGTATCCCCTGCCGCCGCCTCCGCGGCATACGCGGATACGAAGAGAGCGAGGGCGACAGCCGCGGTGAACGCGATGCTCACCGCCAGCGCGCACAGGAGCTTCCGTGCGAGGAGCCGAGCAAGCCCCGGGCGCGCCACCAGAAGGAGGGGCCACGTGCCGGATTCGGACTCCGTGGCGTACAGGGCGGCGGCCAACGCCGCGATGACCACGAGCCCGAGGAGGGTGCCCGACTGCTGCGACGCCGCCCACAGCGCCCCCGCGACCGTACCCGGTGCCGTGACGGGATCGCTGTCACGGAAGCGGGAGTAGGCCTCGCGGTAGCCGTACCATTCCATCGCCATGGCGACCGCGAGCGCGACGGCCATGGTGACGACGACGGTCGGGGACAGCGCTTTGGTCAGCTCCGCCCGCCAGGCCAGGCCGCGCCCACCCCCACGCCCACGCCCCGTCACAGCGCCTCCGCCCGGGTACGAGCGCGCCGGACCAGCCACCAGCACGCGAGGCCGGCAGCAACCGACACCAACACCGCTCGCACCGCGAACGGCGCCCCCGCGTCAGGGGACGGGTCGGGCCACCAGGCGTTCCACATCACCCACGCGGACGAGACGTCCATGGCTTCGGCGAGGACTCCGCCCGGCAGCCACGACCAGACGGGCAGCGCGGAACTCCACGTGAGCGCGAGCAGCAGCGCTCCTCCGTACACGAGCGTCCGGGCCCGGCTTCGCGTTGCCACGGCAAGAGACACGGCGGCCAGCGACCACACCGCGGCGATGGCCAGAGCCCCGGCCACCATGCTCGCGGCGTCGACCCACGCCGCACCTCGGGGCAGGTACAGCTCGTGCAGCGGATAGCTCCTGCGGCCCTTCAGCAGCGCGAAGACGTAGACGCTCAGGCCTGAGGCGACCAGGGTCGCGACTACCGTCGACCAGACTGCGAGCGTCTTGGCCGCGATGTGACGGCGTACGTCGGGATCGGCCAGCAGAAGCCCCGTCGCCGTACGCCGCCGCCATTCGCCTGCCGTGTGTACGGCGGCGAGCGTCAGCATCAGGACCAGCCCGGGGGCTGTCCCGAGGGCCTGGGCCGCCCACCCGAAGGCGCCCGGAAGCGTCTGGGCGGCGGCGGCCTTGGGCGTGTGGGTCTCCGCCAAGGCCAGCTGTTCACGGTCGTTGGCCCTCTGCAGCGGAGCCGTCCGCTCGCAGATGTCCCGGCCCTCGGGTGTGGGATTGAGCCGCTTGCACGCAGCGAGACTCTCACCGCTCTCGCTGTACTCGGCGTTGCTCCGGGCGGTTTGAAGTGTGCCCGACCACCACATCTGGGCGTAGAAGGTGGTCGTGACGCACCCCGCCGCAATGACGGCGACCAGGAACAGGGTCACCGGGCGCCAGAAGGACTTGTGCCATTCGGCGGCCGCATGCCAGAACGTCACCACGACCCCTCGTGTCCGCTGACGTTGAAGAACCACTCGGCCAGCGAAGTAGCCCCGTCCAGTCCGATGTCCTGGACAGTGCCCTGCGCCGCGACGCGTCCGCGGTCGAGGACCACGACCCGCTGGCACAGGCGCTGGACCTCGTCCAGCTGGTGGCTGGAGATGAGGATGGCGGTTCCGCGCTGTTGCTCTTCGCGGATGATGGCGCGCACCTGGGCGATGGCGTGCGGGTCGAGGGCGTTCGTGGGCTCGTCGAGGATGAGCAGCCGCGGCTGCCGCAGCAGGGCGGCGGCCAGGGCCAGGCGGTGGCGCATGCCCTGCGAGTAGGCGCGGATGCGTTTGCGCCGCTGGTCGTCGAGGCCCACGCGTTCCAGAGCGCGGTCGACCTGCCCCCGGTCCGGGACACCGGACGAGTGCAGCAGGCTGCGCAGCTGCGCGGGGCCGGTCATCCAGGGGTAGAAGGCGGGGGTGTCGAGGGCCGCGCCGACGTTGCGGGCGTCGGTGAGGGTGAGCGGGGGCTTCTTGCCGAAGACCTCGACGGTTCCGGAGCTGGGGCGGATCAGGCCGCACGCCATGCGCATGAGGGTGGTCTTCCCGGCGCCGTTGGCACCGAGAAGACCCACCACCTCTCCCGCCCCGACGTGGAGTGTCACCTCGGACACGGCCCGGTGTGCGCCGTAGGTCCGGGAAGCCTGAACCAGGGCCAGCGCCGTGGGCGCATGCCGTGACGGTCCGTGCTCTGCCCGGCTCCGGCTGTTCGCGCCGCCGGGGCCGGTCACTGTTCCACCGTCGCAGCCCACACGACCGTGGAAGGCGCACTGAGCAGGACCTTCCCTCCGGTTGCCGGCTGGGGCGCTCGGGTGACCGTCTCGCCCTCGATGTGTTCCGCCCTGTCGGTGGCCTGCGGAGTGGGAGACGCCTGCGTGGCCGTCGGGGAGACGGCAGGCCTCGGGGCGACAGCAGCGTCCCCACCGCTGTCGCAGCCGGTCATCGCGAGCACGAGTAAGCCGACAGCAGGAAACCTCAGACCGCTTTCCATGGAACCCCCCTGGTGCCCGTCCGTCGCCGGACCGGCTCGTCGTTGGAACAGCCACCCTTCCAGGGCCGGGGCCGGAAACAGAAGTACTTGGCCTGCTCAGGCGGGGAAGCCACTCGGCGCCTACTCGGCGCTATCGGCAGCGGAGCCGGCGCCTGTGCCGAGGATGCGGGCGAGGGCGTCGCGCGCGTACTCCTCGTCGTACGCGCCGCCCATCAGCAGCACGTGCAGGCAGATGCCGTCGAGCAGCGCGATCACGGCGCGTGCCGTGCGCGGGTCGGTGCGTCGGGTGAGGAGCTCGGTGACCTGTTCGCCCCACTCGGCGGCGACGGCACGCAGTGCGGGGCGGCGCAGGGCGGCGAGGTAGAGCTCGTACTCCAGCTCCACACCGGTGCGGTCGCCGCCCAGCCACGCGCCGGTCAGCCGGGCCAGCTCGGCGGCGAGGTCGCGGGCGGGGTCGGTGAGGGCGTCGCCGTGTGCGCGTACGACCTTGGCGAAGCCCTCGTTGGCCTGGCGGAGCGCCGCCACGAGCAGGTCGTCGAGGGTCTTGAAGTGGTACGTCGTCGAGCCGAGCGGTACGTCCGCCTCGGCGGCGACGGTGCGGTGGCTCAGGCCGGCGATGCCGGCGCGGCCCACCACCCGGATCGCGGCGTCGATGATCCGCTGGCGCCGCTCGGGGTCGTACCGCCGTGTCGCCGCCGCCGCCATCAGTGCGCCCCGCCGAGGTTGAGCAGGACGACGCCGACGATCACGAAGGCGATCCCGACGAGCTTGGCCAGGCCGGTGGACTCCCCGAGGAAGAGCATGCCGATCGCGGCGACGGCCGCGGTGCCCACTCCGGCCCAGATCGCGTACGCCGTGCCGACCTGGATCACCTTGAGGGTCTGCGCGAGCAGCGCGAAGGCGACCAGGTACCCGGCCACCGCGCCCAGCGAGGGCCACAGCCTGCTGAACCCCTCGCTGTACTTCATGGCGGTCGTCCCGGCGACCTCCGCGGCGATGGCCGCGGCCAGCAGTCCGTATCCCATGTGTACGAGTGTACGCATCGTTGCGTACAGGCGTACACAACAGTGGAGGGCCTGCTACTCCGGGACGAGAACGACAGCGGGGCTGCCGCACTTCGTCCACTCCCCGGCGAGCAGGCCCATCAGCACCAGGTCGCGGTGCCGGCCGTCCAGGAAGACGTGGTCGCGGAGGCGGCCCTCCTCCACGAAGCCGAGGCGGCGGTGCAGCGCGAGGGAGCCCTCGTTGTGCGCGAAGATCCGCGCCTCGCACTTGTGGTAGCGCCGCTCGGCGAACATGAACCGCAGCAGCAGTGCCACCGCCTCCGAGGCGTAGCCCTTGCCCCGGTGCTCGGCGGCGATGGTGACGCCGTACTCGAAACGGCCCGCTCGCGGGTCGGCGTGGTTCGTGCCGACGGCGCCGACCGCCTCCCCCGAGCCGGTGGCTTCGATCACCAGCTGGAAGCAGTCGCCGTCGGGCGGGGCGGCGGCCCGCTCCCGCGCCCAGGCGCGGTGGGACTCGGCGGAACGGGGCGGGCCCAGCAGGTCGCCCAGGCGCTCCTCGTCCGTGGCGAAGCGCATGAACGCGCGCCAGTCGTCGGGCTCGATACCGCGCAGGCGTATCCGCTCGCCGGTCCAGAAGGAGGTCGTTCCGGAGGTCATTCCGGCAGGTGATCACGGGCCCGGGTGTGGCGTCCATCCCCCCGCGCATCACCCGTGAAGTGGAGCGGCCCCGCCCCGGCGCGCGCTGCGGTGCGCCGGGTGCGGGGCCGAGCCGGAGAGGGCCCGCGGGGGCTTACGGCAGGTTGCGCGCCATCACGATGCGCTGGACCTGGTTGGTGCCCTCGTAGATCTGGGTGATCTTGGCGTCGCGCATCATCCGCTCGACCGGGTAGTCACGGGTGTAGCCGTAGCCGCCGAGCAGCTGGACAGCGTCCGTGGTGACCTCCATGGCGATGTCGGAGGCGAAGCACTTCGCCGCGGCGCCGAGGTAGGTGAGGTCGGCGTCGCCGCGCTCCGAGGCGGCCGCGGCCTGGTACGTGAGGGCGCGGGCGGCGGAGATCTTCATGGCCATGTCGGCGAGCATGAACTGGACGCCCTGGAAGTCGGCGATCGGCTTGCCGAACTGCTTGCGCTCCTGGACGTACCCCTTGGCGTAGTCCAGCGCGCCCTGGGCGATGCCGAGCGCCTGGGCCGCGATGGTGATGCGGGTGTGGTCCAGGGTCTTCATCGCGGTGGCGAAGCCGGTGCCCTCCGCGCCGATCATGCGGTCGGCGGGGATGCGGACGTTGTCGAGGTAGACCTCGCGCGTCGGGGAGCCCTTGATGCCGAGCTTCTTCTCCGGGGCGCCGAAGGAGACGCCCTCGTCGGACTTCTCCACGACGAAGGCGCTGATGCCCTTGGAGCGCTTCTCGGGGTCGGTGACGGCCATGACCGTGTAGTACTCGGAGACGCCCGCGTTGGTGATCCAGCGCTTCACGCCGTTGAGGACCCAGAAGTCGCCGTCGCGTACCGCGCGGGTCTTCATGCCGGCCGCGTCCGAGCCCGCGTCGGGCTCGGAGAGGCAGTACGAGAACATCGCGTCGCCCTTGGCCAGCGGGCCCAGGTACTTCTTCTTCAGCTCCTCCGAGCCGGAGAGGATCACCGGGAGGGAGCCCAGCTTGTTCACGGCCGGGATCAGGGAGGACGAGGCGCAGGCGCGCGCCACCTCCTCGATGACGATCACGGTCGCGAGCGCGTCGGCGCCCGCGCCGCCGTACGACTCGGGGACGTGGACCGCGTGCAGGTCGGCGGCGACGAGGGCGTCGTGCGCCTCCTGCGGGAAGCGGGCCTCCTCGTCCACCGCGGCGGCGAACGGGGTGATCTTGGCCTCGGCGAGCGAGCGGACGGTGTCCCGGAGCATGTCGTGCTCCTCGGACGGGCGGTACAGGTCGAAATCAGGCGTTCCCGCCACGATCACTCACTCCCCTGGGCGTGTGCTAACTACCGTTAAGTAACCCGAATTTTAGTGCGCCGGATCCGAATGGCATAGGTGACCTTGCTGACAGGAGGCGTCCGGCGGAAACGTGCCCAGGGCGGGGCGCGACTATGCTCGGGCGCGCACCGCCTCCCGCTCGTCAATGGAGAACCGCATGGCCCTCAAGATCACTGTGATCGGCACCGGATACCTCGGCGCCACCCATGCGGCGGCCATGGCGGAGCTGGGGTTCGAGGTGCTGGGCCTCGACGTCGTACCCGAGAAGATCGAGATGCTGGCCGCCGGCCGCGTCCCGATGTACGAGCCGGGCCTTGAGGACCTGCTGCGCAAGCACGTCGCCGGGATCGAGGGCTCCACCGGGCGGCTGCGCTTCACCACCTCCTGGGAGGAGGTCGCCGACTTCGGCGACGTCCACTTCGTCTGCGTGAACACTCCGCAGAAGCACGGCGAGTACGCGTGTGACATGCGGTACGTCGACGCCGCCTTCGGCTCCCTCGCCCCGCACCTCAAGCGCCCGACGCTCGTCGTCGGCAAGTCGACCGTGCCGGTCGGCAGCGCGGAGCGGCTGGCCCGGCTGCTCGCCGAGCGGGCGCCGGTGGGCGCGGACGCGGAGCTGGCGTGGAACCCCGAGTTCCTGCGCGAGGGCTTCGCCGTGCAGGACACGCTGCACCCGGACCGGATCGTGGTCGGCGTGGAGAGCGCGGCGGCGGAGAAGGTGCTGCGCGAGGTGTACGCCACTCCGATGGAGGAAGGGTCGCCGTTCGTGGTGACCGACTTCCCGACGGCCGAGCTGGTGAAGACCGCCGCGAACTCCTTCCTGGCCACCAAGATCTCCTTCATCAACGCCATGGCGGAGGTGTGCGAGGCCGCCGGCGGCGACGTCGCCAAGCTGGCGGAGGCCATCGGCTACGACGACCGCATCGGCGCGAAGTTCCTCCGGGCCGGCATCGGCTTCGGCGGCGGCTGCCTGCCGAAGGACATCCGCGCCTTCATGGCCCGCGCGGGCGAGCTGGGCGCCAACCAGGCGCTGACCTTCCTGCGCGAGATCGACTCCATCAACATGCGGCGGCGCGGCCAGATGGTCGGCATGGCGCGCGAGGCGCTGGGCGACGGCACCTTCCTCGGCAAGCGGGTCGCGGTGCTGGGCGCGGCGTTCAAGCCGGACTCGGACGACGTCCGGGACTCGCCCGCGCTGAACGTGGCCGGGCAGATCCACCTCCAGGGCGGCCAGGTCACGGTGTACGACCCCAAGGGCATGGACAACGCGCGGCGCGTCTTCCCGACGCTCGCGTACGCGGACAGCGCGCTGGAGGCCGTGCACGGCGCGGACGTGGTGCTGCACCTCACGGAGTGGCGCGAGTTCCGCGACCTCGACCCGCGCGAGCTGGGCGAGGTCGTCAACACCCGCCTCATCCTGGACGGCCGCAACGCCCTGGACCCGGTCCGGTGGCGCGAGGCGGGCTGGACGTACCGGGCGATGGGGCGCCCGCGCGCCTAAGGCGGGGGGCCGGCTTGCGGACGAAGGCTGCGTAGCCGCCGTGCCCGATCAGGAACGAGGCGTCCGGCCCGAGCCGCGAGCCGCGAGCCCCGAGCCCCGAGCCCCGAGCCCCGAGCCCCGACGGCTCCTAGCCCCTGCGCGCCCGGTACGCGCGCATCTTCGCTCGGGCGCCGCAGACCGACATGGAGCACCAGCGGCTGCGGCCGGCCGGGCTGCGGTCGTAGTAGGCCCAGAGGCAGTCGGCGGCCTCGCAGGCCTTGAGGCGGAGCCAGGTGCCGTCGGCGGCGGCCACCGCGATGGCCGCCGCCACGCGCGCGGTGAGGGTGTCCGGCGGCGCCGGGCGCAGGGCGGCCGTGCCGTCGGCGGGGTCGACCGTGACCAGCAGGGGCGCGGCGGAGAGCAGGTCGTCGAGCGGTGTCGTCGGGCGGTGCGGTGGGTGTCCGGCGTGGGCGAGGCAGGCGGCGCGGAGGGCCTCGCGCAGCTCGCGGGCCGGCTCGACCTCGTGGGGCGCGAGGCCGAACCGGGCGCGGCCGTCCTCCGTGTCGAGGGAGTCGGCGCCCGACTCGATGTCGAGGCTGTTCACCAGGGCCTCCACCAGGGCGAGGGGCCCCGGCGCGGGCGCTCTGTCGTTCATGGTTGCGACGTTACCCGTTCCGCGGGACCATACGGTCACGGTTACCGGTTGCCAGCTGTTACCGGTAACGCCCCGACGGCAGGAGAACTCGTCATGGCCATCGCCAAGCTCAGCACCGTCGTCCTCGACTGTCCCGACCCCGACGCCCTCGCCGCCTTCTACGCCGAGCTTCTCGGCGGTACGCGGCAGAGCCACGACGACTGGGTCGAGGTCACCGGCCACTCCGGCACGCCGCTCGGCTTCCAGGCCGCGCCCGGCTTCGTACCGCCGCGCTGGCCCTCGCCCGACGGCTCCCAGCAGTTCCACCTGGACCTCGACGTCGACGACCTCGACGCGGCCGAGGAGAAGGTGCTCGCCCTCGGCGCGACGGTGCTCGACGCGGACGACCGCGACCGCACCTGGCGGGTTTACGCGGACCCTGCCGGGCACCCGTTCTGCCTGTGTGCCGGCTGACCGCCGGCTGAGCCTCGAGGAGGACGTCCATGGGCTTCGCCACACTCGCCCTGACCGCGATCGACTGCCCGGAGCCGGAGCGGCTCGCCGAGTTCTACGCCGCGATGCTCGGCGGCGACATCACGAGCGAGCCGGACACGGACGGCGAGTGGGTGGAGCTGCGGCTGCCCGACGGGAAGCGGCTCGCCTTCCAGCGGTCGCCCGGGCTCCAGCCGCCCGAGTGGCCCCGCGCCGACCGGAACTCCCAGCAGTTCCACCTCGACCTCGACGTCGACGACCTCGACGCGGCCGAGGAGAAGGTGCTCGCCCTCGGCGCGAAGGCGCTGGACACGGACGACCGCGAGCGCAGCTGGCGGGTGTACGCCGACCCGGTCGGCCACCCGTTCTGCCTCTGCCGCGCCTGATCACACCCGCGCGCCACGGCTCACACCCCGCGCGCCACGGCCTCGGCCTCCCGTACGACACGCGCCGCGTTGCCCCAGGTCAGCGCGGCGATGTCGGTCTCCGGCCAGTCGCGGTGCAGCAGCTCGGCGATGAGGTTCGGGTAGCAGGAGGCGTCTTCCAGACCGATGGTGTGCGGGGCGTGCGTCGCCATGCCGTACGAGCCCGCGAGCCCGAGGCACTCGGGCCCGGCGACCCCGCGGACGTGCTCCAGGTGGTCGGCGACGTCCTGCAGCGTGGCCGGAGCCTCGCGGAGCCGGGCCACCTGGTCGGGCGCGAAGCTCACCATGCACACGCCGCCGTTGGCGCGCAGGCGGCGCAGGACGTCGTCGGTGACGTTCGACGGGTGCGGGGTGAGGGCGTACGCGGCCGAGTGCGAGAGGATCACCGGCGCCTTGGTGACGTCGAGGACGTGGCTCATGGTGTCGGTGGAGGCGCCGGAGAGGTCGACCAGCACCCCGAGGTGGTTCATCTCCCGGATGACGTCCTGCCCGAACGGCGTCAGCCCCTCGGGCCCCGCGGCCCAGCGGGCGCCCGCGACTCCGGCACTGCGTACGCCGAGGGCGTGGTACGCGCGCAGTGTGCCGAGCGAGTCGCCGAGGGCGGCGCCGGAGACGGGGCCGAGGAGCGAGGCGATACGGCCGCAGTCGCGGGCGGCGGCCATCTCGGCGGCGGTGAGCGCGAGGCGGAGGGCTTCCGGGCAGGACTCGATGAGGGTCCGTACGGCGTCGATCAGGTCCAGGGTGCCGCCGATCAGGCGGTCCTCCGCGTACGAGCGGGGCACGTGCAGCGACCAGAACTGGGCGCCGACGCCACCGGCCCGGATCCGGGGTATGTCGGTGTCGAGCTCGGCCTCACCGTGCTGGAGGGCGTGGTGGTGCGTGCGGTCGAGCTCCTGGGCGAGGGTGTTGTGCCCGTCCACGACGAGCTGCGCGGCGAGCAGAATCCGGGCCCGCGCGAGATCGGTCTCAGCGGGCGTGGGGGCTTCGGCGGCGGTGGCGCCGCCCGTCGGGTCGTCGAGTTCACCGGCCGTGGCGGGTGCGACGTAGGGAAGGTCCTGCAGGTCTGCCATGACGGGGGCTCCGGCTCCGTGAACGGCGTTGCGAGCCATAGGGCCACGGTGGCACGCGCGGAAGCGGGGGGCCCGGCGGTGTACTGCATCCGGGTGGGTTCCCCCGCCCCGACCGCGCCGTGCGGCGTGCGGCGTGCGGTCGGGGGCGGGGCCGGGTCCCTCAGCCGTCCAGGGACTCCAGCGTGGCGTTCGACGGGGGGCGGGAGGACAGGCCCCGGGCGACCGCTTCGGCGTCGCGGAGGGCGCGGACCGGGTTGGACCAGGTCAGCATCGCGATGTCCGTGCGGGACCACTTGCGGGACAGGAGCTCCGCGATGAGGTTCGGGTACGCCGACACGTCCGAGAGGTCCGAGGGCGTGAAGGCCGTGCCGTCGAAGTCGCCGCCGATGCCGAGGTGGGCGATGCCCGCCACCTCGCGCATGTGGTCCAGGTGGTCCGCGACGTCCGCCGCGGTGGCCACCGGGCGCGGGTGCGCCTCCTCGAAGGCCTCGTGGACGCGCATGGCGTCCGGCGTGGTGGCCAGCGGGTGGAAGCCGTGCTCCCGCATGTTCTCCTCGGCGCGCCGCGTCCACTCCACCGCCGCCGGGAGGACGAACTTCGGCACGAACGTGACCATGGCCACGCCGCCGTTCGACGGCAGCTGCGCCAGCACGTCGTCCGGGATGTTGCGGGGGTGGTCGCAGACCGCGCGGGACGACGAGTGGGAGAAGATCACCGGCGCCTCGGAGGCGGCCAGGGCGTCGCGCATCGTCGTGGCGGCGACGTGCGAGAGGTCCACCAGCATGCCGAGGCGGTTCATCTCGCGGACGACCTCGCGGCCGAAGGCGGACAGGCCGCCGACGCCCGGCTCGTCGGTCGCCGAGTCGGCCCACGGGACGTTGTCGTTGTGCGTCAGCGTCATGTAGCGGACGCCGAGGGCGTACAGCGCGCGGAGGGTGGCGAGCGAGTTGTTGATGGAGTGGCCGCCCTCGGCCCCCTTGAGGGAGGCGATCCGGCCGGCGGCCCGCGCCGCCTCCATGTCGTCGGCCGTCAGCGCGGGCGCCAGCTCCGCCGGGTGGCGGGCGAGGAGCTGGTCGACGCAGTCGATCTGCTCCAGCGTGGCGCTGACCGCCTCGTCGCCCGTCAGCTCGCAGCGCACGTACACCGACCAGAACTGCGCCCCGACCCCGCCGGCCCGCAGCCGGCGGAGGTCGGTGTGGAGCCGGCCCGTCTGGTCCGCCGCGATGTCGAGGCGGTCCAGGTCGTACCGCGCCTTCGAGCGCAGCGCCCACGGCAGGTCGTTGTGGCCGTCCACCACCGGGAAGTCCCCCAGCAGCTCGCGCGCCTCGGCGAGGAGCTCCTCGGAGGGGGCGGCCGCGGACGCGGAGGCCGTCACTTGCCCACCTTGGAACGCAGCCGCCGGCCCTTCTCCGTGGCCTGGTCGTTCAGCTCCTGCTGGAAGTCGCTCATGCGGGCCAGCAGGTCCGGGTCGGAGGTCGCGAGGATCCGCGCGGCGAGCAGGCCGGCGTTGCGCGCGCCGCCCACCGAGACCGTCGCCACCGGCACGCCCGCCGGCATCTGCACGATCGACAGCAGGGAGTCCATGCCGTCGAGGTACTTCAGCGGGACGGGGACGCCGATCACCGGCAGCGGCGTGACGGAGGCGAGCATGCCCGGCAGGTGGGCCGCGCCGCCCGCGCCCGCGATGACCGCCTTCAGGCCGCGGTCCGCCGCACGCTCGCCGTACGCGATCATCTCGCGCGGCATCCGGTGCGCGGAGACGACGTCCACCTCGTACGGGATCTCGAACTCGTCGAGGGCCCCGGCCGCGGCCTCCATGACGGGCCAGTCCGAGTCGGAGCCCATGACGATGCCGACGAGGGGGCCGTTCTGCCCGTCGGGGCCGAGTGCGTTACTCAACGATCGTTCCTCGCAGATAGTCGGCGGCGTGACGCGCGCGCTCCAGCACGTCGTCCAGGTCGTCACCGTAGGTGTTGACGTGCCCCACCTTGCGGCCGGGCTTCACGTCCTTGCCGTACATATGGATCTTCAGCTGCGGATCGCGGGCCATGCAATGCAGGTACGCCTGGTACATGTCCGGGAAGTCGCCGCCCAGCACGTTGCACATGACGGTCCACGGGGCGCGCGGGCGCGGGTCGCCCAGCGGCAGGTCGAGCACGGCCCGCACGTGGTTGGCGAACTGCGAGGTGACCGCGCCGTCCTGCGTCCAGTGGCCGGAGTTGTGCGGCCGCATCGCCAGCTCGTTGACGAGGATGCGGCCGTCGCGGGTCTCGAAGAGCTCGACGGCGAGGTGTCCGACGACGTCGAGCTCCTTGGCGATGCGCAGCGCCAGCTCCTGCGCGTGCCCGGCCAGCTCGGCCGAGAGGTCGGGCGCCGGGGCGATCACGGTGTCGCAGACGCCGTCGACCTGGCGCGACTCGACGACCGGGTACGCCACGGCCTGGCCGTGCGGGGAGCGGACGATGTTCGCCGCGAGCTCGCGGACGAAGTCGACCTTCTCCTCCGCCAGGACCGGCACCCCGGCCTGGAAGGGTTCGTGGGCGTCGGCCTCGGAGCGTACGAACCACACGCCCTTGCCGTCGTACCCGCCGCGCACGGTCTTGAGGATCACGGGGTAACCGTCGCCCTCGCCGCCGCCCTCCGCCGCGAACGCCGACACGTCGGCCGGGTCCGCCACGATGCGGTGGCGCGGGCAGGGAGCACCGATGGCGTCGAGCTTCGCGCGCATCACGCCCTTGTCCTGGGCGTGCACCAACGCGTCGGGCCCCGGGCGGACGGGGATGCCGTCAGCCTCCAGGGCCCGTAGGTGCTCGGTCGGTACGTGCTCGTGGTCGAAGGTGATCACATCGCAGCCGCGTGCGAACTCACGCAGCGTGTCCAGGTCGCGGTAGTCGCCGATGACGACGTCGCTCACGACCTGGGCCGCGGAGTCCTGGGGTGTGTCACTGAGGAGCTTGAATCTGATGCCGAGGGGGATACCCGCCTCATGGGTCATCCGGGCCAGCTGTCCGCCGCCCACCATGCCTACTACCGGGAACGTCACCCTCTTAGGGTATCGGGCCCCGCGGAGGGGCCCCCTCCCCGGGGAAGGGGCGCGGGCAGGGGCTCCTCCGCTCCCCGAGCGGTACCGACGGGCCCTGGTTAGCATGGCTTGGTTGACCCACTCGATCGGACGGGGCTGTGAGATCACCATGAGTGAACGGGGCGCACTGCGGGTGCGGCTGGACCGGCTCGTCCGCGAGATCGCCAAATTCGGGGTGGTCGGCGGTCTCGGGCTGCTGGTCAACATGGCCGTCTTCAACCTGGTGCGGCACACCACCGAGATCCCGGTGGTACGGGCCAGCCTCATCGCGACCGTCATCGCCATCATCTTCAACTACGTGGGCTTCCGCTACTTCACGTACCGGGACCGTGACAAGAGCGGCCGTACGCGTGAGCTGTCGCTCTTCCTGGCGTTCAGCGTGGTGGGGATGGTCATCGAGAACGGCGTGCTGTTCGCCGCGACGTACGGCTTCGGCTGGGACACCCCGCTGCAGAGCAACTTCTTCAAGTTCTTCGGCATCGGTGTCGCGACGCTGTTCCGTTTCTGGTCGTACCGCACGTGGGTGTTCCGTACGCTGCCAGGCGGCCCCGAGGCCGCCGTGGCGCCCGCCGCCGAATCGTTCCTGGAGCAGCGGCGGCACCGGGACGAGCCCGCCGCCGAGCCCGTCGGTCCCCGGCGGTAGGCGTCAGCGCACCGTCGGCGGGTGCTCCTTGCGGCTGGGCACCTCACGGCTCAGGAAGAGCGCGAAGACCGGCGGCTGCTGCTGGAGCAGTTCCAGCCGTCCGCCGTCCGCCTCCGCCAGGTCACGGGCGACGGCGAGTCCGATGCCGGTGGAGTTGCGGCCGCTGATGGTCCGCTCGAAGATGCGCGCGCCGAGGTCGGGCGGGACGCCCGGGCCCTCGTCGGTGACCTCGACCACCGCCTGGTTGCCGGTGACGCGGGTGCGCAACGCGACCGTGCCGCCACCGTGCATCAGAGAGTTCTCGATCAGCGCGGCCAGCACCTGGGCGACCGCGCCCGGGGTTCCCACCGCGCGCATGCCGACCTTGCCGGAGCGGACGATGGCCCGCCCGGCGCTGCGGTAGGCGGGGCGCCACTCCTCGATCTGCTGCTTGACGACCTCGTCGAGGTCGAAGGCGATCGCCGAGCCGGTGCGCGGGTCGCGCGAGTTCGTCAGGAGCCGCTGGACGACGTCGGTGAGCCGCTCGACCTGGGTGAGCGCGATGTGCGCCTCCTCCTTGACCGTCTCGGGATCGTCGGTGACGGAGATCTCCTCCAGCCGCATGGAGAGCGCGGTCAGCGGCGTACGCAGCTGGTGGGAGGCGTCGGCGGCCAGTCGGCGCTCGGCGGTGAGCATCCGGGCGATCCGCTCGGCGGAGGCGTCCAGGACGTCCGCGACCCGGTCCAGCTCGGGCACCCCGTACCGCTTGTGGCGCGGCCGCGGGTCGCCGGAGCCGAGCCGCTCGGCCGTCTCGGCGAGGTCGGTGAGCGGCGAGGCGAGCTTGTTGGCCTGGCGTACGGCGAGGAGGACGGCGGCGATCACGGCGAGCAGCGCCACGGCGCCGATGATCAGCAGGGTGCGGCCGACCTCGGCGGTGACGGTGGAACGCGGTTCCTCGACGGTGACGGTCTCGCCGCGCTCGCCCTCGGCGGTGCCGCGGATGACGCCGCCCTCGGGGCGCTTGCCGATCTCGATGGGCGCCCGGCCGGGGATGCGGATCACGGCGTACCGCTTGGCGCCGCTCTGCTCGGCGAGGATGTCGGGGTTGACGGGCTCCCCGCCGATCAGCCGGCTCTCGACGATGGAGATGAGGCTCACCGCCTCGGAGTCCACGCTCTCCTGGGCGCTGCTGCTGATGGTGCGGGTCTCGACGATGACGAGGGAGACCCCGAAGACGGCGATGACGACGAGCACCACCGCGAGCGTGGAGTTGATCAGTCGGCGGCGCACCGTGCGTACCTACCCGGTCTCAGCTCTGTACCTGGTCCTAGCTCTTTTCGAAGCGGAAGCCGACACCGCGCACGGTGGCGATGTACCGGGGGTTCGCGGCGTCGTCGCCGAGCTTCTTGCGCAGCCAGGAGATGTGCATGTCGAGGGTCTTGGTCGACGACCACCAGGTGGTGTCCCACACCTCGCGCATCAGCTGGTCGCGGGTGACGACCCGGCCCGCGTCCCGGACCAGGACCCGCAGCAGGTCGAACTCCTTCGCCGTGAGCTGGAGCTCCTCGTCGCCCATCCAGGCGCGGTGCGACTCGACGTCGATGCGTACGCCGTGGGTGGCGGGCGCCGGGGCCGGCTCGGCGGAGCCGCGCCGCAGCAGGGCCCGCACCCGGGCGAGCAGCTCGGCGAGCCGGAACGGCTTGGTGACGTAGTCGTCCGCGCCCGCGTCGAGCCCGACGACGGTGTCGACCTCGTCCGCGCGGGCGGTCAGCACCAGGATCGGCACCGTGTGCCCCTCGGCGCGCAGGCGTCTCGCCACCTCGAGCCCGTCCATCCCGGGCAGGCCGAGGTCCAGCACGACGAGGTCGATCCCGCCCTGGAGTCCCGTCTCGAGCGCGGTGGTTCCGTCCTCGCGCACCTCGACCTCGTAACCCTCCCGCCGCAGGGCGCGGGCCAGCGGTTCCGAGATGGATGCGTCGTCCTCGGCGAGCAGTACACGGGTCATGGGGTGATGGTAGTCCGCGCGGGGTACGCGCCGGAGTGGGATCGACGCTTGATCATCACCGCCTGGGACTATGGGATGCCATCCTGCTTATCACCTTCGATTATGGGCAGTCGGTTCCATGCATCCCTGTGATCCATATCTCAAGTCCTTCCTTATCCGCCACTGTCATGTCGTATGGTGGCGAGACGCCTGATGCAGTACTCCGGGACCTTTGGCCCGCCAAGAGCGCCAAGGGTCTCTTTTCTGCCCGGGGCCGGCCCTGCCAGCCTTGAGGCAGTGAACGACCTGTGGGCCGGGCCCCGATGCGCGACGACGCGCCTGTCGGGGCGTGGATCCCGGTGCGTCCGAACCCTCGCCTCCGTGCGCCGCACGGGGGCGAACCCCTGTCCAGGCGTCGGGGGACGGGACGGAACGCGCGCCGGTGCCGGCCGCGCCCCCCACCGGGCGCGTCACGCTCACGAAGCGGATGGCGCGTCCCGAGCAAGCAAGGATCGACCATGGCGTCCAGCCTGACGAGGGACCCGGCCGGCAGCACCGCCGCCGGCCTTGAGAAGACGTTCCTCGGCCACCCCCGCGGTCTGGCCAACCTCTTCATGACCGAGATGTGGGAGCGCTACAGCTTCTACGGCATGCGGGCCCTGCTCGTGCTCTACCTGTCGGCCTCCGTGGCCAAGGGCGGTCTCGGCTTCGACACGGCGACCGCCGTCGCCATCTACTCCGTCTACAACGCGATGGTGTACCTCCTCGCGCTGCCGGGCGGCTGGTTCGGCGACCGGGTGTGGGGCGCCCGGAAGACCGTGGCGATCTCCGGCACGATCATCATGACCGGCCACTTCCTGCTGGCCCTGCCGACGGAGGTCTCCTTCTTCATCGGCCTGGCGTTCATCGCCGCCGGCTCCGGTCTGCTCAAGGCCAACATCTCGACGATGGTCGGCCACCTGTACCGGGACAAGAACGACCCGCGCCGGGACGGCGGCTTCACGATCTTCTACATGGGCATCAACCTCGGTGCCTTCGTCGCCCCGCTGACCATCGGCTACGTGGGCCAGAAGATCAACTGGCACTACGGCTTCGCCATGGCCGGCGTCGGCATGGCCCTCGGCCTCGCGTTCTACTTCCTGGGCTTCCGCAACCTGGCCCCGGAGTCGAACCAGGTCCCCGCGCCGCTGTCGGACGCCGAGCGCACCGGCATCGTCAAGAAGGCGCTGATCTGGCTGGCCATCGCGGCCGTCGCGTACGGCGCCGCCGGTCTGACCGGCCGGCTGACCATCGACTGGGTGCTGTGGCCGCTGACCATCCTCGGCCTGGTGCTGCCCGCCTGGTACCTGTTCCGCATCAAGCGCGACACCGACCTGGACCAGGTCGAGCGGTCCCGGATGTCGGCGTACGTCTGGTTCTTCGTCGCCGCCGCCGTCTTCTGGGGCATCTACGACCAGACCGGCTCGACCCTGAGCCTGTTCGCGGAGCACAACACCGCGGGCTCCCTCTTCGGCTTCGAGTTCCCGGCGAGCTGGTTCCAGTCGCTGAACCCGCTGTACGTGATGGCGCTGGCCCCGGTCTTCGCCTGGCTGTGGGTGGCGCTCGCCCGCCGCGGCAAGGAGCCCAGCACGCTGGTGAAGTTCACGCAGGGCCTGGTGCTGATCGGCGCCTCGTTCTTCGTGATGATGCTGGCGCAGGCCGCCTCCGCGGGTGGCGTGATGGTCACCCCGCTGTGGCTGTGCTCGGTCTACCTGATCCAGACGGTCGGCGAGCTCACCCTCTCGCCGGTCGGCCTGTCGCTGACGACGAAGCTGGCGCCGCAGAAGTACGCCTCGCAGATGATGGGCGTCTGGTTCCTGGCCGTCACCGCCGGTGACTCGGTCATCGCGCTGCTCCAGCTCATGGGCGCGCCGACCGACACCACGTGGTGGTTCGCCAGCCAGGGCGCGCTCGCGGTGCTCGCCGGTGTCGCGATCTACATGTACCGCCGGAAGGTGCAGCCCCTCATGGGCGGCGTGCACTGACCCGTAGCCCTCCAGGGCACGGCGAAGGGCCGCCGTACCGGGTTCGTCCGGTACGGCGGCCCTTCGCCGTGTACGGGGAGGCGCGAGCGCGCTTACGCCGGGGCCGCGAGCTCCGCCCAGACCGTCTTGCCCGGAGCGTCGTCCGTCCGTACGACGCCCCAGTCGAGGCAGAGGCGCTGCACGATGAACATGCCGTGCCCGCCGGGCCGCCCGGCGCGGTGCGGAGTGCGGGGCGCTGGCTGACCGGCACCGCGGTCCTCGACCTCCAGGCGCAGCACCTTGGCGTCCAGCGAGACGCGCAGCTCCTCGGGGCCCTCGGCGTGCAGGCAGGCGTTGGTGACGAGCTCGGAGACGACGAGCAGGACGTCCTCGGCGGCGGCGCGGCGGTCGGCGGTGGCGGCGGGCAGCCAGCCCCAGTCGTAGAGCGCCTGCCGGGTGAAGTCGCGCGCGAGCGGAACGATCCCGCTGGCGCTCCCCAGGGAGAGCCTCCGGAACCGCCCGCCCTCGGAGGCGGCCGGCGCGTCTGCCTGCGGCGAGGATGAGGCGGCCTGCGGTGAGGCGCCGGACGGCGCGCCGGGCCGCGTGCCCGACGGCGTACCGGACTGCTCGCCCGACGGCGTGCCCGACGCGGGGCGCGCTCTGTCCCCGGAGCCGGGCGGCGTACCCGGCCCGGGGGAAGAGGCGCGGACCGCGGCCCCGCCGCCCGCCGCGGCACGGTACGCCGTGGCGTCGACACCCTTGACGGGGCCGGCGACAGGTTCGGCACCCGCGCCGGCGCCCGCGCCGCCCGGCTCGCCGCCGAGGCCGCTCGGCGGATGCTGCTGGGTGCTGCCCATCAGCGCTTCACCTCACCGATTCACCAGTTCGCCATTGCCAATAAGTTTCGATGCGGAGCGTCGCGGAGTCCCACCCTTCACACCCTCGCGCAGGTTCTTCTGCCCGGAGTTGCGGGTACGACACCCGGTTCGTCATCCGATGCGCGTGAGCAACCCGACAACCGCCCTCGGCCGTCACGGCAGGGCACGGTGGCGCAGCGGACGCCGCCGCGGCGCGGGAAGGGTGCGCCGGGTCAGTCGGCGAGGGCCTCGTCCAGGGTGTCGTGCAGGGTGAAGACCGCTTCCGCGCCGGTGATCTCGAAGACGCGGGCCACCACGGGCTGCATTCCGGCCAGATGGACCCCACCCCCTGCCGCCTCGGCCTTGAGCCGGGCCCCCAGCAGGACGTTGAGGCCGGTGGAGTCGCAGAACGCAAGCTGCGAACAGTCGACCACCAACCGTGAACGTCCTTGCTCCAGCGCGGCATCCAGCGGTTCGCGCAGGAGATCCGCGGTGTGGTGATCCAACTCACCCACCGGTGTGACGATCTCACTGCGGCCCACCGTCCGGACCCCGACGCTGAGCCGGCCCTGATTCGCGCTGCCGACCGTCCCGCGGTCCATGCCGCCCCTCTTCGCCGATGCCGTTGAGTCGGTAGAACCCTACGCCCTCTCCTCACCGGTCGGTAGTCGGACTCCCCTGTTAGTCAGACATATGGGACAATTGACACTTGCAACGACCTAGGAAGAGCGGGTAGGGCTAGTAGGGACACCCATCCACCCACCCAGCCGGCTTTGGAGGCGCCGCACACCGCAGCGACGCAATTCGGCATCGGCGGCCTTATGCCGAGAACGATGGAGGAGACCATGTCACCCCGGCTCGACGAGACGCGTACCCCCGACGCGGCGTCGATAACTCCGCTCGAACTCATTCCCACCCCCGACGACCCCACCGGCGAGACCACCCCCGACCTCCTCGCCGAGACCGGCCCGAGCGGTCTGAACGGCCTCAGCGGCCTCAGCGGCCTGCCCGAGATCCCGCCGTACGACGAGGTCGGACCGCTCGACGCGCGCGCCCTGTCGAAGACGCTCTTCGCCCGCCTCGAGACGCTCGAGGAGGGCACGCACGAGTACGCGTACGTCCGCAACACCCTCGTCGAGCTCAACCTCGCCCTGGTCAAGTTCGCCGCGTCCCGGTTCCGCTCCCGCAGCGAACCGATGGAGGACATCATCCAGGTCGGCACCATCGGCCTGATCAAGGCCATCGACCGGTTCGAACTCGCCCGCGGAGTCGAGTTCCCCACCTTCGCGATGCCGACCATCGTCGGAGAGATCAAGCGCTTCTTCCGCGACACCTCGTGGTCCGTGCGCGTCCCACGCCGGCTCCAGGAGCTCCGCCTCGACCTGGCCAAGGCCGGTGACGAGCTCGCCCAGGAGCTGGACCGCGCCCCGACCGTCGGTGAGCTCGCCGAGAAACTCGGCATCACCAAGGAGGAGGTCGTCGAGGGCATGGCGGCGAGCAACGCGTACACCGCGAGCTCGCTCGACGCCCAGCCCGAGGAGGACGACACGGAGGGCGCGCTCGCGGACCGCATCGGCTACGAGGACAACGGCCTGGAGGGCATCGAGTACATCGAGTCCCTCAAGCCGCTGATCGCCTCGCTGCCCGCCCGCGACCGCAAGATCCTCTCCCTCCGGTTCGTCGCCGGCATGACGCAGTCGGAGATCGGCGAGGAGCTCAACATCTCGCAGATGCACGTCTCGCGGCTGCTCTCCCGCACCCTGGGCAAGCTCCGCAAGGGGCTGACCGTGGAGGAGTGACCTCCTCCCCACCTCCATGTCCGAAGGGCCCGTTTCCGTCAAGGGATGGGCCCTTCGGCCGTCTTGACGGAGTCGTCCCCCCGGGGCCACATTGGCCCGGGGGCAGGGGGGTCACATGCGGTACGCGGCCGAGGCGGTTCACGCGGCTCACGCGGTTCAGGCGGGTCTGGAAGAGCGCATGCGGGCGCGGCTCGGCAGACAGTGCCTGTACGTGCCGTCGTGCCGGCTCGGTCTCTACGTGGCGCTGCGCCACTGGTGCCCGCCCGGCGGCCGGGTGCTCATGTCCCCGGTCAACGGCGACGTCATCCTCTTCGTGGTCCTCGCCGCGGGCCTCCGCCCCGTACAGGCGCCGCTGAACCCGCGTGACGGGTCCCTCGACCCGGCGGCCGTCCCGGAGGCGGTGTGGCGGGGCCTGTCCGCCGTCCTGACCACCCATCTGTACGGGAACCCCGACCCGGCCCCGGAACTGGCCGAACGGTGCCGTGCCTTGGGCATCCCGCTGCTGGAGGACGCGGCGCACGCGATCGGCGGCGAGGTCGGCGGGCGCCCCGTCGGCACGCACGGCGAGGCGTCGGTCTTCAGCCTCTCCAAGCACACCGGCGCGAAGACCGGGGGCTTCCTCGCCGTACGCGACCCCGCGCTGTACGGCGAACTGGCGCGGGCGCGCGACGCGTTGCTGCTCCCGTCCCGGCCGGTGGCCGAACTCGCCTACGCCGTACGTCCGTACGCCGAGGCGGCGGTGCGCGGGCTGCGGCTCGTGAAGGCCGCGCGGGCCGCGCTGCGGGCGCTCGGCCGGGAGGAGCGCGCGGGGATCCGGATGCCGCTGCGGCCGGCGGAGCTGAAGGACGCCCTGTCCGCCGCCCCCGGGCTCGTACCGTTCGACGCGTGGGTCCGGGTGGACCTGCACGACTACCGGCTCGCCCCCGGGCGCGTACGCCTGCGCCGTACGGAGCGGCTCCTCGGGCGCCTGGACGCGACGCTGGCGGCCCACCGTGCCGGTACGGAGAAGCTGCTGGCGTCACCCTGGGGAGACCCCCGGGCGCCCGTCCGGCCACTCTTCCGGGTGCCGTTGCTCGTCGAGGACCGGGACGCGGCCGTCGCCGCCCTCGCGCGGGCGCGCGTGCCCACCGGGTACCTGTACGACCCGCCGCTGGACGACTACGCGGGACCCCTCTTCACCGACCCCTCACCGCGGCCCGAGGGCGCCCGGTGGTTCGCGCGCCACGCGCTGCCCGCCGATCCGCTCCGGGCGGACCAGGTCCTGGAGGTGCTGCGCGCGTCGGGCGCCCGTCCGGCGGGCCCGCACGGTGGCTGACACGACCGTCCGGCAGGGCACCGCGGTGGCGCCCGGCGGCGACTCGATGTTCCGCAACGCCTACGCGCTGATGCTGTCCACCGGCGTCTCGGCCGCGCTCGGACTCGGCTTCTGGCTGGTCGCCGCCCGCCACTACACCGAGGAGGCCGTCGGGCAGGGCTCCGCCGCCATCGCCGCGATGCGGCTGCTCGCCTCGGTCACCGCCACGACGATGATCGGCGCGGTGGTGCGGTACGTGCCGCGCGCGGGGCGGGCCACGGGGCCGCTGGTGTGGCGCGCGTACGCCGTCAGCTCGCTGGTGGTGGCGACCGCGAGCGTGGCGTTCCTGCTCACCCTGGACCTGTGGGGGCCGTCGTACGCGCCGCTGCGCGGGCCGGCCGCCGGTGCGTTCTTCGTCGTCGCGTGCGTGGCGTGGGCGCTGCTCACCCTCCAGGACGGCGTCCTGACGGGCCTGCGCACGGCCGTGTGGGTGCCCGTCGGCAACGCCGTCTTCTCGCTCGGCAAGCTGCTCCTGCTGATGGCCTTCGCGGGCGCGCTGCCGGTGCTGGGCATCTTCGTCTCGTGGGCCGTCGCCATCGCCCTGTCGGTGCTGCCGCTCGGCTGGCTGGTGTTCCGGCGGCTCATCCCGCGTCAGGCCGCCGCCGACCGGGACCGGGAGCCGCCGACGGCGCGCGAGATGGGGCGGTTCCTCGCCGGGGACTCGGTGGGCGCGCTGTTCAGCCTGGCGATGATCAACCTGCTGCCGGTGATGGTCGCCGTCCGCTTCGACGCCGCGCACAACGGCTGGTTCTACACCGCGTACACGGTCGGCGGGACCATGGAGTTCCTGGCCATCAACATGGCCTCCTCCCTCACCGCGCACGCCTCGCACAGCCCCGAGTCGCTCGCCGAGGGCGTACGCGGCGCGCTGCGCCGCATGGCGCTGCTGCTGGTGCCGGTGGTGGCGGTGCTCGTCGTCTTCGCGCCGTGGATCCTCACGCCCTTCGGGGCGGCGTACGCCGAGCACGGCACGCTCGTACTTCGGCTGCTGGCCGCGGCGGCGCTGCCGCGTGTCGCGGTCGAGCTCTACATCGGGGTGCTGCGGGTGCAGGGGCGCACGGGCATGCTGGCCGCCGTGCAGGGCGCCATGTGCGTCCTGGTGCTGGGGAGCGCGGCCGTGCTGACGGCGTCGGCGGGGATCGCGGGGGCGGGGCTCGCGATGCTGCTGTCGATGGCGGTGATGGCGCTGGTGGCGGCGCCGGGGCTGCGGGCGGCGCTGCGGCCGAAGGGGGTCACCGGGGCGGGACGGGCTGCTTGAAGTAGGGGTCCTGGCCGGCCAGGCGGTACCCCTCCAGGCCGGGCCCGGCGTTGACGGTGAGGTCGCACCCGTCGCCCGGCACCGGACGGTTCCAGTGGACCAGCGCCTTGACCTTCGGCAGGGTCGGCGCGACCTTCGGGATCTCGGCGTACCAGTCGCGCTGGCGCTGCGGCCGCGCCGGGTCGGGTGCGGTGGCGAACTCGGCCAGCATGAGGGGCTTCTCGGCCGAGATGTGGGCGCGCAGCCAGTCGTAGGAGGGGCGCTGGCTGCGCTCGAAGTCCAGCCAGGTCGTCGTCTTGTGGCAGAGGTGGTAGTTGTACTGGTCCATGCCGATCCAGTCGACGTACGCGTCGCCCGGGTACAGCTCCTTCATCTGCCGCGCGTTCCCCAGGTAGCCGGAGACCGTCCACACCCACACCACGTTGTCCACGCCGAGCCGCTCGAACCGGTCGTGGAGGTGGCGCCAGGCGGCGACGAACTCGGCCGGGGTGCCGGCGCCCTCCTTGAGGCGGAAGTCGGTCTCCTGGTCGAAGGAGAGGAAGACGCGCTTGCCGTACGCCTTGATGCGGCGCGCCTGCGGGTCGATGACCTCCTCGTCGTACGCGCCGGAGGCGATGTTCTTCCAGCCGAGCTGCCGCTCCGTCCAGTTGGCGTGGTGGGGCTCGGTCCAGACGGTCGACTCCCACGCCAGCATCAGCAGCCGCTCGCGGCCGAGCTCCTGCTCGTCGGGGGTGAGGAGCTGTCCGTCGAGCTCGGTGCCGGACATGTCGTGGTAGTTGTAGACGAGATCGAGCTTCCTTCCGATCTTCTGCTCGAAGTTGACTACCGCGTCCGTGAGGGACCCGTTCGCCGCGTACGGCACGTAGGCGCCCCACCAGGCCCCGCAGGGGGGCACCAGTAACGCGCCGGGTGCGCAGGGCCCGGCGGCCCGGGTGCCGTCGGCCCGGGTGCCGTCGGTCTGGCCGTCGGGCCGGGTGGCCGTCCACATCCCGAGCCCGAGGAGCAGCGCCCCGACGACGGCGAGGGCGAGCGCCGCGAACGTACCCGCGCGCGTGCCCGTGTCCGTACCCGCGCGCGCGCCGTCCGCATGCCGCCCGCTCATCCGGCGCCCTCGCGGGTGTCCGCCGGAAGGGGCACCCCCGGGAGGGCGGCGGCCACCGTCACGAAGACGGCCAGCGCCACCAGGAACGCCGTGGTGGAGAAGGCCTCCGCCAGGAACAGCGCCGTCGCGACGAGCGCGACCAGTGACAGGCTCAGCGGCACGGCGAACGCCAGCGTCTCCAGCGGCTGCGTCCGGGCGCCGCGCCGCGGGTGCAGCAGCGCCAGGCCGGGGGCGAGCGCCAGGAACAGCAGCACCGGGATCCAGCGCAGGGGCGAGCCGCCCGGCAGCGCGGTGGCGGCGAGGACCGGCCACCCGGAGGCGGCCAGGGCCACTCTGGTCCACGTCCCGGTCCATGCGTCGTGTTTCGGCTTCATGGTGATCCCCCTGTCACCGTGGGGACGTACCGCAGGACGAGACCGTGCTCGCCCTCCTCCACCACGCGGAAGAGCGGTGACCGCTTGAGGGCGGCCGTCAGCGTGTCGAAGCCGCCGGGCGGCAGGTAGCCCTCGCCGATGACCGCCTCCTCCTGGGTGGGGGTGAGGATCACGTACGCCCGCCGGCCCTCGGGAATGCCCCGCGCCAGGTAACCGGCCGGGTCGCGCAGCATCCTCAGGTTCTCGGGCACGTCCTGCTCGGTGAAGAACCAGCGTTCGTACCGGTCGTAGCGGGTGTACGCGCCGGGGAAGGACCCGGTGGTGGCGAGGATCAACGAGCCGGCCGGAGCCCGGTCGTACGCGCGTGTCACCAGCGCGGTCTCGGCGGGCGGCGCGTAGTGCATGCCCTCCTTGCCGTAGTAGGACGGCAGGAAACCCGCGAGCAGCGCGGTGAGGGCGACGGGCAGGGCGACGGCCGCCACGCGGCGAGCGGTGCGGGCGGCACCGGCGGCCGGGACCAGCGCGGCCGCCGCGAAGAACGCCGTCCCGGGCAGGCCGAACAGGTAGACGCGGAAAAGCATTTCGCCGCCGTAGTCGTTGACGGCGAACATCGGCACGGGCGCCGCAGCCGCCAGCAGCAGCGGCAGGGCCGTGCGCACCAGGCGGCGGCGCAGGAGTACGGCCGTACCGGCGAGGACGGCGAGTGCCAGCACCATGAGGACGTTGGCGGTGCCGACCAGCTCGGGGCCGGGCCCGGTGGGCTCCCCGGCGTATCCCGCGCGGGAGTTGCCGAGCAGGTCCCCGGCCGACTCGCGCAGGCTGCCGAGGGTCTCCAGGAACAGCACCCGGCCCATCGTCAGGTCCCAGGCCAGCATGATCAGGCCGGTGACGGCGAGCAGCCCGAGGTTGCGGTAGCGGCGCGTGAGGCACAGCGCGAACAGCGTGGCGCACAGCATGACGGGCGTGAGCTGGTGCGCCGCGTTGACGGCCGCGACCAGCGGTACGAGGAGCAGCACCCCGGCCGCGCGCCGCCGCAGGCCCGTGGACGGTGGCGCGACGGCCGCCGCCGGGTCGAGCCGGGCCCGGTCGCGCAGCCGCCCGGCGGAGCCCGGCCGGACGAAGTGCCGTACGACGACGAGGAGGACGGTCAGGTGGAGCAGGTACGCGAAGCCCTGCGGCGCGAGGTAGTCCTGGCCGACCCAGTTCGCCAGCTGGAAGATCCACACGCCCGTCCACACCAGCCGCCGGTCGTCGGTGAAGGTGCGGTAGAGCAGCGTCAGCACGGGCAGGGTGAGCACGCCGAACGCGACGGGCGCCCAGTTGGCGTACGCGGCGGCCGACTCCACGCCGACGGCCCGTACGAGCGCGGCGTTGAGGGCGAAGAAACCCGGCCACTGGTCGTACGCCGACATGCCGCCCGACAGCTCGTCGTACGGGTGGACCGTGCCCTCCGCGAGGAGCCGGGTGATGACGGCGTCGTGCTTGGACGCCCACGCGTACCGCACCCCGTCGTACAGCAGGGCGGGCGGGGCCTTGAGCGCCACCAGCATCGCCACGCAGTAGGTGGCGGGCCACCAGGTGCCGGAGCGGGCGCCCCGCCGCAGGGTGAGCGCGAACCCGGCCGTCAGGGCGGCGAGCGCGGCGTAGAAGGCGGCCGGGAAGCGGTCCAGGAGGCCGTAGTCGCCGATGGCACGGAAGTCCACGTGGGGCAGGGCGTACAGCCACAGGGCGGCGGCCGACAGCAGCGGCAGCGCGGCGAGGGCGGTGCGCGGCGAACGGCGCGTACCGCGCGAGGGGGACGGGGGCGTGTCCGCGGTCCCACCCGCCGGGGCGTCCGCCCCTCCCCCGGCCTGCCCTCCCCCGGCCGGCCCTCCCCCGGCCGGCCCTTCCCCGGCCGGCGCGGCGGCGACCGGTGCGGGCACGCGTTGCCGCCCCACTGTGCCCCCCTCTCTCTCGACGTCTTCCGGTCGGCTCCTAGCCCGCGAACACGGGCCCGCGCACGGCCGCTCTCGCTCTCCGGTACACCCGCCACCCGACGGTCGCCGGCGATTCCGGGTACGGCGCCGTCCGCGCGCCCCGGCCCTGCATCCAGCGCTCGACGTCGGCGACGGTGTGCGTACGGCGCAGGATGAGCCGGGCGATGCGGTACGTCTCGTCCGTGCGGGAGCTGAGGGCGTGCCGTACGGCGACGGCGGACGCATAGCCGGCCTCCCGCGCGGCCCGCCGTACGGCGCGGCTGTTGTAGCCGTGCGGGTAGGCCAGGTGGGCCACCTCGTGGCCGAGCACGTCCTCCAGGGCCGCCTTGGAGTCGCGCAGCTCCCGGCGGACGGCCCGGGGCGGGAGCACGTCCAGCTGGGGGTGGGTGACGGTGTGCGCGCCGACCTCCAGGCCGTACTGCTCCAGCAGCGGTGCCTGCGCGAGCGCCATCATCGGCGCGGGCGGCAGCAGGCAGGCGCGGCCCGGGGTGATGGCCCCGGTCGTCAGATAGGCGGTGGCGGGCAGGGAGCGGGCGGCGAGCGCCTCGGCGGTCGGGCCGGGCAGGTCGGCGAAGCCGTCGTCGAAGGTGAGCACGACGGGCCGGGGCGGCAGGGCGCCCTTCCCGGCGAGGTGGTCGGCGAGGGCGCTGAGCGGCACGGGGGTGCGGCCGCTCGCCACGACGGCGTCGAGCTGCGCCGCGAAGTCGGCGGGCGTGACGGCGAACTCGGCGATCCAGGGCGGCGGGTCGTCCGTCACGGCGTGGTACAGCAGCACCGGCACGGGTGTCCTCATCGGGCCTCACCGCTTCCGCCGCTTCCGAGGCGCAGCCGCGCGCGGGCGTAGCCGACGGGCCCGTACAGCATGCCCAGCCGCTCCAGGCGGGAGAGGGAGCGCGGCCAGGGGTGGCCGTGGGCCCCGTGTGCGCCGGGGGCGGCGACTCCGGGAGCGGCGCCGCGCGCGGCGGTCATCGCGCGGGCGTGGGCCAGGCCGCGCGGGAGGCGGGCGAGGAGCGCGGGCAGCAGGGCGGGGCGGCGGACGGCGAGGGCCGTGAGGTACGCGGTGAGCCCGGCGCCGTAGCCGTACGCCTGCCGGCGCAGGTCCTGCCAGGTCTCGCGGTGGTGGTGCCAGACGAGCGCGTCGGGCGTGTATAGCAGGCGGTGACCGGCGGCGAGGACGCGGACGAAGGCGTACAGGTCGTCGCCGCCCTTGGCGGGCGTGCCGGTGCCGGTGGCGGGGTCGAAGCCGCCCACGGCCTTCAGGGCGCTCGCGCGGAAGGCCATGTTGGCGCCCGAGCCGAAGCTGCCCGCCGTGAACGGGAAGAGCGGCTCGTCGGCGGGCGGGCGCGCCGGGTCCCAGGTGCGCGGCGTGAAGCCCTTGGCGAAGCCGCCGTGGCTCTCCAGGAGGACCTGGGCGGGCGTACGCAGCCGGGCGGGCAGGATCAGGCCGGTGACACAGCCGGTGCCCGGGTCGGCGGCGAAGGGCGCGGTGAGGGCGGACAGCCAGTGCGGATCGGCGACCACGTCGTCGTCGGTGAAGGCGAGGACGGCGCCGTCGGCGACGGCCGCGCCCCTGTTGTGGGCGGCGGCGAGACCGGGGACGTCCTCCCGGACGTACCGGACGGTGGGGTACTTCGCCGCGACGAGTTCGCGGGTGGCGGTGGTGCGGGGTGCGTTGTCGACGACGACGGTCTCGTGGTCGGGGTGGTCCTGGGCGAGGAGCGAGTCCAGGGCGCGGGCGAGCCGCCCGGCGCGCTCGCGGGTGGCGACGACGACGGTCGTCCGGGGCAGGTCACCGTACGGTTCCACCGGTGGCCGGGGCTCCGTGCCGGCCAGGCGCTCGCGGGCGAGGGCCGCGACCGCGCGGGCGGGGTCCGCGGGGGCGGCGACGCGGCCCAGGACGGTGCCGACGGGCCTGCCCCGGACCCGTACGAGAGCGAAGACCCACTCCGTCGGCTCGTCGGCGCACCGGAAGGAGCGGATGGAGGCGCCGTCCGGGTCCAGGTCCGGGTCCAGGTCCGTGAGGTCGTCGAGGTCGAGGTCGGCGACGGCGATCGGCGGCCGGAGCGGGCTGTGCGGCATGAGGGAGCTCCTCCTTCAGCGGCGGCGGAGCCGGCCGGCCTGGTTGAGTGCCTGCCGGGCGTACCCCGCGAGGCGGGGCCGGTCGCGTACGAAGCGGTGGGCGCGGCGGCGCGGCTCACGGGCGATCCGGTACAGGCCCGCGCGCACTCCGGGGCGTACGGACGCCCCTTCGTAGACCCGCAGCTCACCGGTCTTGAGGGCGTCCTTGTACTCGGCGGCGCCGCGCCCGAGGTCGAGCATCTTGATGCCCGCCGCGGCTGCCGCCTCGGCCAGGCGCAGGTGCAGGATCAGGCCGGGCGAGTACGTGGCGTAGGCGGGGTCGTACGCCGGGAACCAGCACGACAGGACGGTGCGGGAGCGCAGCCCGAAGTGGGCGGCGACCGGCCGCCCGGAGACGTACAGCACGGACAGCACGCCGGAACAGCCGGGCGCGCGCGTGCGGTGCAGGCCACGCACCAGGGCGCTGATCCACTCCCGCGCGAACCGGTCGCGGCGGCCGGTACGGCGATACTGGGCCGACTTCCACGCCATGAGCGTGCGCAGGGCTGCCGGGTCGCGCTCGTCGAACACGAACCGCACCTCCCCGGCCCGGCGGCCGAGGCGCCGTTCCTTGGCGAGGGTGGTCTTCAGGAACTTGGGCGACCGCGCGCGCAGGGCCGTCTCGTACGCCGCGTACCCCTCCCCGACGTCGATGACGGGCGAGGCGAACTCCTCGGCGGCGTCCGCGACGAACAGGCCCTGTCCGGCCTCGAGGTTGTCGAACCGCCAGGCGGTCAGCCCGCAGCCGCGCAGCAGCGCGGGGCCCGTCGTCCTCAGCCCGGCCCGGAACACCCCTCCCTGGCAGTCCGAAACGCCGAGTCCGATGGCCCGCCCGTGGCCCAGGGGGCCGTTCTCGTACGGGAGGAACCCGGCCGTCTCGCCGCCTTCGGAGAGGACGGCGACGCGCGCCGTGCCGGGGCGTACGCGGGCGACGGCGAGGGTGAACTCCGGCTCCATGAAGGGGTTGGCGGGGACTCCGGAGGTGGGGGGGGGGGGGCGCCCCCCCCCCCCCCCCCCCCCCGGGCCACCCCCCCCCCCCCCCCCCCCCGCCGGCGGGGGGTGACTGGGGGGGGGGGTCGGGGGGGTGGTTAAGATGGT
>NZ_JBEZAQ010000024.1:0-75207 GCF_040646655.1 Streptomyces sp. NPDC045431
ACCGCCGGCTTCTCACGCGGCGCGACCTCACTCTCCTCGTCGTACGAGGAGTAGAAGTACGGCGTCTTCGCCGCGAACTCCGCCGCACACGTGTCAACCGTCTTGTAGACCGGGCGCACGCCAAGGGCCTGGCGGACCTCGCGGACGACGTCCTCCCGCAGCCCGCGGATCTCGGCGATCTGGACGTCGGAGAAGCCGTGGCGCTTGGCCTCGGCGAGGAGGTCGGCGTCCAGGCGGTCGGCGGCGGCCAGCTCGTCGGCGATCTCCTTGATCAGGAAGAGCTGGTCGACGAACCACGGGTCGATCTTCGTCGCCTCGAAGACCTCCTCCGGAGTCGCACCCGCCCGGATCGCCTGCATGACGGTGTTGATCCGGCCGTCCGTCGGGCGGACCGCCTCACGCAGCAGCTCGGCCTTGTCCCCGACCGGGCCGGTGAAGGTGAACTGGCTGCCCTTCTTCTCCAGCGAGCGCAGCGCCTTCTGCAGCGCCTCGGTGAAGTTACGGCCGATCGCCATCGCCTCACCGACCGACTTCATCGTCGTGGTCAGCGTGGAGTCGGCCGAGGGGAACTTCTCGAACGCGAAGCGCGGCGCCTTGACGACGACATAGTCGAGCGTCGGCTCGAAGGACGCGGGCGTCTTCTCCGTGATGTCGTTCGGGATCTCGTCCAGCGTGTAGCCCACCGCCAGCTTCGCCGCGATCTTCGCGATCGGGAAGCCGGTCGCCTTCGAGGCGAGCGCGGAGGAGCGCGAGACGCGCGGGTTCATCTCGATGACGATGACCCGGCCGTCGACGGGGTTGACCGCGAACTGGATGTTGCAGCCGCCGGTGTCCACGCCGACCTCGCGGATGATCGCGATACCGACATCACGCAGGATCTGGTATTCGCGGTCGGTCAGCGTCATCGCCGGGGCGACCGTGATCGAGTCACCGGTGTGCACACCCATCGGGTCGAAGTTCTCGATGGAGCAGACGACCACGACGTTGTCGTGCTTGTCGCGCATCAGCTCCAGCTCGTACTCCTTCCAGCCGAGGATCGACTCCTCCAGGAGCACCTCGGTGGTCGGCGACAGCGTCAGGCCCTGACCCGCGATGCGGCGCAGCTCCTCCTCGTCGTGGGCGAAGCCGGAACCGGCGCCGCCCATGGTGAAGGAGGGACGGACGACGACGGGGTAGCCGCCGAGCGTCTCGACGCCCTTGAGGACGTCGTCCATGGAGTGGCAGATCACCGAACGGGCGGACTCACCGTGGCCGATCTTGGCGCGGACGGCCTCGACAACGCCCTTGAACAGGTCGCGGTCCTCGCCCTTGTGGATGGCCTCCACGTTGGCGCCGATGAGCTCGACGCCGTACTTCTCCAGCACACCCTGCTCGTGCATGGAGATGGCGGTGTTGAGCGCGGTCTGGCCGCCGAGGGTGGGCAGGAGCGCGTCGGGACGTTCCTTGGCGATGATCTTTTCGACGAACTCGGGGGTGATCGGCTCGACGTACGTGGCGTCGGCGATCTCCGGGTCGGTCATGATCGTCGCCGGGTTGGAGTTCACCAGGATGACCCGCAGGCCCTCGGACTTCAGGACACGGCACGCCTGGGTGCCGGAGTAGTCGAACTCGGCGGCCTGGCCGATGACGATCGGGCCGGAGCCGATGACCAGGACGGACTGGATATCGGTGCGCTTAGGCACGCTCGGCCTCCATCAGGGATACGAAGCGGTCGAAGAGGTACGCGGCGTCGTGCGGGCCGGCGGCCGCCTCGGGGTGGTACTGGACGCTGAAGGCCGGCTGGTCGAGCAGCTGCAGGCCCTCCACCACGTTGTCGTTCAGACACACGTGGGAGACCTCGGCCCGGCCGAAGGGGGTGTCGGACGGCTTGTCGAGCGGCGCGTCCACGGCGAAGCCGTGGTTGTGCGCGGTCACCTCGACCTTGCCGGTCGTACGGTCCTGCACGGGCTGGTTGATGCCGCGGTGGCCGTACTTCAGCTTGTACGTGCCGAAACCGAGCGCGCGGCCCAGGATCTGGTTGCCGAAGCAGATGCCGAACAGCGGCGTCCGGCGCTCCAGGACGGCCTGCATGAGGGCGACGGGGTGGTCGGCGGTGGCCGGGTCGCCGGGGCCGTTGGAGAAGAACACGCCGTCGGGGGCGACCGCGTACACGTCCTCGGCGGTGGCGGTCGCGGGCAGCACATGCACCTCGATGCCACGCTCGGCCATCCGGTGCGGAGTCATGCCCTTGATGCCCAGGTCGATCGCGGCCACCGTGAACTTCTTCTCACCGATCGCCGGGACGACATACGGCTCGCTGGTGGCGACCTCCGCCGACAGGTTCGCGCCCTTCATCTGCGGCTGCGCCTGCACCCTGGCCAGCATCTCCGCGTCGCCGCCGATCGCGTCACCGGAGAAGATCCCGACGCGCATCGCGCCGCGCTCACGCAGGTGGCGCGTCAGGGCGCGGGTGTCGATGCCGCTGATACCGACGACGCCCTGGGCGGCCAGCTCCTCGTCCAGCGTGCGCGTGGCGCGCCAGCTCGACGGAATACGGGCAGGGTCGCGGACCACGTAGCCGGAGACCCAGATCTTCTTCGACTCGGGGTCCTCGTCATTCACACCGGTGTTGCCGACGTGCGGCGCGGTCATCACCACGACCTGCCGGTGATACGACGGGTCGGTCAAGGTCTCCTGGTAACCGGTCATGCCGGTGGAGAAGACGGCCTCGCCGAAAGTCTCCCCCACGGCCCCATAGGCACGGCCGCGGAACGTGCGGCCGTCCTCCAGGACGAGTACGGCGGGAGTCTTGGCAGCTCCCCTGGTGGAGGTGGTCATCGTGCGGTGCCTTCCGTCGTGGTGATCATGGAGTTCAGGGTGTCGACCCAGGTGATGTGCTCAGCCGCGCGGTCCGAGCGGAAGCCGGAGTCGATCAGCTTCTCGCCGTGCGCCCAGGTGACGATCAGCAGGCCGCCCTCGGCGAGGACCTTGCCCGCGATGCCCTTGTCGAGCCGGGCCTCGCGCAGCTGCTCCGCCGGGACGAAGAAGTCGCGCGCCCCGGGGCGTACGACCTCCAGGCCTGCGTCGGTGAGCGTCAGCTCGACGCGGCTCCGGGTGCCCAGGCCGTGGGCGACGATGCGGTCGAGCCACTGCCCCGCGGTGGTGGAGCCGTGGTAGCGGCCGCTGAGTGTGAGCAGGGGCGGCTTGCCGCCTCCGTTGAGGGTGGTGGTGGGAGACGGGTGGGTCAGTGTCGCGGTGCCGGGGGTTTCCGGCATTCCCGGCAGGTCCGGGAGGTCCGACTGGAGGGCGCCGCGCCACTTCCAGCCCTGGCGCATCAGCCAGTAGACGAAGGCCACGAAGAGGAGCAGTCCGGCGACCCAGCCGAGCCGGGCGGCCCAGTCGGTCACTTCTGCGGATTTCTGCTCCGCGGCCAGTTCGAAGAGTGTCACGCCAGCTTCCCGTCCATGAGCGTCGCCCGGCCCCGCAGGAAGGTGTGGGTGACACGGCCCGGCAGCTCGCGGCCCTCGTAGGGCGTGTTGCGGCTGCGGGAGGCGAAGCCCGCGGGGTCCACGGCTCCACGGTATGCCGGATCGACCAGCGTGAGGTTGGCGGGCTCACCAGCCGAGACGGGGCGGCCGTGGCCGGTGGCGCGACCGATCCGCGCGGGCTTGAAGGACATGCGGTCGGCGACGCCGGCCCAGTCGAGCAGCCCGGTCTCGACCATCGTGTGCTGGACGACGGAGAGCGCGGTCTCCAGGCCGACCATGCCCATGGCGGCCGCGGCCCACTCGCAGTCCTTGTCCTCGTGCGGGTGCGGGGCGTGGTCGGTGGCGACGATGTCGATCGTGCCGTCGGCGAGCGCCTCGCGCAGCGCCATCACGTCGCGCTCCGTACGCAGCGGCGGGTTGACCTTGTAGACGGGGTTGTACGTGCGGACCAGCTCGTCCGTCAGGAGGAGGTGGTGCGGGGTGACCTCGGCGGTGACGTCGATGCCGCGGGACTTGGCCCAGCGGACGATCTCGACGGACCCGGCGGTCGACAGGTGGCAGATGTGCACGCGCGAGCCAACGTGCTCGGCGAGGAGCACGTCGCGAGCGATGATCGACTCCTCGGCGACGGCCGGCCAGCCGCCGAGACCGAGCTCCGCGGAGACGACGCCCTCGTTCATCTGGGCGCCCTCGGTGAGGCGGGGCTCCTGGGCGTGCTGGGCGATGACGCCGCCGAAGGCCTTCACGTACTCCAGGGCGCGGCGCATGATCACGGCGTCGTCGACACACTTGCCGTCGTCGGAGAAGACGGTGACGCCGGCGGCGGACTCGTGCATGGCGCCCAGCTCGGCGAGCTTCTTGCCCTCCAGGCCGACGGTGACGGCGCCGATGGGCTGCACGTCGCAGTAGCCGTGCTCCTGGCCGAGCCGGTAGACCTGCTCGACGACACCGGCGGTGTCGGCGACCGGGAAGGTGTTGGCCATGGCGAACACGGACGTGTAGCCGCCGGAGGCGGCGGCGCGGGTGCCGGTGAGGACGGTCTCGGAGTCCTCGCGGCCCGGCTCGCGCAGGTGGGTGTGGAGGTCCACCAGGCCGGGCAGCAGGATCCGCCCCTCGGCCTCGACGACGGTCGCGCCGTCGGCGCTCAGCCCGCTGCCGACCTCCGCGATGGTCTCGCCGTTGATCAGGACGTCCTGGGCCTCGCCGCCCAGCACCTTCGCACCACGGATCAGGATCTTGCTCATGGGTCTTACTTCTCCTCGGTACGGGTGGACTGGGCGACGGCGGACTCGTTGCCGCCGAGCAGCAGGTAGAGGACGGCCATGCGGATGGAGACGCCGTTGGCGACCTGCTCGACGACCGTGCAGCGGTCGGAGTCGGCGACCTCGGCGGTGATCTCCATGCCGCGGACCATGGGTCCGGGGTGCATGACGATGGCGTGCTCCGGCATCTTCGCCATGCGGTCGCCGTCCAGGCCGTAGCGGCGGGAGTACTCGCGCTCGGTGGGGAAGAACGCGGCGTTCATGCGCTCGCGCTGGACGCGCAGCATCATCACGGCGTCGGACTTCGGCAGGGTGCTGTCGAGGTCGTACGACACCTCACAGGGCCAGGTCTCGACGCCCACGGGCACGAGCGTGGGCGGGGCGACGAGGGTGACCTCGGCGCCGAGGGTGTGCAGCAGGTCGACGTTGGAGCGGGCGACCCGGCTGTGCAGGACGTCGCCGACGATCGTGATGCGCTTGCCGGCCAGGTCCTTGCCCAGGCCCGCGTCCCGGCCGACCAGGCGGCGGCGCATGGTGAAGGCGTCGAGCAGCGCCTGCGTGGGGTGCTGGTGGGTGCCGTCGCCGGCGTTGATGACGGCGGCGTCGATCCAGCCGGAGGTGGCCAGGCGGTACGGGGCGCCGGAGGCGCCGTGCCGGATGACGACGGCGTCGACGCCCATGGCCTCCAGGGTCTGCGCGGTGTCCTTGAGGGACTCGCCCTTGGAGACCGAGGAGCCCTTGGCGCTGAAGTTGATGACGTCGGCGGAGAGGCGCTTCTCGGCGGCCTCGAAGGAGATGCGGGTGCGGGTGGAGTCCTCGAAGAAGAGGTTGACCACGGTCCGGCCGCGCAGGGTGGGCAGCTTCTTGATCGGCCGGTCGGCGACCCGGGCCATCTCCTCGGCGGTGTCGAGGATGTGGACGGCGTCGTCGCGGGTGAGGTCGGCGGCCGAGATGAGGTGGCGCATCATCGGGGGTGTTTCTCCGGGTTCGTGGAGTTTCGTGGGCCGAGGCGAGCCCTGCTGCGGGGCCCTGGAGACGTGCGGGGGCGCAGCGAGGGCGCGCGCCGTACGAAGGGGGCGTACGGGACGCGCGTGCTACTGCTCGTCGGCGGCCGGGGCGGTCTCGCGGACGCCGAGCAGCACGGCGTCGCGGCCGTCCTCCTCGGCGAGCTGGACCTTGACCGTCTCCCGCAGCGACGTCGGGAGGTTCTTGCCGACGTAGTCGGCGCGGATGGGGAGCTCGCGGTGTCCGCGGTCGACGAGGACGGCGAGCTGGACGGCGCGGGGGCGGCCGAGGTCGCCGAGCGCGTCGAGGGCGGCGCGGATGGTGCGGCCGGAGAAGAGCACGTCGTCGACGAGGACGACCAGGCGGCCGTCGATGCCGTCACCGGGGATCTCGGTGCGGGCGAGCGCACGCGCCGGGCGCATGCGCAGGTCGTCGCGGTACATGGTGATGTCGAGGGAGCCGACCGGCACCGTGCGTCCGGTGATCTGGTCGAGTTTGTCGGCGAGACGGCGGGCGAGGAACACGCCGCGCGTGGGAATGCCGAGGAGGACCACGTCGTCGGCGCCCTTGGCACGTTCGACGATCTCGTGGGCGATACGGGTCAGAACCCGGGCGATGTCGGGGCCCTCGAGGACGGGGCGCGCGGCATCGGACTGCTGAATGGCGTCCATACGAAACGGACCTCCTTCTCCGCCTCACGGGACGGACCTTAAAGGACGTCGGAATTGCGCCATCCACGGTACCAGCCTCCGGGGAGTGCTCCCGCCCCCACCCCGTGAAGACGGTCGGTATGGACCATTCGGCTTGACGCAGCCAAGTAACGCTGCGTAACCTCACAGTGAGTTACCACTCTTCGTCCCGGGAGCTATATGTCCAGCGAATACGCAAAACAGCTCGGGGCCAAGCTCCGTGCCATCCGCACCCAGCAGGGCCTCTCCCTCCACGGGGTGGAGGAGAAGTCCCAGGGCCGCTGGAAGGCCGTCGTGGTCGGTTCGTACGAGCGCGGCGACCGCGCCGTGACCGTACAGCGCCTCGCCGAGCTGGCCGACTTCTATGGCGTCCCGGTGCAGGAGCTGCTGCCGGGCACCACGCCGGGCGGGGCCGCCGAGCCGCCGCCGAAGCTGGTCCTGGACCTGGAGCGCCTGGCGCACGTCCCCGCCGAGAAGGCGGGCCCGCTGCAGCGCTACGCCGCGACGATCCAGTCGCAGCGTGGTGACTACAACGGCAAGGTGCTCTCCATCCGCCAGGACGACCTGCGCACGCTCGCGGTGATCTACGACCAGTCGCCCTCGGTCCTCACCGAGCAGCTCATCAGCTGGGGCGTGCTGGACGCGGACGCGCGGCGGGCCGTCGCCCACGAAGAGGCCTGAGCCGGCCCTCTCCTCGTACGTACACGTCCGATACGTCCGTACGCGTCCGTACACAGCAGAAACGTTGCCGCCGGGGGCGGCGGGACCTTGCGGGGTTCCTGCCGCACCTGGCGGCTTTCGTATGCGCACGTGCCGCCCGCACGCCGGGGGGGGCGGGTACGCCGAAGGGCCCGCGGCGCTTTGCGGCGCTGCGGGCCCTTCGTACGGGCTGGGGCCAGGGATCAGGCGGCCCGGCGGAGGCTGGGCTTCAGGTCCTTGAAGCGGCCCAGGAGGCCGTTGACGAACGACGGGGAGTCATCGGTGGAGAACTCCTTGGCGAGCTGCACCGCCTCGTCGATCACCACGGCGTCCGGGGTGCCGTCCACCCACACCAGTTCGTACGTACCGAGGCGCAGGATGTTCCGGTCGACGACCGGCATGCGGTCGAGCGTCCAGCCCTCGGCGTAGGTGGAGATCAGCTCGTCGATGCGGGCGGCGTACGGCGCGTACCCCTCGACCAGCTCCATCGTGAACTCGCTGACCGGCGGCTGCCGGTCGTCCGACCGGGCGTGCCGGATCCAGTCCGCGAGGACCTCCTGCACGGACACGCCGCGCTGGTCGGCCTCGAAGAGGATCTGGAAGGCCCGCTTGCGGGCCTTGTTGCGGGCAGCCACGGTTAGCTGTTCACCCGGCCGAGGTAGTCGCTGGTGCGGGTGTCGACCTTGATCTTCTCACCGGTGGTGATGAAGAGCGGGACCTGGATCTGGTGACCGGTCTCCAGGATGGCGGGCTTGGTGCCACCGGTGGAGCGGTCGCCCTGGACGCCCGGCTCCGTCTCCTTGATGGTGAGCTCGACGGCGGCGGGGAGCTCGACGTACAGCACCTCGCCCTCGTGGGTGGCGACGGTGGCGGTGAAGCCCTCGATCAGGAAGTTGGCGGCGTCGCCGACGGCCTTGCGGTCGACGTGCAGCTGGTCGTAGGTCTGCATGTCCATGAAGACGAAGTGCTCGCCGTCCATGTACGAGAACTGCATGTCGCGGCGGTCGACGGTGGCCGTCTCGACCTTCACACCGGCGTTGAAGGTCTTGTCGACGATCTTGCCGGAGAGCACGTTCTTGAGCTTGGTGCGCACGAAGGCCGGGCCCTTGCCGGGCTTGACGTGCTGGAACTCGACGACGGACCACAGCTGGTCGTTGTCGAGCTTGAGCACCATGCCGTTCTTGAGGTCGTTCGTGGTGGCCACGGTTGCGGAATCTCCTGGACTGACGCTGGTGGACGACCGAGGCGTGGTGCGTTGCGCGCCCGTTTTAGGGTGCGAGCCCTAGAGCGCGAGCAGCTCCTTGGTCGTGATGGTGAGTAGCTCGGGTCCGCCGTCCGCCTCCTGGCGCACGACGAGCGTGTCATCGATCCGGACCCCGCCCCGGCCCGGGAGGTGGACCCCCGGTTCGACGGTGACCGGCACACAAGCGTCCAGTTTACCCATGGCGGCGGGTGCCAGCTGCGGGTCCTCCTCGATTTCGAGCCCGACTCCGTGTCCGAGGAAGGGCGCGACGGCGTCGCCGTACCCCGCCGCGTCCAGGATCTGGCGGGCGGCCCGGTCCACGTCGCGGTACGCGGTGCCGGGGGCGAGGGTCTCCCGGGCGGCCCGCTGAGCGGCGAAGACGAGGTCGTACAGCTCGATCTGCCAGTCGGCGGGCGAGGTGCCGATGACGAAGGTGCGGCCGATCTCGCAGCGGTAGCCGCGGTAGTTCGCGCCGAGGCAGACGGAGAGGAAATCGCCCTCCTCGACGCGCCGGTCCGAGGGGCGGTGGCCGCCGCGGCCCGCGTGGGGGCCGGTGGCCACGGAGGTCGGGAAGGCGGGACCGTCGGCGCCGTGGTCGACGAGGCGGCGCTCCAGTTCGAGGGCGAGGTGGCGCTCGGTGCGCCCGACGAGGATCGACTCCAGGAGCTCGCCGAGGGCCTGGTCGGTGATCTCGGCGGCGATCCGGAGGCAGGTGATCTCGTCCTCGTCCTTGACGATACGTTCCTGCTCGATGGCGCGGCCGAGATCGACGAGGCGCAGACGGGGCGCGACGGAGCCCATGGCGCGGTAGCGGGTGACGCTGAGGTGGTGCTCCTCGACGGCGAGCGTCTCCGCGCCCGCCTTGCCCGCGAAGTCGCAGGCGGCGACGGCCGGGTCGCCGCCGGAGGCCTGGAGCACGACCTGGCGCAGTTCCTCGTCGATGCGCCCCTCGGCCGGGTCGCCGGTGGGCGGCCGGGGGCACACCAGCACGTCGTCGTCGGCGCCGACCAGCAGGACGGCGCCGGGGGGCGAGCCGCCCGCGAGGTAGCGGACGTTCGCGGGACGGGAGACCAGAGCCGCCGCTGTGCCGGCCGCCGCGCACCGGTCGCGCAGCCGCCCGCGGCGGGCCGCATACACCTGTGACATGTCACGAGCCTACGAGCGCGAAGCCGAGGAGGCAGTTCGAGCAGGTCCGGACGGGGTGCGGCGACCGGGCGGGACGGGCGTACGCGGGTGGCCGCGGGCGGCCGCGGGTTCAGTACGCCGGGGGGCTGGCTATCGAGCGGGCCAGGATGTCGTCCAGGACGCGGGCCGTGGTCTCGACGTCGTACGTGGAGTTGTCGATGATCGGCAGGCCGGAGCCGTACCACCCGGCCATCCGGCCGTGGATGCCCGCGACCTCCTCGTCCGAGAGGCGCCGGTTGCCGGTGCGCTCGGCGTTGCGCTCCAGGACGATCTCCAGGCCCGGCAGGAGGACGACGGGCAGCAGGCCGGGGCCGACGTGGCGCTTCCAGCCGCCGAGGCCTACGACGGGGCGGTCGGGGAAGACGGCGTCGTCGAGGATGCAGGAGATGCCGTTGGCGAGGAAGTTGCGCGCGGCGAAGCCGCAGGTGCGGCGGGCGAGGCGGTACTGGGCCTCGGACTGGTCGTTCCAGCCGTCCTGGGGGTCGGCGAAGCCCGCGCAGACCCATTCGCGTACGTCGTCGAGGCTGATGTGCGCCGTGGGGACCTGGCGGTTCCTGGCCCAGTGGCGGGCCACCGTCGTCTTGCCCGCACCTGCCGGGCCGATGAGGAGGACGGCGAGCGTGGCGTTGCCGGTGCCGTGGCCGGTGTGCGGCGGGGTGGGGACGGCCACCGGGCCACCGGGCGGCAGCTGGATGTGACCGGTGGCGTCACGCGGAGGCGCGGCCTGCGGCGGCGCGGCGGGCGAGGGCCCGGCGTGCGACGGCACGGCAGGGGGCGGTCCGGCATGGGGCGGTCCGGCCTGCGGTGCGGGCGCGGTCCAGCCCGGGGCGGGCGGGGTGTGCGGGATGGGCGGTGGCCCCGGTGGGGTGGGGGCCTGGGGGTGCTGGTGCTGGCTCATCCATGCGGCGGCTGCGTGCCCCGGCTGGTGGGGCGGCGGCAGCGGAGCCCCCACTGCGTGCTGCATCCGGTGCCACTCCATCTCGTCCGATCGGCGCTGGTCGGGCGGCCGTTGGGGCCTCCCGTTACCGAACCGTACCCTCCCCGGCCGCCACTATGGGAACGGCCGGGGAGCGCGTGGCCGTCAGGCCGTCAGTTCCTCGGCGAGCGCGCGCAGGGCGAGGCGGTAGGACCCGATTCCGAAGCCGGCGACGGTGCCGCTGGCCACGGCGGCCACCACGGAGGTGTGGCGGAACTCCTCGCGGGTGTACGGGTTGGAGATGTGCACCTCGATGAGCGGGGCGGTGCGCTGCGCGGCCGCGTCCCGCATGCCGTACGAGTAGTGCGTGAAGGCGCCGGGGTTGAGGACGACCGGGAGGGAGCCGTCGGCCGCCTCGTGGAGCCAGCGGATCATCTCGCCCTCGTCGTTCGTCTCGCGTACGTCCACGTCGAAGCCCAGCTCCTTGCCCAGGGTCTGGCAGGCGGAGACGAGCCCGGCGTAGGAGGTGGAGCCGTAGACGTCCGGTTCGCGTGAGCCGAGCCGGCCGAGGTTCGGGCCGTTGAGGACGAGGACCCGGCGGGCGGTCATGCGGAGACCTCTCCGTACGCGGCGACCAGGATGGCCGGATCCGGGCCTTCGAGGACCGTCGGCTTGGCGAGGCCGTCGAGCACGATGAAGCGCAGCAGGTCGCCGCGGGACTTCTTGTCGACCTTCATGGTCTCCAGCAGCTTGGGCCACTGGTCGCCGCGGTAGGTGAGGGGCAGGCCGACGGCCTCCAGGACCGTGCGGTGCCGGTCGGCGGTGGCGTCGTCCAGGCGGCCGGCGAGGCGGCCGAGCTCGGCGGCGAAGACCATGCCGACGGAGACGGCGGCGCCGTGGCGCCACTTGTAGCGCTCGTTCTTCTCGATGGCGTGCGCGAGGGTGTGGCCGTAGTTGAGGATCTCGCGCAGGCCCGACTCCTTGAGGTCGGACGAGACGACGTCGGCCTTGACACGGATGGAGCGCTCGATGAGCTCCGCGGTGTGCGGGCCTTCGGGCGTGCGGGCGGCGGCCGGGTCGGCCTCGATCAGGTCGAGGATGACGGGGTCGGCGATGAAGCCGGCCTTGATGATCTCGGCCAGGCCGCTGACGTAGTCGTGGACCGGGAGCGAGTCGAGCGCGGCGAGGTCGCACAGCACACCCGCGGGCGGGTGGAAGGCGCCGACGAGGTTCTTGCCCTCGGCGGTGTTGATGCCGGTCTTGCCGCCGACGGCCGCGTCGACCATCGCGAGGACCGTGGTGGGGACGGCGATCCAGCGGACGCCGCGCAGCCAAGTCGCCGCGACGAACCCGGCGAGGTCGGTGGTGGCGCCGCCGCCCACGCCGACGATGACGTCGGTGCGGGTGAAGCCGGTCTGGCCGAGCGCCTTCCAGCAGTAGGCGGCGACCTCGGCGGTCTTGGCCTCCTCGGCGTTCGGCACCTGGATGGCGACCGCCTCGTACCCCTGCTCGGCGAGGTCGGCGCGCAGGGCTTCGCCGGTCTCGGCGAGCGCCTCGGGGTGGATGACGGCGACGCGCTTGGCCCTGGGGCCGATGAGGCCGGGGAGTTCGCCGAGCAGCTGCCGGCCCACCAGTACCTCGTACGGGTCGGTGCCGGCGGTGCCTGCGACCTGGATGCGGGTCACTGCGTGGTCAGTCACTTCTGAAGCTCCAGTGCGTCGAGGACCGCCTGGGCGACCTCGTCGGGGGTCTTGTCGTCCGTGGCCACGACGACCCGGGCGACCTCGGTGTACAGGTGCCGCCGGGCCTCCATCAGCTCGCGCCACTGGCGGCGCGGGTTGACGGCGAGCAGCGGGCGTGCGGTGTTGAGGCCGACGCGGCGGACCGCTTCCTCGACGTCCATGGAGAGATAGACGACCGGGAGCCCGGAGAGGAGCTCGCGGATTCCGGCGTCGAGGATGGCGCCGCCGCCGAGGGCGAGGACGCCCGTGTGTTCGGCGACGGCGGCCCGTACGGCCTCGCGCTCCAGCGCGCGGAAGTGCTCCTCGCCGTCCTCGATGAAGATGTCGGAGATCTCTCGGCCCTCGGCGGCGACGATGTCGGCGTCGGTGTCCCGGTAGGACGTGTCGAGCCGCTCGGCGAGCAGCGCGCCCACGGTGGACTTGCCGGAGCCCATCGGTCCGACCAGGACGATCAGGGGGCCGGTGTTCACCGGATGGCCAGGTTGTCGAGGTACGACCGCACGTTGCGGCGGGTCTCGGTCACGCTGTCGCCGCCGAACTTCTCCGCGACCGCGTCCGCGAGGACCAGCGCCACCATCGCCTCCGCGACGATCCCGGCCGCCGGGACGGCGCAGACGTCGGAGCGCTGGTGGTGGGCCTGCGCCGCCTCACCGGTGGCCACGTCGACCGTGGCCAGCGCGCGCGGCACGGTGGCGATCGGCTTCATCGCCGCCCGCACCCGCAGCAGCTCACCCGTGGTCAGGCCGCCCTCCGTACCGCCGGAGCGGCCCGAGGTGCGCTTGATGCCCTCCGGCGTCGAGACGATCTCGTCGTGGGCCTTCGAGCCGGGCACGCGGGCGAGGTCGAAGCCGTCGCCGACCTCGACACCCTTGATGGCCTGGATGCCCATGAGCGCGGCGGCGAGACGGGCGTCGAGGCGGCGGTCCCAGTGGACGTGCGAGCCGAGGCCGACCGGCACGCCGTACGCGAGGACCTCGACCACGCCGCCGAGGGTGTCGCCGTCCTTGTGGGCCTGGTCGATCTCCGCGACCATCGCCTTCGACGCGTCCGCGTCCAGGCACCGCACCGGGTCCGCGTCCAGCTTCTCGACGTCGGCCGGGGTCGGGTACACCCCGTACGGCGCCTTCGCGGCGGCCAGCTCGACCACGTGGCTGACGATCTCGATGCCGGCCGTCTCCTTGAGGTAGGAGCGGGCCACGGCACCGAGGGCGACGCGGGCGGCGGTCTCCCGGGCGGAGGCGCGCTCCAGCACCGGGCGGGCCTCGTCGAAGCCGTACTTCTGCATGCCGGCCAGGTCCGCGTGGCCGGGGCGGGGGCGGGTCAGCGGCGCGTTACGCGCCAGCTCGGCGAGCTCGGCCGGGTCGACCGGGTCGGCCGCCATGACCTTCTCCCACTTCGGCCACTCGGTGTTGCCCACCATGACCGCCACCGGGGAACCCATGGTCAGACCGTGCCGCACACCGCCGAGGAAGGTCACCTCGTCCTGCTCGAACTTCATCCGCGCGCCGCGCCCATAGCCGAGGCGCCGCCGGGCCAGGTGGTCCGCCACCATCTCCGTGGTGATCGGGACACCGGCGGGAAGACCCTCCAGCGTCGCCACCAGTGCGGGGCCGTGCGACTCCCCCGCGGTCAGCCAGCGCAACCTGCTCAACGGTGCTCCTCATGCTCGCGCCTCGACTGCGACGGCGCGACCGGGTGCGCGGCCCTGGCCCGCCTTACCTCGATCCTCCCATGTCCCGGGCCTGGACCGGTCGACCGGTCCAGCAGGCGGACGCCGCTTTGGGCAAGATCAGGTCCGGAACCTGCGCCGGACCTTCACCGCCAGGGCCGCCAGGACGCAGGCCACGACGAGCCCGCAGAAGAGCAGCGTGACCCAGTCGGGCAGCAGGGCGAGGATCCCCCGGGTGATCGCGGCGCCGTTCGACGCGGCCAGCGGCTGCGCGTGGTCCATGTGGTCCATCAGCTCGCGCCGAGGGCCTGCTCCCCCGCGGCCCTCATGGCCGCAAGGGGGGCCGGGGTCAGGCCGGTCATCTGCTCGACCTGGAGCACGGCCTGGTGGACGAGCAGGTCCAGACCGCCCACGACGGCACCGCCGCGCGCCGACCAGGCGGCCGCCAGGGCCGTCGGCCACGGGTCGTACAGCACGTCGAAGAGGGTGCCCGGCCGGTCGGGGACCGCGGCGGCGAGCGCGTCGGTCGTCCCGGCGGGCGTGGTGGCGATGACGAGCGGCGCCCGGAAGGCTTCGGTGGCGTCGCTCCAGGGGGAGGTACGGACGTCGACGCCGAGCCGCTCGCCCCAGACGCGCATCTCGGCGGCGCGGGCCTCGCTGCGTACGTACGCGGTGACGGGCCCGGCGCAGATGCGGGACAGCGCGGCGAGCGCGGAGGAGGCGGTGGCGCCCGCGCCGAGGATCGCGGCGGAGTCGACCCGCTCCACGCCGCGCTCCCGCAGGGCGGCGACCATGCCCGGGATGTCGGTGTTGCCGCCGACGCGGCGGCCGTCGTCGGTGAGGACCACGGTGTTGACGGCCTCCACCGACGCCGCGGTCTCGGTGATCTCGTCGAGGAGCGGTATGACGGCCCGCTTGAGCGGCATGGTCAGCGACAGCCCCGCCCAGGTCTCGTCCATCCTCTCGAAGAACCCGGGGAGCGCGGTCTCGTCCACGTCGTACCGGTCGTACGTCCAGTGGGTGAGGCCGAGCTCCGCGTAGGCGGCCCGGTGGAGGACCGGGGAGAGGGAGTGGGCGATGGGCGATCCGAGGACGGCGGCCCTGCGCGGGTCAGTCCCTGCCCTTGCTGTCATTGAATTTATCCTTCAGTTTCAGGAATTCGTCGTGCGTCTTGGCGAATTCCGTCTTGTTCATGCCGTCGGTCGCGACGAAGTACATCCAGCCTTCCTTCGTCGGATTCATGGCGGCTTCCAGCGCCTCGATGCCGGGATTGCTGATCGGCCCGGGGGTGAGGCCCTTCTGGGTGTAGGTGTTGTACGGGTCCTGGTTGCTGTTGATCTCGGTTTCGCTGATGTCGATGTTGCTCTCGCCCTGGAGGTAGTTGAAGGCGGAGTCGAACTGCAGCAGCTGGTTGGTCTCGGTGTTGGTGGGCTTGAGGCGGTTGTACACGACCTCGCTCATCCTGCGGAAGTCGTCGTCCGTCTTGCCCTCGACCTGGACCAGGCTGGCGACCGTGAGCAGCTCCCAAGGACTCTTCAGACCAAGGGTCTTGGCCTTGCCCTCCAGGTCGGCCTTGATGTACTCGGCCTTGGCGCGGGCGACCATCTTCTTGAGGACGTCCTCCGGCTTGGCGCCCTTCGCGACCGGATAGCTGGCCGGGAAGAGGAACCCTTCCAGCGGGTCCTTGACGTCCCGGTGGCCGGTCGCCCAGGCCGGAAGGCCGAGGTTCTTCGCCTCCGCGGCCGCCACCGCTTCGGTGGTTCCGGCCTTCAGCTGGAGCTTTTTGTCGATCTGCTCGTAGACCCAGGCGTTGCGTCTGCCCTCGGGGATGATGAGGGTGCTCTGGCTCTGCGGATTCAGCATCAGTTCGACGGCGCTCGTCGCCGACATACCCTTCTTGAGGGTGTAGACGCCCGCCTGGATGTTCTTGCCCTTGGGGTGCTTGCTCTGCGCGGAGACGAAAGCGCCCTGGCTCTTCACGACGCCGTTCTTGACGAGGATGCTGCCGATCTCGTACCCGCCGGCGCCCTGCGGGATGGTCACCTGGACGGTCTCGCTGGTGCCCGTGCCCTCGAAGTCGGGGGCCGCGCCGAACTGGCTCTGCCAGAACTGGTAGCCGAAGTACGCGACACCGCCCGCGCCGCCCGCCAGTACGAGGGCGACGACGAGGCAGGCCACGCCGTTGCGGCTCTTGCGCTTCTTCCCCTTCGGGGAGTCCTTGGCGCCCTTGGTGTTCCTTGACCGGCCGCGGCGCTTGCTCCGGGTGGACGCGGGGTCGTCGGCCTCGGGGTCATCGCGGTCGGCGTCATCGCCGTCGCCGTCGCCGTTCGAGAAGAACGGGTGGTTCTCCTCCTCGGGCTCGGGCTCCCGCTCCTCCTCGTACGAGGGCTCCGGGTCGGCCGGCCGCCGCTGGCCCGGGGGCTGCGGCGGCGGGTAGGCCTCGGGGGTGCGGTAGGGGTCCGGGTCGGCACCGCCGTACGGGGCGGCCGGGGCAGGCGGGGCGCCGTACGGCATCGCCGCCTGCTGGCCCGTCTCCCAACCCCCGTCGTACTGCTGACCGTTGAACTGCTGGCCGCCGTACGGCTGCCCGGTGTACGGCTGACCGTCGTACTGGCGTCCGTCGTACTGCTGGGCGCCGTACGCGGCGTGCTCCTGGTACTGGTACTGCTGGTTGCCGTACGGCTGCGCGTGCGGCTCCGGATGCGCCTGCGGCTGCTGGTGCGGCTGGGGGTGTTGCGCGCCGTCGGTCGGCTGACCTCCCCACCCCTGGTCCCCGTACAGCGGGTCCTCGGGGTGCCACGGTTCGGAGCCGGGGCCCCGTCCATATCCAGTCATCGATCCCCAAACGGCCGCGAGGCTTCCGGACATCCGCCTCTACGTAGTACAGCGCTTGTTCGAACGCGCCGTATCGCGCGGAACGTTACCGTATCGCGATCAGATGACCACTTCGACGCTCTCACCGGGCGGATTACCGGATACCCGTTCAGACTCAAGAGCGTTCTGGAGGATGATCACAGCGGCTGCCTGGTCGATCACAGAGCGGCCCTTTTTGGACTTCACGCCCGATGCGCGGAGTCCCTGGGTGGCCGTCACTGTGGTCATCCTCTCGTCCACCAGCCGCACCGGCACGGGCGCGACCGAGCGGGCGAGCACCTGGGCGAAGGCCCGGACCTTGGCCGCCGCCGGGCCCTCGCCCCCACTGAGGGAGCGAGGGAGCCCGACGACGATCTCGATCGGTTCGTACTCCTCGGCGATCTGCCGCAGCCGCCGGTGCGCGGCCGGGACGTCCCGTCCCGGCACGGTCTCCACCGGCGTCGCGAGGACCCCGTCGGGGTCGCACGAGGCGACCCCGATCCGGGCGTCCCCGACGTCTATCGCGAGGCGACGGCCGCGTCGCATCAGGCCGTTTCCGCGACGAGCCGCTCGACGGCCTCGACGGCCTCGCCGATCGCCTCGACGTTCTGGCCACCGCCCTGGGCGACGTCCGGCTTGCCGCCACCGCCGCCGCCGAGGGTCTTGGCGGCCGTACGGACCAGCTCGCCGGCCTTCAGACCGCGCTCGCGGGCGGCCTCGTTGGTGGCGATGACCGTCAGCGGGCGGCCGTTGGCGGTGGTGAACAGGGCGACCACGGCCGGGCGGTCACCCGGGATGCGGCCGCGGACGTCGAGGACCAGCTTGCGCAGGTCGTCGGCGGACGTGCCGTCCGGCACCTGGCCGGTCACCACGGCCACGCCGCGGACGTCCTTGGCGCCCTGGGCGAGCCCGGCGGCGGCCTGGAGGACCTTCTCCGCGCGGAACTTCTCGATCTCCTTCTCGGCGTCCTTCAGCTTGCCGAGCATGGCGGAGATCTTGTCCGGCAGCTCCTCGGGGCGGCCCTTGACCAGCTCCTGGAGCTGGGCGACGACCGTGTGCTCCTTGGCGAGGAAGTGGTACGCGTCGACGCCGACGAGGGCCTCGATGCGGCGCACGCCCGAGCCGATCGACGACTCGCCGAGCAGCTTCACCAGACCCAGCTGGGCGGTGTTGTGGACGTGCGTGCCGCCGCACAGCTCCTTGGAGAAGTCGCCGATGGTGACGACGCGGACCTTCTCGCCGTACTTCTCGCCGAACTCGGCGATGGCGCCCTGGCGCTTGGCCTCGTCGATCGGCATGACCTCGGCGTGCACGTCGAGCTCGCGGGCGAGGACCTCGTTGATCTTCTGCTCGACGTCGGTCATGACGGCCTGCGGCACGGCGGACGGCGAACCGAAGTCGAACCGGAACCGGCCGGGCTGGTTCTCCGAACCGGCCTGGGCGGCCGTCGGGCCGAGGGCGTCGCGCAGCGCCTGGTGGGTGAGGTGGGTGGCGCTGTGGGCGCGGGCGATGGCCCGGCGGCGCTTGACGTCGATCGTGGCGTACGCCGTGGAGCCCACGGTCACCTCGCCGACCTGCACCGATCCCTTGTGGACCGAGACGCCCGGGACCGGCTGCTGAACGTCGCGCACCTCGATGACGGCACCGCTGTGCAGCCGGATGCGGCCGGTGTCGGCGATCTGGCCGCCGCCCTCGGCGTAGAAGGGGGTGCGGTCGAGGACGACCTCGACCTCGTCGCCCTCGGTGGCGGCGGGCGAGGACACACCGTTGACGAGCAGGCCGACGACGGTCGTCTCGCCCTCGGTGTTGGTGTAGCCCACGAACTCGGTGGCGCCGGCGGTGTCGGCGATCGCGCGGTAGGCGGAGACGTCGGCGTGGCCGGTCTTCTTGGCCTGGGCGTCGGCCTTGGCGCGCTCCCGCTGCTCCTTCATCAGGCGGCGGAAGCCCTCCTCGTCCACGGAGAGGCCCTGCTCGGCGGCCATCTCCAGGGTGAGGTCGATCGGGAAGCCCCAGGTGTCGTGGAGCAGGAACGCCTTGTCGCCGGAGAGGACCGTGCCACCGGCGGCCTTGGTCTCGGTCACGGCCGTGTCGAGGATGTTGGTGCCGCCCTTGAGGGCCTTGAGGAACGCGGCCTCCTCGGCGAGCGCGACGGTCTCGATGCGCTTGCGGTCGGTCTCCAGCTCCGGGTACTGCTCGCCCATCGTGCGGATGACGGTGTCCACGAGCTCGCCGACGACCGGGCCCGAGGCGCCCAGCAGGCGCATGTTGCGGACGGCGCGGCGCATGATGCGGCGCAGCACGTAGCCGCGGCCTTCGTTGCCGGGGGTGACGCCGTCGCCGATGAGCATCACGGAGGTGCGCATGTGGTCGGCGACCACACGGAGGGAGACGTCGCTCTCCTGGGCCTGGCCGTAGCGCACACCGGTCAGCTCGGTGGCCTTGTCGATGACGACCTTCAGGGTGTCGGTCTCGTACATGTTCCGTACGCCCTGGAGGATCATCGCCAGGCGCTCCATGCCGAGGCCCGTGTCGATGTTCTTCGACGGGAGGTCGCCGAGGATGGGGTAGTCCTTGCCCCGGCCCTCGCCGCGCTCGTACTGCATGAAGACGAGGTTCCAGATCTCGACGTACCGCTCGTCGTTGACGGCCGGGCCGCCCTCGACGCCGAACTCCGGGCCGCGGTCGTAGTTGATCTCGGAGCAGGGGCCGCAGGGGCCCGGGACGCCCATGTCCCAGAAGTTGTCCTTCTTGCCCAGGCGCTGGATCCGCTCGGCGGGGACGCCGACGACGTCGCGCCAGATCTGCTCGGCCTCGTCGTCGTCCTGGTAGACGGTGATCCAGAGCTTCTCCGGGTCGAGGCCGTAGCCGCCGTGCTCGACGGAGCTGGTCAGCAGCTCCCAGGCGAGCTTGATGGCGCCTTCCTTGAAGTAGTCGCCGAAGGAGAAGTTGCCGCACATCTGGAAGAACGTGCCGTGCCGGGTGGTCTTGCCGACCTCTTCGATGTCCGGCGTCCGCACGCACTTCTGGACGCTGGCGGCGCGCGGGAACGGCGGCTTGACCTCACCCAGGAAGTACGGCTTGAACGGGACCATGCCCGCGGGGACGAGGAGCAGAGTCGGGTCGTCCGCGATGAGCGACGCCGAAGGGACGACGGTGTGCCCGCGCTCCTCGAAGAAGCTCAGCCAGCGACGGCGGATTTCAGCCGACTCCATCAGTGGTCCTCATTCCGGTTGTACGAGTGGTGGTGGGGATACGGGTGGTGCGGGTCGCGCCGGTCCGGGTCCGGGCGCCGCGCGCCGGGGTCCAGCGCCGCCGCCCGGCGCGGGGCCGGGAGGGCGTGGTCGTCGACCGGCGCCTGGAGGCCCAGTGCCTCGCCCAGCTCGGCCTCGCGCTGGAGCATGCCCGCGCGGACGTCGAGCGCGAAGTCCTTGAGCCGGTGGCCGGTCTCGATCGCCTTGTCGGCGGCCTGCGCGGCGAGGCTCTCGGGGGTCAGCTGCTTGAGCCTGCGGTTGACCTTGGTGGTGGCCCACACGCCGGCTGCTGCGCCCGCGGTGAACCAGAAAGCACGGCGGAACATCCCTGCGTCAGCCCTTTCGGTTCTTCCTGCTGCTCCGGGCCGACGGCACCGTACGGCCGACGACGACCGTGCGCCGGGGCTGCTCGGCCGGCTTGTCGTTCTTGTTCCGGCTCATGGCCCGGCGTACGCCGTAGCCGAACGCAGCGACCTTGACCAGCGGTCCGCCGAACGTCGAGGCGACCGTCGTGGAGAGTGCGGACGCGTTGGAGGTGACCTCCTGGACGTCCGTCGCGATGGCGTCGACCCGGTCGAGCTGGGTCTGCGCGGCGCGCACGGTCGCGGAGGCGTCGGCCAGTAGCGGGACCGCCTGCTCCGTCACCTCTGCCACGAGCCGGGTGGTCGCCTTCAGCGTCTGGGCCAGCCTCACCAGCACCACGGCCAGGAAGGAGACCAGGATCGCCCAGAAGACGGCCACCAGAATCCCGGCAACCTCTCCACCGGTCACTGCGCACCGCTCTCTCAATGGATGCTTCGAAAGTCGTTATCCGAGCCTATCGCGCCCGCCCGCGCTCCCCGAACCGCATTACCCGTGGTCCGGGCGGCCGAGGGGAACGAGCCCCTTCGGAGCCATTACGTCCGTTTGTACGGAGTGCACCTGGCTCGGTACCCTCCGTGTTTCATGCGACGCAGCAACCTTCCGGCAGAGCTGAACCGGTTCGTCGGGCGTGAGGGCGAACTCGACGAGCTGCGACGGCTCCTGGCGGAGTTCCGGCTCGTGACGGTGGTGGGCGTCGGCGGGGTGGGAAAGTCCCGGCTGGCGCTGCGCGTCGCGGCGACCGTGGCCGGGGAACCCGCCGACGTCGTTGCCGACGGTCGCGGCGACGGGCGCGGCGGCGGCGTGGCGAAACGCTCCTGCGACGAGGTCCGGCTGGCCGGGCTCGCCACCCTGCGGGACGCGGGGCTGCTGGAACACGCGCTGATGGAGGCGCTCGGCCTGACCGACCACACCCGCCGGCCGCCGCGCGAGGTGCTGGTGGAGCACCTCGCCGAGCGGCGGCTGCTGCTCGTCCTGGACGGCTTCGAGCACCTCGTGGAGGGGTGCGCCGCGCTCGTACGGGAACTGCTGTGCCGGGCGCCGGGGCTGACCGTGCTGGCCGCCGGGCGCAGGCCGCTGCGGATCGACGGCGAGGCGGTGCTGCCGCTGGCGCCGATGTCCGACGCCGACGCGGTGCGGCTGTTCCTCGACCGGGCCGCGGCGGCCGTGCCCGGCTTCCGGGCCGCCGACCCCGGCGCCGTACGGGAGTTGTGCCGCCGCCTGGACGGGATCCCGCTGGCGCTGGAGCTGGCGGCGGGGCGGCTGCCGGCGCTCGGCCTGGAGGGCCTGCTGCACCGGTTGGACGACCGGTTCCGGCTGCTGACCTGCGGGGCCAGAGGCGAGCTCGCGCGCCACCGCACGCTGCGGACCGCCATCGGCTGGAGCCATGAGCTGTGCACGCCGGAGGAGCGGCTGCTGTGGGCGCGGCTGTCGGTCTTCGCCGGACCGTTCGACCTGGACGCCGTCGAGTACGTGTGCGCCGGCCCGCAACTGCCCGCCGAGCGGGTGCTGGACGTGCTCGGGGAACTGCTGGCCCAGTCCGTGGTGGTGCGCGAGGACACGGCGGCGGGCGTGCGGTACCGGATGCTCGACACGGTCCGGGCGTACGGCGCCGAGTGGCTGGCCGCGCTCGGCGACGAGGAGCGGTTGCGACGGCGGCACCGCGACTGGTACCTGGGCCTGGCCGCCTGGTGCGAGCTGGACTGGTTCGGCCCGCGCCAGGCCGAGGTCGCGGCCTGCACCGACAGCGCCCTGCCCGATCTGCGCGCCGCGCTGGAGCTGTGCCTGGAGGAGCCGGGCGAAGCGCACCTGGCGCAGCACCTCGCCGGGACGCTGTGGTTCTACTGGGTGGGCTGCGGGCGGCTCGCGGAGGGCCGGCACTGGCTGGACCGGGCCGTGGCGCTGGAGTCCCGCCACGGCGAGGCACGGCTGAAGGCGCTGTGGGTGCTGGGGTACGTCGCGATCCTCCAGGGCGACAACACGGCGGCGATGGCGGCGCTGTACACCTGCGAGGCGGACGCGGCGCGTTCGGGCAGCGCGCTGGCGGCCGCGTACGCCACCCACCGGATGGGCTGTCTGGCGCTGGTCTCGGACGACATGCCGCACGCCGCGGAGCTGCTGGGGCGGGCGCAGGACGCCTACCGGGCGCTGGGCGAGCTCAACAGCCAGGTGCTGATGGGCCAGGTCGAGCTGGCCATGGCGAAGGTGTTCCTGGGCGACCTCGACGGTGCGGTGGCGCTGTGCCGGGAGGTCCGCGAGGTCTGCGAGGAGCGCGGCGAGCGGTGGACCCGGGCGTACGCGCTGTACGTCCTGGCCTACGCGGCCTGGACGCGCGGCGAGCACGGCGAGGCGCGCGGCCTGCTCGGCGAGTGCATCACCATCGACCACGCGTTCCACGACCTGGTCGGCCTGGTGTTGGCGATGGAGCTGCTCGCCCTGGTGACGGCGAGCGAGGGCGATCCGGCGGAGGCCGCGGTGCTCCAGGGCGCGGCCGCGCCGATGTGGGAGGCGGTCGGTCTGCCCCTGTTCGGCTCCGGCTACTTCGGCGCGCCCCGCGCCCTGTGCGAACAGCGGGCGACCGAGCTGCTGGGCGCGGAGCGGTACCGCGGGTACGAGGCGGAGGGACGGGCCCTGCCCCTGGAGGCGGCGGTGGCGCGGGCGCTGGCGGGCGGACCGGAGGCGCGGGCGCGTTCGGCGCCACCGGCCTGAGGGCGGCGGGGCCGCGGAACGCGCCGGCTTGAGGGCGGCGGGGACGCGGAACGCGGCCCGGAAACGCGGAGAGCCCGCCGCCTTCCCAACGGGAGGCGGCGGGCTCGAAGCCGGTGAGGGCTACGCCTGCGTCAGCGGGCGTAGTACTCGACGACCAGCTGCTCGTCGCAGATGACCGGGATTTCCTTGCGGTTCGGCTCGCGGTCCAGGCGGAAGGCCAGGGCCTTCAGGTTGACCTGGAGGTAGCGCGGGGTCTCACCCTCGGGGGCGAAGCCACCCTCGCGGGCGACCTGGAACAGCGTCTTGCTGCGGCTGCGCTCGCGGACCATGACGACGTCGTCGGGGCGCACGCGGAAGGACGGCTTGTCGACCTTGCCGCCGTTGACCTCGATGTGGCCGTGGACGACCATCTGGCGGGCCTGGTAGATGGTGCGGGCGATGCCCGAACGCAGGACCAGGGCGTCGAGGCGGCGCTCGAGCTCGACGACCAGCGCCTCGCCCGTCTTGCCCTCGGCCTTCTTGGCGCGGTCGTAGGCGCGCGCCATCTGGCGCTCGCTGATGTCGTACTGGGCGCGCAGACGCTGCTTCTCGAGCAGACGGACCTTGTAGTCCGAGTTCTGCTTGCGGCCACGGCCGTGCTCACCCGGCGGGTAGGGGCGAGCCTCGAAGTACTTGACGGCCTTCGGCGTCAGCGCGATACCGAGCGCACGGGACTTCTTGACCTTGGGACGCGACTGGTTAGGCACGTTCTCCAGACCTCCGATATAGGTTAGGTTAGGCTTACCTTAATCAAGGAGATCGCATGTCGAGCCCTGGGAACACCACGCGCATCACAGACTGCAGCACAAAGAGCGACGCTCCTGCCTCGCAGAGCGTCGATGTGACGGAGGTCCGATCAGCTCATGGTCAGCCGCGTCCCAGCGGGCTTGAAATCGCCCGGATGCCGTCAGCAGCCGAGCGCACACGAACTCTCGTACAGAGTACATGCTCCGCGGTACTGATCGCGCCCGGGACCGACGGCGCCCGCCCCGAGCAGCTGGTGCCCGACGCGCGGACCGTCGGCACCGAGGGCGAGGTCTTCCTGCTGTACCCCGCGGACTCCCCGGCCGTACGGGCCGCGACGCACGCGCAGGACGACGAACTGCCCGCCGTGCTGGAGCTGACCGACGTCGCCCCGGTCGCCGTCCCGGACCGGATCCGTGGCCGCGCCTGGGTCTCCGGCTGGCTGACCTGCGCGCCCGGCATCGCCGCCCCCGGCCACATGATGCTGCGCCTGGAGGTCGGCGAGGTGTACGTCGACGACCTGTGGGGCGACGCGATGGTCGGTTCCGAGGACTTCGCGGCCGCCCGGCCCGACCCCCTCACCGCGTACGAGACCGAGCTGCTCCAGCACCTCGCCGCCACCCACGACGACCACGTCCAGGCCCTGAGCACCCTGCTCGAACGCGACGACGCGCAGGGCGCCCAGCAGGCGCAGGAGGTGGAGCGTGTGGTGCCGCTCGCGCTGGACCGGTTCGGGCTGCGGGTGCGGTGCCGGGACACGGCCGGGCGTTGCTTCGACGCGCGCTTCGACTTCCCCGCGCCCGTGCGCGACGTCAACGGGCTGCGGCGGGCCATGCACACCCTCTTCCAGGCCGCGCGGAGCTGACACCCGGGCGCCGACTACGCGGTGCCTTCGCCCCGCAGTCGCTCGCGCACCTTCTCCACCACGTCCGCGTACCGCGCCTCCGCGCCGTACCGCGTGGGTTCGTAGTACCGCTTGCCGTGGATCGCGTCCGGCGCGTACTGCTGGGCGGCGATACCGCCCGGGACGTCGTGGGGGTAGACGTATCCCTGGGCGTGGCCCAGCTTGGCCGCGCCCTTGTAGTGGCCGTCGCGCAGATGGGGCGGGACCGGTCCCGCCAGCCCGTTCCGTACGTCCTCCCGGGCGGCGGAGATCGCCGTCGTCGCGGCGTTCGACTTCGGGGCGAGGGCGAGTGCGATCGTGGCGTGGCTCAGGGTGAGGGCCGCCTCCGGGAAGCCGATCATGGCCACCGCCTGGGCCGCCGCGACCGCGAGGGGCAGGGCGGTCGGGTCCGCGAGCCCGATGTCCTCACTCGCGGAGATCATGAGCCGGCGGGCGATGAACCGCGGGTCCTCCCCCGCCTCGATCATCCGCGCCAGGTAGTGCAGCGCCGCGTCCACGTCCGAACCGCGGATCGACTTGATCAGCGCGCTCGCCACGTCGTAGTGCTGGTCGCCGTCCCGGTCGTACGTCACCGCCGCCCGGTCGACCGTCTCCTCCAGGGTGGAGAGGGTGATCTCCGGCTCCCCCTTGGCCATCGCCGCTCCGGCGGCCGCCTCCAGCGCGGTCAGCGCCCGGCGGGCGTCGCCGCCCGCGATCCGCAGCAGATGCGCCCGGGCGTCCTCGGGCAGGGTGACCGCGCCGCCCAGACCGCGCTCGTCGGTGAGCGCGCGCTCCAGCAGGCCGCCGATGTCGTCGTCGGTGAGCGGCTCCAGGGTGAGCAGGAGCGAGCGGGAGAGCAGCGGGGAGATCACCGAGAAGTACGGGTTCTCGGTGGTGGCGGCGATGAGGGTGACCCAGCGGTTCTCCACGGCGGGCAGGAGCGAGTCCTGCTGGGCCTTGCTGAAGCGGTGGATCTCGTCGAGGAAGAGGACGGTCTCCTTGCCGAAGCCACCGGTGGCGCGGCGGGCGCCGTCGATGACCGCGCGGACCTCCTTGACGCCGGCCGTGATCGCGGAGAGCTCCACGAAGCGCTTGTTGGTCGCCTTGGAGACGACGTACGCCAGGGTGGTCTTGCCCGTGCCCGGCGGACCCCACAGGATCACGGACGAGGCGCCCGCCGGGCCGCCGGAGCCCTCGCCCACCAGGCGGCGCAGCGGGGATCCGGGCTTGAGCAGATGCTGCTGGCCGACGACCTCGTCCAGGGTGCGCGGGCGCATCCGGACGGCCAGGGGTCGGCCGGCCGGGTCCTTCTCCTGGCGGTCTTCGGCTGCGGCGGTAAAGAGGTCGGGCTCCACATCCAGAAGCCTATGTCAGCCCACTGACACTCCCGGCCGGGCCGCTCGGCTCACGTCAGCTGGTCCAGAAGTCCCACCAGCGCGTCAGGACCAGCATCCCGATGATCCCGATGTGGACGGCCGGCAGGACCCAGGTGAACTCGTCGAAGAAACCGCGCAGCGCGCGGGGCGCGGGCAGCAGCCCGTTGCGGACGTTGTGCGAGGTCACGTACCAGAACATGACGATGGTCGCGACCCACGCCAGCGAGCACCACAGGCACAGCGCGTTGATCTCGTACAGCGACTGGTACATCAGCCACATGCAGAAGCCGACGCCGAAGAGCGTGCCCGCGTTCAGCCCCAGCCAGTACCAGCGGCGGTAGCGGGCACCGGCGAGCAGGGCGACGCCGATGGCGATCACCATGGCGTACGTGACCAGGCCGAGCATCGGGTTCGGGAAGCCGAAGGCCGACGCCTGCTCGCTCTTCATGATGTTGCCGCAGGAGACGACCGGGTTCAGGCTGCAGCCCGGCTGGAAGGTCGGGTCCTCCAGCAGCTTGAACTTGTCCAGCGTGATCACCCACGCCGCGAGGAGTCCCGCCGCCCCCGTGACCACCAGCATCCACGCGAACGCCCGGCCCGCCCCCGTACCCGTGCCCGTCCGGGAATCCGGGGACCCGTCGTGAACCGTCGCAGTCGTCATATCGCCGTTCCATCGTTCGGAGGCTGGTGGGCAGGGTCATTTTGCCGCACGCGGGCCACCGTCCGCCGTTCGGTGGACATAAGGAAGGCGGGGACCGGTCACCGGTCCCCGCCTCCGCTCACCGGACGTGCCGGGCGGGTCAGGCGTAGCGGGCCTGGAGGACCTCGACGACCGAGTCCAGCGCGACCGCCTCCTGCTCGCCGGACTCCATGTCCTTGAGCTGGACCACGCCGTCGGCCAGGTCGCGCTCGCCGGCGACCAGCGTGTACCGGGCGCCCGACCTGTTGGCCATCTTCATGGCGCCCTTCAGGCCTCGGCCGCCGTACGCGAAGTCGGTCGCGACCCCGGCCCGGCGCAGCTCGGTGACGATGCCGAACAGGGTCCGGCGCGCCTCGTCGCCCAGCGGCACGGCGTAGACGCTGGTGGTGGCCGGCAGGTCGAGCGTGATGCCCTCCGCCTCCAGGGCGAGGACCGTGCGGTCGACGCCGAGCGCCCAGCCGACGGACGGCAGGGCGGGACCGCCGATCATCTCGGAGAGGCCGTCGTAGCGGCCGCCGCCGCCGACCGCCGACTGGGAGCCGAGGCCGTCGTGGACGAACTCGAAGGTGGTGCGCGTGTAGTAGTCCAGGCCGCGCACCAGCCTCTCGTCGTCCTCGAAGGCGACGCCCGCCGCCGTCAGCAGCTCGCGCACCTGCTCGTGGTACGCCTTGCACGCGTCGCACAGGTAGTCGCGCAGCAGCGGGGCGCCGACCAGCTGCTTCTGGACCTCGGCGCGCTTGTCGTCGAGGACGCGCAGCGGGTTGATCTCCACGCGGCGGCGGGTGTCCTCGTCGAGGTCGAGGTCGCGCAGGAAGCCCTGGAGGGCCTCGCGGTAGACCGGGCGGCACTCCTTGTCGCCGAGCGAGTTCAGCAGGATGCGGAACTCACGCAGGCCCAGCGAGCGGTACGCCTGGTCGGCGAGGATGATCAGCTCGGCGTCGAGCGCCGGGTCCTCGGCGCCGATCGCCTCGGCGCCGACCTGCGAGAAGTGGCGGTAGCGGCCTGCCTGAGGCTTCTCATAGCGGTAGTACGAGCCCGAGTACCAAAGCTTGACGGGGAGGTTGCCCTGCTTGTGCAGGTTGGCCTCCAGCGCCGCGCGCAGCACGGACGCGGTGCCTTCGGGGCGCAGGGCCAGCTTGTCGCCGCCCTTGGTCTCGAAGGCGTACATCTCCTTGGTGACGATGTCGGTGGACTCGCCGACACCGCGCGCGAACAGCTCGACGTTCTCGAAGCCGGGGGTCTCGACGTACCCGTAGCCGGAGTTCTTCAGCGGCGCGGCGATGGCCTCGCGGACCGCCAGGTACGTCGCGGAGTCCGGCGGAAGCAGGTCGTACGTGCCCTTGGGGGCCTGGAAAGTACTCACGGAAGGTCTCTCGTCACATTCCTCGTCGGGGAGCGGGGCCCGCTCCCTGGCCGGCCGCCACCTCCCGCAGATACGGGTTGGTGGCGCGCTCGCGGCCGATGGTCGTCTGGGGGCCGTGGCCGGACAGCACCACGGTCGAGTCGTCGAGCGGCAGGCACACGCGGGCCAGCGACGCGAGCATCTCGTCCATGTCACCGCCCGGCAGGTCGGTGCGTCCGATGGAGCCGGCGAACAGCAGGTCGCCCGAGAAGAAGACCGGCGGGATGTCCGCCGCCTCGGGCATGCCGAAGGTCACCGACCCCTTGGTATGGCCGGGCGCGTGCGACACGGTCAGCTCCAGACCCGCCAGGCTCAGCTTCGCCCCGTCGGTGAGCTCGTGGACGTCGTCCGGCTCCCCCACCGTCAGCTCCCCCATCAGCGGCATCCCGATGGAGCGGCCGAGGGCCTTCTCCGGGTCGCTCATCATGTACCGGTCGGCGGGGTGGATCCACGCGGGTACGTCATGGGCGCCGCAGACCGGGACGACAGAGGCGACGTGGTCGATGTGGCCGTGGGTCAGCACGACGGCGACGGGCTTCAGCCGATGCTTCTTGAGCGTCTCCTCGACTCCCTGGGCGGCCTGGTGGCCCGGGTCGATGATCACGCACTCCTCGCCGGCGGCGGGGGCGACCAGGTAGCAATTGGTCCCCCAGGCCCCGGCGGGGAACCCGGCAATGAGCACGATCGTCCTTAAAAAGTCGTCCGGCGGAAGAATGCAGCAGATCAGAGCCTACCGGCGCTGCTCATTCCACAGCCAACCCGTATACGGTACGGGCACGCTCCGCCAGGACAGGTGGGAACGGACGGACGACCGACGACCGACAAGGAGAAACACCCGGTGGTCAGCAGCGATCAGCGGCGGCGCCAGCTCGCCAGGGAGAAGTACGAGCGGCAGATGAAGCGCCGTGAGGAGGCCCGCAAGAAGGCCAAGCGCCGCAACACGGTCATCATCGCCTCGGTCGTCGCGGTGCTGGTGGTCGGTGCCGGGGCGTACACCACCTTCCGCTCCGAGTCCGCCGCGGACGCGAAGAAGCCGGTCGACCTCCCGTCGCCGTCGGCGAGCGAGAGCTCCGCGCCGGAGCCGAAGATGGCCATCGACGCCAAGGCGAAGTACACGATGGCGCTCACCACGAACCACGGCGACGTCAAGATCGCCATGGACGCGGCGAAGACCCCGCGCACGGTGAACTCGTTCAAGCACCTCGCGGACAAGAAGTACTTCGACGGCACCACGTGCCACCGCCTCACCACCCAGGGCATCTTCGTGCTCCAGTGCGGCGACCCGAAGGGCGACGGCACGGGCGGCCCGGGCTACACCATCCCGGACGAGAACCTGACCGCGCTGGGCAAGGCGGGCGCGGACGGCACGGTGACCTTCCCCGCCGGGACGGTCGCGATGGCCAACACCATGCAGCCGAACACCGGCGGCAGCCAGTTCTTCCTGGTCTACAAGGACACCAAGCTGCCCCCGCAGTTCACCCCCTTCGGCACGATGGACGCGGCCGGCCTGAAGGCCGTCCAGGAGATCGCCGAGGGCGGCGTCGAAGGCGGCACCACGGACGGCGCGCCGAAGAAGGCCGTGACCATCGAGAAGGCCACCGTCGGCAAGGCGTGAGGCCCGTCGCCCCCGCCCGGGGCGGAGTGACGCGTGAACTGCCGAATTTCGGTCGCGCTGAGTGCGGACAGCCGGGCGGCCGGTCGCCTAGATTGGCGTTGTGCAGCGCGACCTCGACTGTCGCGTTGTGGAGGGCGGGCGAGGCCCGTCAGGGAACTGTGGACGATGCCCGGGGGTGACCGCCCTCGTCGGCATCATGTGGAGGAGGCGCTGTGAGCAGCGACCCGTGGGGCCGCGTCGACGAGACGGGCACCGTGTACGTGCGTACAGCCGACGGCGAGCAGGTCGTCGGATCGTGGCAGGCCGGTTCTCCCGAGGAGGCGCTGGCCTACTTCGAGCGCAAGTACGAGGGCTTGGTGGTCGAAATCGGCCTCCTCGAGAAGCGGGTGAAGACCACCGATCTGTCGGCCAAGGACGCGATGGCCGCGATCGACCACATCCGTCAGCAGGTGGACGAGCACCACGCCGTGGGTGACCTCGACGCGCTGCGCAAGCGGCTGGACCAGCTGGTCGAGACGGTCGAGGCGCGGCGCGAGCAGCGCAAGGCCCAGAAGGCCAAGCAGACCGATGAGGCCCGCAAGGCCAAGGAGGCGCTGGTCGTCGAGGCCGAGGAGCTGGCCCAGAGCGAGCAGTGGCGGGCCGCGGGCGAGCGGCTGCGCGCGCTGGTGGACATCTGGAAGGGCCTGCCCCGGCTCGACCGGAAGTCCGACGACGAGCTGTGGCACCGCTTCTCGCACGCCCGGTCGGCGTTCTCCAAGCGGCGCAAGGCGCACTTCGCGTCGCTGGACGCGCAGCGCGAGGAGGCCCGCAAGGTCAAGGAGAAGCTGGTCGCCGAGGCGGAGGCGCTCTCCGGCTCCACGGACTGGGGTGTCACGGCCGCCCGCTACCGCGAGCTGATGGCGGAGTGGAAGGCGGCGGGCCGCGCCCAGCGCGAGCACGAGGACGAGCTGTGGAACCGTTTCCGCGGCGCCCAGGACGTCTTCTTCGCGGCGCGCAGCGAGGTCTTCGCGGAGCGTGACGCCGAGCAGGCCGAGAACCTCAAGCTGAAGGAGGAGCTCGCCGGCGAGGCCGAGAAGCTGGTGCCGGTGACGGACCTGAAGGCGGCCCGCGCGGCCTTCCGGGCCATCAACGAGCGCTGGGAGGCCATCGGCCACGTACCGCGTGACGCCCGCCCGAAGGTCGAGGGCCGGATGCACGCCGTGGAGCGGGCGATCCAGGAGGCCGAGGAGGCCGAGTGGCGGCGTACGAACCCGGAGGCACGCGCGCGTGCGGCGGGTCTGACGGGGCAGCTCCAGGACGCGGTCGACAAGCTGAAGAAGCAGATCGACGCGGCCCGGGCGGCGGGCAACGATGCCAAGGCCGACAAGCTGGCGCGTGAGCTGGAGGGCCGGCAGGCGCTGCTGGACCAGGCGCTGAAGGGCCTGCAGGAGTTCGGCGGCTGACACCCGCTATCGCGTAACGGAAGATGGCCCCGACCGTGGTCGGGGCCATCTTCCGTTATGTCATCACGGTCGGCGGGCCGAGGTCACGCGGTACACGTCGTACACGCCCTCCACGCCGCGCACCGCCTTCAGGACGTGGCCCAGGTGCTTGGGATCGCCCATCTCGAAGGTGAAGCGGGAGGTGGCGACGCGGTCGCGGGAGGTCTGGACGGCCGCCGACAGGATGTTGACGTGCTGGTCGGACAGCACCCGGGTGACGTCCGACAGGAGCCGGGAGCGGTCCAGCGCCTCGACCTGGATGGCGACCAGGAAGACGGACGACTGGGTCGGCGCCCACTCGACGTCGAGGATCCGCTCGGGCTGCTGCGAGAGCGAGTCGACGTTGACGCAGTCGGCGCGGTGAACCGATACGCCGCTGCCGCGGGTGACGAAGCCGATGATCGGGTCGCCCGGCACCGGCGTACAGCAGCGGGCCAGCTTGACCCAGACGTCCTCGACGCCCTTGACCACGACGCCCGGGTCGGCCTTGGTGCGGCGCTTGCCGCGGCCGCGGCTGGGCGGCGCCGACTCGGCGATGTCCTCGCTGGCGGCCTCCTCGCCGCCGAGCGCCTGCACCAGCTTCTGGACGATGGACTGGGCGGTGACGTGGCCCTCGCCGATCGCCGCGTACAGCGAGGAGATGTCGCTGTAGCGCATCTCGTGCGCGAGTGTGACCAGCGAGTCGCCGGTGAGGATGCGCTGGATCGGCAGGTTCTGCTTGCGCATGGCGCGCGCGATGGCGTCCTTGCCCTGCTCGATCGCCTCGTCGCGGCGCTCCTTGGAGAACCAGGCGCGGATCTTGTTCCTGGCCCGGGGCGACTTGACGAAGCCCAGCCAGTCGCGGGAGGGTCCGGCGCCGGCGGCCTTGGAGGTGAAGACCTCCACCAGGTCGCCGTTGTCGAGGGTGGATTCCAACGGGACGAGCCGTCCGTTGACCCGCGCTCCTATGGTGCGGTGGCCGACCTCGGTGTGGACGGCGTACGCGAAGTCGACCGGCGTCGCCCCGGCGGGCAGCGCTATGACGTCACCCTTCGGGGTGAAGACGAAGACCTCGTTGCGGGAGAGGTCGAAACGCAGGGACTCCAGGAACTCGCTGGGGTCCTCGGTCTCCTTCTGCCAGTCGAGCAGCTGGCGCAGCCACGCCATGTCGTTGATGTGGTCGTCCTTGCCGGCCTTCTTCGGTACGTCGGTGCGCACCTTGGAGGCGCCGGCGACGGCCTCCTGCTTGTACTTCCAGTGGGCGGCGATGCCGTACTCGGCGCGGCGGTGCATGTCGAAGGTACGGATCTGCAGCTCGACGGGCTTGCCGTTGGGGCCGATGACCGTCGTGTGGAGCGACTGGTACATGTTGAACTTCGGCATCGCGATGTAGTCCTTGAACCGGCCGGGGACCGGGTTCCATCGCGCGTGGACGGTGCCGAGGGCGGCGTAGCAGTCGCGGACCGTGTCGACGAGGACGCGGATGCCCACCAGGTCGTAGATCTCCGCGAAGTCACGGCCGCGGACGATCATCTTCTGGTAGACGCTGTAGTAGTGCTTCGGGCGGCCGGTGACGGTGGCCTTGATGCGGGCGGCGCGCAGGTCGGACTGGACCTCGTCGATGACGGTGGCGAGGTACTCGTCGCGCTTGGGGGCGCGCTCGGCGACGAGGCGGACGATCTCGTCGTACATCTTGGGGTAGAGGATCGCGAAGGCGAGGTCCTCGAGCTCCCACTTGATGGTGTTCATGCCCAGGCGGTGGGCGAGCGGCGCGTAGATCTCCAGGGTCTCGCGCGCCTTCTTCTCCTGCTTCTCCCGCTTGAGGTAGCGCATGGTGCGCATGTTGTGCAGGCGGTCGGCGAGCTTGATGACCAGGACGCGCGGGTCCTTGGCCATGGCGACGACCATCTTGCGGACGGTCTCGGCCTGCGCGGCCTCGCCGAACTTGACCTTGTCGAGCTTGGTGACGCCGTCGACGAGGAGGGCGACCTGGTCACCGAAGTCCTTGCGCAGCTGCTCCAGGCCGTACTCGGTGTCCTCGACGGTGTCGTGGAGGAGGCCCGCCATCAGCGTCGCGGGGTCCATGCCGAGCTCGGCGAGGATGGTGGTGACGGCGAGCGGGTGCGTGATGTACGGGTCGCCGCTCTTGCGCTTCTGGCCGCGGTGCCAGCGCTCGGCGACCTGGTAGGCGCGCTCGATCTGGCGGAGCGTCGACGTCTCGATCTTCGGGTCGTTGCTGCGGACTATGCGCAGCAGGGGCTCCAGGACCGGGTTGTACGGCGACGAGCGCTGCACGCCGAGCCGGGCGAGGCGGGCCCGGACGCGGTTGGAGGAGCCGCCGGAGCGGGCGGCGGCGGGCGTGGTGGGCTTCGGGGCCGGGCCGGAGGGGCGCTGCGGGGTGGCCGGGGGCCTGGGCGCGCCCTCCGCGGGCTCGTTCCGGTTCTGGGGCGTGGCTGGGGTCGCCGCGGCCTGGTCGGCCCGCTGGTCGGGTTTCGCGGCGGAGAGTGGCTGGGCCTCGTCTGGCAAGAGCGCTCCTCGTGCGGGTCCCGGGTCCCCCGGTCGAGCCCGGACACCCATGGTATCGACCCGGGCGGCCGGGTGCTTCACGCGGTTGGGGGCGGGTGCGGGACCGTCACAGGTACGGGCCGCGGGTACAGGCGGCGGGTACGGGCCGCGGGTACAGGCGGCGGGTACGACGACGGGCGCCGCGGGGGTGTTCCCCGGGCGCCCGTCGTACGTGCCTGCCTCGCGCGGTCAGAGCGCGATGAGCGCCTCCAGCGGCGCGCCGCCCAGGGCGGGCTCCAGGCGGGCCCGGCCGCCCAGGAAGCCGAGCTCCATGAGGACCGCGACGCCCGCGACCTCCGCGCCGGCCCGCCGGATGAGCTCCAGCGCGGCCTCGGCGGTGCCGCCGGTGGCGAGGACGTCGTCGATGACCATCACGCGGTCACCGGGGAGGAGGTCCTCGGCGTGCACCTCGATCTCGGCGGAGCCGTACTCCAGGTCGTACGCCTGGCTCAGCGTGGCCCCGGGCAGCTTGCCCGCCTTGCGGACGGGGATGAAGCCCAGCTGCGCGGTGACGGCGACCGGCGCGGCGAGGATGAAGCCGCGCGCCTCCAGGCCGACGATCTTGGTGGCGCCGCTGCGGACGCAGAGCTCGGCCAGCGCGCCGGTGAGGGCGTGGAACGCCTTCGGGTCGGCGAGCAGCGGGGTGATGTCCTTGAAGACCACGCCCGGCTTGGGGTAGTCCGGGACGTCCCGGATGCGGCTGAGCAGGAGTTCCCGCGTGCTGCTGTCGGTCATCGCCTCTTCCCCCGGCCGCGGGTCGGCTGACGGCGCTGGCCGACGACGGCCCCGGCGGGCGTCGCGTCGTCGCCGCCCTGGTCCGCGCCGTCCTGCGGCTCATCGCCGCCGTCCGTGGCGTCGGTGGAGGAGGACTCGCTCTTGGCGGCGGCGGCCCGCTTGGCCAGGACGCGCTTCTTCAGCGCCTTCATCTGCGGGTCGCGCTCCTTGAGGTCGGCGACCAGCGGCGTGGCGATGAAGATCGAGGAGTACGCGCCGGCGGCGAGGCCGACGAAGAGCGACAGCGAGATGTCGTTCAGCATGCCGGCGCCCAGGAAGCCGCCGCCGATGAAGAGCAGGCCCGCGACCGGCAGCAGCGCCACCACGGTGGTGTTGATGGAGCGCACCAGCGTGCTGTTGAGGCTGCGGTTGGCGATCTCGCTGTACGTCCAGCGCGTCTGCTTGGTGATGTCCTTCGACGCCTCCTTGAGACCGTCGAAGACGACGACGGTGTCGTAGAGGGAGTAACCGAGGATCGTGAGCAGACCGATCACGGTGCCGGGCGTGACCTCGAAGCCGACCAGGGCGTAGATGCCGACCGTGATGGTGAGGTCGTGGATCAGGGCGATCAGCGCGGCGAGCGCCATGCGCCACTCGAAGGCGATCGCGAGGTAGATCACCACGAGGATCATGAAGACGCCGAGGCCCGTCCAGGCCTTGTTGGCGATCTGCTCGCCCCAGCTCGGGCCGACCTGCTGGGCGTTGAGCTGGTCCTCGGGGACCTTCAGGTCGTCGGCGAGCGCCGTGGCGATCTTGTCGGCCTTGGCCGTGTCCACGTCGCTGATCTGGATGCGCAGGCCGCCGTTGCCCAGCTCCTGGACGATCGGGGTGTGGCCGGAGACCTCCGCGGTGGCGTCCCTGGCCTCGGCGACGGACACCGAGGTCTTGGGGGTGGTGATGACCACGCCGCCCTTGAACTCGATGCCCATGTTGAGGCCCTGGATCAGCAGTCCGGCGATGGCCGTGATGGTGATCAGGATGGAGACGCCGTACCAGAGCATCCGCTTGCCGACGAAGTCGTAACCGACCTCACCGCGGTACAGGCGGGCGCCGAGGGTGCCGAGTCGTGACATCTCACGCCTCCTTCGGGTCGATGGTCGCGGAGGCGGAACGGCGCGAGCGGCGCAGCGGAGGCTTGACTCCGAGGCGCTTGGGGTCCAGTCCCGACCACGCGTGGCCGCTGCCGAAGAACTTCGTCCGGGCGAACAGCGTCATCAGCGGCTTGGTGAAGAGGAACACGACGACGACGTCGAGGAGGGTCGTCAGGCCGAGCGTGAACGCGAAGCCCTGCACCTTGCCGACGGTCACGATGAACAGCACCGCGGCGGCGAGGAACGACACGAAGTCGGAGACGAGGATGGTGCGCCGGGCGCGCGGCCAGGCCCGCTCGACGGCCGGGCGGAGCGTGCGGCCCTCGCGGATCTCGTCACGGATGCGTTCGAAGTACACGATGAAGGAGTCCGCGGTGATACCGATCGCGACGATGGCGCCGCAGACGGCCGGCAGGTTCAGCGCGAAGCCGATGGCCGGGCCGAGGAGCGCCATCAGCGCGTAGGTGAGGACTGCGGAGGCGACGAGGCTGAGGAGCGCGATGAGCGCCAGGCCCCGGTAGTACACCACCAGGTAGATCACGACGAGCGCAAGGCCGATGGCACCGGCGATCAGGCCGGCCATGAGCTGCTCGCCACCGAGCGCCGGGCTGACGGTGTCGACGCTCTCCTCCTCGAAGGAGAGCGGGAGCGCGCCGTAGGACAGGATGTTGGCCAGGTCGGTGGCGGTGTCCTGGTTGAAGCTGCCGGTGATCTCGGCGCTGCCGCCGCCGATGACGCTGTTGACGGACGGGGCGGAGACCACCTGGCCGTCGAGCATGATCGCGAACTGGTTCTGCGGCGGGGCCTGCGAGGCGAGCTTGCCGGTGGTGGCGGCGAACTTCTTGGCGCCCTTGTCGGTGAAGCCGAGCTGGACGATCCAGATGCCGCGGCTCGGGTCGAGGACGCCCTTGGCCTCGTCGACGTCCGTGCCCTCGACCTCGGACGGGCCGAGGATGTACTTGGCGTCGCCCTCGCTGCCACAGGCGACGGTGGGCTTGGCCGGGTCGGCGTTGCGCGCCGGGTTGGGCACTTCCTTCTTCTCGCCCTTGGGGCGGCAGTCCAGCGCGGCGAACTGCGCTTCCAGGCCGGCGGCGCCCGCGTCGGCGGAGCCGGACGGCTTCGGGCTGCCGGTGGGGCTGCCGGACGGGGCCGGCTTGCCGGAGGGGGTCGCCGACGGCGAGGGGGCCTTCTTCAGGGCGTCCGGGACGGCGCGGCCCTGAGTGGTGGCGCTGGGCGAGGGGGTCGCCTTGCCGCTGGGCGTGGCCTTGCCGCTGGGGCTGGCGCTGGGGCTCGGGGAGCCGCTCGCGGCGGGCGGCTCCTCGATGGGGCCGCTGCCGGCGGCGGTGAGCACCGGCCGGAAGTACAGCTGGGCGGTGGTGCCGACCTGCTCGCGGGCCTGCTTGGAGTCCGTCGCCTTGGGGATGTTGACGATGATGTGCCGCTCGCCCTGCTGCTGGACCTCCGCCTCCGAGACACCCAGACCGTTGACGCGGCGTTCGATGATGCCGATCGCGGTCTGCATGTTGGTGTTGTTGATGGAGTCCGGCTTGCCGGGCTGGTTCTCCGCCCTGAGCGTGATGCTCGTGCCGCCGGCGAGGTCGATGCCCAGGCGCGGGGTGAGGTCACCCGACGCGAACATCCCGCCGATCAGGGCGCCCATGACGATCAGGATCAGGGCCAGGGCACGCCCTGGCCTGCCCTGGCCCCCCGTCGCCTGCCCTCTGCCCTTCTTGGGTGCTGCCACCTTCTCGTTTCTCCCTGTCCAACCGCCACGCGCCGGGTGAGCGTCGAGGCGGCCACGAAGTGGTGTGGGGATTCCCCCGCGTGTGTCGGCACGGACGCGCGGACCGCGGTACGCCGCTGCGCGGCGTCACGCGGTCCCGGATGATGCCAGCCTTACTTCGCGTCGGTGTCGCCGTCGCTCTTGTCGTCGGTCTTGGCGTCCTTGGCGTCCTTGGTGGCGTCGATCGCCTCGGGAGCGGTCCCGGCGTCGTCGGCCGCGTCCTTCTTGCCGAGGTCGATCTTGTCACCCTCGGTGAGCGAGGAGATGTCGTCCGGGACGACGGCATCGTCGGTCTCGGCGTCGGTCTCGGTGCCGGTGTCGCCGTGGACGATGCGGTTGTACTCCTCGTCCTCGAGGACGGCGCCGATCGCGTTCTTCGCGTAGACGGCGTGGACGCCCGGGGCGACCTCGAGGAGGACCGTGTCCTCGCCGACCTCCTTGACGGTGGCGTACATCCCCCCGATCGTCCGCACGCCGGAGCCGGGCTGCATCTGGTTGCGCATCGCCGCTGCCTGCTGCTGCTTCTTCTTGGCGGAGCGGGTCATCAGGAACATGGCCCCGATGAGGACGATGAACGGGAGAAGGGTCACGATATCCACGGGACGACAAATCCTTCGCACGGTCGCGGTCGGCGTCGGGGTCGGCCGCGGCCTGGTCTTCGGGGGTGGGTACGCCGACCGAAGGGTCGGCATCGGCGGAGTCTAGGCGAGTCCGCATCATTGGAACAACGCCCAGCATGGCACCGTGGTTCCGGGCCCGGCGAGTGACCTCGCCGTCACGCCCCGAACAGCCCCTGTTGTCCGCTTCCCGGCCCGTGGGCCTGCGGCGGTACGAGCCCGAGGTGGGCCCACGCGGCGGGCGTCGCGACCCGCCCCCTGGGCGTACGGGCCAGCAGCCCCTCCCGTACGAGGAAGGGCTCGGCGACCTCCTCGACGGTCTCGCGCTCCTCGCCCACGGCGACGGCGAGCGTGGACAGACCGACCGGGCCGCCGCCGAAGAGCTTGAGGAGCGCCTGCAGCACCGCCCGGTCGAGCCGGTCGAGGCCGCGGCCGTCCACCTCGTACACCGCGAGCGCGGTGGCGGCGATCTCGCGGGTGATCACGCCGTCGGCCTTGACCTGGGCGTAGTCGCGGACGCGGCGCAGCAGGCGGTTGGCGATGCGGGGCGTGCCGCGGGAGCGGCCGGCGATCTCGGCGGCGCCGTCCGCCTCGATCTCGACGTCGAGGAGCCGGGCGGAGCGGTGGACGACCCGCTCCAGCTCGCTCGGGGCGTAGAACTCCATGTGGGCGGTGAAGCCGAAGCGGTCGCGCAGCGGGGGCGGCAGCAGTCCGGCCCGGGTGGTGGCGCCGACCAGAGTGAAGGGCGGCAGCTCCAGCGGGATGGCGGTGGCGCCGGGGCCCTTGCCGACGATGACGTCGACGCGGAAGTCCTCCATCGCCATGTAGAGCATCTCCTCGGCGGGCCGGGACATCCGGTGGATCTCGTCGAGGAAGAGGACCTCGCCCTCCTGGAGGGAGGAGAGGATCGCGGCGAGGTCGCCGGCGTGCTGGATGGCGGGGCCGGAGGTGATGCGGATGGGGGCGCCCATCTCGGCGGCGATGATCATGGAGAGGGTGGTCTTGCCGAGACCGGGGGCGCCGGAGAGCAGCACGTGGTCGGCGGTGGCCCCGCGCGCGAGGGCCGCCTTGAGCACCAGGTCCAGCTGCTCGCGCACCCGCTCCTGGCCCACGAACTCGTCCAGCGACTTGGGGCGCAGGGCGGCCTCGACGGCCTGGTCCTCGCCGTCGGCGGCCGCGCCGACCAGCCGCTCGGCGGGGGCGGTCGCGGGGTCGTCGGCCGGGGGTGCGGTGTCGTCCCAGTTCACAGTTCGAATGCCTCGTGGGGTCAGCGGGTGCGGTTGAGGGTCTGGAGCGCGGCCTTGAGGAGCTGGCCGATCTGCGGCTCGCCGCCGGCCGCCTCGGCCTGCGGGGTGACGGCCGCGACCGCCTCGTCGGCCTCGCGCGTGGCGTAGCCGAGGCCGATCAGGGCGGCGTGCAGCTGGTCGCTCCAGGAGCGGGTGGCCGTCGCGGCGCGGGCGGCGGGTACGGAGCCGAGGGGCTCGCCGAGCCGGTCCTTGAGCTCCAGCAGCAGCTTCTGGGCGCCCTTCTTGCCGATGCCGGGGACGGCGGTGAGCGCCTTCTCGTCGCCGGAGGCGACCGCGGCGCGCAGTGCGTCGGGGCTGTGCACGGCGAGCATGGCCTGGGCGAGGCGCGGGCCGACGCCGCTGGCGGTCTGGAGCAGCTCGAAGACCTGGCGCTCGTCGTCGTCGGCGAAGCCGTACAGGGTGAGGGAGTCCTCCCGGACGACCAATGAGGTGGCGAGGCGGGCTTCCTGACCGACCTTCAGGCCGGCGATGGTGTTCGGCGCGCACTGGACGGCCATGCCGACGCCGCCGACCTCGATCACGGCGGTGGTCGGGGCGAGCGCGGCGACGGGGCCGCTCACGAAGGCGATCATGCGGTACGGCCTTTCACGGTCATGGCCCGGTGGGCGGCGACGGCTTGCTGGAGCCGGTTCTGGGCGGGGGCCCGCCAGATGTGGCAGATGGCGAGGGCGAGGGCGTCGGCGGCGTCGGCCGGTTTCGGCGGGGCGTCGAGCCGCAGGAGGCGGGTCACCATGGCGCCGACCTGCGCCTTGTCGGCGCGGCCGCTGCCGGTGACGGCGGCCTTGACCTCGCTGGGGGTGTGCAGGGCGACGGGCAGTCCGCGGCGTGAGGCGCACAGGATGGCGACGGCGCTGGCCTGGGCCGTGCCCATGACCGTACGGACGTTGTGCTGGCTGAAGACGCGCTCCACGGCGACCATTTCGGGGCGGTGCTCGTCGAGCCACTCCTCTATGCCGCGCTCGATGGCGACCAGCCGGTGACCGGTCTCCGCGTCGGCCGGTGTGCGCACGACACCGACGCCGAGCATCGTCAGCGGACGGCCGGCGACGCCTTCGACGACACCGACGCCGCACCGCGTCAGCCCTGGGTCCACCCCGAGAACACGCACGCCACCCCTCCTTCGTCAATCTGTTTGTGCAGGCTATCGGGTGGCACTGACAACGCGACGGGCCGACGGGTGTGTCCCGTCGGCCCGTTCGCGTGCGTGCGTGCGTCGGTCAGGCGTCGACCTTCGCCATGACGTCGTCGGAGACGTCGAAGTTGGCGAAGACGTTCTGCACGTCGTCGCTGTCCTCCAGCGCGTCGATCAGCTTGAAGATCTTGCGCGCGCCCTCCTCGTCGAGCTCGACCTGCATGGTCGGGACGAAGTTGGCGTCGGCCGAGTCGTAGTCGATGCCGGCCTCCTGGAGGGCGGTGCGGACCGCGACCAGGTCGGTGGCCTCGCTGATGACCTCGAAGCTCTCACCGAGGTCGTTGACTTCCTCGGCACCCGCGTCCAGGACCGCGCCGAGCACGTCGTCCTCGGTCAGCTCGCCCTTGGGGACGATGACGACGCCCTTGCGGTTGAACAGGTACGACACCGAGCCCGGGTCGGCCATCGAGCCGCCGTTGCGGGTCATGGCGACGCGGACGTCCGAGGCGGCGCGGTTGCGGTTGTCGGTGAGGCACTCGATGAGCACCGCGACGCCGTTCGGGCCGTAACCCTCGTACATGATCGTCTCGTAGTCGGCGCCACCGGCCTCCAGGCCGGCGCCGCGCTTGACCGCGGAGTCGATGTTCTTGTTCGGGACGGAGCTCTTCTTCGCCTTCTGGATGGCGTCGTAGAGCGTGGGGTTGCCGTCCGGGTCGCCGCCGCCGGTGCGGGCGGCGACCTCGATGTTCTTGATCAGCTTCGCGAAGAGCTTGCCGCGCTTGGCGTCGATCACGGCCTTCTTGTGCTTCGTCGTAGCCCATTTAGAGTGGCCGGACATCTGCCTGTCTCCTTCGCGTAACCCATTTCAGAACGAACCCCAGAGATCCTACCGGGACGGGATCAGCGCGTGGCGCGCACCATCTCCACGAACAGGGCGTGGACGCGGTGGTCGCCGGTCAGTTCCGGGTGGAACGACGTGGCGAGCGCGTTGCCCTGCCGTACGGCGACGATGTGGCCGTCGTGCTCGGCGATGACCTCGGCCTGGGCGCCGACCGACTCGACCCAGGGGGCGCGGATGAAGACGCCCTCCACGGGCCCGCCGTCGACGCCGGCGACCTCGACGCCCGCCTCGAAGGACTCGTTCTGCCGCCCGAAGGCGTTGCGCCGCACGATCATGTCGATGCCGCCGAGGGTCTCCTGGCCCGAGCGCGGGTCGAGGATCTTGTCGGCGAGCATGATCAGGCCGGCGCAGGTGCCGTAGACGGGCATGCCCGCCTTGATGCGCTCACGCAGGGGCTCCATGAGCCCGAAGAGCACGGCCAGCTTGGAGATGGTGGTGGACTCGCCGCCGGGGATGACCAGGCCGTCGACCTCGGCGAGCTCTTCGGGGCGCCGGACCGGCCTGGCCACGGCGTCCGCCGCGGCCAGGGCGATCAGGTGCTCCCGTACGTCGCCCTGGAGGGCCAGGACACCGATAACGGGGGTGTTGCTCATGGTGTTGTACGCCTTACCAGCCGCGGTTCGCGTAGCGCTCGGCCTCGGGGAGGGTGTCGCAGTTGATGCCGACCATGGCCTCGCCCAGGTTGCGGGAGGCGTCGGCGATGATCTTCGGGTCGTCGTAGAAGGTGGTGGCCTTCACGATGGCGGCGGCGCGCTTGGCCGGGTCGCCCGACTTGAAGATGCCGGAGCCGACGAAGACGCCCTCGGCGCCGAGCTGGCGCATCAGCGCGGCGTCGGCGGGGGTGGCGACGCCACCGGCGGAGAACAGCACGACCGGCAGCTTGCCGAGCTCGGCGACCTCCTTGACGAGCTCGTACGGGGCGCGCAGCTCCTTGGCGGCGGCGAACAGCTCGTTGTTGTCGAAGCCGCGCAGCTTGGCGATCTCGTTCTTGATCTGGCGCAGGTGGCGGACGGCCTCGACGACGTTGCCGGTGCCGGCCTCGCCCTTGGAGCGGATCATGGCCGCGCCCTCGGCGATGCGGCGCAGGGCCTCACCGAGGTTGGTGGCGCCACAGACGAAGGGGGTGGTGAAGGCCCACTTGTCGGAGTGGTTGACCTCGTCGGCCGGGGTGAGGACCTCGGACTCGTCGATGTAGTCGACACCGAGGGACTGCAGGACCTGGGCCTCGACGAAGTGGCCGATGCGGGACTTGGCCATGACCGGGATGGAGACCGCGTCGATGATCTCCTCGATCATGTTCGGGTCGGACATCCGGGCCACGCCGCCGTCCTTGCGGATGTCGGCGGGGACCCGCTCCAGGGCCATGACCGCGACGGCGCCGGCGTCCTCGGCGATCTTCGCCTGCTCGGCGTTGACCACGTCCATGATCACGCCGCCCTTGAGCTGCTCGGCCATGCCGCGCTTCACGCGGGCGGTGCCGGTCTCGGGGGACTGCGGGGTGGTGGGGAGCGTGCTGGACACGAGGGACCTCACTCGAAAGAACAGGGGGTTTTCGACAACAGTGAGGAAACCCGCCCCGGCCAGTCCACATCAAGGGCCAATAGTGAGCCGGTGGCTCGTTTTCACGTCGGTGACCTGGTTACGGCCGGTCCGCGAGTGCCACGGGGGGCTCGTCGTCCATCTCGAACGCCATCGGGAACGGCGCGTGGCCCGCCAGCCGGAACCAGCGCACCGTGCGGTGCCTGCGCAGCGCCCGCGCCGCCCGTACGGCGTCGTTGTGGAACCGCCGGGCCATCGGCACCCGCCGCACCGCCGCCGCGAGCTCCAGTGCCGCCTCCTCGCCGCCGGGTGCGTCCCGCACCACCTCGACCTGCTCCGGCTCGCCGAACACGGCGCGCAGCGCCTGGCTCAGCTCGCTCTCGGCGACCTCGCGGTGCTCCTCCTCGGCCTGCCGGGCCGCGTGCGCCGCCTCGTACAACACGATCGACGCCGCCGGGTCCAGCACCTTGGAGGTGGCCAGCTCCTGGGCGACGGAGGCGCGCCGTACGAGCTGGGCGTCGAGCGCGGCGCGGGCGGCGTCGATCCGGGCGTGCAGCCGGTCGAGCCGGCCCGCGGTCCAGCTCAGGTAGAGACCGATCGCGACCAGGCCGACGACGATCCAGATGAGGGTTTCGATCACGGGCGCACAGGCTACCGGGGCGCCGGCATGCGCCCTTCCCACACCGAGCGGTCGTGCGCGAAGAGGACGCGGCTCGGCTCGAACTCCGCGAGCCGGTCCAGCCAGGGCCGGTAGCGGCCCTCGAACTCCTCGGCCCCCTCGGCGCGGGCGCGGCGGGCCATCTCGTCGGACGCGAACTCCGAGGCGAAGTCGTACGCCTGCCCCGCCAGCACCGTGGTGCCCTCGCGTCCGGAGACGACCAGGGACTGGTGCCCGGCCGTGTGCCCGGGCGTCGGGACGACCCGGACTCCCGGCCATACCTCGGCCTCGCCGTCGAGCTCCTCGTAGCGGGCGCCGGGGAAGTCGACGAGCGCGTCGATGGTGTAGTCGCCGGCGCGGGCGGTGGCGAGCTCACCGCGCTGGACGAGAACGGGACGGCCCGCGAGGAGCGGGTTCCCCCCGCAGTGGTCGAAGTGGAGGTGGCAGTTCACGACGAGGTCGATGTCGTCCGTGCTCACACCTCTCGCCGCGAGCGCGGCGCCGAGGTCCTTGCGGCGCGGCCGGTAGTGCGCCTCGGCCTCGGGGTCGCCGGAGCCGAGGCCGGTGTCGAAGAGCAGGAGTCCGGCCTCGTGCCGTACGAGGTACGCGAGCACGGGCTCGACGCGCGGGTCCGCGGTGCCCGCCTCGGCGGCGGGGCGGATGAAGTGCCCGAGGTCGAGCCGTTCGATGGCGGTGTGCTGTCCCATGCCCCCATGATCTCTACGCGCCGGCGCGGCGGAAGAGGGCCGTCCACAGGAACGGCTCGCCGAAGCGCGGTGACTCCGGTGCCTCGTCGCGCATGCGGCGCAGCTCGATCTCGGTCAGACCGGCGAAGACGCGACGCAGCGCGTCGGGTGTGTAGGCGAGGCCGCCCCGGAGACCGCCCTCGCGATTCTCACGGCTGCGCCGGTAGAAGGCGGTGTCGGGCAGCTCCGAGCCCATGCCGCCGGGGCCGGCCGCGAAGCACGCCAGGCCGAAGCGGCCCCCGGGCGCGAGGACCCGGTCCAGGAGGGCGAGGTAGCTCACGCGGCGGTGGGGCGGCAGGTGGTGGAAGCAGCCGGAGTCGTACACCAGGTCGTACGGGCCGCCGGGCCGCTGTGCGGTCCAGTCGGCGTCGAAGGCGTCTCCGCAGTGGAAGCGGACCTTCGCCCCCGCCTCGCGGGCCCGCTCCTCGGCCCAGGCGACGGCGGCCGGGGACAGGTCCACGGCGTCCACCTCGCACCCGAGAGAGGCGAGGTAGAGCGCATTGCGTCCGGGCCCGCAGCCCAGGTCCAGGACGCGGGCGCCCGGCGCGAGCAGCCCGCGCTCGACGTACGAGACGAGGTTCTCGTCCGGCTTGGAGACGAAGAACGGCACCGGCCGGGACCGGTCCGCGTAGAACCCGTCCCACCAGGCCGCCGCCCCGTCCGTCCACCGGTCGGCCTCCGGCGCGAAGAGCCCGTCCAGGAGCGCCATGACGTCGTCCACCGTGCGTATGTCCCGGTCCATCCGGTCCCCCTCCCACGTGGTCTCGATCCTAGGCCGGAACACGCCAAAACCCCAGGTCACCAGGGGCGTGGCGGACCCGTGGAGGGCCTCGCAGCGGGCTATCCCCAGGCGACCCGGCCCTGCCCCCCGGCGCCCGTACCACCGCCCTCCCGGGCCCCGCCGAAGCCCGGGAAAGGGCCTTTACGGACGGCTCCGGAGCGGCTTTTTCACCAACGGCCGCCCGTGCCTCGCCTTCGCCGCCTCAGACCCGCGCCACCACCGCGTACCGCTCGTCCGCCACCGGGCCGCCCCACAGCTCCGGGACCCCGCTGAGCGGCTCGACGTCCAGGTCGCTGACGAGTGGACGCACCACCGAGGCCAGCTCCTCCGCGCTCACGCCCCCGTTCCACGGCAGGTCCTCGGCACCCGGTACGTAGGCGGTGGGTCCCGCCTCGCGCCAGCGGCCCTCGACCAGCAGGAGCCGGCCGCCCGGACGGAGTCGGTCCACCCAGGCGCGCAGCGCCGCCCCGGGGTCGGGCAGCGTCCATATCAGGTGCCGTGAGACGAGCATGTCGAAGCGGTCCTCGCCCGTGGGCGGCGCGGCCGCGTCGCCGACGAGGAAGCGCGCGGCGAGCCCGGCGGCCGCCGCCTTGGCCCGCGCCTGCTCGACCATGCGCGGCGCGAGGTCCACGCCGGTCACGCGGTGCCCCGCCGAGGCGAGCAGCACCGAGAGCGAGCCGGTGCCGCAGCCCACGTCCAGCACGTCGGACGGCTCGGCGGGCGCCCACCGCAGCACGCGGTCCCGCCAGGCGGCACGGGTCGGCGCCGCCCGCAGGCCGTGATCGGGTTCGTCGTCGAACGTCGCCGCGGCGGCGTCCCAGTAGCCCGTGATGGCAGAGGCGAGCTCGGTCGCTCCGGTCGCGTCGGTGGAGGCGGTCGCTTCGGTCGCCTCGGCCGCTTCGGTCGCTTCGGTCATGGAAGTGATCGTCGCAGGCACCACTGACAATGCCCGGCGCGATCCGGAAGACAGGCCCCTAGTCCCGCGCCAGCCCCCACCGCGCCCGCAGGCCCCCCACCCGCTCGTCCGCGGCCACCGAGGCCGCGCCGTCCGTCACCGTCTCGTACACCGCCAGGATGTCCGCGCCCACCGTCGACCAGTCGAAGCGCCGCACATGCGCGCTGCCCCGCTCGTGGAGCTCCTGGCGGCGGGCCGGGTCGCCCAGGAGGCGGATCGCCGCGTCCGCCAGGGCGTCCGCGTCCTCGTTGGCGAACAGCTCGCCCGCCGCGCCCTTGTCCAGCACCTGCGTGAACGCGTCCAGGTCGCTGGCCAGCACCGGCGCGCCCGCCGACATGGCCTCGACCAGGATGATGCCGAAGCTCTCGCCGCCCGTGTTGGGCGCCACGTACACGTCCACGCTGCGCAGCAGCCGCGCCTTGTCCTCGTCGCTGACCATGCCGAGGAACTCCACCCGGCGGCGCATGTCGACCGGGAGCGAGGCCACGGCCTCCTCCTCGTCGCCCCTGCCCGCGACCAGCAACCGGGTCTCCGGCAGGGCCTCCAGGATCCTCGGCAGCGCCTTGATCAGTACCGGCAGGCCCTTGCGCGGCTCGTCGATCCGGCCGATGAAGCCCAGCGTGCCGCCCTGCCACTCCGGCCTGGGGTCGGCCTTGGCGAAGAAGTCGACGTCCACGCCGTTCGGGATGACCACCGCGTCCCCGCCCAGGTGCTCCACCAGCGTCCGGCGGGCGTACTCGCTCACCGCGATCCGCGCGCTGATCTTCTCCAGCGCCGGCTGGAGGATCGGGTACGCCGCGATCATGGCGCGTGAGCGCGGGTTGGACGTGTGGAAGGTCGCCACGATGGGCCCCTGCGCCGCCCAGCACGCCAGCAGCCCCAGCGACGGCGACGCAGGCTCGTGGATGTGGATCACGTCGAAGGTGCCGTCGTGCAGCCAGCGCCGCACGCGCGCCGCCGACAGGAAGCCGAAGTTCAGCCGCGCCACCGAGCCGTTGTACGGCACGGGCACCGCGCGCCCCGCCGAGACCACGTACGGCGGCAGGGGCGTGTCATCGTCGGCGGGGGCCAGCACGGACACCTCGTGCCCGAGCCGGATCAGGTGGTCCGCGAGGTCACGGATGTGGAACTGGACGCCGCCCGGCACGTCCCACGAGTACGGGCATACGATGCCGATCCTCACGACGTCACCCGGCTCCGGTCAGGGCCCTGGCCCCGGCCCCGGTCGTCGTCCAGGTCCGCGAGCCACAGCCGCTGCAGCATGTGCCAGTCCTCCGGGTGTTCGGCGATCCCGGCGGCGAAGGCGTCGGCCAGCGCCTGCGTCATGATCGCGGTCTTCTCCGCCCGCGTCCCCGTCTCGGGCACGTCCACCGGCGGATGGACCCGCGCCTTCATGACCGGCGTGCCGTCGTACCAGAGCGTCGCCGGCAGCAGCAGCGCACCCGTCTGCTGGGCCAGCATCGCGGGCCCGCCCGGCATCCGCGCCGCCTCGCCGAAGAACGTCACCTCGACGCCCGACGCCGACAGGTCCCGGTCCGCCACCAGGCACACCAGCCCGCCCGCGCGCAGCCGCCGCGCCAGGGTCCCGAACGCCGACCCGCCGGTGTGCGGCAGCACCTCCATGCCCAGCGACTCGCGGTACGCCACGAACCGGTCGTACAGCGACTCCGGCTTCAGCCGCTCGGCCACCGTCGTGAACGGCACGCCCAGCGACCGGGTCACCCACACCCCGGCCAGGTCCCAGTTCGCCAGGTGCGGCAGTGCCAGCACCACGCCGCGCCCGGAGGCCAGCCCGTCCGTCAGGCGGTGGACGTCCCGCACCTCGACGCCGTCCGCCACGCGCCGCGCGCTCCACGAGGGCAGCCGGAAGGACTCCATCCAGTAGCGCATGTACGAACGCATCCCGGCCCGGGACAGCTCGGCCAGCCGCTCCGGGGACGCGTCCGGCACCACGCGTGCGAGGTTGGACTCCAGCCGCAGCACGCCCTGGCCGCGCCGCTTCCACGCCGTGTCGGCGATGCGCCGCCCCAGGCCCGCCGCCACCGGCTCGGGCAGCTTCTTCATCGCCGCCCAGCCCAGCCCGTACAGCGCGTCCGTCAGCCGGTCCTTCGCCCCGCTCATGTGGCCTCACTCCCCCGCGCCCCGGCGGCGTCCGCTTCCGCGGCCTCGCGCCGCACCGTCACCACACGCTGCCCCAGCGTCACCGCGCTTCCCACGGCCACCAGCCACAACGCGATCGGCAGCAGCACCTGGACGCCCGGGACGCCGAAGCCGTGCAGTCCGGCGAGACCCGCCGCCACCAGCGAGACGACCAGCCGCTCCGCGCGCTCGACCAGGCCGTTCACCGCCACCGGCAGGCCGATCGACTCGCCCCGCGCCTTGGTGTACGACACGACCTGGCCGCTCGCCAGGCAGAAGATGGCCACGGCACACATCACATTGTCGTCGCCCTTGCCGGCGTACCACAGGGCGAAGCCACCGAAGATGGCCCCGTCCGCGACCCGGTCCAGCGTCGAGTCCAGGAAGGCGCCCCAGCGGCTGGAGATCCCCGCCTGGCGGGCCATGTTCCCGTCCACCAGGTCGGAGAACACGAACAGCGTGATGACGATCGTGCCCCAGAAGAACTCGCCCCGCGGGAAGAAGACCAGCGCCCCGGCCACCACCCCCGCCGTGCCGATGAGCGTGACGGCGTCGGGGCTCACTCCGCGGCGGAGCAGAAACGCGGCGAACGGTGTGAGAACACGCGTGAAAAACGCACGCGCGTACTTGTTCAGCATGGCCTTCCCGAGGGTCGGTGAGCCGCGCGGCCCCATCGGCCACCGGCTGGCCCATCGTAGCCAGCACCGCCCCGCCCACACCCCGGGGCACCACGCACCCCACGTGGCATCGGCGAATACCCGATACCCGACGCACGCGTATGTCTGTCGTATGGACGCGGCCTGACCGGAGTGGAAAGCTCGAAAGACCACCGCGGGCACCGCCGGAGCTGCCCCGCTTGAGGATCGCTCCCCCGCGCCCGCGCCCCCCACCTCCACCGTGCACGCACCGTGCACCGGCGATCAGGAGGAAGAAACCATGGGCGACAAGGCGAACACCCACCCAGGAGCCGCCGGCAGGGCTCTTACGGCCGACCAGCCCGCATCGGTACGGAATGTGGTGCTGGTCGGCCACAGCGGATCCGGTAAGACCACCCTCGTCGAGGCCCTCGCGCTGACCGCCGGCGCGGTCAACCGGGCAGGACGGGTCGAGGACGGCGCCACGGTCTCCGACTACGACGAGATCGAGCACCGTCAGCAACGCTCCGTACAGCTCTCCCTCGTCCCCGTCGGCTGGGACGGCTACAAGATCAACCTGCTCGACACCCCCGGTTACGCCGACTTCGTCGGGGAACTGCGGGCCGGCCTGCGCGCCGCGGACGCGGCCCTCTTCGTCGTATCGGCGGCCCAGGAGGCCGACGCCGTCGCCGGCTCCACCCGGATGGTGTGGGAGGAGTGCGCGGCCGTCGGCATGCCCCGCGCCATCGTCGTCACGCACCTCGACACCGCGCGCACCGACTTCGAGCGGCTCACCCAGGTCCTCGCCGACATCTTCGGCGGCGACGACCCCGACGCCATCCTCCCCCTCTACCTGCCCGTACTCGGCCCCGAGGCACCCGACGGGCACGCCCCCGCCACCGGACTGGTCGGCCTGCTGACCCAGAAGATCTTCGACTACTCCTCCGGCGAACGGAGGGAGAACCCACCCGACGACACCCAGCGCGACCTCATCGCCGAGGCCCGCAACCGGCTGATCGAGGGCATCATCGCCGAGAGCGAGGACGAGACCCTCATGGACCGCTACCTCGGCGGCGAGGAGATCGACCTCAAGACCCTCATCGAGGACCTGGAGAAGGCCGTCGCACGCGGCACCTTCCACCCCGTCCTCGCCGCCGCCCCCGCCGCCCCCGGCGGCAAGCAGGGCCTCGGCACCGTCGAACTGCTGGAACTGATCACCCGCGGCTTCCCCACACCCCTGGAACGCGAGGCGCCCGCCGTCACCACCCCGGACGGCCGCCCGCGCCCGGCGATCACCTGCGACCCCGACGGGCCGCTGGTGGCCGAGGTCGTCAAGACGGCGTCCGACCCGTACGTCGGCCGGATCTCGCTGGTACGCGTCTTCTCCGGGACCCTGCGCCCCGACGAGACCGTCCACGTCTCCGGGCACGGCCTCGCCGACCGCGGCCACGAGGACCACGACGTCGACGAGCGCGTCGGCGCCCTGTCCGCGCCCTTCGGCAAGCAGCAGCGGCAGATGAACCACTGCATCGCCGGCGACCTGTGCTGCGTGGGCAAACTGGTCCGCGCCGAGACCGGGGACACGCTCTCCGCCAAGGACGACCCGCTCCTCATGGAGCCCTGGACGATGCCCGAGCCGCTGCTGCCGCTCGCCATCCAGGCCCACAGCAAGGCGGACGAGGACAGGCTCTCCCAGGGCCTCGCGCGCCTCGCCGCCGAAGACCCCACCATGCGCCTCGAACAGAACCAGGACACCGGTCAGGTCGTCCTGTGGTGCCTCGGTGAGGCCCACATGGACGTCGCCCTGGAACGGCTGCGCACCCGCTACGGCGTCCAGGTCGACGCCGTACCCCACAAGGTGGCCCTCCGCGAGACCTTCGCCGACAGGTCGGCGGGGCGCGGACGGCACGTCAAACAGTCCGGTGGACACGGCCAGTACGCCATCTGCGAGATCGAGGTGGAACCGCTGCCCCAGGGTTCCGGCATCGAGTTCGTCGACAAGGTGGTCGGCGGCGCGGTGCCCCGCCAGTTCATCCCGTCCGTCGAGAAGGGCGTACGGGCCCAGGCCGCGAAGGGCGTCGCCGCCGGGCACCCGCTCGTCGACGTACGCATCACCCTCCTCGACGGCAAGGCGCACTCGGTGGACTCCTCCGACGCCGCCTTCCAGACCGCCGGCGCCCTGGCCCTGCGCGAAGCCGCCGCCGACGCCCGGATCAACCTCCTCGAACCCGTCGCCGAACTCCAGGTCCTCGTCCCCGACGAGTACGTCGGCCCGGTCATGAGCGACCTCTCCGGCCGCCGGGGCCGCGTCGTCGGCACCGAACAGGCCGGACCCGGGCGGACCCTCGTCCGCGCCGAGGTGCCCGAGCTGGAGATCGGACGGTACGCCGTCGACCTCCGCTCCATCTCCCACGGCACGGGCCGGTTCGACCGGACGTACGCGCGCCACGAGCCCATGCCCGCGCACGTCGCGGAGAAGGTCCGCGAAAAGTCCGCAAGCTGACCCGAATCCATCCGAATCCATCCCGAATCGATCAGCCGCCCACCGCAACCGTCCTGAGGACCACCCGCGGTGGGCGGCATTCGGCCGTCTCCGGACACCGGACCGTACGCCCCGATAGGCTGTACTGCTCGGCTCAGGGCGGCCACCAGGTGTGCCGGGCACGGTCGTTGGGAAGGCCGCAGAGCGGACAGCTGTGAGAGGTGGGGGCGGCGGCAGTGACGACGATGGACAGTTTCAGCCCCGGGGCGCAGGTCCCGATCCAGGGCTCGGCCGGACAGATGGCGGCGACGCACGCGCTCGCCTCCGCCGCCTACCGCGACGACAAGATGGAGAAGATCCTCGACGCCAACAACGAATGGCACGAGTCGACGGTGAAGAAGGGCAAGTTCTCCCTCTTCGCACCCAACCTCGGTGAGGCCTTCTCCCGCGCCGTACAGGTCCGGATGCTGGGCGGCGCCCGCAAGCCGCTGATCCAGTCCTTCGGCGCCGAACCCCAGACGGTCGTCGAGCACTGCCTGGCCGCCACCAACATCCGCAGGCGGCGCGACAAGCTCCTCACCCTGATCACCGTCTTCTTCGGCGTCGTCTTCCTGCCCGGCATGCTCGCCTGGATGACGGTCTTCCAGGTGCGCAGCGCCCTCGCCAAGACCTCCGCCGACAAGAAGGGCTCCGGCGCCCTGGGCACCGGCCTCCTCGTCGGCATGGGCATCCTCGCCGTCCTCTTCCTGCTCCGGCTGCCCTTCACCGGCTTGCTGGGGCTCTACCTCCGCATCATGGTCGTCGCCCCGGTCGTCGGCTGGTTCCTCGCCAAACGCGTCTGCGAGCGCACCGCCAAGGACCTGCGCGCCCGCTGGGACTCCCTCCTCAGCGGCGGTGGCGGCATCGGCCCCAAGATCCCCGAAGCCGTACCCCAGGACCCCAACGAGACCGCCGCCGAAGAGCTGCGCCAGTCCCTGGAGAAGCTCACCGCCGAGCAGCGCTCCAACGTCGTCTTCTACGCAGGCCCCAAGGGCATACTCGGCATGGGCACGCGCTGGGGCAGCTGGCACCTCGCCGAGGAGCTGATCCCCAAGGAGGGCAAGGAGATCCACGCCTTCCGCACCTGGGACGTGATCCGCCCCATCCATGACCAGCTCAAGATGCTCGAACGCGGCACTCTCAAGACCGGCTTCCCCACCCCGTCGGTCAGCCACTGGATCGTCTCCCCCGTCGGCGAGGGCGCCAAGGAGGTCGCGCGGCCCGAGGGCGAGGACGTCGTCGCGTACCAGGTCAAGCCGCACGAGATACAGCGCATCTGCAACGAGAACCAGTTCGGCAAGGGCAACCGCCACTACCTCGGCGTGCAGTTCGTCCTCTGGGACGGCCAGCTGGTGCTCACCATGATGGTCACCGTGACCGCCCTGCTGCACACGCTCCGCATCGAGGTCACCGGCCACGCCCTCGGCCCCGTGCACTCGCTCTTCACCACGAAGCCGGAGGCGCCGAAGAAGGAGGTCTCCAAGACCATCCGGTTCTGGGAGACCAAGGAGGTGCTGCTGCCGCTGATCACCAACGACGAAGTCGTACGGCTGGCCGTCCGCGCCCCGCTGACCTGGTTCCCGCCGGTCCTCGACTTCCTCGGCGGCAAGCTCGTCCTGCCCGAGCCCTTCGGCCTGCGGCACGCCTGGGCCGCCCAGCCCTGGCGCCACCGCTTCATGGCCGACGACGCCATCCGCGCGGCCACGCCCGTACTGCGGGCGGTACACGCCGCGACCATCAAGATGCTCGACGATCACGGCGTGGACACGGAGCGCTTCACCAACCGCTCGATGGTGCTCAGCGGGTTCGTCCAGGACCCGATGCCGAAGAAGGCGGACGTGTACGACGCCTGACTAAGCGGTCGTCGTCGGCCAGGCGTCGGCGAGCATCCGGCGGGTGTCCGCGAGGAGTTGCGGCAGCACCTTGGTGTGGCCGACGACCGGCATGAAGTTGGTGTCGCCGCCCCAGCGCGGCACGATGTGCTGGTGCAGATGGGCGGCGATCCCGGCGCCGGCGGCGCTGCCCTGGTTCATGCCGATGTTGAACCCGTGCGCACCGGAGGCGGTGCGCAGGGCGGTCATCGCCTGCTTGGTGAGCACCGCGAGCTCGGCGGTCTCGGCGTCGTCGAGCTCGGTGTAGTCGGCGACGTGCCGGAAGGGGACGACCATGAGGTGCCCGCCGTTGTACGGGTAGAGGTTCAGCACCGCGTACACCTTCTCGCCCCGCGTGACGATCAGCCCGTCCTCGTCGGACTTCGCCGGGATGGTGCAGAACGGGCAGCCGTCGTCGGCCCCGGGGCCGGTGGGCTTGTTCTCGCCCTGGATGTACGCCATCCGGTGGGGCGTCCACAGGCGCTGGAACGCGTCAGGCGTCCCGACTCCGATCTGCTGCTCCGGCTCAGTCGTCATGCGAGCCAGCATATTCGCTGGCGTACGGGCGGATGCGGCGAGGGGCGGACCCGTCCGGGACCGCCCCTCGCCTCACCTCCGGGTCAGACCTGGACGCGGCGCTCCACGACGTCGAGGAGCTTGGCGATGGCCTCGTCCTTCGGGATGCCGTTCTCCTGCGAACCGTCGCGGTAGCGGAAGGAGACGGTGCCGGCGTTCATGTCGTCGTCGCCGACGATGACCATGAACGGGACCTTCTGCTTCTGCGCGTTTCGGATCTTCTTCTGCATCCGGTCCGAGGAGGCGTCCACCTCGACCCGCAGGCCCTTCTTCTTCGCCTCGGCGGCGAACTCCTGCAGGTACGGCACGTGCGCGTCACCGACCGGGATGCCGACCGCCTGGACCGGAGCCAGCCAGGCCGGGAAGGCGCCCGCGTAATGCTCCAGCAGCACGGCGAAGAACCGCTCGATCGAACCGAACAGGGCGCGGTGGATCATGACCGGCCGCTGCTTGGAGCCGTCGGCCGCCGTGTACTCCAGGTTGAACCGCTTCGGCTGCTGGAAGTCGACCTGGATGGTCGACATCTGCCAGGAACGGCCGATGGCGTCCCGCGCCTGGACCGAGATCTTCGGGCCGTAGTACGCCGCGCCGCCCGGGTCCGGGACCAGCGGCAGGCCCTGCTTCTCGGCCGCCTGGCGCAGCGCCTCGGTGGCCTCCTCCCACTCCTCGTCCTCGCCGATGAACTTGTCGGACTCGGGGTCGCGGGTGGAGAGCTCCAGCTCGAAGTCGGTCAGGCCGTAGTCGCGCAGCAGGTCGAGGACGAAGGTGAGGAGCGAGTCGAGCTCCTGCGGCATCTGCTCCTTGGTGCAGTAGATGTGCGAGTCGTCCTGGGTGAAGCCGCGGGCGCGGGTCAGGCCGTGCACCACGCCGGACTTCTCGTACCGGTAGACCGTGCCGAACTCGAACAGTCGCAGGGGCAGCTCGCGGTAGGACCGGCCGCGCGCCCGGAAGATCAGGTTGTGCATGGGGCAGTTCATCGCCTTCAGGCGGTAGTTCTGCCCGTCGAACTCCAGCGGCGGGAACATCGCGTCCGCGTAGTTCGGCAGGTGCCCGGAGGTCTCGAAGAGCTGCTCCTTCGAGATGTGCGGCGTGTTGACGAACTCGTAGTCGGCGTCCTCGTGGCGCTTGCGCGAGTACGCCTCCATCTCGCGGCGGACGATGCCGCCCCGGGGGTGGAAGACGGCCAGGCCGGAGCCCAGTTCCTCCGGGATGGAGAAGAGGTCCAGCTCGGCACCCAGCTTGCGGTGGTCGCGCTTCTCGGCCTCGACCAGGAAGTCGAGGTACGCCTTCAGCTCGTCCTTGGACGGCCACGCGGTGCCGTAGATGCGCTGGAGCTGCGGGTTCTTCTCGCTGCCGCGCCAGTAGGCGGCAGCCGAGCGCATCAGCTTGAACGCCGGGATATTGCGGGTGGTGGGCAGGTGCGGGCCGCGGCAGAGATCCTTCCAGCACAGCTCGCCGGTCTTGGCGTCGAGGTTGTCGTAGATCGTCAGCTCGCCGCCGCCCACCTCGGCGTCGGCGCCCTCGGCGGCCTGCGCGGCGTTGCCCTTGAGGCCGATGAGCTCCAGCTTGTACGGCTCGTTCGCCAGCTCCTCGCGGGCGGCCTCATCGGTGGTGACCCGGCGCGAGAACTTCTGGCCTCGCTTCTGGATCTCCTGCATGCGCTTCTCGATGCGCTTGATGTCCTCGGGGGTGAACGGCTCCGCGACGTCGAAGTCGTAGTAGAACCCGTCCTTCACCGGCGGGCCGATGCCCAGCTTCGCCTCAGGGAAGAGCTCCTGCACGGCCTGCGCCATGACGTGCGCGGTGGAGTGCCGGAGGATGTTCAGGCCGTCCTCGGAGGAGATCTCGACCGGCTCGACGGTCTCGCCGTCGCGGACCTCGTACGCGAGGTCCTTCAGCTCACCCGCAACGCGCGCCGCGACGATGGTGCGCTCGCCGGCGAAGAGGTCGGCGGCGGTAGTGCCCGTCGTCACCACGCGCTCTTCCCGCTCGGAATCGCGTTGGATGATCACACGGACGTCTGACACCGGTCTCTCCTGACTGAAGGGGGAAGCACTGCGTTGCATTGCATTGCAATGCATTACCGCATGGTACCGAGCCGCCCGACCCACCCGCGAAACGGTTTCCCGGAGTCCGGAGGTCAGTCGGCGGACCCGTCCGACTCCCCGAAGAAGCCCAGGTTCTCCTGGAGGGACTTCATCAGCCGGTCCCGCTCCGCCTCGTCGACCTGGACGAGTACGACGTCGGAGGCGTCCGTCAGCCGCCGGAAGCCGCCCCTGCTCTCCAGCCGCCCGGTGACGCGCAGCGGCAGGCCGTGCAGGTGGGCGTGGCCGGCCGTGCGGTACGCGTCCTCGTCCAGGGCCACCCGTACGTGCGGTACCTCCGCCCCGGCGAGCACCCGGAGCCGTACGGTGCCCGGCCCGCGCGGTCCCGACCGGCGGAGGCGTACGACCGCCCCGGTGAGGCGAACGGGCACGGAGGGCTCGTCCTGGAGGTAGCGGGCGCCGGCCTCGCGCAGGGCGGGCAGGTCCCCGGGCGAGAACTCGACCGGTTCGGGGCGGGGCGCGCACCCTTCGGGCGCGCCGGCGGCGGGGGCCCAGGCGAGGGTGATCGCGGCGCCTTCGGCGCCGCGTACGAGGGCGATGAGGGCCTCGGTGAGCTCGCGGCTGGCGCCCGCCTCGACGGCGGCGTCGAAGGCGTCGTGGCGTCCGGTGGTCCGCTGGTAGTCGACGGCCTCGCGGGTGGCGTACAGGGCGTGGTAGAGCCGTGCGGTGACGGCCCGGGCGGGGTCGACGGGGACGAAGGCGGTGAGGCCGCGCCCGCCGGGGGCCGCCGCCACGAGGACGCCGTCCAGGAGGGCCTGGGCCTGCCGCCGGTGGCGTGCGCCGTGGTAGCGGGCGCGACCCCGTACGGCGAGGGCGCCGGCGAGGAGGATCTGGCGGGCGGCGGAGCGGAGCTGCTCCTGGGCGGTCCAGGTGGCGGTGGAGGAGGGGCCGGGGGGCGTGTCGCGCCACCAGCGGATCTCGTCGCTGGGCACGGTGAGGCCGACGAGCACCTCGCGGGCGGAGGGCGCGGGACAGCGGGCGAGCGCGGTGAGGGCCTCGCCGAGGAGGTCGTCGCAGTCCGGGAAGGCGCGGCTCTCGGGGACGAGGAGGCTGATGGGCGTGGTGCCGGGCCCCGGCGGGGTCCACCGGCTGTAGCGCCCGGTCGCGCCGCCGCGGCGCCGCCAGCCGTGCCGGCCGAGCAGCGCGCCGAGGACGAGGGGGTCGACGCGGGCGGGGTCGAGGGCCGGGCCGGGGGTTCCGGGGGCGGGGCCGGGGGCCGCGCCCGTCCACGGGGACGGGACTCCGGTCACGGGGTGGGGGTGGGGCCGCATGGGCTCGTCGGTCGGCCGGTGCATCAGGGTCTTCCTCCCGCCCCGACCCGGGCCATGATGTCGCACAGTGCCCGGTCGTCGAAGATCCGTGTGGTGGGGATGCGCACGGTGGTGCGGCGCCTGCCGGTGACCGGGTGGCCCGCGAGGTTGGTCCAGTAGCAGCAGTGCCGCAGGTCGAGGCGGTCGTGGCCGGCGCGCAGCCATTCCTCCCGGACCCTGGGGACGATCATCACGACCAGGATCTTGTGCACGGCGACGGGGGTCCGGGCGAGCTTCACCAGGTGCTCGTTGTCGAGGGTGAAGGAGAACGTCGGCCCCGGGGGGTGCGGCGGGATCTGGTACGTGGCCTTGAGCTGCACCTTGACGGTGACTTCGTCGTCGACCACGTGCCCGGGGGCGCTGTGGCTGACGTGCCAGTCGATGCCGTTGTCCGGGAAGGGCTGGGAGAGCGAGCAGCCGGCGGCGGCCGCGACCGCGTGGAGGTAGCCCACTTGGAGGGTCTCCATGCAGGCGGTGGTGGCGAGTGCGCCCCGCAGCGGTGCGATCTGCTGGGGAAGCAGCCCCCCGGGTTCGGGCTGCGCGAGCGCCATGGCTCTTCATGCCTTCCAGGCGACGACGGGGCGTCAGTTCGACCACCCCTCACCTGTGTTGTCACCGCGTTGCGTACGGTGCAAACGGCGCGGGTATCACCGTTCCGGGCAGATGGCATGACGCCATGTGCCGGGCACGCGCGAGGAGTTCGGGGTATGACGCTCTGGTACGAGGGGCCCCTGGCCGCATTCGACACGGAAACCACGGGAGTTGACGTCGAGCGGGACCGGATCGTGTCGGCCGCCGTCGTCGTTCAGGACACCGCGGGCGGGCGGGTCCGGGCCACGCGGTGGCTGGTGAACCCGGGCATACCGGTGCCGCGCGAGGCGACGGAGGTGCACGGCCTGACGGACGATCACCTCCAGCGCAACGGGCGCTGGCCTGCTCCGGTGATGGAGGAGATAGGCCGGACGCTGGCGGAGCACTGTGCGGCGGGGCGGCCGCTGGTGGTGATGAACGCGCCGTTCGACCTGACGCTGCTGGACCGGGAGCTGCGCCGCCATCGCGCCTCGTCGTTCGCGCGCTACCTGGAGAACGCGCCGCTGTGCGTGCTGGATCCGCGGGTGCTGGACAAGCACCTGGACCGCTACCGCAAGGGCCGGCGCACCCTGACGGACCTGTGTGCCGAGTACGAGGTCCCGCTGGAGGGGGCGCACGACGCGGCGGCGGACGCGGCGGCGGCGCTCGAGGTGGTACGGGCGGTGGGGCGGCGGTTCGCGGCGCGCCTGGAGCGGCTGTCGCCGGCGGAGCTGCACGCGCTGCAGGCGGTGTGGCACGCGGCGCAGGCGCGCGGGCTGCAGGCGTGGTTCGCGCGCAACGGGTCGGAGGAGGCGGTGGATCCGGCATGGCCGTTGCGCCCGGAGGTACCGGCGGCGGCCGCGTAGCCCCCGGTCTCCCGTGGGACACGAAAAAGCCGGTCCGTACGGTGACGGACCGGCTCTTCCCGGCGGTGGGCGATACTGGGTTCGAACCAGTGACCTCTTCGGTGTGAACGAAGCGCTCTCCCACTGAGCTAATCGCCCGGGAACGCACTGAACCATACAGGTCCGGGTGCGTTTCCTTCAAACCCGTTACGGCCCCGGCCCGCATGCGCCGGGTGTACTCATGCGCATCTGAGTACGAGCACCGATGCCGCGGCGGCGTGACAGGCGCCACACTCCGCCGTATGGACAACATTCCGCCGCCCGCACAGGAGCTCGCGCTCGTCGAGCGTGAGCTGGTGCAACTGGATGCGCGCCGCGCGCAGTTGCTGGCACGCCGGGCCTGGCTGCTCAGCGTGCTCCACCCCCCTCTTCCGCCCGCTCCGCCGGTGGCGGGGCGGGAGACCTCACCGCGCAGCGCGCAGAACGTGCTGCTGACGCTCGGCGGGGCGCTGCTGACGGTGGCCGCCGTCGCCTTCACGCTGGTCAGCTGGGGCCACTTGGGCATCGCCGGCCGCGCCGCCGTCCTCGGTGTCGTGACGGCCGTGGCGCTGGCGGCGCCGGTGGCGCTGCTGCGGCGGGGGCTGGCGTCGACCGCGGAGTCGGTGGCGGGGCTGGGTCTGGTGCTGATGGTGCTGGACGCGTACGCGCTGCACCGGGTGGCGCTGCCGGACGCGGGCGGCCTGGGGTACGCGGCGGTCGCCTCGGGTGTGCTGGCGGTGTTGTGGGCGGGTTACGGCACGGGGGTCGCGCGGCTGCGGCTGCCGCTGCCCGCGGCGGTGGCGGCGGCGCAACTGCCGCTGCCGTTGGGGGCGCTGGCGGCGGACGCCGGGGCACTGCCGGTGGCCTGGGCGATGCTGGTGACGGCGGGGCTGGACGCGGTGCTGGCACTGTGGGCGCGGCCGTCGCCGGCGGTGCGCGGGGTGGCGTGCGCCGGGGCGTGTGCGGCGGGCGCCTGGGCGGTGCTGACGGGTGTCCGGCTGTCGGTGGGGGCGGGCGGCGCCGGTGGGGCCGTGCTGCTGCTGGGGGCGTCGGGCCTGGCGCTGTACGTGGCGTGGCGCACGGCCGCGCTCCGGGAGGACGTGACGGTGGTGTGCGCGGCGGCGGCGGGCCTGGCGGCCGTGGCCGGTGCGGGCGGGTTGCTGCGGGGGGTGCTGCCCGCGGGGTGGGTGGTGCCGGGGTACCTGCTGTGCGCGGTGGCCGTGGCGGCGGTGGCCGGTGCCGGACGGGTGCCGGGTGGTGTGCGGCTGGGGCTGCTGGGCGCGTCGGGCGTGGTGCAGGGCCTGTCGGTGGCGTGGGCGGCGGCGCCGCTGATGATGGCCGTGGTGGTGCCGGGCTTCGGGGTGCCGTGGTCGACGCCGGTGGTGCTGGTGACGGTGGCGGCGGTGCTCGCGGTGGTGCGGTGGACGGCGGCCCGTTCGGGCGCGCTGATCGTGGCGTCGGCGGCGGCGCTTTCCCTGCCGGAGGCGGTACGGCTGCCGTACGCGGCGTCCCTGGCGGCGCAGCTGGTGCTGACGGCGGCGCTGCTGGCGCTGGTGGCCCGTCCGCAGGCGCTGGCGCGGCGGCTGCCGCAGCAGGGCGCTGCGGCGGGTGTCCTGGCGGCTGTGGCGCTCGGTTGCGGGCTGGCGTCGGCCGGGGCCGCCGCGTGGGCGGCGAGTGCCGGGCCGGTGGCCTCCGTGGTGGTGGCGGGGGTGCTGGCCGTGCTGTTCGCGGGCGCGGCGCTGACGGCGGTGACGCAGGGCGTGACCGTACGGGCGGTGGCGGCGTGCGTGGCGGTCGTCGCGGCGGCGGGGTGCGTGGGCGCGGGCGCCGGGCTCGCGGCGCTGTCCTCGCACGGCACGGCGCTCGCGCTGCTCGCGGTGCCCGCGGCGACCGTCGCCGTGGGCGCGCGGCTGCGGCTCCACCCGGTGGCGCTGCCGGTCGAGCTGACCGGTGCGGGCGCGGCGGTGGTGGCGGTGGGGCTCGCGGCCGGCCGTCCGGCGCACCTGGCGCTCGTGCTGGCGCTGTGCGGCGTATTGGCGGCGGCCACGGCGGTGCGTCCGGAGCGGCGCCCTGTCGCCGGGTACGCGGCCGCGGTGCTGTGCGTGGCGGCGACGTGGGTGCGGCTGGCGGCCTCGGGGGTGTCGGCACCGGAGGCGTACACGCTCCCGGTGACGGTGCCGGCCCTGGTGGTGGGCGTGCTGCGCAGGCGGCGCGACCCGGAGGCGTCGTCGTGGGCGGCGTACGGCCCGGGGTTGGCCGCGACGCTGGTGCCGAGCCTGTTCGCGGCGTGGGGTGACGCCCAGTGGGCGCGGCCGCTGCTGCTCGGGCTGGGGGCCCTCGCGGTGACGCTGGTGGGGGCGCGGCTGCGGCTCCAGGCGCCGCTGGTGCTGGGTGGTGTGGTGCTGGCGCTGGTGGGGTTGCACGAGCTGGCGCCGTACATCGCGCAGGTGGTGGGTGCGCTGCCGAGGTGGCTGCCGCCGGCCCTGGCGGGGCTGCTGCTGCTCGCGGTGGGGGCGACGTACGAGCAGCGGTTGCGGGACGCGCGCCGGCTGCGCGAGAGGGTGGGCCGGCTGCGCTGACCGCACGGGCGCGGGCGGGCCGGGTACGCCGGAGGCCCGGAGACGTGATCACGTCTCCGGGCCTCCGGTCCGGGTGGTGGGCGATACTGGGTTCGAACCAGTGACCTCTTCGGTGTGAACGAAGCGCTCTCCCACTGAGCTAATCGCCCGGGCGCACCGCAAACATTACCGCATGTCAGCAGGTGCCTCCGACCACCCCGGGAGGGGCCGGTGAGGGTTGTCCCGTCAGCGGGGGATCTTCCACGGCATGACGATGCCGTACTTCCACACGTAGACACCGACGAGCGCGGCGATGATCACCAGACCGATCGTCGTGAGGATGATGTTGCGCCGACGTACCCTCGGGTCGAGGGCGCGCTGCGCCGCCTCGGTGACCTTCCGCTTCGTCCAGCGGAGCACCAGCTGCGCCCAGACGAACTCGGTGGCCCAGATGGCCATGCCGCCGAAGATCACCACCCAGCCCGGGCCGGGCAGCGGCAGCATCACGATGCCCGCCCCGACCACGGCGAGGCCGACGACGAACACGCCGACCTGCCAGCTGAGGTGCAGCGTGCGCCGCGCCTTGATGAAGCCGGGTGCCCGCGAACCGAGCGCCGGTTCGTCGGTCTCGCGGCCTGTCACGTCCCCCGTGGCGGGTTCCGGAGCAGCCGGTTCGGCGCCCCTCCCCCGCTCGTCACTCTCCGCTTTCATGAGGCCCAACCTACCGGACGAGGCGGGGGCACCGGAATGGCCGTATAACCACCGGTTACACACCGCCATACGAGCGAGCTCAACCATCACAAAACAGACAGAGGGGTTTACAACGGCACCGTAGGTGGCATGTCGATTTCGCCGACGTGCGAATCCCCGAGCGCACACTGAGCGAAAGGCCCTGGCGCTTATGAACACCACGGTCAGCTGCGAGCTGCACCTGCGCCTCGTTGTGTCGAGCGAGTCCTCACTGCCTGTACCGGCGGGCCTGCGGTATGACACGGCCGATCCGTATGCCGTGCACGCCACCTTCCACACCGGAGCCGAGGAGACGGTCGAGTGGGTGTTCGCCCGCGACCTTCTCGCCGAGGGGCTGCACCGCCCCACCGGAACCGGCGACGTCCGTGTCTGGCCGTCTCGCAGCCACGGCCAAGGCGTCGTCTGCATCGCGCTGAGCTCCCCGGAGGGAGAAGCCCTGCTCGAGGCCCCGGCGAGGGCCCTGGAGTCGTTCCTGAAGCGGACCGACGCCGCCGTCCCCCCGGGCACCGAGCACCGACACTTCGACCTCGATACGGAGCTCTCGCACATCCTGGCCGAAAGCTGACCGGCTGACGAGCTGAGCGGCTGAGCCAGGCCGAGAGCCGCACGGCGCCGTCCGACTCGGGGCGACGGCGCCGCGCGGACAACCCCACACGGCCACCGACAGGCTGTACAGGACGGACACCCGCGCCGTCACGGTGAACCCTCGCCGTGACGGCGCGGTCGTGTGCCGCCCAACCCGCGAAGCCCGGGAAGCCCGCGAAGCCCGGGAAGCCGGTACGAAACCGGCACGCATCCGGTGGCGCGCGCACGAGCCGCTAGAGTCGGCGCCACATGCGGCGGGCGCCCGCCCACCGCATCAGGCCAGGGAGCGGAGCGGAATTCGTGCTGATCCCCCACGACACCCGGATCGCCCTCGACACCGTCGTCGACTTGATGAACACGGCGCCCGAGGACGGGCGGGACGACATACTCGGGGACGTCGCCGCCTTGTACGCGTTCGTACGCGACCACCACGTCAGCGGCGTCGGCGAGCTCGACACGCGGGATCTGAAGGCGGTCCAGGACGTACGGAAACGGTTCGCCGAGGTGTTCGCGGCGCCCGACGCACACACCGCCGCCGACCTGATCAACCAGCTGGTGGCCGCGGCCGGCACCACACCGCAGCTCACCGACCACGACGGCTACGACTGGCACGTGCACTACTTCGCGCCGGGCGCGTCGGTCGCCGACCACCTGGCCGCCGACTGCGGCATGGCCCTGGCGTTCATCCTGGTCGCGGGCGAGCGGGAGCGGCTGCGGCGCTGCGAGGCGCCGGACTGCGGGCGGGCCTTCGTCGACCTGTCCCGCAATCGCTCCCGCCGCTACTGCGACAGCCGTACCTGCGGTAACCGTCTGCATGTGGCGGCGTACCGGGCCCGCCGCAAGGAAGCCACGACCGGCTGATCCGGAGCCGGAGCGGGAGTCGGGGCCGGGGTCGGGGCCGGGTCGGGGTCACAGCAGGAACAGGTCATGGACGGCGGCCATGAGCAGCAGGCAGCCGATCACCCCCAGGAAGATCATCAACGGGGGCTGGGACAGCGCGAAGAGGCAACCGCGCGGCTCTTTCGTGGTGGCGGGAGGACGCTCCCGCGAGGTATCCAGCATCTCGGGGCCGATGATGGCGCAACCGGACGCCCGATGATCGGGGAACGGCCCTTCCCACACGCTTGTGGGGGACGTCGGTTCCCCGGAGGCCCTTCAGCCGCTCCGCACAGGGGACGCTTCAGATGCCGTGCTTCTTGAGGATCGCCTCGATGTCGCTGAAGTCGTCGGCGGGGGCGGGGCCGGACTTCGAGGCGGACTTCGGGGCGGACTTCCCGGCGGGCCGGCGCGGTGCGGCGGAACCGGCGCCCAGGGAGGGCGCCGACGCGGCCGGGGCGACCGCGTCCGGCTGCGCGCGCCTGCCGGCCCTGCGCCGCTCGACGGCCCTGCCGGTCGCGAACAGCAGCCACGCCACGCCGAGCACGCCGAAACCGGCCCACGCCACCGGGCTGAAGGCCGTCCACTCCACGGCGCCGGTCATCACCAGTCCGAGCGGGACGAGCGCGTAGGCGGCGATACGGGTGGCGGCGAGGAACCGCCTGCGGTACGCGGCGATGGCCGCGATGCCCAGCCCTGCCGCCGACACGGCGGAGCAAACGGTCTCGGCGAGCATCCGGTCCTCCAGGGCCTGGGCGGTGGCGAGGTCGCACGTGTTCGGGTCGTACACCCCTCGGGTCATACGTCCCCTCCATCCTGCACCGGGCGCGCACCCGGCGGCCACGGTCCCCGGCCAACCTCAGGGAGATCTCCGGGTTGGGGACCCGCGGCCCCTGCTGGAAAACTGGCCTCATGACTGACTCCCCCACCGACCACACCGCCGACCGCGCCGCCGACCGCGCCGCCGGGCCCGTCGTCCTCGACGTCTGGTGCGAGCTCCAGTGCCCCGACTGCCACGCCGCGCTGGAGGACCTGCACGACCTGCGCGCCCGCTACGGCGACCGGCTGGAGGTGCGGCTGCGGCACTTCCCGCTGGAGCGGCACCAGCACGCCTACGCTGCGGCGCAGGCCGCCGAGGAGGCGCTGGAGCAGGGCAAGGGCTGGCCGTACGCGGAGGCGGTGCTGGCCAGGACAGAGGAGCTGGCGTCGCGCGGGGAGCCGCTGCTGCTGGAGGTGGCGGCTGAACTGGGCCTGGACACCGAGGAGTTCGACACGGCGCTGATCGACGGCCGCCACCTGCTGGCCGTGGACGCCGACCAGGCCGAGGGCAAGGCGATCGGCGTCACGGGCACGCCCACGTACGTGATCGGTGGCGAGCGGCTGGACGGCGGCAAAAGCCAGGAGGGTCTGCGCGAGCGCATCGCGGAGATCGCCGACCGGCTCCTGACCCAGGCCTAGGCCTAGGCGCCGACTCTCAGACGTGCAGGACGGCGACCAGGCCCCGCGCGCGGCTGCCGTCCGGCAGCTCCCAGGCACCGGCGACATGTCCGGCGGCCCCCTCGGGCAGGTCCGCCGGGCCGTCGGAGCCGGGGCTCAGGATCCGCCGCAGGACGAGCGTCGCGCCGTCCGGTGTGGACAGCTCGGTGCGGTCCGGATGGTCGACGACGGTGGTGAAGTCCGCCGGGACCGGCCCGTCGCCGGTGAAGGAGCGGGCGACCTCCTGGTCGACGGCGTCGCTGACGCTCTGGGCCTGGGCCTGCACCCGGCCCTCGATCAGGGCGAGCAACTGGGCGGTGAGGACCGGGTCGTGACAGCCGTCGTAGACCCATCGCGTACCCAGCACGCCGTGCTCCGCGGTGCTGACGAGAGCGTGCCCCGCCCCGTCCAGCGGGGCGCCGCGGTAGGTGAGCGGCACCAGGTAGCCGCCCGGTGCGGAGGCGCCGTCGGCGCCCGGTGCGGCGTCGGTGACCACCATGAACTCGATGCCGACCTCCCCCTCCGGGTCGTCCAGCCGGAAACCGCCGGCCTTGGTCAGCCGCGGTTCGCCGTCGCCGAGGTACCAGGGGCGTGAGGGCAGCCAGGCGGTGAGCATCTCCAGCTTGCTCGGGGTGATGGTGGTCTGGTGGATGACGGCCATGCCGGGGACTCTCCTCCGTCGGACGATGTACGTACCAAGATCCACAAGGTACGCCGCGGCCTCACCGTCTGCCTAGACACCCCCTAGAGCAGGGGCTTGAAGCGGTGGAGGTGCGTGGTGGCGTAGCCGAGCGACTCGTACAGCCGCGTCGCCGGGGTGTTGCCCGCGAAGACGTGGAGGGCGATGCGGCGCAGCCCCCAGCCGTGGGCGGTGCGCTCGGCGGCGAGCATCAGGGTCCGGCCGTAGCCCCGGCCGCGCTGGCCGTCGGCGACCTCGATGTCGTACACGTACGCGACCGGCTCGCCGCCGGGGTCGAGCGCGCGCCGGCCGGTCCATATGTGGCCGGCGATCACGCTCTCGTCGCGTACGGCCACGTGGAAGGCGGTGCCCTCGGTGGCGAGGCCGTCGGGGAGGCTCGTGCGGTGGCTGGTTTCGGACGCCGCCCTGGCCTGGGCCTCCGGTACGCCGCGGGTGATCCAGCCGCGGGCGAAGGTTTCCCGGGCCGTGGCGTACCACTCCTGGAACTCTGCCTCGCTCATCGGCCGAACCGTCACGCCGTCGTCGGGCGGCGTGGGCGGCGGCCCCTCGAGGTCCTTCACCATGGTGCGGCCGCGCTCGGTGTAGCCGAGGGCTTCGGTCATGCGGAGCGCGACGGTGGCCTCGACGGGGACGACGACCTGGATCTGGCGGCAGCCCCAGCCCCGCAGGACCTCCTCGGCGGCGAGCGCGGCCACGGTGGCGCGGCCGCGCCGCCGGTCGGGCTCGTCGACGCGCAGCGAGCGGACGGTCCCGATCGCCGTGCCGAATCCGGGCAGGGTGCCGAGCTCGACCGCGCCGACGGGACGGCTGTTCACGCAGATGTCGTACGAGCGTGAGCGCGTGCCGTCGGGGGCCTGCTGAAGCGGCCCGGTCGGCCGCAGGGTGGTGGTCATCAGCAGTGTCCTACCCACCCCGCGACCGGGGGCTCACATCTGGGCGGCGCGCTCCGCGAAGATCCGCATGGCCTTGGCGGTGACCGGGCCGGGGGCGCCGGGCAGGTCGCGGCCGTCGACCCGGTGGACGGCCTGGACGTCGCGCAGGGTGGAGGTCAGGAAGATCTCCTCGGCGCTCCGCAGGACGTCCATCGGCAGGTCGGTCTCCTGGGCGCCGGTCCACTCCACGGTGAGGGCGCGGGTGATGCCGGCGAGGCAGCCGGAGGCGAGCGGCGGGGTGTGGAGCTGCCCGTCGAGGACGACGAAGACGTTGGAGCCGGTGCCCTCGCAGAGCTGTCCGACGGTGTTGGCGAAGAGCGCCTCGGAGGCGCCCTGCGCGTGCGCCTGGGCGAGGGCGACGACGTTCTCGGCGTACGAGGTGGTCTTCAGGCCGGTGAGCGCGCCGCGCTCGTTGCGGGTGAAGGGGACGGTGATCACGGCCGTGGTGTCGGGCCGGTGCTTGGCCTCGCCGAGGGCGACGATCAGGGTGGGCCCGGTGTCGCCGCGCTCGGAGCCGAGCGGGGACAGGCCGCCGGTGTAGGTGATGCGCAGCCGCCCGAGCGGCATGGGGTTGGCCTCCACGACTGCGGCGCAGGCGCGGCGCACCTCGTCGAGGTCCGGATCGGGCAGGCCGAGGCCGCGGGCGGAACGGGTGAGCCGGTCGAGGTGCGGTTCGAGCGCGAACAGGCGGCCGTCCTCCGCCTTGACCGTCTCGAAGATCCCGTCGCCCACGGTCAGGCCGTGGTCCAGCACGGAGACCCGGGCGGTGTCCGCGTCGCGCAGCCCGCCGTCGACCCACAGCTTCATTGTCCGATGGTCCTTCCACTCGCCTCGTACGTCCCCGACGCTACCGCGAGCAGCCGCGACGCCTTGAGTTCGGTCTCGGCCCACTCGCGCTCCGGGTCGGAGCCCCAGGTGATGCCGGCGCCGGTGCCGAAGCGCAGCACGGCGGCGCCGTCCGCGCGGTCGATCCAAAAGGTGCGTATGCCGACGGCGAGCTCTCCGGTGCGGCGGTCGGCGTCGACCCAGCCGATGCCGCCGCAGTACGGACCCCGGGGCGCGGTCTCCAGCGCCTCGATGATCTTCAGGGCGCTGGACTTGGGAGCGCCGGTGACGGAGCCGGGCGGGAAGGTGGCCCCCAGCAGCTCCGTCCAGCCCGCTCGCGGGGCGAGCTCGCCGCGCACGGTGGAGACGAGGTGGACGAGTCCGGGATGCGCCTCGACGGCGCAGAGCGCGGGGACGGTGACCGATCCGGTGGCGCAGACGCGCCCCAGGTCGTTGCGGACCAGGTCGACGATCATCACGTTCTCGGCGTGGTCCTTGTCGAGCAGGTCCTCGGGCGTGCGGCCGGTGCCCTTGATCGGGCCGGACTCGACGGTGCGGCCGTCGCGCCGCAGGTAGAGCTCGGGGGACGCGGTGGCGATCTCCACGCCGTGGGCGGGCAGGCGAATCGTTCCGGCGTACGGGGCGGGGTTGCCGCGCGCGAGGAGCGCGGTGAGCGCGTCGACGTCGGCGGCGGCGTCCGGCAGGGGCGCGGAGAGCACCCGGCAGAGGTTGGCCTGGTAGACCTCGCCCGCCGCGATGTGCTCCCGGATCCTGCGGACGCCCGCGGTGTACGCGGCGCGGTCGAGTGACGACGTCCAGTCGCCGGTGGCGGGTCCACGCCAGGCGCCGGGGACGGGCGCGGGAACCGGGGCCGTACGGACGTCACCGAAGCGGGCGCAGGTCAGACGGCCTTCGAAGTCGGCGCTGACCGCCCAGAAGCCGGTCGAGTCGAGGGCCTCGGGGTCACTGGTGACATCCCGCAGGTCGGTGGCGAGGAGGCCGCCGAAGCGGGCCAGAGGAGCGAGGTGGTGCACGCTTGCGAGTCTATGGCGGGGGCCGGTGGGACGGCGCCGGGCGAGGTCAGCGCAGCACGCTGGGCAAACGCGTTTTTGTACTGGCCCGGGAATCCGCTAGAGTTCAACACGTCGCCGGGACGCGAAAGCGAAACGGAAACGACAAGCGGACGTGGCTCAGTTGGTAGAGCATCACCTTGCCAAGGTGAGGGTCGCGAGTTCGAATCTCGTCGTCCGCTCGAAGTGGGGGATCTTCCCGACCCCCTGCACTCCGGGTGGAGTGGCCGAGAGGCGAGGCAACGGCCTGCAAAGCCGTCTACACGGGTTCAAATCCCGTCTCCACCTCCAAGGACGATTAGCTCAGCGGGAGAGCGCTTCCCTGACACGGAAGAGGTCACTGGTTCAATCCCAGTATCGTCCACTGGATCTTCGGATCCCGGATCCTCGGATCCCCCGCGCGATTAGCTCAGCGGGAGAGCGCTTCCCTGACACGGAAGAGGTCACTGGTTCAATCCCAGTATCGCGCACGCAGTGCCCATGATCTTGATCTTCTTCATTGTTCGGATCATGGTCCCGAGGACGATTAGCTCAGCGGGAGAGCGCTTCCCTGACACGGAAGAGGTCACTGGTTCAATCCCAGTATCGTCCACACCGTCCGGAGCCCCGGTCGCATCACGCGGCCGGGGCTCCGTGCTGTTCCCCCGCTCAGGAGGAGAAGAGCAGCCGACCGAAGCCGCGGTGGTGGCTGCCGTGGTGCCCGTGGTGGCCGTGGTGCGGCGCGCCCCAGGCGGGGGCGGCCGGAGCCGGGTAGCCCTGCGGGGCCGGCGGCGCGGGCGGGGCCTGCTGCACCCACTGGGCCTCCAGACGGGTCAGCGCCTCCAGCTCGCCGTAGTCGAGGAAGATCCCCCGGCAGCCGCTGCACTGCTCGATCTGGACGCCGTTGCGGTTGTACGTGTGCATGGGCGCGTGGCACTTGGGACACTGCATGGTTCGGCTCAACTCCTCGCCGTACGGATGGTGTCCTCACCCTACGACGCGGGGCCGGGCTCCAACTCGGGCGGGAGTGTCGCAATTCGGGTACAGGCTTCGACGACACCGAGCTCGACGTCGTCCAGGTCCCGGTGCTCGGCGCGGGACTTGGCGACCGCGAGGGCGGCGGTCTGCACCGTCAGCGCGCGGGCCGGGACGTCGAGCCGGGGCCACGGGTCGCCGTCCGCGGGGACCGCCGGGCCCCCTGCCGCGCGGTACGCGCCGAGGAACCGCGCCCACACGTCGGGCGCCAGCAGGCCGGCCGCGTACCAGGCCGCCGGGCGGGCCAGGTCCCAGGCGGGGTCGCCGAGACCGAGGTCGTCCACGTCGATGAGGAGCCACGGGCCGGTGGCGGCCGGGTGGCGGACGAGCTGGCCGAGGTGGAGGTCGCCATGGCAGAGCGCCGCCGGGCCGGGCGACGGGGCTTCGTCGCGGGCCCAGGCGGGCAGCCGCGTCCAGGCCGCCAGGACGGGAGCCGCGGCTGGATGCGGCTCCGCCGCCCGCATGCGCGCCACGGCGCGGGCCGCCTTGGCCGGACCGCGCATGGGGGGCAGGGGGCCGGGGAGGTCGGCGGGCGGGACCGCGTGGAGTCGGGCCAGCAGTGTCGCCGCCTCCTCCCACGGGGCGGCGTCCGGGTCGGCGGGGTCGACGGGTGTGCCGTACGGCCAGGCCGTCACGGGGCGGCCCCGCACCTCCGCGGTGCTCACCGGCAGCGGCGGCAGCAGGATGCCGGACAGCCGGGGATGCGCGGCGACCGCGAGGCGCGCGCGGTGCGCGGCCTCCTCGGTGTCGGGCGCGTGCGCCTTGGCGACGGCGTGCCCGTGCCGTACGACGGTTCCGTCCGCGCGGTCGGCCAGCACGGCGGGCGCGCTCCGCCCGCACGCGGGACACCCCGCGCGCGTCGGACCCTGGGGATGCGCGGCACGCCGCGCGACCCCCGCGAGCTCCTGGACGAGTACCTTCCCGGTCTCCATACGCCGACCCTACGGCCCGGGAAAAGCTCGGTGGCCGGCAGCTCCCCAGCTGCCGGCCACCCACAGGGCCTGTCTTTCGCATCAGGCCCCAGCCGTCCGCCGCACCCCCGTCCCCACGGGGTTGTTGGCCGGATGTCCCCGACCCGGGCCGCTCTCCCGGATCCGGGGCGCCGCTCAGCGCCCCAGCATCACGCCCACGGACGACGCCTGTGTGAGCACCGCGTCCCAGCCGCCGAAGGCGACCACCAGCAGTGCCGCCAGGGGAAGAACCATCATCGTCGCCACCAACGGGTGGCGCCTGCCGGACGGGCGGTCGCCGAACGAGGCGTAGGCCTTCCGTCCCTGCGCGCGGACCAGCGTCCGCGGTGCCGTGTCCGCCATGGTTCCTCTCCTGTCGATCTGGCAGCGGCGGGCGTCCGATCTCGGGGGACGAGTACCGCACCCGCCGCTTGACCCCAACATTAGGGACGCGGGCGGTCCGAGGCGTCATGCCCGCGTACCGATTGCCAGGCCTCCCGGAGGATGAGCCGTGGGCCCGGCGCGTACTCCCCTGGGTGGAGACGCGGTCCCGGGGGTGGGGGACATCCCCGAGGGGTGGCGGGGGCGGGCGACGGGTTCGCGGGAGGTGGGGGCTCGGGGGTCTCGGGAGGTGGGGGCGCGGGGTGATGTCGATCACCCCGCTCGGCGGCGCACCGGGTCGTTTCCGCGCCGTGCCCCAACTCCCCCTCGCCCGCCGGGCCGTGGGCCCCGCGGCCGCCGGAAGCCCGTAGCCCTGCCGCCTTCTGACCACTCCTCAATCCGGCTGCGAGGGCGCGGCCTATGAGCACACCGGGGCGCGGGTACGTAAGCTGTGCCCGTCAAACGGATAACCGCGGCTGCGGGGTGGGGAGCTCCCCACCGTAGGTAGGGGACGGACATGGCGATGATGCGGCTCCGGCGCGAGGATCCGCGTGTCGTCGGCTCGTTCCGGCTGCACCGGCGGCTGGGCGCCGGCGGCATGGGGGTCGTGTACCTGGGCTCCGACCGGCGTGGACAGCGGGTGGCCCTGAAGGTGATCCGGCCGGATCTCGCCGAGGACCAGGAGTTCAGGTCGCGCTTCGCCCGCGAGGTGTCGGCCGCGCGGCGCATTCGCGGCGGATGTACGGCGCGGCTCGTGGCGGCCGACCTGGAGGCGGACCGCCCGTGGTTCGCCACCCAGTACGTGCCGGGTCCGTCCCTGCACGACAAGGTCGCCGAGGAGGGGCCGCTGTCGGCGGCCGACGTGGCCGCCATCGGCGCCGCGCTCTCCGAGGGGCTGGTGGCCGTCCACGAGGCCGGGGTGGTCCACCGGGACCTCAAGCCGTCGAACATCCTGCTGTCCCCCAAGGGCCCCCGGATCATCGACTTCGGCATCGCCTGGGCGACCGGCGCCTCCACGCTCACCCACGTCGGTACGGCGGTCGGCTCCCCCGGCTTCCTCGCCCCCGAACAGGTGCGGGGCGCGGCCGTCACGCCCGCCACGGACGTGTTCTCGCTGGGCGCGACCCTGGCCTACGCGGCGATGGCCGACTCGCCGTTCGGGCACGGCAGTTCCGAGGTCATGCTCTACCGGGTGGTGCACGAGGAGCCGCAGCTGCGCGGCGTACCGGACGCGCTGGCCCCCCTCGTACGGGCCTGCCTGGCGAAGGACCCGGAGGAGCGGCCCAGCACGCTGCAGCTGTCCATGCGGCTCAAGGAGATCGCCGCGCGCGAGGCACAGGGCCTGTCGGAGAGGCCGCTCGCGCAGCGACCGGTGGGCCGGTCCCTGGACGAGCGGCCCACGGACCGGCCCACCGAGCGGTACACGGAACGCAACGGGGAGCGGGGCCCCACGCGGGACACGGAACGCAACACCGGCCGCAACACGGGAGGGCGTACGACCCAGGGGCGCGGCGCGCCTCGTACGCCCGCACCGCACCCCTCACGCGGGGGCGCGCGAACCGGAGGCGGGCGCCCCGGAACCCGCCCCACGGGCTCCCGGCCCGGCGTACGGACGTCGCCCGGCGGGCGCCGGCCCGCGAACCCGCGGCTCCTGCGCCAGCGGATCGTCGTCTTCGTCGTCGTGACGCTGATCGTGCTGCTGGGGATCGCGGCCGCGCAGGGCCTTCAGGGGTAGCTGCTCAGGATTCGGGGCGGCCGGTGGCCACCGCGTAGAACGCGACCGCGGCCGCCGCGCCCACGTTCAGCGAGTCCACCCCGTGCGCCATGGGGATGCGGACCCACTCGTCGGCCGCCCGCAGCGCCTTCGCCGACAGGCCCTCGCCCTCCGCACCCAGCATCAGCGCCACCCGCTCCATGCGGTGCGGAGCCACCTCGTCGATCGCCGCCGCCTTCTCGTGCGGCGTCAGCGCGAGCCGGCGGAAGCCCGCCTCCCGTACCGTCTCCAGGCCCTGGGGCCAGGACTCGAGGCGGGCGTACGGCACGGAGAACACCGCGCCCATGGAGACCTTCACCGAGCGGCGGTACAGCGGGTCGGCGCAGTCCGGCGACAGCAGCACCGCGTCCATGCCCAGCGCGGCGGCGCTCCGGAATATGGCCCCAATATTCGTATGATCATTAACGCCCTCCATCACGACGACGCGGCGCGTGCCGGCGAGCAGCTCGTCCGCCGCCGGCAGCGGCTTGCGCTGCATCGAGGCGAGCGCGCCGCGGTGCACGTGGTAGCCGGTCACCCGCTCGGCGACGTCCGGGCTCACCACGTACACCGGCGCCTCGGCCTCCTCGATGACGTCCCGCATGACGTCGACCCACTTCGCCGACAGCAGCATCGACCGCATCGCGTAACCGGCCTGGGCGGCCCGCCGGATGACCTTCTCGCCCTCGGCGATGAACAGACCCTCGGCCGGCTCGCGCCTGCGGCGCAGCTCGACGTCGGTCAGGCCCGTGTAGTCGTGCAGCCGGGGGTCGTCGGGGGCGTCGAGGGTGAGGATTTCCGCCACGGGGGTGCTGCCTTGTCGTCGTCGGAGCGAGTCGAGTGTGGTCGCGTGTAAGGGGGGAGCGTTACGCGGACGGCTGCGACGCGGGGCGCTTGCGCGGGCCCTCGTGGACGACGTCGCCGATGACGATGACCGCCGGCGGGCGTACGTCCTCCGCCTTGACCTTCTCCGCCACCGTCGCGAGCGTCGCGTCCACGCGCCGCTGCGTGGCCGTCGTGCCCTCCTGGATCAGCGCCAGCGGCGTCTCCGGGGCCTTGCCGTACGCGACCAGCGCCTGCGCGATGGCGCCGATCTTGTCCACGCCCATGAGGATCACCAGGGTGCCGCGCAGCTTCGCGAGGGACTCCCAGTCCACGAGCGAACGCGGGTCGTCGGGCGCGACGTGGCCGCTGACCACGGTGAACTCGTGCGCCACGCCGCGGTGCGTCACCGGGATGCCCGCCGCGCCCGGCACGCTGATCGAGCTGGAGATGCCCGGCACGACCGTGCACGCGATGCCCGCCTCCGCGAGCGCCTGCGCCTCCTCCATGCCCCGGCCGAAGACGAACGGGTCACCGCCCTTGAGGCGGACCACGGACTTGCCCGCCTTCGCGTGCTCGATCAGCGCGTTGTTGATCGCCTCCTGGGCCATGAAGCGGCCGTACGGGATCTTCGCCGCGTCGATCACCTCGACGTGCGGCGGCAGCTCGTCGAGCAGGTCACGCGGGCCCAGGCGGTCCGCGATGACGACGTCCGCCTCCGCGAGCAGGCGGCGGCCGCGGACCGTGATCAGGTCCGGGTCGCCGGGGCCGCCGCCGACCAGGGCGACGAACGGCGTACGGGCGCGGTGGTGCGGCGCGCCGATGGAGCCGTCGCGCAGGCCCTCGAGGATCGCGTCCCGCACGGCGGCGGAGCGGCGCGGGTCGTGGCCCGTGAGGACCGCGACGGTGACGCCCTCGCCGCGGCCCGTCGCCGGGGTCCAGGCCGTGGCCGCATCGGCGTCGTCGGAGCGTACGCACCACACGCGGTGGCGCTCCGCCTCGGCGGAGGCGCGGGCGTTGGCCTCCGGGTCGGTGGACGCGACCAGCGCGTACCAGGCGTCGGCGAGGTCGCCGTCCTCGTAACGGCGCCTCACCCAGGTGATCTCGCCCGCCTCCGCCATGGCCTCGACGGAGGGGGTCGCGGACGGCGAGACGAGGGTGATGTCGGCGCCCGCCGCGATGAGCGCGGGGAGACGGCGCTGGGCGACCTGGCCGCCGCCGATGACGACGACCCGGCGCCCGGAGAGGCGAAGTCCGACGGGATAGGCGGGCTGCTCGGCGTACTCGACCATGAGGGTGCGGCTCCTCGGCGGGGGCGGTGGTGCGGTGTGCGGTCTGCGATGTGCTGTCTGCGAGGCCGCTGCGACGGTGAAGCGGCTGGTGGGGCAGGGGGTGGCGCGGGAGGCGCGCGGCGGTGGGGCGCTTGCGACCACCTTACGGTGCGGGGCGCCGGGGTGGTCGGGGGCTTTCGCCGTGGAGGGACCGTGTGGGGGGCGGGGGTGGAGGTGGGGGTGGCTTGCGGTGGTTGCCGCTTGCGGCGGGTGGGTGGCTCGCGCCGGTGGGCGCTTGCGCCGGTGGGGGGCTTGTGGCCGGTGGGCGCTTGTGGCCGGTGGGCGCTTGCGGTGGTTGCCTGCGCCGATGGGGCCGGGCGGGGGCCGGGGTCTTCGGTGGGGGGTGCTCGGGCTCTCGTTCACCGCGCTTCGCGCGAGTTCAGTCGTTTTACGCCCGAGCACCCCCCACGCTCCGACCCCGTCCCCCTCACGCTCGTGGGCGGGACCTCCGGAGC